>CALRYD010000016.1:0-79016 GCA_943372305.1 Hydrogenophaga intermedia | reverse complement strand
GCGGCGGGGAAATCGACCAGCGACTGCACCGACTCGACCTTCAGCCGGGTGACGATGCCCACGCGCGGCGTGCCTTGCGCGCCGTGCTGTCCCGGGCCGTTTTCAGCGCCCGGCACGCCCACAAAGCCGTACTGCAGGCCGCTGCGCGCCACCGCCGCGCGCAGCGCCAATTCGTCCCACACCTCCTGCACCGCCAGCACGTCGGCGTTGAGCGATCTGAAACGGTCGCCCAGCCAGTCGGCCTTGCGGTCGAACTCGTGCTGGCTGTACGGGTCCTGGCCTCCGTAAAACGAACGGCCGGGCTGCGCCAGGTTGAGCACGTTGGCGGTGGCCACCATCAGGGTGGCGAACCGGGGTGGGGCGTCGGGAGTGGGGCGGTCGTCGTTCATGGCGTGCGTGGTCGGGTTCAGGTGAAAGCTTCGGCCCAGGGAGTGACGCTGCCGGCCGCGCGCGCGTCGTAGCCGGGCAGCGCGTTGATGCCGGCGCGCAGCGCCGGGTCGGCCAGCAGGCGCAGCAGGGCCTGGGCCACCGGGTGGTCCAGCGCGGCGCGGTGGCAGACCAGCACGTAGCGCTCGGTCACCAGGGGCATGAAGTCGAGCTGGAAATAGCGCGCCGGCCGTTCCAGGCCGAAGCCCACGTCGGCCAGGCCGCTGGCCACGCAGGCGGCCACCGCGGCGTGCGTGGCCTCGCTCTGCTCGTAGCCGCGGATGCGCTGGCTGGCGATGCCGTGGTCCTGCAGCAGGCCATCAAGCAAGAAGCGGGTGCCCGTATCGGCCGGGCGGTTGACAAAGCGCACGTCGTCGCGCGCCAGGTCGGCCAGCTCGTAGACCTTTTTCGGGTTGCCAGCCGCCACCATCAGGCCCTGGCGCCGGGTGGCGATGTCGATCACCTGCAGGTCGTCGGCCTGCAGCCACTGGCCCAGGTGGGCCAGCATGCGGCCCTGCTGCGCACCCAGCGGCACGTGCACGCCGCAGGCGTCGCACTGGCCGTCGCGCAGCGCGGCGGCGGCGGCGGTGCTGGTGGCGTAGCGGCGCGCCACCGGCTGCCCTTCGGTCATCAAGGCTTCGAGCAGCTTTTCGATGGAAAAGCCGTGGCTCGCATGGACGCGGAAAGCGTCGGGCGCGTCGGACGCGATGCGCTCAATCTCGCTGCGCAACTCGGACGCCACCGAATCGAGCACCGGCTGCAGCCGGGCGCGGATGCGGTGGTCGGCCCAGACCAGTTTTTCGGCCAGCGGTGACAGGGTGGAGCCCTTGCCGCGCTCCATGTGCAGCAGGGTGGTGTTGAACAGGGCCTCCCCGCCACGCACCAGGTCCCAGCCGTGGCGGTACGACAGGCCCATGGCCTGGCAGGCGGCCAGCAGGCTGCCTTGCTGCTGCACCAGGCACAGCAGTTCGATGAGCCGGGGCGACAGGCTGCCCTGTTCGTCGCTCTGTAGGGTCCACACCGGCTGGAGGGTGATCTGGGGCATGTCGGGAGGGTAAAGGGGGCTTTATGCGGCGCGGCTCATATGGCTGTGGCGCCGCCGCGCATATTGCCAAGCTTGCGAGCGCCAGCGACCATTGTCCATGCCCGGGCCCGGTGGTCCGGCCTTGCCGCTTTCCCCACGATGTCACTGCCCCACACCGCCGCGCCCCCGGTGCGCGCCTCCATCAGTCCCGACGCCCTGCGCGCCACCGCGCGCCGCCGCGGCCAGCTCAAAGGCCGCCAGCCCGACGACGCTGCGCGCGAGCAGGTGCGTGCCCTCATCGGCCCCGGACCACACCGGCGCGACCGCCTCATCGAACTGCTGCACCGGCTCAACGACGCGCACCACGGCCTGCACGAGGCGCACCTGGTGGCGCTGGCGGCCGAGCTGCGCCTGTCCATGGCCGAGGTGTTCGAGGTGGCGAGCTTCTACCACCACTTCGACATCGTCCGCGAAGGCGAGACCCCGGCCGCGCTGACCGTGCGCGTGTGCGACGGCCTGAGCTGCGCCATGGCCGGCGCGCAGGCGCTGCTGGACCGTCTGCCCGCCATCCTGGGAACCGCGGTGCGCGTGATCCCCGCGCCCTGCGTGGGCCGTTGCGAACAGGCGCCGGTGGCGGTGGTCGGGCAGTCCCCCGTGCTGCGGGCCGACGCGGCCACCGTGCAGGCGGCCTGTACGTCGGGTGCCTACCGGCACCCGGCTGCGCGCGATGACGGCGTGTTCGACCCGGCGGCCATCGCGCCGGGCGCCATCACCCGAGGCGACGAAAACGCCACGCCCGCGAGCGTGGGCTACGCCGCCTACCGCGCCCGCGGCGGCTATGCGCTCGCGGCCGCAGTGGTCAACGGCGAAGAAGATGCCGAAGCCGTTTTGAAAGCGATGGAGGACTCGGGCCTGCGCGGCCTGGGCGGGGCGGGTTTCCCGGCCGGGCGCAAGTGGCGCATCGTGCGCGACCAGGCATCTCCCAGGCTGATGGCGGTGAACATCGACGAAGGCGAGCCTGGCACCTTCAAGGATCGCACCTACCTCGAACGCGATCCTCACCGCTTCCTGGAGGGTGTGCTGATCGCCGCACAGATGGTGGGCATCGAGTCGGTCTACCTCTATCTGCGCGACGAATACCACGGCGCACGCGCCGTCCTGCAGCAGGCCCTGGCCGACCTGCAAGCCGACCCGCCGTGCCCGCTGCCGACCCTGGAATTGCGCCGTGGCGCAGGCGCCTACATCTGCGGCGAAGAGTCCGCCATGATCGAAAGCATTGAGGGCAAGCGCGGCGAACCGCGTCTGCGCCCGCCCTACATCGCGCAGGTCGGCCTTTTTGGTCGACCTACGCTGGAACACAACTTCGAGACCCTGTACTGGGTGCGCGACATCGTGCAGCGGGGCCCGGCCTGGTTCAGCGGCTTCGGCCGCCACGGTCGCAAGGGTCTGCGCTCGTTCAGCGTCAGCGGTCGCGTGCGCGAACCCGGCGTGAAGCTGGCGCCCGCCGGCATCACGCTGCGCGAACTGGTCGACGAATACTGCGGCGGTATGGCCGTGGGGCACACGCTGTACGGCTTCCTGCCTGGCGGGGCGTCGGGCGGTATCCTGCCGGCGAGCCTGGCCGATGTGCCGCTGGACTTCGACACCTTGCAAGCGCACGGCAGTTTCATCGGCTCGGCCGCGGTGGTGGTGCTGGGCCAGCACGACCGCGCGCGCGATGCAGCACTCAACGCCATGCGCTTTTTTGAACTCGAAAGCTGCGGTCAGTGCACGCCCTGCCGCGTGGGCACCGGCAAGGCCGCCACGCTGATGGAGGCCGAGGTCTGGGACGCCGACACGCTGGACGACCTGGCCACCGTGATGATCGACGCCTCCATTTGTGGCCTGGGCCAGGCCGCTCCCAACCCGATGCGCAGTGTGATGAAGTACTTTGCCCACGAAGTGGAAGGCGCGAAATGACGATCTCCTTCCAGCTCGATGGACAGACCCTGCAGGCCCATGAGGGCGAAACCATCCTCAAGGCTGCGCAACGCCATGGCGTGGACATTCCGCACTTGTGTTGCAGCGATGGCCTGCGCCCCGACGGCAACTGTCGCGCCTGCGTGGTCGAGGTCGCTGGCGAGCGCGCGCTGGCGCCCTCGTGCTGCCGCGCCGTCACCACCGACATGGTGGTCCTAGCCAAGAGCGATCGTGCACTCAAGAGCCAGCAGCTGGTGCTGGAACTGCTGCTGGCCGACCGGCCCGAGGCCGGACACCATTGGGTGGACGGGAAGCCCGAGCAGCCGCACGGTGAGTTGAGCAAATGGGCCGATGCGATGGGCGTGACGGTGCGGCCCGAACTGCGCGCCTTGCGCGCGCCAGCACCGGAGCCCGACCTCAGCCACCCGGCCATGGCGGTGAACCTGGACGCCTGCATCCAGTGCACGCGATGCGTTCGCGCCTGCCGCGAAACGCAGATGAACGACGTGATCGGCGTCGCACACCGCGGCGGTCACGCGCAGATCGTGTTCGACCTCGGCGACCCCATGGGCGCGAGCAGCTGCGTGGCCTGCGGCGAATGCGTGCAGGCCTGCCCCACTGGTGCGCTCAGCCCCAAGACGCTGATGGGCGACCAGCGCGTGGACAAAACGGTGGACTCGGTCTGCCCGTACTGCGGTGTGGGTTGCCTGCTGACCTACAAAGTCAAGGACAACACCATCGTGGCCGTGGAAGGCCGCGACGGCCCGGCCAACCAGGGCCGTCTGTGCGTCAAGGGGCGTTTCGGTTTCGACTATCCGCACCACCCGCAACGCCTGACCAGGCCGCTGATCCGCAAGCCCGGCGTACCCAAGGACGCCAACGCCACTGCGCGGCCAGACGACTGGCGCGCCGTGTTCCGCGAAGCGAGCTGGGAAGAGGCGCTGGACATCGCCGCGGGTGGCCTGAAGGCCTTGCGCGATACCCACGGCAAGAAGGCGCTGGCGGGTTTCGGCTCGGCCAAGGGCAGCAACGAAGAGGCCTACCTGTTCCAGAAGCTGGTGCGCACCGGCTTTGGCAGCAACAACGTGGACCACTGCACCCGCCTGTGCCACGCCTCCAGTGTGGCCGCGCTGCTCGAAGGCGTGGGCTCGGGCGCGGTGAGCAACCCGGTGGGCGACGTGGAGCATGCGGCCTTCGTGCTGGTGATCGGTTCCAACCCCACCAGCAACCACCCGGTGGCCGCCACCTGGATGAAGAACGCCGCCGCCCGCGGCACGCGGATCGTGCTGGCCGACCCGCGCCGCACCGACCTGCACCGCCACGCGTGGCGGCACCTGCCGTTCAAGGCCGACACCGACGTGGCCTTGCTCAACGCACTGCTGCACGTCATCATCGAAGAGGGCCTGACCGACGCCGAGTTCATCGCGCGCCGGGTGGACAACTTCGATGCCATCCGCGAACAGGTGAAAGACTCCACGCCCGAAGCCATGGCGCCGATCTGCGGCATCGATCCGCAGACCATCCGCGAGGTGGCGCGCGCCTACGCGACGAGCCAAGCGTCCATGATCCTCTGGGGCATGGGCGTGAGCCAGCACACCCACGGCACCGATAACGTGCGCTGTCTGATCGCCCTGGCCAGCATCACCGGGCAGATCGGCCGGCCCGGCACCGGGCTGCACCCGCTGCGCGGGCAGAACAACGTGCAGGGTGCGAGCGATGCGGGTCTGATCCCCATGATGTACCCCAACTACCAGCGGGTCTCCAACCCCGAGGTGCACCAGTGGTTCGAATCGTTCTGGGGCACGCCTCTGGACCCGCAGCCGGGCCTGACGGTGGTTGAAATCCTGCACAAGGCCAAAGCGCCCGACAGCGATCCGCAGAAGGTGTGGGGCATGTACATCATGGGCGAGAACCCGGCCATGAGCGATCCCGATCTGAACCACGCCCGCGAGGGCCTGGCCAGCCTGCAGCATCTGGTGGTGCAGGACCTGTTCATGACCGAGACCGCATGGCTGGCCGATGTGGTGCTGCCCGCCAGTGCCTGGCCGGAAAAGACGGGCACGGTCACCAACACCGACCGCATGGTGCAGATGGGCCGCCGCGCGCTGGACCTGCCGGGCGATGCGAAGCCCGACCTGTGGATCATTCAGCAAATGGCCCGGCGCCTGGGCCTGGCCTGGCACTACACAGGACCAGAAGCCGGTGTGGCCCAGGTCTACGAGGAGATGCGCCAGGCCATGCACGGTGTGATCGCCGGCGTCAGCTGGGAGCGGCTGGAACGCGAGGGCAGCGTGACCTATCCCTGCCTGAGCGAAGACGACCCGGGCCAGCCCATCGTGTTCACCGACCACTTCGCCACCAGCGACGGTCGCGTGCAACTCGTGCCCGCCGCCTTCAGGCCCGCGGCCGAGACGCCCGACGCCGATTACCCCTGGGTGCTCATCACGGGCCGCCAGCTGGAGCACTGGCACACCGGCAGCATGACGCGCCGCAGCCAGGTGCTGGACGCGGTGGAACCGAGCCCGACGGTGAGCCTGAACGGCGCCGAGCTGCAGCGCCTGGGCCTGCAGGCCGGCGATGTGGTGACGGTGCGCTCGCGCCGCGGCCGTGTGGCGCTGCGCACCCGGCGCGACGACGGCACGCCGCCGGGCACGGTGTACATCCCCTTTGCCTACGCGGAAGCGGCGGCCAACCTGCTGACCAACCCGGCGCTCGACCCGTTCGGCAAGATCCCGGAGTTCAAGTACTGCGCGGTGCAGGTCAGCGCCGGGGGTGTGCTGCACGAAGGTGTGGGTTACGGCGGGGGCGAGAGTGGCAGCCGCACGCGCACTGTCAACCCGCCGCCGGGCGTGTCGTCCAGCTGAAGCGTCCCGCCGTGCAAGGCGGCCGTTTCGCGCGCGATCGCCAGGCCCAGGCCGCTGCCGGTGACGTCGGTCTGGTTCAGGCGCACGAAGCGTTCGGTCGCGCGTAAGCGCTCTTGCGCGGGGATGCCAGGGCCGTTGTCGGCGATCTCCAGCAGTACCCCTTGGCTGTCCTGGCGCAGGCTTACATCGATCCGCGCACCCGGCGGGGTGTAGCGCAGCGCGTTGTCGAGCAGGTTGTCCAGCAGGGCTCGCATGGCGACGCGATCGCCGACGGTGGCGATCACGTCGGCGTGCACGAGCCCCAGGTCGGTGCCGCGCGCATCTGCGGCGGCCGAAAACGCCGCCACCGACTGGCGCACCAGGGTGTCCAGCCGGACCGCTTCCTGGATGGGCTGGCGCTGGTCAGGTTCCAACCGCGCGAGCTGCAGCAGCTGGGCCGCCAGGTGGATGGCGCGTTCGATGCCCGCATCCAGATCGTCCAGGGCGGTCTGGCGTTCGCCCGCCTGCGCACGGCGGGCCAGCTGGGCCTGCAGCTTGATGGCCGCCAGCGGCGTGTTCAGTTCGTGCGCCGCGTCGGCCAGGAACTGGCGCTGCCCGGCCAGCAGGTGGTCCAGGCGTTCGAGCAGCTGGTTCAGGGTGTGGGCCAGTGGCGCCACCTCGTCGGGCAGGTCGGTGAGGGTCACGGCGTGCAGCTCGGCCATCTCGCGCTGCCCGATGTCGCGCCGCAATTGGTCGAGCGGGCGCAAGGCGCGCGAAACCGCTTGGTGGATCAGAACGCCCAGCAGCAGCACCAGCAGGCCCATGGGCAGCAGCAGCCAGATCACGCGCGACGCAAAGCCCTGGTTGCGTTCGTTGCGCGTCACCGCCACCTGCACGGTGCGGGTTTCGCGCGGCAGGGTGTAGACCCGCCAGGTGTGGCCTTCCCAGACCACGAAATGAAAGCCCGGCGGCTGCAGCGGCGGACCATCGTCCAGCACCGACGCATAGATCAGGTCGCCCTTGGCGCTCCAGATCTGGCTGACGAACTGCCCGTCGTCGGGCTCGTCATCGGCCGGCTCGGTCACGGTCTCTTCCGGCGGTGTGGGTTCTTCGCTGCCCGTGGTGTAGTCCAGCGGCGGAGGTGGCCGGGAGCGTCCCGCTGGCGCCGGGACCGGTGTCTCGTCGTGGCGCAGCACGGTGTGGGCGATCTGTTCGAGCCCGTAGTCCTGCACCTCGTTGAAGCCCTCCAGTGCGATGCGATAGGTCAGGGTGCTCACGACCAGGGCCGTGATCAGCAGGGCCGAAATCTGCCACAGCAGCAGGCGAGAGCGGATCGAGTTCACTGCACTTCCACCAGCTTGTAGCCCACGCCGCGCACGTTGCGCACCCAGGGCTCACCGAGCTTGCGCCGCAGGTGGTGCAGGTGCACCTCGATCGCGT
The DNA here is from genome assembly GCA_943372305.1 of Hydrogenophaga intermedia. Lineage (GTDB taxonomy): Bacteria > Pseudomonadota > Gammaproteobacteria > Burkholderiales > Burkholderiaceae_C > Hydrogenophaga > Hydrogenophaga intermedia_D. The sequence goes on along the minus strand of CALRYD010000016.1, from coordinate 71,324 downwards.
TGCTGGAGACTTCCTGGCCCCAGCCGTACAGCTTGTTTTCCAGCTGCTCGATGGACAGCACCGCGCCGGGCTTTTGCATCAGCGCGTGCAGCAGATCGAACTCGCGCGGCGACAGGGGCAACAGCTGACCGGCCAGCAGCGCGGCACGTTCGATGGGGCGCAGTTCCAGCCGGCCCAGCTGCAGGCTGGGGTGGGCCTGGCCCGCCTGGCGCCGGGCCAGCGCGTGGATGCGTGCCACGAGTTCGTCCAGGTCGAATGGTTTGGTGAGGTAGTCGTCGGCGCCCTGGTTCAGGCCCGCGACCCGGTCGCTGACGGCGTCGCGCGCCGTGACCATGAGCACCGGGGTGTGCTGGCGCAGCTGGCGCATGCGCTGCAACACCTGCAGGCCGTCGATGTCGGGCAGGCCGATGTCCAGCAACACCACGTTGTAACCGGCCGCCTCCAGGGCGCCCAGCGTGTGCTGTCCGGTGCGCACCCAGTCGACCGTGAAGCCGGCCTGGGTGAGGGCCTTTTCCATGCCGGTGCCCAGCATGGTGTCGTCTTCGGCAAGCAGCAGTTTCATGGGCGGAGCGGTTCGGTCGGGTCTGCGATTGAAACAAAAAAAGGCGGGATCGCTCCCGCCTTTTGGATCAGAAGCACCCTGGATCAGGACTTCTTTTCTTCTGCCTTGACTTCTTCCTTGGCCTTCTTGGCCTTCTTGGCGTGCTTCACTTCCTTCTTGGGGGCTTCGGCCTTGGCGGCCGGAGCGGCGGCTGCCGGAGCGGCAGCAGCGGGTGCCGCCGGAGCGGCGGCGGCGGGAGCAGCAGCGGCCTTGGCGGGAGCGGCGGGGGTCACGGCGGCGGTCGGCGTGGCGGCGCCAGCGGCGAACACGGTCAGGGAAGCGATCAGAGCGACGAGCAGCTTGTTCATGGAATGTTCCTTTGGAATACGTCCAGGGGCGGTGCCCCCGTGACGCAGTGCATTGTTCGCATCAAGACTTAGTGCTCACTTAATGTGTGCGCCCCAGAAAAAAAGCAGACCGAAGTCCGCTTTTTGTGCAGGCGTGAGGCGTTCAGCCGATGTGGCCGAAGCGGGTGCGCAGCGGGTCGGGCTGGCCGCCGTTGCCACCACCGGGCTTGCCGCCTCGGTTCTTGTTGTTGCCACCGCCGTTGCCGCGCTTGCCGGCGCGCATGGAATCGATGCCGGTGCGCAGCGGATCGGGCTGGCCGCCGGGCGCCGCGGCGCGGGGGCGCGGGTCGCGGATGCGCAGGCTGCCCAGGTGCGCGTTGGCGCCCGGCTGGCGTTCGGCGCGGTCGCCGTCTTCAAAGTCGCGTTCCGGACGCGGACCACGGTCCTGGCGCGGCGGACGGTCGTTGCGTTGACCGGCGTTCTGACCGGGGCCTTGTTGCGGACCCTGGGCCTGCTGGCCCTGGCCACCACCGCCACGGCGGCGGTTGCGGTTGCGGCCATTGCCGCCACCACCTTCACCGCGGTCGGCGCGCGGGCCCTGGCCGTTGCCACCACCGGCGTTGTCGCGGCGCGGCGGGCGGTCCTGGCCTTCTTCGCCACTGGCCTGCTGGCCGCCGCCTTGCGGGCGCGGGCCGCGGGCCTTGGGCTGGCTTTCGGTCGCCTTCTTCTCGCGGATGCGGGTCATCATCTCCTGGCGCGCGGCTTTGGCGGCAGCGGCCATCACGTCGCGGCTGGGCGGCTTGCCCGCGCCACCCCAGATGGTCTGGCGGCCCATGGCGATGGGCTCGGCCTTCTCACCCGGCTCGGGCATGAATTCCTGGAAGATTTCCACCGGAATCTGCTGCTTGGTGAAGCGCTCGATGTCCATCATGAAGCCTTCCTCGTCCAGGCTCACGAGGTTGACGGCTTCCCCGCTCTTGCCCGCGCGGCCGGTGCGGCCGATGCGGTGCACATAGTCTTCGCTGACGTTGGGGATCTCGTAGTTGACGACGTGCGGCAGCTCGTCGATGTCGATGCCGCGGGCCGCGATGTCGGTGGCCACCAGGGCGCGGATGTCGCCGCTCTTGAAGTCGGCCAATGCCTGGGTGCGGGCACCCTGGCTCTTGTTGCCGTGCAGCGCCATGGCCTTGATGCCGTTCTTGGTCAGGTAGTCGGCCACGTTGTTGGCGCCGAACTTGGTGCGCGTGAAGACCAGCATCTGGCTCCAGTTGTGCTGGTTGATGATGTGCACCAGCAGGGCCTTCTTCTTGCCGCGGCCCACCGGGTGGATCACCTGGGTGATACGCTGCACCGTGGTGTTGCGCGGGGTCACCTGGATGCTCTGCGGGTCCTTGAGCAGGTTGTTGGCCAGGTCGCGGATCTCGTCGCTGAAGGTGGCCGAGAACAGCAGGCTCTGCTTTTCTTTGGGCACCAGGGCCAGCACCTTCTTGACGTCGTGGATGAAGCCCATGTCCAGCATGCGGTCGGCTTCGTCCAGCACCAGGATCTGCACCTGGGACAGGTCCAGGAAACCCTGTTGCTGCAGGTCGAGCAGGCGACCGGGGGTGGCCACCAGGATGTCCACGCCGCGCTTCATGGCGTTGATCTGCGGGTTCATGCCGACACCGCCGAAAACGACGGTGGAGGTCAGGGAGAGGTGTTTGCCGTAGGTGCGCACCGATTCCTCGACCTGGGCTGCCAGCTCTCGCGTGGGGGTGAGCACCAGGGCTCGGATGGCCACGCCGCCGAAGCGGCTCTTGCCGCGCTCGCCTTGCGAGAGGCGGTGCAGCATGGGCAGGGTGAAGGCCGCGGTCTTGCCGGTGCCGGTCTGGGCACCGCCGAGCAGATCGCGCCCGGCCAGCACGGCGGGAATCGCCTCGGCCTGGATGGGGGTAGGGGTTTCGTAACCGTGCTCGCGCACAGCTTGCACGATGGCCGGGGCCAGGTTCAGGTCTTCAAAGTTCATTGGCAGTTGGGGCGCCCGTCCAGGGCGCTGGGGGCATCGGCCACTCCCCAGGCAAGGTGCCAAAGGGCCAGAACGGGCAGATGGATTCAAGGATGGGCGCCACTTGGTGTGCTGTGAACGCCCCAGCGTGATCGCTGGTGCCGGGCCGACTGGAGTGCCCGAACGGCCCGTATTGTCGCACGGCTTGCAGTCCGTCTGCTGGCGAAGGCCGCTTGCCGCCTGACGGGCCCCGAAAAGAGTGGACGGTTTGACAATGCCTCTCCCTGTTCACGCCCCATGCCCACCTTCCTGCACACGCCCCAGCTGATCCGTTCTGGTGTCGCCAACGACACGGGTCGGCTGCGCCCGACGCTGCAGCACACGCTGGAGGCCGCGCTGTCGATCTCCGGCAGCATGATCGACGAACTGCTGGTGGGCCTGGCCCCCGCCTGTGACCCGGACCGACAGGGTCCGCTGCCGCTGGGCCTGGAGCTGCTGGACGAGACCCTGGTCGAGCAGCTGATGGCCGACGCCGATGCACTCAAGCGCGACTGGCACCGCCAGCTGCGCCAGGTGCTCTACCACGGGCAGGGCGCCGACGCGCTGGCGCAGCCCACGGTGCGCTTTGACGACCTGCACCAGCTGGACGACCTGCAGATCAACGCCAGCATCGAATTCGCCACCGCCGAACAGGCCCTGCTGGCGCCGACGGCCGAGGTTCTGCCGCGCCTGAACGCGCTGGTGAGCAACCTCATGGGCTGGTTGACGGTGCAGCCCGACCTCAACCCGCTGCGGCCCCGCGCCTACGCGGCGGCCCTGCGCGCGCTGATGGTCCTGCACGTGCCCGACGCAACGCAGCGCAGCGCGCTGTTCGTGCCGGTGGCCAGCCTCCTGGGCGAGAGCCTGCGGCAGGTGTACCGCGAACTCATTCAGTGGCTGCTGGCCCATGGGGTGGAGCCGCTGCAGCCGCCCAACGCACGCCTGGCGCCGGACCAGCCGCCCAGCCAGGCGGTGGGGCGCACGCTGTTGACGCTGGGCCGGCTGCGCCAGCTGCTGGCCGGGGACCTGAACGCACCGGCCACCGGTGGACCGGCTTTTCTGCACACGGTGCCGGCCTCGATGTCGGCGCTGGAAGACCTGGATCTGATCGAGCCGCTGTTGCAGCGCCTGCGCCAGCGCCCAGCGCGCGCCGGTGGCGGGCCCGATGTGGCCGCCCCTCCCGAGCCGCCCGAGTTGCCGGTGGTCAGTGGCCAGCACCTGGGGCGCCTGCTGGGCCAGGAGGTGGTGCGCCTGATGCTGGAGCACCTGACGCACGACGAGCGCCTGCTGCCGGCCATCCGCCAGCAGATCGGCCTGTTGGAGCCAGCGCTGATCAGCCTGTCGCAGGCCGAGCCGCGGTTCTTCAGTGACCGCTTGCACCCGGCGCGCCAGCTGCTCGAAGCGCTGACCCAGCGCAGCCTGGGCTTTCAAAGCCATGCCGACGAGGGGTTTGCCGAGCTCCTGCAATCCGTCAGCGCGGCGGTGCGCTCCATCAACCGGGTGCAGGTGTCCGAGGAGATTTTTGCCCGCCTGCTGCGGCGCCTGCGCCAGCGCTGGGAGCAGGACGACGCCCGCAAGCTGCAGCGCCGCGCCGACGCTGCGCGCGCGCTGCTGCACGCCGAACAGCGCCAGACGCTGGCCGAGCGGCTGGCGGTCGAGCACCGGCAGCGCTGGCAGGGCAAGGACGTGCCCGAGTTCTTGCAACGCTTCCTGACCGGGCCCTGGGCCCAGGCCGTGGCCGAAGCGCGTCTGGCGCCGGTTGCCGTGAGCGAACAGGGGGAATCACTGGACGGTGTGGCCGACGACCTGATCTGGAGCGTGCAGCCCGCGCTGATCCGCCGCGACGCGGACCGCCTGGGGCGGCTGGTGCCCCGCCTGGTGGCCCAGCTGCACCAGGGTCTGCAGCGCATTGGCTACCCGGCCGAACCGACGGGCGCATTCCTCGACGAACTGGTGGCCCTGCACCAGAAGGCCTTTAACGTCCCGACGCTCACCCATGTGCCGTTCATCGTGCTGACCGATGTGGTGGCGCCCGAGGCCGTGCCGGCGCAGGATACGGCCGCTGGAACGGCGGTGGTCATCGACCCTGCCGCAGCGGGCAACGAACACGAATCCGAACCCGAGGACCCAGCCGGACCTGAAACCTTCTGGATCGCCGGCCAGGCCGCGCAAGACGCGGGCTTTGTGGAGGCCGCGTCCGGCCCCATGCCGCTGGAGCCCCTGATGCCCGCCGACCTGGGCACCGGCGCCTGGGTGGACCTGAAGGTGCAGGGCGAGTGGGTGCGTGCGCAGCTGACCTGGACCAGCCCGCGCGGCGGGCTCTACATGTTCATTTCGTCCAAAGGCCTGGCCCATTCCATGACCCGGCGCACGCTGGACCGCCTGCTGGGGCAGGACGCGTTGCGCATCGTGTCCACCGGAGGCGTGGTCGACAGCGCGCTGGACGCCGTGGCCCAGCAGGCGCTGCGCAACACCCAGGACCAGCCGCCTTCCACGCCACCCGGCGATAATTGACGTTTTTGGCGCCGGCCTTCCCCGTTCCGGGAGCCGTGCCGCTGGTCAGCCCCGCGGGCTGCTGCGCCTCCATTCACCCCCACAGACTTGCCATGGCCCAATACGTCTTCTCCATGAACCGTGTCACCAAGACCGTGCCGCCCAAGCGGCAGATCTTGAAGGACGTTTCCATCAGCTTCTTCCCCGGCGCCAAGATCGGCGTGCTCGGTCTCAACGGCTCGGGCAAGTCCACGCTGCTCAAGATCATGGCCGGCATCGACAAGGAGATCGAGGGCGAAGCGATCGCCATGCCGGGCATCCAGATCGGCTACCTGCCGCAGGAGCCGCAGCTCAACCCCGACCAGACCGTGCGCCAGGCGGTGGAAGAAGGCATTGGCGGTGCGCTCAAGGCCAAGGCCCGCCTGGAAGAGGTGTACGCCGCCTACGCCGAACCCGACGCCGACTTCGACGCCCTGGCCGCCGAGCAGGCCGAGCTCGAAGCCATCATCGCCGCCAGCGGCTCGGAAAACTCCGACCTGCAGCTCGAACTGGCCGCCGACGCACTGAACCTGCCGCCCTGGGACGCCGCCATCAAAAACCTGTCGGGTGGTGAAAAGCGCCGCGTGGCCCTGTGCCGCCTGCTGCTCTCGCGCCCCGACATGCTGCTGCTCGACGAACCGACCAACCACTTGGACGCCGAATCGGTCGAGTGGCTGGAGCACTTCCTGCAGCGCTTCCCCGGTACCGTGGTGGCCATCACCCACGACCGCTACTTCCTGGACAACGCCGCCGAGTGGATTCTGGAACTCGACCGCGGCCACGGCATTCCGTGGAAGGGCAACTACTCCGACTGGCTGGACCAGAAGGAACGCCGCCTGGAGACGGAACAGAAGTCCGAAGACGCCCGCACCAAGGCGATGAAGGAAGAACTCAAGTGGGTGCGCTCCAACGCCAAGGGCCGTCAGGCCAAGAGCAAGGCGCGTCTGGCCCGCTTCGAGGAACTGAGCGACGTCGAATACCAGAAGCGCAACGAGACCAACGAGATCTTCATCCCGGTGGCCGAGCGCCTGGGCAACCAGGTCATCGAGTTCAAGGGTGTGAGCAAGTCCTTCGGTGACCGCGTGCTGATCGACAACCTGAGCTTCTCGGTGCCCCCGGGTGCCATCGTCGGCATCATCGGCCCCAACGGCGCCGGCAAGTCGACGCTGTTCCGCATGATCCAGGGTGTCGAGACGCCGGATTCGGGCACGGTCGAGATCGGCCAGACCGCCAAGCTGGCCTTCGTGGACCAGAGCCGCGAGAGCCTGGACGGCACCAAGACCGTGTGGCAGGACGTGTCCGGCGGGCTGGACAACATCACCGTGGGCAAGTTCGTCATGCCCTCGCGCGCCTACATCGGCCGCTTCAACTTCAAGGGTAACGACCAGCAGAAGCTGGTGGGCAACCTGTCGGGCGGTGAGCGCGGTCGCCTGCACCTGGCCAAGACCCTGGCCCAGGGCGGCAACGTGCTGATGCTCGACGAACCCTCGAACGACCTGGACGTCGAAACCCTGCGCGCGCTGGAAGAGGCGCTGCTGGAATTCGCCGGCTCGGCCATGGTGATCTCTCACGACCGCTGGTTCCTCGACCGCATCTGCACCCACATCCTGGCCTGCGAAGGCAACTCGCAGTGGTACTTCTTCGACGGCAACTTCACCGAATACGAAGCCGACAAGAAGAAGCGTCTGGGCGAAGAAGGTGCTCGTCCGAAAAGAGCACGTTTTAAAACGATTTAAAACGCCCCCCGCGCCGCGCCTGGCGGCGCGTCACCCCCCACTGGGGGGCAGTGCCTGCGGCCCGGCAAAGCCGGTTCCGCGGCACTCTGGACCAACTTCCCTTCTTTCGCTGCACCATGGAACTCTCTGACGACACCGTTTTGGCCGACACGCGCCGCTGGATCGAGAAGGCGGTGATCGGGTTGAACCTGTGCCCGTTCGCGCGTTCGGTGTACGTGAAGAACCAGGTGCGCATCGTGGTCAGCCGCGCGCGGCACCTGGACGCGTTCCTGGATGAGCTGGACCGTGAGCTGGACCTGCTGGTGAACACGCCGGCCGACGAAGTCGACACCACGCTGCTGGTGCACCCCACGCTGTTCCCGGACTTCGAGGTCTTCAACGACTTCATGAACGTGGTCGATGACGTGGTGGCCGAACACGAACTCGAGGGCACCGTGCAGGTGGCCAACTTCCACCCCCAGTTCCTGTTCGAGGGTGAAGCGGAAAACGACCCCAGCCACTTCACCAACCGCGCGCCATACCCTACGCTGCACCTGCTGCGCGAGGACAGCGTCGAGCGCGCCGTGGCATCGGATGCGGGCGATGCCGAGAAGATCGTCGAGCGCAACATCGCGACCTTGCGCGGGCTCGGCGCCGACGGCTGGGCGGCGCTGCTGAAGCCCTGAACTGGCGTTTTTTCGGCCCCTGATCGGGCCTTTGCATCGGGGGCGTGCTGCCCATAATCGTCCGCAAGAACCACCCTCTTGCCCGGTGAAACGCAGCCGCCCCTGACATGAATGCCCGAGCCGAATCCCCTTTTGACGCCTGTCTGAAGGAAGCGCTCGTCCTGTCGGCTGAGTGGGTGCCGCGCTGGCTGGCCGCGCTGTACGAGGCCCTGCAGCAGCGCGAAGCCGCTGCCGCCAACCTGCACGAAAAACAGGGCTTTGCCCAGGCGCGTGCCGTGCTCGAAACCCACCGCCAGCTGGTGGGCGATCGCTTCCTGACCATGCTGGGCGAGGCGCTCAGGGGCGCTGCGCCCCACACGGCCATGGACCGCCCGTCGACCGGCCGCAGCCTGGACAGCCTGAGCTTTGACGACCTGGAGCTGATGGACCACGGCCAGGTGCAGGAGACGGTGGAGCAGGCCCGGCTGCAGCAGGTGGTGAAGATGGCCACCGACGAGGAGTTCGTCGCCTTCAACGCCCGACTCAGCCGTGCCCAGGGGCTGGACGTGGTGCGCCGCCAGGTCCGCAACCCGTTGGGGCCGGATGTGGTGGTCGGCGCCTTCATGCGCGCCCTGGGCGGTCTGCACCTGGACGAAGCGGTGCGCAACCGCTGGCTCAATGTGGGCGCCCTGCTGCTGGGGCAGGAACTGGAAAAGCTCTACCGCCGACTGACCGAGCAGCTCGACCGCTGGGGTGTGCAGCCTGCCGGCTTCCAGGTGGTGCAGCGTCCCGCACCCCGCAGTGCGGCACCGGCCGGCCTTGCCCCGACACGCACCGACAGCGTGCCCGCGGCGTCGCTGATCGGCACCGACGCGCTGCTCACCCTCGACCACCTGCACCAGCTGCTGGTGGGCAACCTGGACCAGAGCGGCCAGGGCGTGTCCGACCAGGGCGCCTCCGGCTCGGGCAATGCCATGGTGCGCACGCTGGCGGCCGAGGTGGTCACGCTCATGCTGCGCCGCATCCACGAGGACACGCGCCTGCTGGCGCCGGTGCGCGAGCTGGTGCAGGGCCTCAAGCCGGCGCTGCTGCAGCTGGCCCGCACCGACCCGCGCTTTTTTGCCGACCGTCACAACCCGGCGCGGCGCCTGCTGGACGTCATCACCGCCCGCGGCCTGGCCTTCACCAGCGAGCAGGACAGCGGCTTTGCCGCCTACGCGCAGCAACTGCAGGAAACGGTGCAGGCGCTGCAGGCGCCCACCCAGAGCCTGCCCGAGGTCCTTCCGCAGGTGCTGCTGCGATTGGCGAAGAACGACGTGGTGACGCTGGCGCCCGCGCGCGGCCTGGCCATGCAGACGCTGGTGAAGGTGGAGCAGCGCAACCTGCTGGCCGAACGCGTGGCGACCGAAATGCAGTCGCGCAACGACTTTGCGCGTGCACCGGGCGTGGTGCGGCGCTTCCTCAGCGGGCCCTGGTCACAGGTGGTGGCGCAGGCGCGCATGGCGGCGGCCCAGCAGAGCGGTGCGCTGCCGGCAGACGCTCCCGCGCTGCGCTACATGGAACTGCTGCCCGACCTGCTGTGGTCCAGCCAGCTGGCACTGGCCAGCCGCAACCGGCCACGCCTGATCAAGGTCATTCCTGGTCTGCTGCGCACGCTGCGAGAGGGCCTGGACAGCATCGACTACCCGCGACCGCAGGCCGAGGCCTTCTTCCAGACCCTGATGGGTCTGCACGAGGCGGCCTACAAGACGCAGCGCAGCGAACCCGGCATCGAGTTTGTGCCCAGCCGCCAGGGCGAGCTGCTGCCCGAGACCTGGGTGCAGCCCGCCGAGGCGCGCGATTCCGGCTTCATGGACGACCTGAGCATCGACACCCAGCCGGCTTTTCTGGACACCCAGCCGCTGGCCAGTGACTGGCATCGCCTGCGCGAGACCGACGCTCGGTCGCTGGGACCATTACCGGTGGGCACCTGGGTGGATCTGCGCGATAACGATCACGACCTGCGCTGCCAGCTGACCTGGGCCAGCCCGCACGGCACCATGTTTCTGTTCAACGCCGCCAACGGGCGCAGCGTGTCGCTGACCCTGCGGGGCATGGAACGTCTGCAGGAGCTCGGCCGCCTGCGCGTGGTGGCCGACCACGGCCTGGTGGACGACGCGCTGGACGCGGTGGCACGCGAGGCGCTGCGCAACTCGCGGCAGATCACCCGCCCGGACTGATCATTTGCGTTGCAGCTTGTTACGCACCAGCGCGATGTTGTTGCGCAGTGCGTAGAGCTCGTCGGTGAAAGCCAGCGGCATCACCACTTTCTCCACCTTGGCTTCCATCTCGGCCAGCTCGTCGAGCAGTTGCTGCTCGCTCACGCCATCGGCGGCAGCGGTTTCGTGGCGCTGCTCGATGTCGCGCAGCTCGGCGTACCAGCGGAACACGCGCGAGCGGATGCGGAAGGTGTAGAGCGGCGGGATGATGCGCGAGAGCGGCAAGGCCAGCGCGATGATCAGGCCCATGGCCAGCCACATGCGCTCGATCAGGTTGGCCAGCCAGAACGGCAGGTAGCGCTGCAGGAAGGGCGGCCCGCTCTTGATGGCGCGCACCGCTTCGGGCGACAGGGGCACCTCGCTGTGCTCCAGGCTGGGGTATTCGCGGGCACGGTTGAACCAGCTGGCGCCTCCGTGCAGGCTGGTGGCCGTCTGCGCAAACAGCTGCAGGATGGCCGGGTGCGTCTTGGCGCTGGCCAGCAGGCTGGTGGTGGAGGCCACCAGGCGCATGTCGCGCTCGGGGATGTTCTTGGACAGCTCCACCACGCCCTGCGGCATGACCACCGGTGTGAGGTAACCGAAGCGGCGCGAGTAAGCCTCGCTCTGGGCGAAGTCCATCAGGCGGATGCCGGGCGACTGCAGCAGCATCTGCACCATCAGCGATTCGGGTGCCGAGGCGAACACCACCGCGTCCAGTTCGCCTTCAAGGAACGCCACGGTGGCCGGTGTCTGCGCCAGCTCGCTGAGCCGCAACTGCTGCCGTTCCACGCGGTTCACGTCCAGCAAGGTACCGAACAGGCGCGGCACGCCGCTGCCGGGGGTGCCCACGTTGACGCGCCAGTCCCGCAGTTCGGGCAGGCTGGCCACGGTGGTGGTCTGGTTCAGTCGCTGTGCCGAATCTTCGCGGTAGAACAGCCACAGCGGTTCCACGAACAGGCTGCCGAGCGAGACGATGGATTCCTCGTCGTCGTAACCGATGTCGGCGCTGCCACCCTGCACGAAGCCCAGGTCGGCCTTGCCGGTGCGCAGCAACTCCAGGTTGTCCGACGAGCCTTCGGTGGGCAGCAGTTCCACCGTGATGCCGTAGCGGCGCAAGGCGTCGGCATAGCGTTTGCCGAATTCGTCGTAGGCACTCTGGGCCGGGCCGGTGGCCAGCACCACGCGCTTGGGCGGGTTGGGGTCCAGCCACCAGTAGGCCAGACCCAGCAGGGCGATGGTCAGCAGCGCAAAGGGGCCGATGGACACCAGCAGGTCGCGCAGCGAGAGCAGGGTGTAGCGGATGTTTCGGGGCATGCCGCTACCTTAGCATGCACCCCCCTGCATGCCTGGGGACGCTTCGTCCTGGCTCAGCGCTCGAGGCGGAAGATGCGCACCGATTCCTGCATCACCTGCGCCTGGGCCTGCAGCGAACCGGCCGCGGCGGCGAGCTCCTCGACCATCGCCGAGTTCTGCTGCGTGACCGAATCGAGTTGAACGATGGCCTGGTTGATCTGCGACAGGCCGGAGGACTGTTCGCGCGAGGCGCTGGTGATTTCGCCGATCAGGCTGTTGACCTGCTGCACCGCCTCGACCACGTGGCCCATGGTCTTGCCGGCGTTGTTCACGCGGGCGCCACCCTGGGCCACCTGCGCGGCCGATTCGTCGATCAGGGTCTTGATCTCCTTGGCGGCGGTGGAAGTGCGCTGGGCGAGGCTGCGCACCTCGGCCGCGACCACGGCAAAGCCACGGCCCTGCTCGCCGGCGCGGGCCGCTTCGACCGCGGCGTTGAGCGCCAGGATGTTGGTCTGGAAGGAGATGCCCTCGATGACCTGGATGATGTCGCTGATGCGGCTGGACGAGCGGCTGATGTCGTCCATGGTGCTGATCACCTCGGCCATGGCCGCGTTGCCTTCGCGCGCCACCGCGGCCGCGCGTTCGGACAGGCCGCTGGCTTCGCGTGCCGAGTTGGCGCTGTGCTCCACCGTGCTGGTGAGCTCCTCCATGGACGCGGCGGTCTCTTCCAGGCTGCTGGCCTGGGACTCGGTCCGGGCCGACAGGTCCTGGTTGCCGCTGGCGATTTCGTTGGACGCGACCTGCACGCCTTCCACTTCACGGCGCACATCGGAGACGACCGCCTGAAGGTTCACGTTGAGCTGGTTCAGGGCCCGGGACAGTTCACCGAACTCGCCGCCACCCGAGGTGCCGATGCGGGCCGACAGGTCGCCGGCGGCCATCTGGTTGGCGAAGTTCACGGCGCGTTCCAGCGGCGCCACCATCAGGCGGCGCATGGTGGCGGCGGCCGCGATCGCCAGCACCGCCGTGACCACCCAGGCGGCCATGTGCCAGCCCTCGGCAGCCCCTTCGGTCGCGCTTTCGATGGCTTGCACGACAAAGGCCAGCGCCAGGGCAATGGCGCCCAGCTTCTTGCCCAGCGTGGGGCGCAGCCAGCGCTGCAGGCGGCCGCGCAGGCCGGTGCGCACCACCTGACCGTGGTGGAGCGCGATGGACGGCTGTCCCGCTTCTGCTTCTGCCCGCATGCGGGCGTAGAGTGCCTCGGCCTGTTCCACCTGTTCGCGGGCGGGCTTGGTGCGCACCGACATGAAGCCGGTGGTCTGGCCGTTTTGCACGATGGGCGTAGCGTTGGCCAGCACCCAGTAGTGGTCACCGTTCTTGCGGCGGTTCTTCACCAGCGCCGACCAGGGGGAGCTGCTTTGCAGCGTGGCCCACATGTCGCGAAAAGCCTCGGCCGGCATGTCGGGGTGGCGCACCAGGTTGTGCGGCTGGCCCATGAGTTCGTCGCGGGAGTAACCACTGACGGCGATGAAGGCCGGGTTGCAGTACGTGATGCGGCTGGTGAGGTCCGTGGTCGAGACCAGGGTGACGCCATCCGGGATCACAAATTCTTGCTGGGTGACAGGCAGATTGGTTCTCATGGCGGTTCCGGGGGGTATGGGTGGATTTCGTCAGCTGGACGACATTCTTGAATCCCGGGTCGGGGCGGAAAGATCAGCGGTGACGGAAGTCTAGGGAACCCCTGGCGGTCTGAAGGCGTGAAAAAAGCCCGGGCAGCGACGCTGTTCGTGCGCCGCTGCCCGGGCTGTGCCACCAATGCCTGACGGCCCCGGTGTCCCTGTGAACCTTTTGGCCTCAGGGCCGTTTCTGGATCTGCAGCACCGTGTAGACGCCCAGCAACTTGTCGGCGGTGAAGCGGACCTGGTCACCGACCGCCAGTGTGGCCAGGCTGGCGGGGTCGCGCACCTGGAACACCATGGTCATGGGCGGCATGTCCAGGTTTTTGATCTCGCCGTGGCGCAGGCTGACCTTGCCGGCGGCGGTGTCGATGCGGCGCACTTCGGCGTCGCTCCAGGGCAGTTCGACCGCGGCGGTGGTGCTCTGCGCCGGTGCTGCGTGTGCATGGTCGTGTCCGCCGGTCGTCTGGGCCGTGGCGGGTGCGGCCAGCGTGAGCAGCAGGGTGAACGCCGTGCCGCACAGCGCGGCATTCATTCGGGTGTGGGTCATGGGGAGCTCCGGTTGAGAACAGGGGTATCGGTCAGCCGCGGTGGTAGGACTGGTAGACCCGGCTGCTGCCGTCGCGCAGCACCAGCAGCACATCGTAGGGGTCTTTGCGGCCGCCGTACTCGGGTCCGTCCATGCCGGGGCTGCCCACGGGCATGCCGGGCACGGTGATGCCGATGGCCGCGGGCTTTTCGGCCAGCAGGCGCCGGATCTCGCGCGCGTTCACATGGCCTTCGACCACGTAACCGCCGATCAGCGCGGTGTGGCAGGAGCCGTACTTGACCGGCAAGCCCAGGCGCTGGCGCACGGCGGTGTTGCCGGTGTCGAACACCTGCACCTGGAAACCGTCGCGCAGCAGGTAGGTGATCCAGTCGTTGCAGCAGCCGCAGTTGGGGTCTTTCCAGACCTGCAGCACCGGCAGTGCCGGGGAGTTGGGCGTGGTGGCCTGGGCCGTGAGGGCGGCGGCGCCGAGCAGGGAGGCGGCGCCGATCAGCAGGGAACGTCGTTGCATGGTGTGCTCCGATTCAAGGGTTTCAGGTTGCCGGGGTGACGCGGATGGTGCCGCGCATGCCGGCCACGAAATGGCCGGAGATCAGGCAGGCGAATTCGAAATTGCCCGGGCGGTTGAAGGTCCAGGTGATCTCGCCGCGCTGGCCGGCGTTCACATGGGCCATGTAGGGCTCGTCGTGCTCCATGCCGGGGTGTTTCTTCATCAGCTCGGCGTGGGCCTGCAGTTCTTCGGCGGTGCCGATCACCAGCTCGTGCAGGATCTTGCCGCGGTTGTCGATGCGCAAACGCAGCGTTTCACCTTGGCGCACCGTGAGGTGCGAGGGCGTGAAGCGCATGTCGTCGCTCATGCGGATGGTCACGGTGCGCCGGGCCTCGGCGGGCGCGGCGGCAATGCCCCAGGGCTTCTGCTCGCGCACGAGCTCGCGCGGCTGGCTGCGGTGGCTGTCACCGTGCGCGAACACGGTGGCGGGCAACAGGCCGGGGGCAGCCAGCAGGCACAGCTGTTGCAGCAGGCGGCGGCGTGGGTGGGTGGGTGTCTTCATGGGTTTTCAGTGGTGGTTGTGGGCGCCCGCTGGCTTGCGGACGGTGGCGTCGGGGGTGCCGGCTTTGGGGGCTGCACTGCTGGGCGCTGCGGCTGGCGTGGGCACTTCGCGGGACTGGGTCCCTGCCGGCATGGCGTACCAGCCGGGGTCGCTGTAGTCGCCCGCCTTCTGGTTGGCCCGCACCTTGAGCGTGGTGAACATGCCGCCCATCTCGATGGGGCCGTACGGTCCGGTACCGGTCATCATGGGGAAGGTGTTGTCGGGCAGCTCCATCTGCATCTCGCCCATGTCGGCCATGCCGCGTTCGCCCATGACCATGTAGTCGGGGTTGACCTTCTGCAGCCGCCCGACCAGGCCTCGGTGGTCGGCGCCGATCATGGTGGGCACGCTGTGCCCCATGGCGCCCATGGTGTGGTGGCTCTTGTGGCAGTGCATGGCCCAGTCGCCGGGTTCGTCGGCGATGAACTCGATCTGTCGCATCTGGCCCACCGCCACGTCGGTGGTCACCTCGGGCCAGCGCGCGGTCCTGGGCACCGGGCCGCCGTCGGTTCCGGTCACCTCGAACTCGATGCCGTGGATGTGGATCGGGTGGTTGGTCATCGTCAGGTTGCCCACGCGCACCCGCACCCGGTCGCCCAGGCGCGCCACCAGCGGGCTGATGCCTGGGAAGACGCGGCTGTTCCAGGCCCAGATGTTCTGCTCCAGCATGGTGTTGACCTGCGGCGTGCGGCTGCCGGGCTCGACATCGAACGCATTGAGCAGGAAGCAGTAGTCGCGCTGCACGTCGTCGATCAGCGGGTGTTTGGCTTTGGGGTGCGTCACCCAGAAGCCCATCATGCCCATCGCCATCTGTGTCATCTCGTCGGCGTGCGGGTGGTACATGAAGGTGCCAGGGCGCTTGGCTTCGAACTCGTAGACAAAGGTCTTGCCCGCGGGAATCTGCGGCTGGTTCAGGCCGCCGACGCCGTCCATGCCGTTGGGCAGGCGCTGGCCGTGCCAGTGGATGGTGGTGTGTTCGGGCAGGCGGTTGGTGACGAAGATGCGGACCTTGTCGCCTTCGACCACTTCGATGGTCGGCCCAGGGCTCTGGCCGTTGTAGCCCCACATGTTGACCAGGAAGCCGGGCGCCATCTCGCGCACCACGGGTTCGGCCACCAGGTGGAACTCCTTGACACCGTTGTTCATGCGCCAGGGCAGGGTCCAGCCGTTGAGCGTGACCACGGGGTTGTAGGGGCGGCCGGCGCCGGTGACGCCGGGCGGCGTCCAGGGCGGGGCGGTGTCGGCCGAGGTCTGCTGCACGGCTTCGGGCAGTGCGGCGAGGGCGGTGCGGCCTACGCTGGCGGCGGCCAGTGCGGTGGCGGCGCCGGCAAAAAAGTGGCGTCGTTGCAGGCCAGCGGCGCCCGGCCGCCCGAAGGCGCTGGCGCCCCCCTCGGAGGGCAGCGAGCGAAGTGCGCGTGGGGGCTGTTTCATCTCAGTGGTCTCCGTCGGGGGTGGCGTTGGCGGTGCTGGCGCTGTCGTCTGCGGCGGCCGGGCGGTAGGTGCCGCCGGCCAGCAGGGCTTGCCAGTCGGCGTGGGCCAGCCAGTGGTCGCGCCGGGCGCGCGCGGCGTCCTGTGCACCCTGCAGGCGTTCGCGGGCCGCGGCCAGCAAGTCCCAGGTGCTTTGCAGCATGCCGTTGTAGCGCAGCAGGGTTTCCTGCTCGGCCGCCTGCAGCAGGGGCAGCATCACGTCCTGGGCGTGACGGGCGCTGGCCTGGGTGGTTTGCAGCTGTGCCCAGGCGTCGCGCGCCCAGGACCGGCGATCACCCGCCGCCCGCAGCAGTTGCGCCTCGGCCTGTACGGCCCGTTCCAGTGCGTGGTCCTTGAGCAGCCGTGCGTCGGCCAGGGTGGGCGGCTGCGCGGGCGCGGCCGACAGGGCCGTGGCCAGTGCATCGGCCCAGGCCTGGCGCTGCGCTGCCGGCACGGCCGCCTGCTGCCGGCGCAGCTGTTCGGCCTGCCACGCCAACGTGGGCTGGCTGGCCAGCACCTGCGCCTCGGTTGCAGTCGCCGGCGAGGGCGGCAGGGGCGGCAGCTCGGCCGGCAGGCGCAGCGGCAGGGCTTGCACTGCGTCGGCCTGCCACAGGCCCAGCTGGCGGGCCAGCGCCTCGGTTGCGCTGTGGGCGGTCTGCCGGGACTGCAGCCATGCGGCTTCGGCGCGGGCCTGCGTCAGCTGTTCGCGCAACAGCCGGGCCTGGCTCCAGTTGCCGGCCTCGACCATGCGCTGGCCCAGCTCGGCGCCGATGCGGGCGCTCTCGAGCACCGCGGCTTGGTGGCGCAGCGTGGTGTGCGCGGCCACGGCGGTGATCCAGCTTCGGCGCACGCTGTGCTCCAGCGCCAACCGCGCCTGCTGGCGCGACCAGCGCTCGGCCGCGTTGGCACCGGGGCGCTCCAGCAGGTCGGGGTGCAGGGCCAGTGCCTGGCGCACCGCGTCGTCTGCCCCCAGCGGGGCGGCGGGTGGCGGGGTGGTGCCACGTTGGGTCGAGCCTGCCTGGCCTGCTTCCCAGCGCAGCAGGTCGGCGTGGCCACGCGGGAACTCGGCCACCCGTTCGTTGGCCTGGCGCCAACGGGCCAGTGCCTCGCGCAGGTCGCGGGGGGTGGGTATCTGCATGGGGGCGGCCAGGCGCAGCTGAGCGGGCGTGCCCAGGGCGGGTGCAGCGGTGGACGGGTCGGCCGCGGCGAGGACATCGGGCCGGGCCTGTGCGCCCGACACGCTGGTGGCGAGGACGCAGGCGGTGGTGATGGTGGCGGCGCGCCAGCGCCGCCAGCGGCGCTGAACAATGGGCGGTGTCGACCGCCGAGGGCTTGTCATGGGGTTCTCCTGAGATCACAGACCGGCGTCCGCCACAGGCCTTGCAGGCCTCAGCGGACGCACCACGGGTGTGTGGGCTCAGGCGATGGGCGGCTTGTGCTGGCCGGGCAGGACGGCGCTGGCAAAACGGGCGCTGGTGGGCGCCGAGAAGCCCACCAGCGGTGATGGTGGGCTGCTGCAGACCGCTGGGCCGCCCAAGGCGCTGACATGGCAGATGTCGCAACTCGTGCAGCTGGCCTGGGTGTTGTCGCTGTGGCTGTCGGTCTGCGCCGTGTGGTGCGCGACGTTTGTGGTGTCAACCGACGGCGATGGGGTGTGTGATGCGCTATCGCCGTGGCAGGGGGGCACACCTGTCTGCACCACCGCCGCTGTCGCAGACAGGCTGACCGTCAGGGCCATGACGTCGCCGGCCCAGGCGCGCAAGGGCAGCAGGGCGATCATCAACAGCAGCAGGGTTCGGCGCATGGGCTGGATGATAAGTCGTCGCCCATGGAAGTTCCCATGGTGGTGCTCATGCCCCCTCGCGCCCAGGGTGTGTCCCGGCGGCTTGGGCACGGACCTGCCGCCCGGGCGGCGCGCATGCCGCCGTTGGCGCGCAGCGCCGACCGTGCCGCTTCAGTGGCCCAGGATCTTGGACAGGAAGTCTTTGCTGCGCTCGTTCTGGGGGTGGTTGAAGAAGGCGTCGGGGGTGTTCTGTTCCACCACCTGGCCCTGGTCCATGAAGATCACACGGTCGGCCACCGCCTTGGCAAATCCCATTTCGTGGGTCACGCACAACATGGTCATGCCTTGGTCGGCCAGGCCGATCATCACGTCCAGCACCTCTTTGATCATCTCCGGATCGAGCGCCGAAGTGGGCTCGTCGAACAGCATGATCTTGGGCTTGAGGCACAGCGCCCGCGCAATGGCCACGCGCTGCTGCTGCCCGCCCGAGAGCTGCAGCGGAAACTTGTGGGCATGTTCGGCGATGCGCACGCGTTCGAGCTGGTGCATGGCCTTCTCGATGGCCTCGTTGCGAGGCATCTTGGCCACCCAGGTGGGCGAGAGGATGAGGTTTTCCAGCACGGTCAAGTGCGGAAACAGGTTGAACTGCTGGAACACCATGCCGACTTCGCGGCGCACGCGGTCCACGCCCTTGAGGTCGTCGCCGACCACGGTGCCGTCCACCGTGAGCTTGCCTTCCTGGTACTCCTCCAGCGCATTGACGCAGCGGATCAGCGTGGACTTGCCGGAACCCGAGGGGCCGCAGATCACAACCTTCTCGCCCTTGGCAAAACTCAGGTTGATGTCGCGCAGCACGTGGTAGCCATTGCTGGCGTACCACTTGTTGACGCCTTCGAACTGGATGATGGGGGCTTCTTGTTGGCTCATGAATGACTTTCTTGAGGTGTTCTGTGCTCAGCGGACTTTGCTGACGGCGGTTCTTTGCTCGACCCAGAGCGAATAGCGCGACATGGCAAAACAGAACACGAAATAGATCAGCGTGATGAAGAAGTAGGCTTCGAGCTTGAACGGACGCCAGTCGGCATCGGCGTTGAGTGCGAGGGCCAGCGCGCCGGTGAGTTCGTAGAGCGAGACGATCGTGACCAGCGAGGTGTCCTTGAACATGCCGATGAAGGTGTTCATGAGCGAGGGCACCACCATCGACAGCGCCTGCGGCAGCACGATCTTGCGCTGGCTCTGCCAGTAGGTCAGGCCCAGCGTGGCGGCGGCTTCGGTCTGGCCTTTGGGCAAGGCCTGCAGGCCGCCGCGCACCACCTCGGCCATGTAGGCGGCCGAAAACAGGGTGATCGCCACCAGCACGCGGATCAGCACGTCGATCTTCACGCCCTCGGGCATGAACAGCGGCAGCATGAACGAGGCCATGAACAGCACCGTGATCAGCGGCACGCCGCGAATCAGCTCGACGTAGAGCGTGCACAGGGTCTTGATGGCCGGCATGCTGGAGCGGCGTCCGAGCGCCACCAGGATGGACAGCGGAAAGGCCACGGTCATCGAGATCACGGTCAGCATCACGGTGAGCGGCAGACCGCCCCACTGGTCGGTGGGCACCTCGGTGAGACCGAACATGCCGCCCTTCATGAGGATGTAGTACGCCACCAGCATGACCAGCCAGATCAGCGGCAGGGTCTTGTTCCAGAAACGGGGCATGCAGCTGATGCCCACCACCCCGAGCATCAGGGCCGTAGCGATCACCGGACGCCAGTGTTCCGTGTCGGTGTAGCGGCCCATCACGATCAGGCGGCCTTTTTCCGACACCACACCCCAGCAGGCACCCAGGCCGCGTGCGCTGTTGCAGGCCTCGAGGTTGGCGCTGAAGACGGCTTTGGCAACGGCCCAGTCGAAGGCGTTGGCGAAGGCCCAGACGGACACCAGCAGCACGATCAGGGTGCCCAGGCTGCTGGGCAGGCTGGAGAACAGGTTGCCTTTGATCCAGGCCATCGCGCCGGTGCTGTGCCCCGGCATCGGGCGGGCGGGGATGTTTTGGTGCATCTGCTGCATGGTCAGCGCTCCTGGATGGCGGCGCTGGCGTTGAACCAGTTCATGAGCGCCGAGGTGATGAGCGACAGGGTCAGGTACACCAGCATCACGATGGACAGCGCCTCGATGGCACGGCCGGTCTGGTTGAGCGAGGTCTGCGCGATCGACACGAGATCGGGGTAGCCGATGGCCACCGCGAGCGAGGAGTTTTTCGTCAGGTTCAGGTACTGGCTGGTCAGCGGCGGGATGATGACCCGCAGCGCCTGCGGCAGCACCACCAGCCGCATCGATTGCCGCTTGGACAGGCCGAGCGAGGCGGCGGCCTCGTGCTGGCCCAGCGACACCGACGAGATGCCCGAGCGCACGATCTCGGCGATGAACGAGGCGGTGTAGAGCACCAGTCCGATCAGCAAGGCGAGGAATTCGGGGCTGAAGGCGGCGCCTCCTTCGACCTGAAAGTCACCCTTGACCGGCAGGCTCCACTCGCCCGGTGCGCCGCCGATGATCCAGCCGAGCAGCGCCAGACCGCCGATCAGGGCCAGCGACACCCAGAGAACCGGTTTCTGGTGTCCCGTGAGGTCAAAGTGCTTGCGCGCCTTGCGCGTGTAGGCGACCGAGGCGACCGTGCCCGCCAGGATGCCGATCAGTGCCAGTGTCTGGCCCAGTTGCCAGACGGGCCAGGGGAATGAGAAGCCCCCTTTGCTGAGGAAGAAGTGGCCGGCCTGCCAGGCTTCTTCAAAGCTGGGCAGCACCTCGGTGAACACGATGTACCAGATCAGCAGTTGCAGGTAGATCGGGACGTTGCGGAAGAACTCTACGTACCAGTAGCAGAGCTTGCGAACGAGGTAGTTCGCCGAGAAGCGCCCGACACCGATCAGCGTGCCGACGATGGTGGCCAGCACGATGCCGATCAGCGCCACTTTCAGGGTGTTGAGCAATCCGATGCCGAACGCCGTCCAGTACGTG
The DNA here is from genome assembly GCA_943372305.1 of Hydrogenophaga intermedia. GTDB lineage: Bacteria > Pseudomonadota > Gammaproteobacteria > Burkholderiales > Burkholderiaceae_C > Hydrogenophaga > Hydrogenophaga intermedia_D. The sequence continues at coordinate 50,404 of CALRYD010000016.1, read as the reverse complement.
CTCATCACGTCGTAGGGAATGAGCGACTCGCTGACATCGAAGCCAAACGGCTGGTTCATGAAGTCGTAGCCGCTCTGGATGCCACGCTCGCGCATGTTGCGCAAGGTGTTGCGCACGAGCAGCCAGATCAGCGTCAGAACAGAGACCAAGGCCACGATCTGGTAGATCACGCCCCGGCCTTCGCGGCTGTTCCAAGACATCGAGCGTCGCTTCTTGGCGGGCAGTGGCCGCGCTTCGATCATGGGTGGTTGAGACATGGTGGGTTCTGGTGAGCCTAAAAAAACGGCACAAGTGCCCTACGAAACAAGTTCATAGGGCACTTGTGCCGGAGCCGGCCAAGTGCCGCACGCGTGCAGATCAGCGCAGCGGAGGCGCGTACAGGAAGCCGCCGGCGCTCCAGAGGTTGTTCTTGCCGCGTGGCAGGTTGATCGCCGTCTTGGGGCCGACGTTGCGCTCGAAGCTCTCACCGTAGTTGCCCACGGCCTTGACCGCGCGGGCCAGCCACTCCTTGTCCAGGCCCAGGTGCTTGCCCAGGTCTTCGGTGGCGCCCAGCATGCGGCCGACCTGCGGATCGGTGCTGCTCTTCATCTGGTCCACATTGGCCTGTGTGATGCCGTACTCCTCGGCTTCGATCAGGCCGTTGAGCACCCACTTGGTGATCGCGAACCATTCGTCGTCGCCGCGACGCACCATCGGGCCCAGGGGCTCTTTGGAGATCAGGTCGGGCAGGATCATGTGGGCCGTCGGGTCTTTGGCTTCCTTGGCGCGCACCGAGGCCAGACCGGATGCGTCGGTCGTGTAGGCCTGGCAGCGGCCGGAGAAGTAAGCGCCCGTGGCGGCTTCCACTTTCTCGAACACCACCGGCTTGATGTTGAGCTTGTTGGCGCGGGAGAAGTCGGTCAGGTTTTTCTCGGTCGTGGTGCCAGACTGCACGCACACCGTCGCGCCCTTGAGCTGCTTGGCGCTGGTGATCTTGCCCTTGGGCACGAGGAAGCCCTGGCCGTCGTAGTAGTTCACGCCCACGAAATGCAGACCCAGCGAAGCATCGCGGGACAGGGTGTTGGTGGTGTTGCGCGAGAGCACGTCGATTTCGCCGGACTGCAGGGCGGTGAAGCGCTGCTGTGCGTTCAGGGGCACGTACTTCACCTTGGACGCGTCACCCAGCACGGCGGCCGCAACAGCCTTGCAGTAGTCCACGTCCAGACCAGACCAGGCGCCGTTGCTGTCGGCCTGCGAAAAACCCGCCAGGCCGGTGTTCACGCCGCAGACGACCTGGCCACGGCTTTTGACGGCGTCCAGCACCTTGCCGGCATGAGCCGGTGCAGCGGCCAGTGTGGCCATGGCGCCCAGAACCAGGCCGGTCATCTTGAGGGATTTGACATTCATGCGGTACTCCATTCTTCAGAAGGATCGTTGGGGACATTGAAAACAGCTCTGGCGGTGCACCAGCTTGGGGCTCAACCGCATCGGGCAGGCCGACTGTAGTCGGGCCGGAATGCGCCAGTCATCGGGGTTTACGTGGGAGGTTCATGCGTCCTGTGCATGACCACATCCCTTCTGATCTGGTGCATCCGTGACTGGTCACAAGCAGGAGGCGTGCCATCACCGTGTGGGGTTTGGCGGTCCCGCCGGCGACATCCGTGCTTTTCTTTCTGCAGCACCGCCTCTTATGCTTTTTGGCGAGACACCACCGACCACAGAACAGACAGGAGACACCGCCATGAGTCCAGCGACTTCGCAGCCCGCCGCCGTGCGCCCGCACCACCGTTTCTGGCCCAGACGGCTGCCGCACCGCATCACGCCGCCGGCCACGTCGCTGTGGTTCAACCTGGTGGTCAGCGCCACGCGCTACCCGGACAAGCCGGCCCTGGTCTTCTTCGACCGGTCCACGACCTACCGCGAACTGCACGACCAGGCCGAGCGCCTGGCCGCCCACCTGCACGCGCAGGGTGTTCGGGCGGGTGACCGCGTCATCCTGTTCATGCAGAACTGTCCGCAGTGGGTGGTGGCGCACTACGCCATCCTGCGCGCCAACGCGGTGGTGGTGCCGGTCAACCCCATGAACCGGGCCGAGGAGCTCAAGCACTACATCATCGACCCGGATGTGAAAGTCGCCATCAGCGCGGCCGACCTGGCGGGCGACCTGCTGAAGGCCAACGCTGAACTGTCCGAGGCGCAGCGCCTGTCGCATCTGGTGGTGGCGCACTACCACGACGCCATCGGGCCGCAGGCCGAGATGCCCGCCGCCTGGGAGCCCTGGCTGCGCCCGCGCCACCCGCTGCCCGCCATGCCCGGCGGCAGCGTGGCCGATTGGGCCGACGCGCTGGCCTGTAGCGCCGCGCCGCCGGTGCACGACCGCCGCCCCGAAGACCTGAGCGTGCTGCCCTACACCAGCGGCACCACCGGCCTGCCCAAGGGCTGCATGCACACCCACGCCAGCCTGATGCACAACGCCGTGGCCGGCCAGTTGTGGACCGGCGGCACGCACGAGAACGTGTCGCTGGTGGTGGTGCCCATGTTCCACATCACCGGCATGGTGGTGGGCATGCATTCGGGCGTGTACACCGGGGCCACGCTGGTCATCATGCCGCGCTGGGACCGCGAGCTCGCCGGGCGCCTGATCTCCACCTGGAAGGTCACGCACTGGAGCAACATCCCCACCATGGTGATCGACCTGCTGGCCAGCCCGCGCTTCGACCAATACGACCTGTCCAGCCTGGTGTTCATCGGCGGTGGCGGTGCGGCCATGCCGCAGGCGGTGGCGCAGCGGCTGTTCGAGCAGTTCGGCCTGCGCTACGCCGAAGGTTATGGCCTGACCGAGACTGCAGCACCCTCGCACAACAACCCGGCGGACAACCCCAAGCAGCAGTGCCTGGGCATTCCGTTCCTGAGCGTGGACGCGCGCGTGGTGGACCCCGACACCCTGCAGGAAATGCCGCAGGGCGAGGCGGGCGAGATCATCATCAGCGGCCCCCAGGTGTTCAGCGGGTACTGGAAGCGGCCCGATGCGACCGAGGCCGCCTTCATCGACTTCAACGGCCAGAAGTTCTTCCGCTCCGGCGACCTCGGCCGGGTCGACGAGGACGGCTACTTCTTCATCACCGACCGCTTGAAACGCATGATCAACGCCAGCGGCTTCAAGGTCTGGCCGGCCGAGGTGGAGGCGCTGATGTTCAAGCACCCGGCCATCGCCGAGGCCTGCGTCATCAGCACCCAGGACGCCTACCGCGGCGAGAGCGTGAAGGCGGTGGTGGTGCTGCGCGAGGCCGCCCGTGGCCAGACCACGGAGCAGGACATCCTGGACTGGTGCCGCGAGAACATGGCCGTGTACAAGGCGCCGCGCGTGGTGCAGTTCGTGGACGCCCTGCCCAAGAGCGGCAGCGGCAAGGTGATGTGGCGCCTGCTGCAGGAGCAGGAAGTGGTGCAGGCCTGAGGGCGCGCGGCCGGCGGCACAATCGGTGCCATGAAGCCGACCCAGCCGCATCCTCTTTGGCGCCTCTGGCAACCGCGGCGCGGGCTGTTCTGGCTCGTGCTGCTGGTGAATGCACTGTCCGCGCTGCTGGTGTCCTACCTGCAAATCGTGCAGCCCGAGGGTGTGCTGCGGTGGGTGGTGAGCCTGATGGCGCTGAGCGACACCCTGCTGGGCTGGTGGTTGTTGCGGCGGCTGTGGCTGGAGAGCGGCGCGCAGGCCACCGCACCGGAGAGCTGAGCGCTTTGGCGGCGGCCGTCAGGCGCCGGTGGCGGGCGCCGGCACGATGTGCCGATAGGCGTGCCAGGTGGCGTGTCCGATCACCGGGCCGGCGATGAACAGGCCCAGGAAGGCCGGCAACATGGACACCACGATGATGCCGGTGATGAGCGCGCCCCACAGCAGCATCACGCCCGGGTTTTGCACGCAGGCGCGGATGCTGGTCAGGCCCGCCGAGACCGCGTCGACCTGGCGGTCCATGATCATCGGGATGGAGATCACGCTGGTCACGAAGATCAGACCGGCGAAGACGCCACCGACCACCGTGTAGGTGATGAGAAACCCGATGTTCTGCGGATCGAACAGCATGGCCAGCAAGTTCGCTTTTTCGGGCATGGTGTTAAAGCTCACCGCGAACACCACCAGTGCCGCACGGCCCCAGAGCATTTCCAGGATCAGCAGCACACCGGCAAAGATGGCCATGGTGCCCCGCGTGGGTCGCCAAGCCGCCAGCGAGGCGCGCAGCGACGGGCGGTGCGTGTGTGTCTGCATGGCCTTGCTGGCGTCGTACAGGCCCAGGCACAGGAATGGCCCCATCAGCAGGAAACCCGCGCTGAGCGCCAGCAGGTACTCCGGCGCTTTCTGGAACAGGGCCAGCAGCGCGTGCCCCATGACGAAGAAACACAGGCCGTAGAACAGGCCGATGCGCGGGCAGCGCTGGAAGTCGGCCCAGCCGAGCCTGAGCCACTGGATGGGGTCCGAGAAGCGCAGCTGCGCCAGAGGCAGGCTGAAGACAGAGGGGCCACGGTCGACCGAGCCGTCTTCGGCCGCGGGGGCGGTGTCGGTCGGCTCGGGCGGTGTTGCCTCTGTTGCCGCCACATTGAGGGCTTGTGCCATGGGTGTCTCCGGTTGAAAACAATATAACCATTGACAAATATCAAGCCCCTTATCGTTTACCCCATGAGGTTGTAGGGTCTTGCCCGATGGCCGGCCGCCAACCCCCGGCAACTGTCAGCCGCGGGTTCGGTGATACGGGCCGGGTTCCTGGCCTCCGGCGAGGCCGGGCGGGGTCGGCCGGATGCGTCCGAACCCGCTCAATGGGGATGCGCGTTGCGGTGCGGCCGGTTGCCACGGCGCACCGGCGTCGCCGGGCGCTCGCTCATCTCCCGGCGCATGTGCAGCGCCAGCGCTGCGTCCAGCGACTGGGTGTGTTTGGCGAACCAGGCCGCCAGCTCGCCGGCCATTTCGCGCACCGGTGCCAGGTCGCCGGCGCGCGCCATGGTCAGGCCTTCGCGCAGCACGTTGAGCACCACCCGGTGCTGCAGGATGTGGTTGTCGGCCGACGCGAAATGGGTCTTGCGCATCCATTCGTCTTCACGCCCGAAGTGGTGAACGGTGTGGTCCAGCACCGCCGACCAGGCCTGGGGCAAGGCGTTGTCGGGCGCGCTCTGGGCCATGGCCAGCAAGTCCACGAATTCGCGGTGGACTTTGTCCATGGGTTCAAAGTCCAGCAGCAGGGCATCGGTCCATTCGACGGGGTTCATAGCGGCCTCCTTGGCGATGGACACAGCTTGACAGTGCGGGGTTGAGGCCGGTTTGATCCAGCGCAGAAACTGCGCAGGCACGGCGGGTGGTCAGGTACTTGTGCGCCGCTACACTGCCCGCCCATGAGCCTGCATGCCTACCCACCCCCCTACGTGCCCCTGAGCGGGCTGGACGACGCCATGGCCCGCACCGGTTTTGCGCTGCTGAGCGCCGCCGACGTGCAGGCCTGGCTGCACACCGACGCAGCGGCCCTCGAAACCCTGCACGCAAGCTGGAACGACCTGCCGCCGGACGGTTTTCTCAAAGACGGCGGGCGTTACAGGCGCCGGCGCCACAGCTGCTTCGTGGTGGACGGCGCCGATGTGCAGCAGGCCCCGCACCGTGCCCACTGGCAGCCGCTGGAATACAACGCGCTGCACGGCGGCATGCAGCGCTGGTTCGAGCCCATGGACGCGTCGGTGGTGGCTTCGTCGCTGTGGCACACCTTGCTGGCCACCGTGGGCCAGGCGGTGACGGCACTGCACGGTGCGCACCCCTGGTTCGTCGAAGCGCACCCGTTTCGCATCGACACCACCGACGGCATTGGCCGGCCCACGCCCGAAGGCGCGCACCGCGACGGGGTGCACCTGGTGGCGGTGTTCATGCTCGGTCGTCACGGCATCAAGGGCGGCGAGAGCCGCGTCTTTGACGCCAACGGCCCCAGCGGCCAGCGCTTCACGCTCAGCGAACCCTGGTCGCTGCTGCTGCTGGACGACGCGCGGGTGATCCACGAGACCACGCCGATCCAGCCGCTAGTGCCCGGGGAACTGGGCTGGCGCGACACCCTGGTGCTGACCTACCGCCGCGGCGGATTCCAGGGCTCCTGAAGCCCTTGGGGCCGCGACAGTGCAAGGTTTTACCTTTCGGTGGCACGCGGGCGCGGTCCAGCCGGGACAATGTGGCCGCTCCATCGCCTGAAACCCCCGTCCTATGCTCTCCTGGTTCACCGCCACACCGATCGCTGCAGCCACCGTGCTGGGCCTTTCTCTCGCCGGCATGGCGGGCACCTTCTGGTTGGTGCTGTGCGCCCTGATGCTGGTGGGCGCGGTCATCGCGGCGGTGCACCACGCCGAAGTGGTGGCGCACCGGGTGGGTGAACCGTTCGGCACGCTGGTGCTGGCGGTGGCCATCACCGTGATCGAGGTGGCGCTCATCGTTTCGATGATGCTGGCCGGCGGCGCGGACAAGGCCAGCCTGCCGCGCGACACCATCTATTCGGCCGTCATGATCATCTGCACCGGTGTGGTGGGCCTGTGCCTGCTGGTGGGCGGCCTGCACCACCACGAGCAAAGCTTCCAGCTCGCCGGTGCCAGCTCCGCGTTGGCGGCGCTGGTCGCGCTGGCCGGGCTCTCGCTCGTCATGCCGACCTTCACCACCAGCGCCGGGGAAGGCCTCTACACGGTGTCGCAGCTGGTGTTCGTCGGGCTGTCGTCGGTGGCTCTGTGGCTGGTGTTCGTCTTCGTGCAGACGGTGCGCCACCGCGACTATTTCCTGCCGCCGCAGAACGCGTCGGATGAGGCGGTGCACGCCCAGCCCCCGACGGTGGCGCAGGCCTGGGCTAGCTTTGGCCTGCTGCTGATGTCGCTGGTGTCGGTGGTGGGGCTGGCCAAGCAGCTCTCGCCCACCATCGAGGCGGGTGTGGCCGCCATGGGGGCGCCCAAGGCGGTCATCGGCATCGCCATCGCGCTGCTGGTGCTGCTGCCCGAAACCTGGGCCGCGGTGCGCGCTGCGCGGGCCGACCGGCTGCAGACCAGCATGAACCTGGCGCTGGGCTCGGCGCTGGCCAGCATCGGTTTGACCATCCCGGCGGTGGTGCTGGCCTCGGTGCTGCTGGAGCTGCCCCTGGTGCTGGGCCTCACGCCCAAGGACCTGGTCCTGCTCACGCTGACCTTCATGGTCAGCACCATCACCCTGGCCACCGGGCGCACCAACGTCATGCAGGGTGCCGTGCACCTGGTGCTGTTCGCCGCCTTCCTGTTCCTGTCGCTGGTGCCCTGACGCCCGCGTTCAGGCGTCGATGGTTTTGGTCCTCTGGCCACCCGCGCGTTCGTCTGCGTGGCGGCGGATGTGGGCCGGCAAGCGAGCCAGCAGCCAGCGCAACGCCATCGGCACGATCACCAGGTCGTCGACCACGCCCAGGATGGGGATCATGTCCGGGATCAGGTCGATGGGCGAGAGCAGGTAGAGCACGATGGCCGCTGCGCCGGCCTTGAGCCAGCCCGGGGCCTCCGGGTGACCGAGCGCGTACCAAAGCCTCTTCGCGTCACCGCGCACGGCCAGCCAAAGCACCGACAGACGTTTCCACATACCTGAACCTCCAGAACACTTGCGGTCCGGAACACCCGGACAGCGCACAGTGTGGAGCGGTGGACCGCAATTGCAAGGGCAGGGTTCCCCGTACGAGCGCCAACGTGTGATCCAGCACACGCCGTGGAACCGGCTTCGCCGGGCCGCAGGCGTGGTCCCCCTGGGGGGAAGCCGCGCAGCGGCGCAGGGGGGAGGCTACCTTCGGATAGCGTTGGGAAAGTACATCGCTGTGAGGCTGCGGCTGTGCACCGGTGAAAAACCCTCGGCTGCCGCGCCGCTGGCCTGACCGTAGCGCCGCCAGTCGCGCACCCAGTGCAGCGCGTCGCAGATTTCCACCAGGCCTATGGTTTCGCGGTCGCCGATCAGGATGCCGTGCACCCGCAGACCCAGGCTTTCCTTGGCTTGGCGCATCTGGGTCAGTGTGGCGCCGGTCAGCCCGAACTCACCGTCGCTGACGATCAGCAAGTCGGCGTCTTCCCAGCCGCTTTGCTGCACCTGATCGATCGCGCGCTCGATGGGCGTCTGCACATCGGTGCCGCCGTCGAAGGCCTGGCCCATCAGGTCCAGCAGCGCGTCCAAGCCGGCGGCGTCGCGCGTGAGCGAACGCTCTAGCAGCTCACCCGGGCCACCGAAGGCCAGCAACCGGCAGGCGCGGTCGCCTGCATGGGCGCTGCGCAGGGCCTGCAACACACAGGCCTTGGCCACGTTCTCGGGCGCGCCCTGCATGGAGCCGGAGGTGTCCAGGCAGACGATCAGCGGGCCGTGGCCCAGGTGCGCGTCCTGCTGCCGCGCCGCGGTGCCGTCGGGCTGGGGGCGCGGGTTGGGCCGCGGCTCGCGTGCGCGGTCGTCGTAGGTCAGCAGCTGGGCTTCGGCGAACCGCGCCCGCCACAGGCGGCGCAGCACCGGGTGGGTCAGGTTCAGGCTTTCGCTGCCGGTCATGCGGGCCAGAGCCCGCGAGCGGTGCACGCCGTCCACGGCTGTGGGTTCGGGCCGGCGCTCGTCGTCGTCGGTGGGCCGCGGCGCCGCCAGGTCGGCGGCCTGTGCCTGCGTCGTGGCGGTGCGGGCCAGTGGCTGGTGCGCGGCCAGCTGTCGCCGGCCCACAGCGTCGATGAACTGGGCCAGCGCGGGCAACCTTTCCAGCAGACCGCCGATGCGCCGCGCTTCGCTCCATTCGCGGCGGTTGAGCTGGCCCTGGAGGTCGTCCCAGTGCAGGTGCGAGGCGTCGCCCAGCGACTTGAGCAGCGCCAGGGCTTCTTCCCAGCCCTGGCGCTGCAGCGTCCAGTTCTCGCGGAACTCGTCGGCCATGCGGGCGATGGCTGCGGCGCGGGATTCGACGGCGGGGCGTTCGATCAGGCTGTCCAGGTGCCAGAGCAGGCTCTGCAGCATCTGACGCGTCAGCGATGCGTTGCCCTGGGTGAGCGTGAGCAGGTCCAGGTCGGTCAGCAGGCGACGCAACGGTGGCACTGCCTCCGGGTCGCCCAGGTCCAGCGCGGCGTCGGGCAGGCGGCCGGCCAGCAGTGCGTCGTGCCAGGGCGCGGCCTGCGTCAGCCGGGCTTCGGCCGTGCCGCCGCTGCAGACCACCGACCAGCGCCACAGTTCGCGGGCGATGCCGTCGAGGTGGTGGTAGGGGCGGTCGGCGGGGACCGTCATGGCCGATGTCTTCCCAGTCCCTCAGGCCTGCCAGCTGACCGGGGTCGGCACGAACTCGGAGCGGTCTTCGTCCAGCCGTGGCAGCGCCGCAAAGCCGGCGTGCAGTTCGGTCAGCCGCGCCGCCAGCGCATCCACCTGTGCGCAGCGTTGGATGTGCACGGCCGCGATGCGTTCGCGCCACGACGGCGGCAGCCAGTCGTGGGTGCTGGCCTGGGCAAGTACCGCGTCGGCGGTGTCGTGCACCTCGGTCTGCACCGCGCCCACGCGCTGCTGCACCTCGGCCACCTGCGCCACGCGGGCGCGGATGTGCAGCGCGCCGTAGCGGCGGTGCGCCCGCTCGCTGGTGATGCGCACCAGCTCGCTCTCGCTGCTCGGTCCGGCGATGGCGCGGGCCAGCGCCAGCTTGCCGGCGCTGTCGTCTTGCGCGTCGGCGGGGGCACGGCGTTCCACGTCCAGTTGCTGCTCAAAAGCGGTCGCGGCCCGCTCCAGCCCGTCGATGGCCAGCGGCGTGGCCTGCGCCACGGTCTGCAGGAACCAGTCGGTCCAACCTGGCACCTGGTCCGGGTCGGCCGCCAGGGTGAAGGGCAGCAGCCAGGTGTCCCAGATCGAGACCTCGGCGTCGTCTCGGCTGGCGGCCTGCAGCTGCAGCAGGGCCGCGGTTTGGCGCCAACGGCGGTCGGAGACGGTTTGCTGTGTGGCTTTCGCCCGCTCGCGGGCCGCCGACAGCAGGGACATGACCTCGCGGCCCAGCCGTACAGCGCCGGCCTGCGCGCGCAGCGCCTGCAGCGACGCTGATGACAGTTGGGCCTCCGCGGGCGCTTCGCCCTCGGGCAGGGCGGTCTGCAGCAGGGCGGCAAAGTGCGCGTCGTCCACCGGCGCCACCGGCACGCGCAGCAGGAAGCGGTCGTAGAAGGCGTGCAGGCTCTCGTCCTGCGGCACCTCGTTGCTGGCGCCCACCAGGCAAACCAGCGGCACGGCCACGCGGTGCTGACCGTTGTCGAAGCAGCGCTCGTGCAACAGGCCCAGCAAGGTGTTGAGGATGGCCGAGTTGGCCTTGAAGACTTCGTCCAGGAACGCGACCTCCGCCGAAGGCAGGTAGCCGGCGGTCAGCCGTTCGTAGCGGTCGTCTTCCAGGGCTTTGAGCGAGAGTGGGCCGAACAGCTCCTCGGGCACCGAGAAGCGGGTGAGCAATCGTTCGAAGTAGTGCGCGTCGGGCAGCAGGCGCTGCAGCCGGCGCGCGAGTTCGCTCTTGGCCGTGCCCGGCGGGCCGAGCAGCAGCACGTGTTCACCCGCCAGCGCCGCCAGCAGCAGCGCCCGGGCGGCCACGTCGCGCTGGAGCAGGCCGCGCTCGAGTTCTTCAATCGCGGCGGTCCAGCGCATGGAACCTGAGTGTGGTTCTGTCATGTGCCGATCATGCAATGGAGCGCGTGTCTGCTCAAGGGTGCCGTGGAACCGGCTTTGCCGGGCCACCAGCACCGCCCCCCTCAGGGGGGGTGACGCGAAGCGGCGCGGGGGGGCGGATGTTCACATCCGCTCAAAAATGGCCGCGATACCCTGGCCGCCGCCGATGCACATCGTGACGAGGGCATAGCGGCCGTTGACACGCTGCAGTTCGTACAGTGCCTTGACGGTGATTAGCGCGCCAGTGGCGCCGATGGGGTGGCCCAGCGAAATGCCCGAACCGTTGGGGTTGACCTTGGCCGGGTCCAGGCCCAGTTCTTTGGTGACGGCGCAGGCCTGGGCGGCGAAGGCTTCGTTGGCCTCGATCACGTCCAGGTCGTTCACCGTCAGGCCGGTGCGCTTGAGCACCGCCTGCGTGGCCGAGATCGGGCCCACGCCCATGATCTTGGGATCCAGACCAGTGTGGGCGTAGCCGACCAGGCGGGCCAGGGGCTTGGCGCCACGGGCCTGGGCGGCCTTGGCGTCCATCAGCACCACGGCCGCGGCGGCGTCGTTGATGCCCGAGGCGTTGCCGGCCGTGACGGTGCCGTTTTCCTTGATGAACACTGGCTTGAGCTTGCTCATGTCCTCGGGCTTGCAGCCGGGGCGGAAGTGTTCGTCGGTCGCGTAGGCCACGTCGCCCTTCTTGCTCTTGAGCATGACGGGCACGATCTGGTCCTTGAAGCGTCCTTCGGCGGTGGCGCGCTCGGCGCGGTTGTGGCTTTCCACGGCCAGCGCGTCCTGCATCTCGCGGGTGATGCCGTACTTGGCGGCCACGTTCTCGGCCGTCACGCCCATGTGGATGTTGTGGAAGGGGTCGTGCAGGGCGCCGATCATCATGTCCACCATCTTGGTGTCGCCCATGCGGGCACCCCAGCGCATGTTCAGGCTGGCGAACGGCGCGCGGCTCATGCACTCGGCACCGCCGCCGATGGCGATGTCGGTGTCGCCCAGCAGGATGGACTGGGAGGCGTTCACGATGGCCTGCAAGCCCGAGCCGCACAGGCGGTTGACGTTGAAGGCGGGCGTGCCTTCGGCGCAGCCGCCGTTGATGGCCGCCACGCGCGAGAGATACATGTCTTTCGGCTCGGTGTTGACCACGTGGCCGAAGACGACGTGGCCGACGTCCTTGCCTTCGGTGCCGGCGCGGGCCAGGGCCTCGCGCACGACCAGTGCGCCCAGTTCGGTGGGTGGGCTGTCCTTGAGGCTGCCACCAAAAGTACCAATGGCGGTACGGACAGCGCTGACGACGACGACTTCACGGCTCATGGAAATGCTCCTCTGTGGATGGTGTGTTGGAATCAACAAGGCATGGTAAGCCGGCCTCGCTTACACCGGGCTTGTGCCACATCAAGCGCAGGACAGATGGCGCCCAGGCGATCAGGCCATTCGCCGGGCCAGCACCCGCAACCGGCCGGGAGCGGATGGGTCGGGACGGGTGGCGAACAGTTCGCCCATGGCCGGGACTTCGCCGGTCAGCGCGCTGATGTTCACCTGGTGCGTGACCAGCACCCAGTTGACCGGCGCGCGCAGCGTGGCCACGGTGTCCAGCACCTCGCGGGTCTGCGCATCACCGTCGCCCTGGCCCTGGAAGAACGAGTTGAGCGCCGGCCAAAGCGCGTGGCGGCCAAACGCCAGCTGCGCCGTGTCCACGCAGCGGCACCAGGCGCTGCTGCGCACCGAGGCGATGGCGATGTCCTCGCGCCGGAAGGCCTCACCCACGCGGCGCGACTGTTCGCGCCCGTCGGCGTTGAGGTTGCGCTGGGTGCGACACTGGCCGAGCGTGAAGCCCGGTGGGTCGCCCACCCCCGGCTCGGTCTGCGCATGGCGCATCAGCACGGTGCAGCCGCCTTCTCGCAGCAGGCGCCAGAACGGATCGGCGGTTTGCGCCTGGGCCAGGCCGGCCGCGCTGCCGGCGGCCATGGCCAGCCACTGGCGGCGGGTGGTGTGGAGCGGAACGGTCGGGGGCATGGCGGGTCCTCGGTGGTGCCGCCCGGCCGGGTCAGTCCCGGACGTCGGCCACCGGCTGGTCGCCAAAGTCGGGGCGCTGCAGCCAGGTCAGCACGCGGGCGGCGGCTTCTTCCGGGCTTGTGAGCTGCCCCTGGCGCTGGAGTTCCATGAAGCGTTCGCGGTCGGGGAAGGCTTGCGGGTCGCCGGCGCGCAGGTGTTCCTGCATGTCGGTGTCGATCACGCCGGGCGCCAGCGACACCAGCTTCGCGCCGTGTGTGCGCTGCGCCTCGTCCAGCGCGCTGCAGCGGGTGAAGTGGTCCAGGCCGGCCTTGGCCGCGCAGTACGGTGCCTGTGCGGCCATGGCGTGGCGGCCCAGGCCGCTGGAGATGTTGAGCACCTTGCGCGGGCCGCGCCACCCGGCAGCGACCCAGTGGCCGGTGGCGCGCAGGAAGGCGGCCGTCAGCTGCATCGGAGCTTCGAGCCCGACGCGCAGCGCGTCTTCCAGTTCGTTGCCGGGGCACTGGTCGATCGGGCCGATGCGCGGGATCATGCCGGCGTTGTTGATGAGCGTGGCGCTGGCGATGTCGGCGGTGGGTTGCGCGTCCAGCCAGGCGTCCAGCCGCACGGCGACCTGGCTGGGCTGGCTCAGGTCCATGGACCACTGCACCAGCGTGGCCTCGCGCAGGCGGGCCAGGTCTTCCAGCTCGGGGCTGGTGCGGCGCGAGATGCACAGCAGGATGCGGTCGGGCGTGAGCAGGTGGCGGGCCATGGCCAGGCCCATGCCGCGCGAGGCGCCGGTGAGAACGGTGAGGTGCTGGGCTGCGAGGCTCATGGTGTGCGGTATCGGATAGAGGTGTTCAGAATGGGCAGGGGGCTTCGAAACGCATCATCGCACCGGTGACCGGGTGCTCGATGTCCAGGCGGCGCGCGTGCAGCAGCAGCCGGTCGGCCAGGGCTTCCTGTTCGGGGCTGGCGTACAACGGGTCGCCCACGATGGGGTGGCCGATGGCCTGCAGGTGCACGCGCAGCTGGTGCGAACGGCCGGTGACCGGGTGCAGGTCCAGCCGTGTCATGCTGGGGCCGGGCGGCGGCGCGTCGGCCAGGCGCCAGTGGGTCAGGCTGGGTTTGCCGATCGTGTGGCTGACGATGCTGCGCGGGCGCGCCAGCCAGTCCACGATCAGCGGCAGGTCGATGCTGTTCCAGCCGTTGTCGGGCAGGGCGTTGGGCAGTTCACCGGCCACCACGGCTTCGTAGCGTTTGTGGGTACGGCGCTTTTCAAAGCTCTGGCTCAAGTGGCGCTGCGCCTCGATGCCGCGCGCCATCACCACGATACCCGAGGTGGCCATGTCCAGCCGGTGCACCACCAGGGCGTCCGGGTACGCTGCCTGTGCGCGGGCGCTCAGGCAGTCCTGCTTGTCGGGGCCACGGCCGGGCACGGCCAGCAGGCCGGCGGGTTTGTCGAACACCAGCAGCGCCTCGTCGGCGTGCAGCACGGTCAGGCCGTCGGGCACCGCCACGCGGGTGGCTTGCGGGCCGGGGGGCTGCGGGCTGTGGGTGGGCGTTTGATTCAAGGCGCGGTACCCAGCGCCTGCAGCAGCTCGGCCGCCTCCACGCTGCGCGCCGCGCCAAAGCCTGCCACCTGGCGCGCACCCAGCGGGCGCAGGCGCACGAAGCGGAAGTCGCCCAGCGCGGTCATGGGCTCGGCTTCGGGGAAGCGGGTCAGGTAGGCGTCGCGGCAGGCCTGCGCGTCGGCCCCCGCAGCCGCGTCGGCGGCTTCGATGTCCAGCGTCACGCGGGGCAGGGCGTGCACCGGCTCGCCGGCCACTTCGGCCTGGCAGACCATGAGAGAGGCGCGCGGTGAGCGCTGCAGGTTGCGCGTGTGGGCGGCCAGGCCGCTGATGTGGATGACCAACGAGCGGCCCTGCGGATCGACCGCGAACGGCACCATGGACACGAAGGGAGCGCCGTCCTCGCCCAGCGTGCCCAGGGCCGCCACGCGCTGGGCCGCCAGCAGTTCGCGCAGCGCGGTGGTCAGGCGGGGTTCATGGGCCATGGGCCGCTGGTCAGCGCACCAGCAGCTCGGCGCGGCGGTTGCGCGGCTCGACCACTTCGTCGTCGGTCGGCACCGCGGGTTCGCGTTCACCGCGCCCCACGGCGTCGATCAGGTCGGCCTTGAAGCCGCGTTCGATCAGCAGCGCCCGGATCGCCCGGGCCCGCTCCAGCGAGAGCTTGTCGTTGGCCTCGAGCGAGCCCTGGCGGTCGGTGTGACCGGTGACCACGATTTCGCCACCGGCGCGCGCCTGGGCACGGGCCACGATATCGGTCAGCCGGGCCTGCGAATCGGCCGTCAGCTGCGAGGTGCCGGGTTCGAACTCCAGCACGAATTTTTCGGGCGCAGGCGGGCGCTGCGCCAGCAGCTGCGGGTAGCTCTGGCGCAGCTGTTCGGCGCTGGTGGTGGCGGTGCCGATGCTGCCGCTGCGCGCGACCTCGGCCACCTGGTAGGGCTGGGTCAGCACCTGCTGGCCTTCGCGCGTACTGACGACCACGCCGCTGGCGCTGCCGTCGGCCTGCGGCAGCAGGGTCACGCGGGTGGCGGGGGCGCAAGCGGTCAGCAGCGAGCTCAGCGCCAAGAGACTCAAGAGGTGTTGCTTCATCGGGCGGCCTGGGTTTCGACAATGAAATCGGTGCCGCGCACACCCACCACCGAGGTGGGCGTCTGCACCTTGAAGAGATCGGGGTTGACCTTGGCCAGCACGCCGGTGACCACGCGCACCGAGCCTTGCAGCAGGTCGAGCAGGAAGTTGCCCTTTTGCGTCGTCGAGTCGAACTGGAAGCGGCTGAGGTCCACCGTGCTGTTGGGGCCGACGGTCAGGGCCGTGCCGTCCCTGAGCACGATGGTCGCCGCACCGTTGGCGCCGGTGCTCACGCGTTCGGTTTCGCGCAGGCCGTCGCCCGGCTGGGGTGCACGGCGCTGGGTGGCCTGGGTGCCGGGGCTGCCGATCCAGGCCTCGCCCTGCACCTGCTTGAAGGTGCCGGCGCGCGATGCTTCGGCTGGCGAGGCGTTTTGCGCATGGCTCAGGGGCGTGACCAGCAGCAACGCGGTCAACAAGGGCAGGGCAGGGTTCAGGCGCATGGGGCACTCCGGCGGGGTTGGCCCTCCCGGGCGGGTGCTCGGGACGGGATACCAACGAACTCAAAAGCCTTCAGAAGGCGGCCGATGGTACCGGAGCCGGGTCGGTCGGGGCAAGGCAGGGGCTGCCGGCGGGCCGATAAAATGGGCCGCCTGTCAAGCTGCGGCGCCTGCTGGCGATCGCCCACTTCCCCCACCCACCCCATGACCCTGTTGCTCGCGCCCATGGAAGGCCTGCTGGACGCGACCCTGCGCGACGTGCTCACGCGCGCTGGCGGGGTGGACCGCTGCGTGAGCGAGTTCATCCGCATCACCAACACCCTGCTGCCCGAGCGTGCCTTCACCCGCGTGGTGCCCGAACTGCTGCACGGCGGGCGCACCCTGGCCGGCGTGCCGGTGCGGCCGCAGCTGCTGGGTTCCGACCCGGACTGCCTGGCCGACAACGCTGCACGCCTGGCCGGGCTCAGCCCGTTCGGCGTCGACCTGAACTTCGGCTGCCCGGCCAAGACGGTGAACGCCAGCCGCGGTGGCGCCGTGCTGCTTGACGAGCCGGAACTGATCGGCCGTATCGTGGCCGCGGTGCGCCGCGCCGTGCCAGCCCACCTGCCGGTCTCGGCCAAGATGCGGCTGGGCTACCACGACGACGGCGTGGCCGAAGACTGCGCGCTGGCCATTGCCGCCGCCGGGGCAGACGAGCTGGTCATCCACGCCCGTACCAAGGCCCACGGCTACAAGCCGCCGGCTTACTGGGAACGCATCGCCGAGGTGCGGCAGGTGCTGCCGCCCGGGCCGATGCGGGTGGTGGCCAACGGCGAGATCTGGACCGTGGAACAGGCCCTGCGCTGCCGGGCTGTGACCGGCTGCGACGCGATCATGATCGGCCGTGGCCTGGTGACCGACCCCGGCCTGGGGCTGGCGATCCGCGGCCAGACAGGGGGCGTGCCCTGGAGCGACATGCTGCCCCTGCTGAACCTGTTCTGGCAACGGGTGTGCAGCCGGGTGGAGCGGCGACACCGTGCCGGGCGTCTCAAGCAGTGGCTCAATTACCTGCGCAAGACCTACCCCGAGGCCCAGGTCGCTTTCGACCAGCTGCGCGAGTCCAACGACCCGGTCCACATCGAGGCTTGGCTGGCGCTGCACGCGCCGCGGCCGCACCGCTTGCCGCAGGAGGGGGATGAGGGCTTGGGCGAGGTCTGGGATGCCCCGTGCCTGCCACAGAACCCCATGCCCGCGCCGCCGGCACAGTTTGAGGTGGCGTGTTAAGGTCCGGCCCCGTTCCAGAAAGACCACAGCCATGAAGACCCTGCAACAGCGACTGGACAGCCTCGGGCCCGAGCGCTTGCGGGGCATGCGGCGCGGCCTGGAAAAGGAAAGCCTGCGCGCCTTGCCCGACGGCAAGCTCGCGCTCACGCCGCACCCGGCGGCGCTGGGCAGTGCGCTCACCCACCCGCACATCACCACCGACTATTCCGAGTCGCAGCTCGAACTCATCACCGGCGTGCACGCCAGCGTCGAGAGCTGCCTGGCCGAACTGCGCGAGGTGCACCAGTTCACCGCGCGCAGCCTCAAGGCCGTGGGCGACGAGATGCTCTGGGCGTCCAGCATGCCCTGCGGCCTTCCCACCGACGAGACCATTCCGCTCGGTCGCTACGGCGGTTCCAACGTCGGCCGCGCCAAAAGCGTCTACCGCATGGGCCTGGGTCACCGCTACGGCCGTCGCATGCAGACCATCAGCGGCATCCACTACAACTGGTCGCTGCCCGGTGTGGACAACGACGGCTATTTCGCGCTGATCCGCAACTTCCGCCGCCACGCCTTCCTGCTGCTCACGCTGTTCGGCGCGTCGCCCGCGCTGTGTTCCACCTTCGTCGAAGGCCGGCAGCACGAGCTGCAGCCGCTGGGCAGCAGCGGATCGCTGCACATGCCGCACGGCACCAGCCTGCGCATGGGGCGCCTGGGGTACCAGAGCGAAGCGCAGGCCACGCTGGACGTGAGCTACAACGGGCTCGAAGGCTACGCCGCTTCGCTGCACGACGCGCTCACGCGGCCCTGGCCGGCCTACGAGGCGGTGGGCATCCGCAACCCCGGTGGTGATTACAACCAGCTGGCCACCACGCTGCTGCAGATCGAGAACGAGTTCTACGGCACCATCCGCCCCAAGCGCGTGATCTTCCCGGGCGAGCGCCCGCTGCACGCGCTGCGCGAACGCGGGGTGGAATACATCGAGGTGCGCCTGATGGACCTCAACCCGTTCGAGCCGATCGGCATCGACGCGGCGACGCTGCGCTTTCTCGACGTGTTCCTGCTGCACTGCCTGCTCAGCGACAGCCCGCCGGACACGCCCGACGAGATTCACGAACTGGCCGACAACCAGCGCCTGACGGCCGCCCGCGGGCGCGAGCCCGGCCTGATGCTCAGCCGCGGGGGCCAGCGCGTGGGGCTGCAGGCCTGGGGGCTGGAGATCCTCGACCAGCTCGCGCCCATCGCCGATGCGCTGGACACGCAGCACGGCGGGACGGCGCACCGCGACGCCGTTGCCCAGGCCCGTGCTGCGCTGCAGGCGCCCGATACGCTGCCCTCGGCCCGCGTGCTGGCCTCCATCCGTGAGCAACACAGCGATTCGTTCGTGGGCTTCGTGCGTCAGCAGTCGCTGCAGACCCACCAGCACCTGCTGGGCCTGCCCTGGACGGCGCAGCAGCAGACGCGCTATGAGGCGATGTCCGATCAGTCCGTGCGCGACCAGCAGGCGATCGAGGCGGCCGACACCCTGCCGTTCGAGATTTACCGCCAGGAGTACGTGTCGCCCGCGCGCCTGGGCAAGCCGCGCGCCCCTGCGGCGGCTGCCGTTCCTGTCGCGGTGCAACGGCCGGCCGTCACACCCTGATACCCACGCCCATTACGCGTGTATCGCGCGGTGCATGAAGCGCTCTTAAGCTGCGGGTCTTTCACCGTGTGAACAGACCCCAGGAGCGCAACATGGACCTTTCGACCCCCCGCCGCCTGACCGCGGCCGACTTCGACCAGGAACTGCTGATCCTGTTCGACGCCTATGTGCACGGCGACATCGACCGCCGCGGCTTCCTGGACCGGGCCGCAAAGTTCGCGGTGGGCGGCCTCAGCGCCGCCGGCCTGCTGGCCGCGCTCAGCCCGGACTTCGCCATCGCCCAGGTGGTGCCGCAGGGGGACCCGCGCATCCGCACCGAACGCATCGCCTACGACTCGCCCAATGGCAGTGGCCAGATGAAGGCCTACGTGGCGCAGCCGGCCAACGCTACGGGCAAGCTCCCGACCGCGCTGGTGGTGCACGAAAACCGGGGTCTGAACCCGCACATCGAGGACGTGACACGGCGCCTGGCCGTGGCCGGTTATCTGGCGCTGGCGCCCGATGCGCTCACCCCGTTGGGCGGCTACCCGGGCGATGAGGACAAGGCGCGCAGCCTGTTTGCCCAGCTCGACCAGGCCAAGACGCGGCAAGATTTTCTGGCCGCGGCTGCCCTGCTCAAGGCCCGTCCCGACAGCAGCGGCCGCATGGGCGTGGTGGGCTTTTGCTACGGCGGTGGCATGGCGCACTTTCTGGCCACGCAGTTGCCCGAGCTGGCCGCCGCTGTGCCCTTCTACGGCAACCACCCGCCAGCCGAAGACGCGGTCAAGGTCAAGGCGCCGCTGCTGATCCACTTCGCCGCGGTGGACGAGCGCATCAACGCCGCTTGGCCCGCGTACGAAGCCGCGCTCAAGGCCGCTGGCGTGCGCTACACGGCCCACCAGTACCCGGGCACCCAGCACGGCTTCCACAACGACACCACGCCCCGATTCGACGCCGCCGCAGCCCAGCTGGCCTGGGACCGCACGCTGGCGTTCTTCGCGCAGCACCTGCGCTGAGACCCCCACGCTCCGCGGCTGCGCGGGTCGCTGCCCCCCGAGGGGGCTGCTTTGCTTTGGGGCGGCCCGGCGGCAAAGTGCTGACCCCTACGCTCCGCCGCTGCGCGGGCGCTGTCCTTGCCTCAATCCACCAGCGGCGTGAGCACCACGTCGCTGGTCGGGTAGGCCACGCAGGGCAGCACGCAGCCGCTGGCCTTTTCTTCCGGCAGCAGGCCGGGCCATTCCACCCCGTAGCGGACCGTGCCCGCGGCCAGCTGGCCGATACAGGCGCGGCAGCTGCCGTTGCGGCACGACGCCGGCCAGGCCTGGCCGGCGCGCAGCAGGGTCTGCAGCAGGCTGGCATCGTCCGGGGCGGCCAGGGTCACACCCGCCGCGCTCAGGTGCAGGCGGTGACCGGCGGGCGCTTGTGGATCGTTCATGGCCACCACTCTACCTCGGCGCGGCTTGCACCGGCCCGGGTGAGGCTGCCTGTTTGTTGGGCAATCTGAAGAAGATCTTTGTGAATCAATGGGTTGCGTGGCTCTTACAGAGCTTGCCAAAACTTATGCACAAGCTTGTCCAAGCTTTGGCTGGACAAGTGGACAACCCTGGATGCCCGGGTGCCTGTTTCGCAGGCAGATCGTTGCTGGCCCTAGGGCCGCAAGCACTTGCGTGCGCCGTACAGGCTTGACCCTGGGTTATGCACAGGCTTGTCCAGTGCCAGACGGGATAAGCGTGCGCAGCCGGCGAAGACCGCGGGGTGAGGGTCTTAGCCTTTTGGCGTTGTAAGCCCCGGGGGGTATCTTCTGGGTGTCTTGGACCTTGTCGCTGGAGAGATCGCATGAACCGCTTGAGTGGATGGGACCGCTTCCTTCGTTTTCTGCTGGGCATCGTGGCCCTGCTGGCGGCGGTGTTCTGGTTGGGTGGCCTGGGGCAGCTGCTGGCCTACGCGGCGGCCGGCCTGCTGCTGACCACGGCCCTGCTCAACGCCTGCCCGGTGTACCGCCTGCTGGGGCGCCAGGTCTGCGAGGTGCCCGGCGCGCCAGCCACGCCCGCCCGGCGCTGGACGGTGCTGGCCGCGCTGCTGCTGCTGGGCGTGGCGGTGGGCGGCAGCTACGCCAGCGTGTTCTTCACGCGCAAGGCCTTTCTGGCCGACTTCAATGCCATGAACCACGATTACAAGCAGACGCTGTTCCTCACCGGCAAAGCGCAACGCGAGCAGGCCGTGGCCCATTACGACCGCCTGCTGCCGGCCTATGCCGCCTTCCGCGAACGCTACAGCGCGTGGCAGCCCTGGGTGCTGCGCGGCGACGGTCTGCTGCCGGCCGATCTGGCCCGGGTGGACGCCATGCTGCAGGGCGTGGGCGAGCAGGTGCGCAGCGGCGACCTGCAGCAGGCGCACCTGGCGCTCGAAGGCGTGCGCCCGGTGTTCAACCAGATGTTCAAACGCAACGGATTGTCGCTGCTCTCGGTAGCGCTGGTGGACTTTCACGACGCCATGGAGCTGATGCTCGACGCCGGCAACGCCCGCGATGCCGCGCGCCTGCAGGCGCTGTACCCGCAGGTGGACGCGAAGATGAAAGCGGTGGAGGCCGAGGCCGGCGACGCCGACATCCAGGCCATCCGCCAGAACCTGGATGCCCTGCTCAAGGCCGCGCAGGACGGCCAGACCGATGCCTTGCCCCCGCGCGCCGAAGCGCTCAAGAGCAGCTTTGTGAAGGTGTACCTGCAGCGCGGTTGACGCTGGGCGCGGCCAGTCAGCCGGCGGCCCGCGCCTGGCCCCAATAGTGGTAGGTCCAGGGCCGGGGGCCGGGCAGGTAGCCGGTGTGCAGGTCCGGGCCGGCAAAGCCGGCGGCCTGCAGCAGGGCGGGGATGTCGCGGTTGAGGTGGCAACCGCCGGCCAGCGGGCCCCACAGTGGTTGCAGCCGGTCTTGCCAGCGCGCCACGTCCGCATCGGGTGCGCGGCCGTGTTCGCAGAACAGCAGCTCCCCGCCGGGCCGGAGCACGCGGCGCATCTCGCGCAGCGCGGCCAGCGGGTCGGGGATGGTGCACAGCGAGTAGGTGACCACCACGGAGTCGAAACTCGCGTCGGCGGCCGGGATGCGCTCGGCCGACAGGCCCAGCAGGTCCACCGGCAGGCCGGCCGCTGCGATGCGCCGGCGCGCGCGGGGCTGGAACTCCACTCCCGGGTCCAGCCCGGTGATGTGCTGGACGCGCGCCTTGTCGTAGTGCGCCAGGTTCAGCCCGGTGCCGATGCCCACTTCCAGCACGCGGCCATGGGCCAGCGGCACCACCCGCTGCCGCATGCGCGTGACCATCGGCAGGCCGCACGCGATGTCCAGCGCGCAGGGGAAGAGGCCGTCCTGCCAGGGGCGCCAGCGCATGCCGCTCGGATGCCCGGTCTCAGACCTCGCCGCCGAAGCGCTTGATCAGGTTGTCGATGTACTTTTCGACCAGTTTTTCAAACTCGCCCTGCACCACGGGCACCACCACCATCTTCATCAGGCCAGGCAAGGGCACCTCCACCTCGCCCTGAATGGCCAGGGTGATGCCGGTGGACTTCTTGTTGTCCACGATCTTCCAGTGGCCGCCGACCTGGGCGTTGCCCACGCCCTTGACCGGCGTCCATTTCACCGTGCCCTTGGCCTTGTCGGACACATACTTGCTGGCGTACACGGTCTGGATGTTGACCTGCGCCGTGCCCACTTTTTCCATTTCCCAGCGGTAGACGCCGCCGCCCATGTCGACCAGCTGTTCGACTTTGGGAAAATGGCCCACCGATGTCGGCACGTCCGACAGCACCTCGAACACCTCGGCCGCCTTGGCCTTGACTTCGAATTCGTAGCCCAGATCGATCTTCACGGTGATGGCCATGTGTCTCCTCGCGTGTGGTTGGGGGTGAAAATTCATTGTGGCACGCAGCCACCGCCGGTCGCCAGAGCGCCGACCCTAAAGCAGCGCCATCCAGAAAGAACAGCCGAATGAGCATCCAGTGGTTTCCCGGGCACATGCACCTCACGCGCAAGGCCATCGGCGAGCGTGTGAAAGAGATCGATGTGGTGATCGAGATGCTCGACGCCCGCCTGCCCGGCAGCAGCGCCAACCCGCTGATGGCCGAACTCACCAGCGGGCGGCCCACGCTCAAGGTGCTCAACAAGCAGGACATGGCCGACCCGGTGCGCACCGCGCTCTGGCTGGAGCACTACAACGCCCAGCCCAACACCCGGGCCATCGCGCTGGACGCCAGCGACACCGCGCCCGCCCGCGCGCTCATCGACGCCTGCTTCGCCCTCGCGCCCAAGCGCGGCGGCATGGTCAAGCCCATGCGGGTGCTGATCTGCGGCATTCCCAACGTGGGCAAGTCCACGCTGATCAACACGCTCAAGGGCAAGCGCGCGGCCAAGACCGGTGACGAGGCCGGCGTGACGCGCACCGAGTCGCGCATCGCCCTGGCCGACGACTTCTACCTCTACGACACGCCCGGCATGCTCTGGCCGCGCATCGTCGTTCCCGAAAGCGGCTTCAACCTCGCCGCCAGTGGCGCGGTGGGCAAGAACGCCTACGACGAGGAAGAAGTGGCCTACGAACTGATCGCCCACCTCAAGGAGCACTACCCGGCGCTCATGGAGGCGCGCTACAAATTCGGCCTCGCGCCCGAGGCGCTGTCGCAGACGCCCGACGACACGCTGCTCGAACACATCGGCCGCCAGCGCGGCGCACTGGCCAGCGGTGGCCGCATCAACACCCAGAAGGCGGCCGAGCTGTTGATCGCCGACTTCCGCAGCCTGCACATCGGCCGCGTGACGCTGGAGACACCCGAACAGTTCGGCCGCTGGCTCAAGGCCGGCCTCAAGGCCGACGCCGACCGCGCCGCGCGCAAGAGCAAGCTGCGCGAGGACGGCCACATCCGCCCCGAACGCAAACCCAAGGTCGACCAGCGCAGCGCAACCCGCAAGCCCCGCTGAGTGGCCCGCTGAACCTTCCGCCGACCCTGCTGCACGCCACCGCCATGTCCACCATCACCCCGCCCCAGAATCCCGAAGCCGATCCGCGTGTCCAGGCGGTGTTCGACGACATCCGCGCCACGCGCCAGACCGACTTCATCAACAACATGTGGCGCTATCTCGCTTTCGACCCGGCGCTGCTGGAGCAGACCTGGGCCGAGGTAAAGCGGGTGATGGCGACGCCGTCGAGCCTGGACCCGCTGACCAAGGAGCTGGTCTACATCACGGCGTCCATCCTCAACGGCTGCAGCTATTGCGTGCATTCGCACACGGCAGCGGCCACCGCCAAGGGCATGACGCGCGAACAGCACGCCGAGCTGCTGTCCATCGTGGCGCTGGCGAGCAAGACCAACCAGCTGGCCACCGCCCTGGAGGTACCGGTGGACCCGGTGTTTCACAAGGGTTGACGCGGGTCAACGCGCTGGCGTCGTCCACGGCGCAGCATGTCGGCATCCCTTTGGAGGACTGCCATGACCGCCACCGCCCGCCGCATCCTGATCGTCAACGGCCACCCCGACACCGGGGCGCAGCACCTGCTGCACCGGTTCATAGACGCCTATGCCGACGGCGCGCAGGCGGCGGGCCACGCCGTGCGCCGGGTGGATGTGGCGGCGCTGGACTTTCCGCTGCTGCGCAGCGCGGCCGACTGGGAGCACGGTGAACTGCCCGCAGCGCTCAAGCCCGCTCAGGATGACATCGCCTGGTGTGACCACCTGGTGCTGGCCTTTCCGCTCTGGCTGGGCGACATGCCGGCGGTGGTCAAGGGCTTTCTGGAGCAAGTGGCCCGGCCTGGGTTCGCCTTTCACCGCGACAAGCAGCACCCGTTTGGCCAGAAGGCGCTGGGCGGGCGTTCGGCGCGCATCGTGGTGACCATGGGCATGCCGGCGCTGCTCTACCGCTGGTACTTCCGAGCGCACAGTGTCAAATCGCTGGAGCGCAACATCCTGGGCTTTGTGGGCATTGCCCCGGTGCACGAAACCCTGATCGGGCTGGTGGACGGGCTGGGCGACAAAGGCGTGGCGCAGTGGTGCGCCAGGCTGAACAAGCTGGGTCGTCAGGCCGCCTGAGTGCGGCCCGGCCTCAGCCCTCGACCTTCACGCCCTTCCAGAACGCCACCCGTCCGCGGATGTTGTCCGCTTCGGGTTTGGGGTCCGGGTAGAACCAGGCCGCGTCGGCGTTGAGCTCGCCGTTGACCAGCAGCGAGAGGTACTTCGCCTCGCCCTTCCAGGGGCAGGTGGTGCGGTGGTTGCTGAAAGTCACGTAGGCGCGGTTGAGCGCACTCTCGGGAAAGTAGTGGTTGCCTTCGACCAGCACGGTGTCGTCGCTCTCGGCGACCACGGCGCCGTTCCAGACCGCTTTCATCCGGCTCACTTGAACTTGTCTTTGTCCTTGCCGCGCGGGATCACCGCTGTCGTGGGCGCCATGGGGCGGTCCGACGACACCGGGCCCTTGGGCGCCGAGGTGTCCTTCTTCGGCTTCTTGCTCATCTTTTCGTTGCGCTGTTCCTTGCCCATGGTGTTCTCCGTTGGTGGTGTGTGGCACCGCGACACGCGGCGCCTGGTGGAATGGTAATCGTGCGGTGCCGGTTTATTGAAGACCCAGCAGCGCGGCCAGGGCGGCGGTTTCCATGGAACCGGCCTGCAGCACCGGCTGACCGCTGCCCGACTTGGCCACGATGAAGGGCACCGACTCGGCGCCCAGTCGGTTGAGCAGTTCGGTGTTGGTCTTGATGGCGGCTTCGATGTCGTCCGGAATGCTCGACGACGCGCCAATGCCGCCTTCACCGGCCAGCAGCGAACGCTCGTGGGCGTTCATGGTCTCTTGCGGCTGGGCCGCTTGCAGCAGTGCCGCGCCTTGCGGCAGGCTCTTGGGGCCGATGAAGGCCACCGGCAGCCAGACGAACCGCGCCTTGCCCAGCAGCGGCTCGGCCGCCTGCCAGAGGTGGCCGCAGTGCGGGCATTGCGGATCGAACAGCACATAGACCGTGCGCGCCGACATGCTCGCTCCCACGGTGAATCCCTTGCCCTCGGCGGCGATGGTGGCCAGGGCCTGGTCGGGTGCGATCGGGGCTTTCTTGGCGCTGTCGGTCGCCTGGCCACAGGCGGTCAGCGCCAGCGCGGCGGAGGCGGCCAGCAGGCCCAGGGTGAGGTGTCGACGTTGCAGCATGGAGTGGTTTCCTTGGGGGAGGTGAAGGTTCAGCCGCGGCTGGCGCGCAGGCCCTGGGCCAGGGCGCCGGCGGCGATGCCGCCCAGCGCCCAGAGCAGGTCGGTGTTGCCGGTGCCCAGGCCGGCAATGGCCGGACCGGGGCACACGCCGCACAGGCCCCAGCCCACGCCGAACAGCGCCGCGCCCAGCAGCGTGTCGCGGTTCCAGGTGCTCACGTGCAGGTGGAAATGGCCGCCCAGCAGCGGGCGGCCCAGCAGGCGTGGTGCCAGCTGGTAGGCGATCAGGGTCACCACCACGGCGCCGCCCATCACCAGCATGAGGCCCCAGTCTGCCAAACGCAGGAAGCTCAGCACCACCTCGGGTTGCACCATGGTCGAGAGCGAGAGGCCAAAGCCGAACAGGGCGCCGCTGGCAAGCACCACCAGCGCCGTGGCGGGTGTGATCTTGTGTTGTGCGCTCATGCCAGCCCCCAGAACGCCACGAGGTTGGCGGTCATGAAGGCGGTGGCCATGAAGGTCAGCACCGCCAGCAGCGAGGGCCATTGCATCGACCCCAGACCGCAGATGCCATGGCCCGATGTGCAGCCGTTGCCCAGCCGCGCGCCGTAACCCACGAAGAAGCCGCCCACCACCAGCGCCCACACGGGCACCTCGGTGTGCAGCGGCGTGCCGTCGGAAAAGCCCAGCCACCACACCAGCGCCCCGGCGATCAGGCCCGCCGCGTAGATCAGGCGCCAGCCGCGCGTGTCGGTGTAACGCGCCTGCTGGAAGTAGGGCGCGCGAGACAGGTACGACCAGGTGGACGAGAACACCGAGCTCATGCCGCCAACCAGGCCGGTGCACACGAAGAGCAGCGCCACGCCGGCGCCGATGAACAGGCCGCCCAGCAGGTAGTGCTGCCAGCCCAGGGGAAAGAGGGAGAGTGAAGAAAGCGTTGCGTCCATGGCGGGCGATTATCCCGCCCTGGCCGCCGCTGCACCGGCCGTTCTCAAGCCCGCTTGAACACCAGCAACAGGTTGTTCGATGGCATGGGAATGCGCTGGCGCAGCCGCAGCCCGGCGTCGTGTGCGCAGCGTTCCACCGCCTCGCGCTGGCGGATGCCCCAGGCCGGGTTTTGCCGGCGCAGGCTGGCGTCGAATTCGTGGTTGCTCGGCGCGGTGGGCACATCGCCTTCCAGGAAGGGGCCGTACAGCAGCAACTGGCCATCGGGCGCCAGGTGCCGATCGACCCCGTGCATGAGCAGCTGGCAGATGTGCCAGGGCGCGATGTGCAGCAGGTTGGCGCAAAACACGGCGTCGAACGGTTGCCCGAAATCTCGCGCCAGGGATTCGTCGTCGCTGGGCCAGGAGGCTTGTGCCACGTCCAGCACGCAGGGCGGTCGCACGTTGTGCGCGCCCGCCTGCTGCACCCAGGCCGCGATGGTGGGCAGCGCCGCGCTGTTCGCTTCGGTGGGCTGCCATTGCCAGCCGGGCAGGCCGGCCGCGAGCCAGGCCGCGTGCTGGCCGGTGCCCGAAGCCAGTTCCAGCAGGCGGCCCTGGGGGGGCAGCAGGCGCTGCAGCTGCTCCAGGATGGGCTGCTTGTTGCGTTCGGCGGCGGGGCTTTCGGGCAGCTGGTTCATGGGCGGTGGAAGGGTTGGTCGCATTTGATCATCGTTTGCATGCTCTGGCCACCGAGCCTTCCCCGCAGAGGAGCGGCGTCTCCAGGCCGGGCCATGGTCAGCTGGCGCGCGTCCAGGCGCCGTCCGCCTGGCTCGACCGCAGCATGGCATCGACGAATCGCAACCCCATCCAGCCGTCGTGTTCGTTGGGGAAGTGCAGCGCCAGCGGGTCCGCCGGCTGTCCGCTGCGGCGCGCCGCGATGGCCTCGGCCGCGTCGGCGTACAGGTTGGCCAGCGCTTCGTGGTAGCCCTCCGGGTGACCAGCCGCGATGCGCGACGAACGTTGTGCCAGCGGCAGCGTGCCCGGCCCGCGCGGCGTGCGGATCTGGGCCGGCGCGTCCAGCGGTTTGAACAGCAGCTGCTGCGGGTGTTCCTGCGCCCATTCCAGCGTGCCCAGCGCGCCACAGACGCGGATGCGCAGGCCGTTTTCCATGCCGGCCGCGGCCTGCGTCACCCAGAAGCTGCCGCGCGCGCCGTTGCCCATGCGCAGCAGGGCGCCGGCCACGTCGTGCGCCGTGCGCCCGGGCACCGCGCAGCCCACGTCGGCCGCCACCGAGGCCACTTCCAGCCCGGTGATGTAGCGCAGCAGCTGGTGCGCGTGGGTGCCGATGTCGCCCAGCACCAGCGAGGCACCGCCGCGCGCCGGGTCGCTCTTCCAGGCGGTGCGGCCGGGGCCGGGCTTGGCGCGGCCGCCCTGCACGTACTCGACCTGCACCAGCCGGATATCGCCCAGCTCGCCGGCCGCCACCATGGCGCGCGCTTGCCGCACCAGCGGATAGCCGCTGTAGTTGTGCGTGAGACAGAACACGCGGCCGGTGGCCCGCACCTTCTCGCGCAGCGCCTCGGCCTCGGCCAGGGTGTTGGTCATGGGCTTGTCGCAGATCACGTCAAAGCCGTGCTCCAGCGCCGCCATGGCTTGCGGAAAGTGCAGGTGGTTGGGCGTCATGATGGCCACGGCATCGGCGCCGTCCGGCCGCGCCGCCTCGGCCGCCAGGAGGACCATGGCGTCGGGGTAGCAGCGCTGCGGGTCCAGGCCCAGGGTCACGCCCGCGGCCACCGAGGCCTGCGGGTTGGACGACAGCGCGCCGGCCACGATCTCGAAACGGTCGTCGGTGCGCGCGGCCTGGCGGTGCTGCGGGCCGATGAAAGAGCCCGGCCCGCCGCCGATGACGGCCAGGCGCAGGCGACGGCCCAGCTGGGCGATGACGGGGTTGGGCGATTGAGGGGCGGTCATGGGGCGGTGGAGGAGCGTTCGGGGACCGTCGGGTGCGTGATTCTGATGCGAGCCTGCCAAGGCTGGCAGCACCACCTCGGTTTCACAGCGTCTGCCGGTAGCGCTCCAGCATCTCTGCCTGGGTTTCCACCGGCGTGTCGGCGCTCATGCGGTCGCCGATCTGGTCGCGCATCATCTCGCCCATGCTGGGCAGCACCGCGCGTTCCACCTGGTGGCTGGCGTCCCACAGGGCCGAGCGCATCAGCGCCTTGGCGCAGTGCAGGTAGCTCGCCTGCACCCGCAGGCGGATCACCAGCTTGGGCACGCGCCGGGCGTCGGTGCAGCGCTGGCACAGGTCCGCGTCGGTGCTCAGGTGCGCCAGGCCGTTCACCCGCAGGGTTTCGTCCACGCCCGGCAGCAGGAACAGCAGGCCCAGCGGCGCGCCCGCCGTGCCGTGGCTGGCGATGTTCTCCAGCGTGTCCAGCCGGTTGTTGCCCGGCGCATCGGGGATCAGCAGCGTGCCCGCGTCCAGCACCTTCACAAAGCCGGGGTCGCCACCGCGGGGCGACGCGTCCAGCGCCTGCGGGCCGCCGCCGGGCACGCTGCCGCTGGCCAGCACCACCAGCGGCGACAGCGCGATGAAGCGCAGGGCATGCGGGTCCAGTTGTGGCAGTTCTTTCTTGGCGGAGCGCTCGCGCACCGGGTCGTAGAGGGCGCGCAGAGAGGCGAGGTCGGTGATGTCCATGGGTGGGCAGAAACAGCGGGCGGGGACCTCAGTGTGACGCCATTCGCGGCCGCCGCACAACGGGTGGCGCCGTCCCGCGCCGCGCAGCGCTTACAGTCCCCGCATGTCTTCTGTTCCCGAACCGGCCGGCCCGGACCACGCCGTCGCCCGCCTGCGCGCCACCCGCCTCGCTGCCAGCAGCAAACCCTTTGTGGCCCGCGGTGCCAACGCGCAACGCTGCCCGCGCTGCCGCCTGGTCACCCAGGAATGCATCTGCGCCTGGCGCCCCGAGGTACCCACCCGTGCGGGCGTGTGCCTGCTCATGGGCGACATCGAAACCCTCAAGCCCAGCAACACCGGCTGGCTGATTGCCGATGTGGTGCCCGACACCTGGGCCTTCCAGTGGTCGCGGACCGAAGTGGAACCGGCCCTGCAGGCGCTGCTGGCCGATCCGCAGTGGGCGCCCTGTGTGGTGTTCCCGCCCGAATACGCCAAGCCGGGCCGCCCGGTGGCCGAGGTGCTGCCGCCCGTTCCCGGCGCGCCGGCTGGCCAGCGCCCGCTCTTCGTGCTGCTGGACGGCACCTGGAGCGAGGCGCGCAAGATGTTCCGCAAGAGTCCCTACCTGGACCCGTTCCCGGTGCTGGGCCTGCACCCGGAAACCGCTTCGCGCTACCGGCTGCGCCGTTCCTCGCAAGACCACCACTTCTGCACCGCCGAGGTGGCCGCGCTGTGCCTGGCGCAGGCCGGTGACGGGCGCGCGGCCGATGCGCTGGACGCCTGGTTCGATGTGTTCAGCGCCCACTACCTGGGCATGCGCCGCCAGCGCCCGGCCGACCGCGGCAGCGAAGCACACCAGCGGCTGACGCGCTTTCTGCCCCCAGGCGCCGATCACGTGCCGCAGAACGTGCGGTAGCCGCGGGTCTGTTCGGGCGTGCCGGGCAAGGCGGCGCGGGCGTCTTCGGGGCGCTCGTCAAACGGCCGGGTGATGATGGCCAGCAACTGCTCGAACGGGCGCAGATCGCCCTGCTCGGTGGCCGCGTCCAGCGCGTTTTCCACCAGGTGGTTGCGCGGGATGTAGAGCGGGTTCACCGTGTCCATGCGCTGCGCCACCGCGGCCTCGGCTTCGCCCTGGGCCTGCAGCCGTTCGCGCCAGCGCGCCGTCCAGGTGTTGAGCTCGGCCACGCCTTCGCCCCACAGCAGTTGCAGCGCCAGTGGCTGGCCGCGCAGCACATCGCTCAGGCGCCGCCAGCCCAGCGTGAAGTCCACGCCATGGCGGTGCAGACCCTGCAGGTAGTCGTTGATCAGGGCACGGTCAGCGTCGGGCGCCCCGGTGTCTGTCAGGCCCAGCTTGGCGCGGTGCACCGCCAGCCAGTGGGCGTCGAACTGCGCTTCAAAACCGTCCAGCACTTGTGTGGCCAGCCGCACCGCTTCGTCCGGGTTCGGGTCGATCAACGGCAGCAGCGCTTCGGCCAGGCGGGCCAGGTTCCACTGGGCGATGCCCGGCTGGTTGGCAAAGGCGTAGCGGCCCTGTGTGTCGATGGAGCTGAACACCGCCATCGGGTCGAAGGCTTCCATGAAGGCGCAGGGCCCGTAGTCGATGGTCTCGCCCGACAGGGTCATGTTGTCGGTGTTCATCACGCCGTGGATGAAGCCCACGCCCATCCAGCGCGCCAGCAGTTGCGCCTGGCGCTGCACCACCGCGGCCAGCAGGGCCAGGCAAAGGTCGTCGCGCGCGCCCAGTTCGGGGTCGTGCCGGGCCACGGCGTACTCGGCCACGCTGCGCAGGTTCTGCGTGTCGCGCCGGGCGGCAAAAAACTGCAGCGTGCCCACGCGCAGGTGGCTGGCCGCCACACGGGTGAGTACCGCGCCGGGCAGCGGCCGTTCGCGGTAGATCTGTTCGCCGGTGGCCACGGCGGCCAGCGCGCGCGTGGTCGGGATGCCCAGCGCCTGCATGGCCTCGCCGATCAGCACCTCGCGCAGCACCGGGCCGATGGCCGCTTTGCCGTCGCCTCCGCGCGAAAACGGCGTGCGGCCCGAGCCCTTGAAGGCGATGTCGCGGCGCTGGCCGTGGCGGTCCACCACCTCGCCCAGCAGCAGCGCCCGGCCGTCGCCCAGCTGCGGCGAAAAGCCGCCGAACTGGTGGCCGGCGTAGGCCTGGGCAATGGGTTGCGCGCCTTCGGGCACCACCTGGCCGGCGAACACGGCCAGCCCGGTGTCACCGGCCAGCGTGTCGGCGTCCAGGCCCAGTTCGGTGGCCAGCGCACGGTTGAACCACAGCCAGCGCGGCTGTGGCGCGGCCGCCGGCGGCCAGGGCATGGCGGCGGCGGTCAGCTCGCGGGCGTAGGTGTTGTCGAAGGCGAACAGGGGCGTGGCGGTGTCGGACATGGCGTGGGAGTGTGCCGCCTGTGGCCTGGCCCGTCGTTTTGAATGGTTTTGTCGGCGGTGGGCTGCCACCCCCGCAACTCAGGGGTACGCCGCTTGTGGCGCCGGCTGGCGCTGCCTATCATGGTTCGCACGGCGGGGCGCTGCTCAACGCTCCGCACCCCACGCGCCCCTCACCCAGGAGCCCGCATGCAAGACGTTGACGAGTCGCTTTGCGTCAGGCAAGGCCTGTGGTTCTACGCAGGCCTGACCACCTGCCATGTGCGCATCCTGCGGCACCACACCCTCTACGGCACCCACGAAGCCACCGACCCGCCCGAGGTCGCCAACGACCGCGCGGTGGAGTGCTACTACATCCGTTTCGACCACCCCCACTCCGGCCCCCTCTGGCGCGATGGCGGTGTGGCGTTGTCCCTGCGCGAGGCCATGTTCCTGGCCCAGCAGCGCCTGGGGCCGGTGGTCAGCTGGAGCGACTGAGGGCGCTCAGTCCAGCGCCAGCACCGGGCGCACCAGGTAGCTGGCGGAGCCAGCGGCCCAGTCCACCAGGCGGTCGATGTTGGGGTGCTTGCCGGGGTTTGCGCGGGCGTCGACGGTGTGCTCGGCGTACCACTCCAGTCCCTGCGCCGCAGCCACCGGTGTGATGGTGCCACCGTGCAACTGCGCCAGCGCGTGGTACACCGCCAGCGAACCGGCCTGACCCGGCTTGTTCTCGATCGTGGCCACCGTCTGGCCCGCTGCGTTGAGCAGCATCAGCGCGTCCAGGTGGTTGACGGTGGGCAGGGTTTTGAGGCGTTCGGCAAAGGTCATGGTGCGCGAGCAGAAAGGTCGAAAAGGTCGCGATGTTGCCAGAACGCGGGCGGCCACAATGGCAGGTGTGTCCGGCTCGCGCAAAAGCGGCCGGGCCGCGGCAAAGAAATTGGAATCTGACCCCCGTTTGTGACCCCCGCTTGAAATGACCGAACTTCAACGCTTCTATCCCATCGGCACGCCGGGCCAGCCCTGGGGCCCGGCCGAGATTGCGCAGTGGCGCGCGCGGCAGCGGCGCCAGCGCTCGTATGCCGACGATGTGCTCGCCCGCATCGACGCGCTGCGCGGCCGCCTGGAGGTGCAGCCCTATGGCGAGGTGGTGCACGGAAGTGATCGCTACCCGCTGCTGGCGCTGCGCAACCACTGGCAGGCCACGCTGCCCACCGTGCTGGTCACCGGTGGCGTGCACGGCTACGAAACCAGCGGCGTGCACGGCGCGCTGGCGTTTCTCGAACGCCACGCCGCCGCCTACGAAGGCCGCGTCAACCTGCTGGTGGTGCCGTGCGTCAGCCCCTGGGCTTACGAACACATCCAGCGCTGGAACTTCGACGCGGTGGACCCCAACCGGTCGTTCCGCACCCCCAGCCCGGCGCCCGAGTCGGCCGCGCTCATGGCGCTGGCCGCGCCGCTGCTGGGCCGGTGGGCGGCCCACATCGACCTGCACGAAACCACCGACACCGACGAGAGCGAGTTCCGCCCCGCCAAAGCCGCGCGCGACGGCGAAGCGTTCGAGCCCGGCACCATCCCCGACGGTTTCTACCTCGTGGACGACACCGAGCAACCGCAGCCCGACTTCCAGCAGGCCATCCTCGCGGCGGTCGAACGCGTCACCCACATTGCCGAGGCCGATGACCAGGGCCAGCTCATCGGCTCGCCCATGGCGGCGCGCGGTGTCATCCACTACCCGCTGTGCGCGCTGGGCCTGTGCACCAGCCTCACCGGCGCCCGCCACACGACCACCACCGAGGTCTACCCCGACAGCCCGCGCACCACCCCCGAGCAATGCGACCAGGCGCAGGCCGCCGCGGTGTGCGCCGCGCTGGACTTCGTGCTCGCCCAGGCCACCGCATACGCGCCCGCCGCCACCGCCGCATGACCGCACCCCGCCACACCCCGGGCCGGGTGCTGCTCACCGGCTTCGACCCGTTCAACGGCGCCAGCGTCAACCCCAGCTGGCAGGCGGTGCAGACCTTGCACGGCCGGCAGATCCAGGGGCGCCGCATCGTCGCGGCGCAGCTGCCCACGGTGTTCGGCACCTCGCTGCGCGCGCTCGACACCCTGCTCGACCAGCTGCGGCCCGAGCTGGTCATCTGCGTCGGCCAGGCCGGCGGGCGCAGCGCCCTGTCGCTCGAACGCGTGGCCATCAACGTCGACGACGCGCCCATCGCCGACAACGCCGGCGCGCGCCCCATCGATGCGCCCGTGGCGCCCGGCGCACCGGCCGCCTACTTCAGCTCGCTGCCCATCAAGGCGCTGCTGGCCGCGCTGCAGCGCGAAGGCCTGCGCGCCGAGGTGTCGCAGACCGCCGGCACCTTCGTCTGCAACCATGTGTTTTACGGGCTGATGCACCGCATCGCCATCCACCCCGGCCTGCGCCACACGCGCGGCGGCTTTGTGCACGTGCCCTGGCTGCCCGAGCAGGGCACGCCCCACATGCTGCTGGACGAGGTGGTCAGCGGCCTGCGCGTGATCGTGCGCAGCGCGCTCACGGCCCCCGCGGTGGCCCCTGCCGTGCCCAGCGGCGGCGCCACGCACTGAACGGTGCCACCGTCAGCGGCGCGCTGACACACGCTTGAAACCTGCCTGTCTTAAAACAGGCCATGTCCAAGAAGCACACCAACCGCCCCGATCCCGCTGTTGCGGCCGACTCCCCGCCCTGGGACCGCAGCGTCTGCCTGGACCTGATCGGTCGGCTCTGGTCCCTGCGCACCGCCATGCTGCACAGCGAACAGCGCTACGCCGAGGCGATCGCCCGTGTGGCGCCCCATCAACGGGCAAGTGCCCGCAATCTGGTGCATTTTCTGGCCCTGCGCGCAACCGACCAGCGGGAGCTGCAGCACAGGCTGGCCTGGCTGGGGCTGTCGTCGCTGGGGCGCGCCGAATCCCACGTGCTGGCCAATGTGGACAAGGTCCTGGGCATCCTGCACCGGCTGACCGGTCAGCCCTGGCAGGACCGCTCGCCCGAAGAGCCTGTGGGCAGCGTCTCAGGCCCGGCGCTGCTGGGGCAGCACACCCTGTCGCTGCTCGGGCCGGTGGCTCGCGACCGCAACGTGCGCATCATGGTCACCCTGCCCAGCGAAGCCGCCGCTGATCACGCCCTGGTGCGCGGCCTGGTCGACGCGGGCATGGACGTGGCGCGCATCAACTGCGCCCACGATACCGCCGCCGACTGGAAGGCCATGGCCAAGCGGGTCCGCCGTGCGGCCAAGGCGGCACAGCGCGACGTGAAGATCCTCATGGACCTGGGCGGCCCCAAGATCCGCACCGGGGCATTGCCGTCCGGTCCTTCCGTGCTCAAGCTTCGGCCGGTGCGCGACGAACTCGGGTTTGCCGTTCAGCCCTGGCGCCTGCGTCTGGTGCCTCCGGGCGCCCCGGCGACCGGGGTCGAACCGTTCGTCGAGATGGACGCGGCCTGGCTCGCCCGCTTGCGCGTGGGGCAGCAAATCCACCTGAACGACGCGCGCAACAAGAAGCGCCGCCTGCTGGTAGTGCAAGCCGGTGCCGAAGGCGCCATCGCCGAGGGCATGGAGACCTGTTACCTCACGCCCGAAACGCCGCTGTCCATCAAAGGGACACACGGCCGCCGCGTGCACACCGCCTACCCGGGCGGCATCGCGCCGCTGCCCGCGGTCATCCGTCTGCACCGGGGTGATCGGCTCACACTCGCCGCCGAGCCGCTGGACCTCGCCTTGCCGCTGGACCCGCACCACCTGCGCATCGCCTGCACCCTGCCGCAGGTCATCGCCCAGGTGCGTGCCGGCGAACGGGTGTGGATCGACGACGGCCGCATCGGTGCGGTGGTGCGCAAGGCCTCGCCGCGTCAGCTGGAGCTCGAGATCGTGCAGGCCCGCGACGGTGGCGAAAAGCTCATGGCCGACAAGGGCATCAACTTCCCCGACAGCGAACTGGACCTGCCCGCCCTTACCGACCAGGACCTGCAGGACCTGCAGACCGTGGCCCGCGTCGCCGATCTGGTGGGCCTGTCCTTCGTGCAGCAGCCCGATGACGTGAAGCAACTGCTGGGGGTGCTGAAGGTGCTCAAAGGGGAGCAGGTCGGTGTGGTGCTCAAGATCGAGACCCTGCGCGGGTTCGAAAACCTGCCCGAACTGATGCTCGCGGCCATGGCCGGGCCCGCCGCCGGCGTGATGATCGCGCGCGGCGACCTGGCGGTGGAATGCGGCTACGAACGCATGGCCGAGGTGCAGGAAGAAATCCTCTGGTGCTCCGAGGCCGCGCACATGCCCGTGATCTGGGCCACCCAGGTGCTGGAGAGCCAGGCCAAGACCGGTGTGCCTTCGCGCGCCGAGATCTCAGATGCCGGCCTGGGAGTGCGCGCCGAATGCGTCATGCTCAACAAGGGGCCCTACATCGCCGACACCATCCGCACGCTCGACGACATCCTGCGGCGCATGGCGGGCCACCAGGCCAAGAAGGCGCCGCTGTTGCGCGCGCTGCGTGCCTGGCAGGCGCCAGCCTGAGGCCGGCGCTCTGCCATAGCCCCGGGGCCGATGCTGAGTCGTCAGCTGGCCAGCACCGAACCGTCCTTGGCGCGGTCGCGGGCCACGGCTTCGGCCTCGCTCTTGCGGCGGAAGAACACCGTGGCGATGCTGGCGGTGATGACAATGAACAGCGAGTACAGCACCGGTATCAACAACACCTGTTGCTGCTGTTCGCCACTGAAGGTCAGGGTGACAATCAGCACGCCCAGCGGGCCGTTCTGAATACCGGTTTCGAGTGCGATGGTGCGGGAGCGTCTCGGGTCTTGGCGCACGAGGCGGGCGAATGCGTAGCCGATCGCAAAGCCAAACACCCCCAGACCAATCGCACCAAAGTACACCGGCCAAGGCGTGGTCAGCAGCAGCGGCCAGTTGCGCGGCACCCACGACACAACGAGAAACAGGATGACGACCACGCCCAGCACGCCACCCACCAGCTCCAGCGTGGCACCCAGATTGGGGTTGACCTTTCGCAGCACCATGCCGATGGCGGTGGGCACCAACAGCACGAACAGCACCTGCGCCACGTTCTCGGGGGGAATCTTCCAGTCGCCGTCGATGCCACTGCTGAACACGCCCAGTGCCAGTGGCACCAGCACCACCGCCAACAAGGTGGACACGATGGTCATCAGCAGCGACAGCGACAGCACGCCCTTGCTGAAGTAGTTGAAGATGTTGCTGGTGGTCCCGCCAGGCAGGCAGGCCATGAGGATCAGGCTCACGGCATAGGCGTACCACTTGGTGTCTTCGGGGCTTGCGTGGGGCAACAGCACCAGGTGGGCAATGGTGAATCCCACGATGGGCGTCAGCAGGTACGTGGTGACGATACCGATGCCGATGCCCGCGGGTTTTCGCAGGGCAATCAGGAAATCCTTCACGGTCAATGACGCGCCCATGCCGAGCATGATGACGATCATCATGATGCCCAGCAGCTTGGTTTCGGTTTCAGAAATCATTTGAAGTCTCTCTGTTGGGTTCGACGGATGGGGCTCAGCCGCGGTTCATTTCTTCGGCCACAGCCTTGCGCAGGTCCTTGCGCAGCACCTTGCCGATCGGGCTCTTGGGCAGTTCGTCGCGCACCACCACCAGCTTGGGCACCTTGTAGGCGGCCAGGTGCTGCTTGCAGTGGGCGATCACGTCGGCCGGCATCACTTCCTTGGCGTGGTCCGGGTTCTGCACCACGTAGGCGCGCACCGCCTCGCCGGTCTTGCTGTCGGGCACGCCGATCACCGCCACTTCCAGCACGTGGTCCATGTCGGCGATCACGTCCTCCACCTCGTTGGGGTACACGTTGAAGCCCGAGACTAGGATCATGTCCTTCTTGCGGTCGACGATGCGCATGAAACCGCCTTCGTCCATCACCGCCACGTCGCCGGTGGCGAACCAGCGGTCCTGCATCACCTTGGCGGTTTCTTCTTCGGCGTTCCAGTAACCCCGCATCACCTGCGGGCCGCGCACCCAGATTTCACCCGGCGCACCGGCGGCCACGTCCTGGCCCTTCTCGTCCACCAGGCGCACGTCGGTGCCCGGTGCCGGAATGCCGATGCTGCCGTCGCGCGGCGTGCCGGTCAGCGGGTTGAAGCTCACCACCGGCGAGGTCTCTGTCAGGCCGTAGCCTTCGGCGATCGGCGTTTTGGTCATCTCGCGCCAGCGCTGCGCCACCGCGGTGTGCAGCGAGGTCCCGCCCGAAATGGACGCCTTGAGCGTCTTGGGCGGAAAGGCCACGAACCACTCTTCATTGAGCAGGCCATTGAAGAGCGTATTCACCCCGGTCATCCATGTGATGGGGTAGTTCTCCATCGCGCGCTGCAGGTTCTGCACCGGCCGCGGGTTCGGGATCAGCACGTTGTGCCCGCCGATGGCCAGGAAGCCCAGCAGGTTGGCCGTGAAGGCGAAGATGTGGTACAGCGGCAGGGCGGTCAGCACGCATTCCTGGCCCAGGGCCATGTGGCTCTGGCCCATGGCACGGGTCTGCTGGATGTTGTTGATCAGGTTGTCGTGCGTCAGCATCGCGCCCTTGCTCACGCCCGTGGTGCCGCCGGTGTACTGCAGCAGCGCCAGGTCGTGGCGGCCCACGCCTTCCCAGTAGGTCTTGGCGGGTGTCTGAGCCAGGGTGGCGCGGCCCTGGGCCAGCGCGTCTTTCAGGCGGATGTGCGGCGCCGTCACCGGCGGCAGCACGCGGTTCCAGTAGCGCTGCACACCGCGCACGATGGCCCCCGGGATGGTCGGGAAAAACTCCGACACCGCCGCCAGCACCACCTTCTCGATGCCCGTCTTGGCCAGCACCGCCGGCAGCTTGTCGGCGAACATGTCCACCATCACCAGCACGCGGGCGCCGGCGTTGTTGAACTGGTGGATCATTTCCGTTTCGGTGTAGAGCGGGTTGGTGTTCACCAGCACGCAGCCGGCCTTGAACACCCCGAGGGCCGCCACCGGATAACCCAGGCTGTTGGGCAGCTGCACCGCCACCCGGTCGCCCGCCTTCAGGCCCGCCACCGCGCGCAGGTAGCCGGCAAAAGCGTCCGAGAGTTCGTCGACCTGCGCAAAACTCAGGCGCCCGTTCATGCCGTTGGGCACCACGCAGCTGAAGGCCGCCTTGACCTGGCTTTCTGCCTGCCATTTCTGGCAGCACTCGTGGGCCAGTTCGGCCAGGTTGCGGTGGGGCAGCGGCTCCAGGGCCTGGGCAATGCCCACCTGCTGGTACGTCGGGAGCCAGGGGCGTACAGGCGAATCGGTCATGGGATTCTTGGTTGAAGGGTTGAAAAATCGAACGGTCGTTCGCAAGCGGGCGATGTTATCCAAGGCCGCTGCGGATTTCTGGGTAATGGCCTCTGTGTTGCACCCGGGTTTACCCGTGTGTGTGGTGCTGTCGGGTGCCGCCTGCGCAGGGAGATCAGCGGCTATCTGGCCCAGTTCCCCACCGACCGCGCTGTGTTGTGCTGTGTGCCGCACAAAGCGCCAGTGCGGCGGGCGCGCGATGGACTGGACCCTGGCCGCGACGGGCATCCGACGGGGAAGCCGCCAAGCCCGGGCCGAGGCCCGGTCCCCGGAACTGGGGGGTGTTCGGGGTGTTCATGTGCGCCTTGGTGCCCGGTGTTGGCTCTTAACCTCCTCTGAGCCACACACCGGAGCCTCCCGCCATGAGCACATCGCTGCACGACGTCACCGAACGCACCCAGCTCACCAGCAACAACCAGTTCGAGCTGATGCTGTTCCGCCTGGGGCAGGCGCCTTACAGCGAGCGCCGCGAGCTGTTCGGCATCAACGTCTTCAAGGTGCGCGAGATCATGGTGATGCCCACCATCACCGCCATGTTCAACGCGCCGCCGCACGTGCTGGGCGTGGCCAACATCCGCGGGCAGATCATCCCCGTCATCGACCTGCCAGCCGTGGTGGGCTGCACGCCCACACGCGGGCACACCATCCTGATGGTGACCGAGTACGCCCGCACCACCCAGGCCTTCGCGGTGGAAGAGGTGGACGAAATCGTGCGCCTGGACTGGAGCCGCGTGCTCGCCGCCGAAGGCAACGGCGGTGACCTGGTGACCAGCATCGCCAAGATCGACGGCGACGCCGACACCTCGCGCCTGGTGCAGGTGCTCGACGTGGAGCAGATCCTGCGCAACGTCATGCCGCCCGCGCGCGACGACATCACCGCCGAAGACGTGGGCGACGCTATCCGCCTGCCGGCCGGCTCCATCATCCTCGCGGCGGACGACTCGCCCGTCGCTCGCATGATGATCGAGCAGGGCCTGGCAGCCATGGGCGTGGGCTACGTCATGACCAAGACCGGCCAGGAAGCCTGGGAACGCCTGCAGACCATCGAAACCGAGGCCCAGGCCGAAGGCAAGACCGCACAGGACAAGGTCGCCCTGGTGCTGACCGATCTGGAAATGCCCGTCATGGACGGCTTCACCCTCACGCGCAACATCAAGCAGGACCCGCGCTTCAAGTCCATCCCGGTCGTCATCCACTCGTCGCTGACGGGTACCACCAACGAAGCCCACGTGCAGTCCGTCGGGGCCGATGCCTACGTCGCCAAGTTCGAAGCATCCGAACTGGCCGGCGCGCTGCGCAAGGTCGTGCGGCACTGACCCCCTGCTCGGATCCACTGCACCGCTGCGCTGCGCTGATCTCCCCGCGACAGCCGGGGCATGGCCGCTGGCCTACCATGCGACCATGAGCGACGACCACACTCCCCCCGCCACCGCCCCCTACACACCGCCCGCCGTCTGGACCTGGGACAAAGCCAACGGCGGCCAGTTCGCCAGCATCAACCGGCCCATCGCCGGCCCCACGCACGACAAAGACTTGCCCGTTGGCCAGCACCCGCTGCAGCTGTATTCCCTGGGCACGCCCAACGGCGTGAAGGTGACAGTGATGCTCGAAGAGCTGATCGAGCTGGGCCACGCTGGCGCCCAATACGACGCCTGGCTCATCAAGATCAACGAAGGCGACCAGTTCTCCAGCGGCTTCGTCGACGTCAACCCCAACTCCAAAATCCCGGCCCTGCTGGACCGCAGCACCGAGCCGCCCACCCGCGTGTTCGAGTCCGGTTCCATCCTGCTGTACCTGGCCGAAAAGTTCGGCGCCTTGCTGCCCAAGGAGCACGCCGCCCGCACCGAAACCTTCAACTGGCTGTTCTGGCAGATGGGTTCCGCGCCGTTCCTCGGCGGCGGCTTCGGCCACTTCTACGCCTATGCGCCCGAGAAGTTCGAATACCCCATCAACCGCTACGCGATGGAGACCAAGCGCCAGCTCGACGTGCTCAACCGCCACCTGGCCACCCGCACCTACATGGCCGGTGACGACTACACCATCGCCGACATCGCCATCTACCCCTGGTACGGCTGGATGGTCGAAGGCAAGCTCTACAACGCGGGTGAGTTCCTGTCGGTGCACGAATACCCGCACGTGCAGCGCTGGGCCAAGGCCATCGGCGAACGCCCGGCCGTCAAGCGCGGCCGCCGCATCAACCGCACCTGGGGCGACGCGGCCGACCAGGTGCCCGAGCGGCACTGAGCGCAGCAGGCAGCCTGTTCACGCCTGCCACACCCCGAACCCGGCAGAGCGCAGGTCGATGCCGATCTCGATCTCCCGTTCCACCGCGTCCGCGTAGCGCATCGGGTTGAAGCCTTCGTACAGGTCGGGCAGCAGGCGCTGGCCGTAGCGCTGCACGAAACGGTTGGCCTGTATGCCCGCCTTGTGCTTGTCAAAACGCACGTCCGGGTCCAGCCCCGTCATGCCCACGTACACGCAGGGCTTGCCCGCCACATAGCCCGGGTTGCAGCGCCGAAAGGCTGGCTCTAGCAGCACATCCGGGTGCAGCTCGACCACGTACACGTGGTGGTGCGGTCGGCGGGCCATGTGCTCACCCCAGCAGGTTGCTCCACTTGCCCACGTTGAACACCTTCGCGTAGCCGTTCTTCTTGAGCAGCATGCGCGCCATGCCACTGCGCGTGCCGCTGGCGCAGCACACCACCACCGGCACGTTCTTCGGTATCTCGTTCAGGCGGCGGCCCAGTTCCGTCAGCGGAATGTTCACCGTGCCCGGCGCGTTGCCACCGGCAAATTCAGCGACCGAGCGCACGTCCACCAGCGTGGCGCCCTGCTGGCGCAGCGCCGGCAGCAGGGCCACCACCTGGCGGGCGCTCCACCACTTGTAGCCAAACCAGGCCGCCAAGGCCAAGAGCGACCAGTACTGCTGAAAGAAAGCGCCGAGGTCCATGTCGATCCTTGTCTGGGTGGTCTGCTACAGCCGGGAGTATCGGTGAAATCACATCCCCCATTTGGGGGAAAGCAACTGCTCAAGCTCCGCTTTGGCACCAGAGAAGCTGCGAACGTCGGGTCAAACGGCTGCATCCGGCCGATGCCGCAGATGGCTGCGATGGGCGCGTGCGTATAGATGGGCAACGTTGACAGCGGGAGTGGCTGCGCCAGCCTTCACTTGATGCATCATCCGCGCGGGAAACAAAAAGACACATGTCGGATGGCCACACAGGCGCGTGCGCTGGGCGTTTGCCTTTCGCGCGCGACCGGCCACGAAAAGTGCCTGGCCGGGCGGCTGGACAACGAGAACACCACGATCAATCAACCATCAATCGACCCAGCGTCAATACAAGGGGAAAGCTTTTGAAGAAATCAACGTCTAGGAATGTGCTGGCCGGGTGGATCCTGGTGGGCTTGGGCGCCCAAGCCTGGGCAGCTCAGGAAGTCTCCGTCGGCCGGGTGGATGTGAAACTGCCCGGCGAAGGGTGGCAGGTTCAGTCGGTCGAAGACAAAGGCAACTCGATTTCGGGTGAAGGGCACACGCACCAGCAGTCTGCGGAGTACAAAGTCATGGTGCGCCGTGGCGCTGACCAGATGCTGGACGCCATTGTGATGGTCCGGGCAAGCGCCTCTGGCATAGGCCGGTTCTCAGGCCTGATGTTCTCCAACATCGCGTGCGACGGGGCATCGGGCATGTACGCCGAGGGTGACAAGCCCGGTGTGGCCGCCCGGTCATTTCGCTGCTTGCGGGTGATGGCACCTCAACCACGCCCCTCTCCATCGGATCTGCCCGACGATGTTCGGGAATTGATGTTCAAGCTGGGGTGGCGCCTTCCGCCAAGCATGTTCGTGGTGTCGGCCACCCAGTACGGGACCATGGGCTCGTTCGCCGTTGTCGTGGCCTACCTGCGGCCTTTGGCCACGACGCCTGTTGACAAAGCTCAGAGCATTCCTGAGGCCCTGCCTTCCGGGGTGACGGCTGCGAGCGTCCAGTGGGGCAGGCGGCTGCAAGAAGCTGTCACCGACAGTGTCTACAGCATTCGCGGCAAGCTGGCGTTTCCCGACATGCCGTTTGCAGATGTGGCGAATGAGCCATCGTTGCCAGGTGGCGGGCTCAAACCTCCTGCGCCGCCCGTCCGCGCCCCGGCGCCGCCGCTTTCAAACCAGGGGTGACCTGTCGCCTGCCGCAAAAACCTCGGCCAGAACAGCATCAAGGTGATGACCCTGCACGTCAGCAAAGGGCTGAGTGTCCGGTGGCGCTGGTCGGCGACGGGCCCATGCCCGCCGAGGGCGAAGACGCGCGAGAAGAGGCGCGGCTGTTCTGCGTGGGGGCTACGCGCGCCACGCACCGGCTCGTCTTTGGTCTTAGCGGCAGCGGGCGGTTTGCCAGCCGCATTGGAGCCTGATGGTCGGTCCGGCCATATGCAAACACCTTTGTTCCCGACATGAACCTCAGCAACCCCCGCTTCAACGGCAAGCTCGTCAAATGGAACGCCGACCGGGGCTTCGGCTTCGTGGTGGCTGACCATGGCGAGCAAGAACTCTTTGTACACGCCACCGCCTTTCCGCGCGACGGTCACCTGCCTGTTGTGGGCGAGGCGCTCACGTTTGAGGTGGAACTGGACAAAGAGGGGCGCAAACGTGCGATTCGAGTGCGCCGGCCCGGTGCTTCCGCTTCCTCGGCCACTCGTCGATCTCGTGACAGGCTCCGGCATGTTGAACACGACGAAGGCACTCCAATGGGCGCCATCGGGACCATCGTTGTGGCCATCGTGTTGGTGGGAGGGCTGGCCTGGCACAGCTACACCCGCTACGAAGAACGGAAAGCAGCGTTGTTGGCCGCACCTCGTATCCAGAGCCAGCAGGCGGAGGCGGCTGTTCCGGCGCCCAGGCCGCCCGGCTTCCGATGCGACGGTCGCAAGCATTGTTCGCAGATGACGTCATGTAGTGAGGCCAAGCTCTTCCTGGAGCACTGTCCCGACATGGAAACCGATGGTGACAAAGACGGCATACCGTGCGAGCAGCAATGGTGTACAGGACCTTTGGGGGGATGACGGTTTTGCTGATCGAGACCTTGTGGTCATCCTCTGCCGCCACCACAGCGAAATGGACATGTGCGCCGAATT
Source organism: Hydrogenophaga intermedia (assembly GCA_943372305.1). Taxonomy (GTDB): domain Bacteria; phylum Pseudomonadota; class Gammaproteobacteria; order Burkholderiales; family Burkholderiaceae_C; genus Hydrogenophaga; species Hydrogenophaga intermedia_D. The sequence continues at coordinate 6,234 of CALRYD010000016.1, read as the reverse complement.
CCTGCGCAAACGCAAGCTGCCGCACCAGCTTCGAAAGAGTTCATCTAGCGTGTACGACCCCGCGCACGACAGCATAAAAGTGATGACGCTGCACGTCAGCAAAGGGCTGGAGTTCCCGGTGGTGGCGCTGGTCGGCGCCGGGCGCATGCCCGCCGAGGGCGAAGACGAGCGCGAGGAAGCGCGGCTGTTCTATGTGGGGGCCACGCGGGCGACGCAGCGGCTGGTGATTGGGGCGAGTGGCCTTGGGGCGTTCGGCTTGCGTGTTTCAAGCAAGGTTTCAACCTGAAATTTCAACAGGGGAATTTAGGCTCACCGTGACGCTTAGAAAATTTCTGGCTGCAGAGGAAACAGGAACCTATGACCACAGAACAAGGCAATAAGGCCCTTCTAGAAGGCTCAACAATGAATGGAAACCAAGTCAAAGACCTTGAGGCTCTGACATTTCAGGGCCTGCTGAATAATATTGGGAAATTAGCTGAATTCCTACGGGAGCGCCCTTGGGTTGGCCTGGGAGTATTAGGCACGTGTATCGGTGCCGCACTTATGTATGCATATTTTCATAGCGTCGAATACGTGCCAGCTGATATCGTTTCCGTCTTGGGAGCAGGGGTGGCGATTGCCGCTGTAGCTATTGCCTACATCATCGTTCTATTCGCCGCACTTGCCGCTCCACATGCGATGTATTTTTCCATTGACTCGCTAAGGCTGGTCTCTTGGCGGCGTTGGTCTAATTTCGCCATTGCAGGAAACAATTTTGTGTTTGGCATTCAGCTGCTTAGTGCTGGGATCTTCTTTTCGTATGTCAGTTGGGGCCTCAAAAATCAATGTAGCCCAGGAGTCCATACTGTACTGATGCCGGCACTTACATTCCTTCTATTGGGATCATCTATTTCCCTTCATGCAGGCTGGGGGCGCGTGAAGTGGTCTTGGTCATTTGCCGTTGCACTGGTGCAACTGGTGATGCTTGGGTCCCTTCCCTTGTTGATCCTTCATGATCTTCTAATTCCCCTGTCTGGGGTGTCACGGTCTGCTGCTGGAGTCTGGCTCCTAGCCTGGCTTGGCTTGATCTTGCTTTTTGCATTGCTTTCCGAGCATTTGCTTGTTCGAGGAGTTCTGTTGTTTTTGTCTATTCTCTTTGCTATTTTGTTATGGGTAATTCCAATGTTTAATGGCGATGCAGGTCTATTTCCTAGGAGGGTTATGGAGTTGACTGGCTTTAGGAGTCGGGAGGTATTGGACTTGCGGGTGCCAAGCGAGACTTGTGAATTGATCGCTACTGCTGTGGCGGATCTTGATGAGTTGGATTGGAGAAAGGGTTGCGCTGCTGAACGAAAGTGGGGAAAAATTCAAGCACAAGTTTTGTCGAATCTTGGAACCCGTTGGTGGATTCAGATCGTAAGGGTGGGTGACCTCGCTGTGAGTCCTGATAAAATACTTCGCATGAGTATTCCCGCGGAAGGCATCCAAATTCTCCAACAAAAAACAGCCTTGCCGTTTGAGAGGCGCAACCAATGTACAGTTACATCTTGATGGTTGAATTCTAAGGACAAGTGCAGACACCGTTATTATGACTCTCGGCATTAAAGTGATCTATGCGCCGAATTCATGCGCAAACGCAAGCTGCCGCACCAGCTGCGCCGCAACTCGTCCAGCGTGTTCGACCCCACGCACGACAGCATCAAGGTGATGACGCTGCACGTCAGCAAAGGGCTGGAGTTCCCGGTGGTGGCGCTGGTGGGCGCCGGGCGCATGCCCGCCGAGGGCGAAGACGAGCGCGAGGAAGCGCGGCTGTTCTATGTGGGGGCCACGCGGGCGACGCAGCGGTTGGTGATTGGGACGAGCGGTTTGCTGCGCGCCTACAGGCAAAAGGCAAGACCTGACCCTGATGCCGCCCGATGCCGTGCCGTGACCCCGAGGCCGACTGACTATGAGCGAGGTAATAAAAAAGCGCCGTTCGGCGCTTCTTAAGTCTACTTAGGGTATTGCTGAAGCCACCATTCCGGCAAGTCCCAGTCCATGCAAAGTATCAAACAAACTACCTGACATAAACCTCAATTGCTCTTTAATAACCATATAGCCACCTTTTTCCTTTCCGGCATTTTTATATGCCTGTTCACTAGTTGAAAACTTGAGCTTGAGATAGCCCAAGAAGAGAACCAAAAAGAAGAAAAGGACTGGTGATGCAAGAATTGCAGGAGTCGAACCTGCCGCCACACCCATTACCCTAAGTAGACTCAAGCGGTATTATAGCACTTAGACGACTAATTGTCAAGATGGGGGGGTGAAAGGCAAAGCCTGTACTCAATGCCTTCTTACAGCGAATTGGGCATGTGCGCGGCATTTCTGCCGAAACGCAAGCTGCCATGCCAGTTGCACCGAAGCTCATTCAGCGTTTTTAACCCCGCGCACGACAGCATCCAGGTGATGACGCTGCACGTCAGCAAAGGGCTGGAGTTCCCGGTGGTGGCGCTGGTCGGCGCCGGGCGCATGCCCGCCGAGGGCGAAGACGAGCGCGAGGAAGCGCGGCTGTTCTATGTGGGGGCCACGCGGGCGACGCAGCGGTTGGTGATTAGGGCGAGTGGGGGCGGGAAGTTCGCTGCTCGGCTATAGGCAAAAGGCACGACCCCAATGCTCCTGACCTGGGACTTCAGATGTCCCCTCTCAGTTGCCTACGAATGAAACAACGCGTAGGAGGCAAAGTACAAGCCCACCAGTCCAGAGCACACTAGGTAGACGGTTCTTGATCCCTCATCCCGCTCCGGGTAGTAGCTGAATGACCAAAGCGACAACGGCTGTCGATGTAGCACCTTGTAGAAAAACAGAACTGGGACGATCAGACCAACGACCAGAAGCAGGGTTGGCCTAATCAGTGTGACAAGCTCAAATCCATTGCGGCTGATCTCTACAAAGGTACTTGTTGAAATGCCAAGCAAGTAAACGCACAAATACCAGCGGAAAACCGTTTGCGATGAGAGGTTCATCTTGGGCCTCTTTGGGACTCAAACTCGGCAGTCAATACGAGGTCCTAGTGTTCGTCCTTAAGGCGAGAGGCAACATTTAACCCCAATTTTCATCTTCGTCTTGACTTTCACAGGCAAAAGGCAAGACCTGACCCCGTTGATCCTGGTCAGTCTCACCCAAGTGATAGCGGTTGTGGCTTTCACATACGGAGTCATGAGGTCAGGAGCGTACGAAGATCGAGGTCAGGTTTTATCTTTTGCCTGAAAGGTGAGTGAACGCAAAAGACAAGCCCCCCGATGCCTGCCGTAGGCATTTTCAATCAGAGTCCCAACTAGCCCCTAATTTGCGCGTGTTAACGCTCTAGCCAAGCGATCGCATCCTCAAGAATCTTCTCGGTCGCATCGTCGTTGTTTGATCGACGATCAAAAGTTAATGTGGTGTCGCTCCTTGTTCCAATGACACGCGGTGTTTTATTTACGGATGCTTCCGTTGTGGTTGCAAGCACTGTGATTGCATATCTGGATCGCAGTGTGCTACGGTGAAAGACGCCAGCAGGTAACTCATAACTTGAACTCGCGTGTTGGTGGCTTGATGTCAATGTTCTCAATACTATTGAGTTTGATTTGGGGCTCATAGTGGAGCATTGATCGTTATACGAGACCTCGTAGATTGTCCAATTGCGCAGTCCAGTGTTTTCTCTGTCAATCGCATAGGTCTTGTTCTGGATTTGCCCGCATAGAACGACACTCTTGAAGGAAAATGAGTGATCGTGGATTGGCCAATTGGGTTCTTGAGTCCAGTTGAAGCTTCGGTTCCAAATGTGTATACGAACTGATCTGGATAGGTCGAGATTCCAGCGAATACAAAAAAAACCTAGTGGATGATGTTGGAGAAGAGGCGCAACTTGGTCGTTGTGATATGTCCCATCCAAAATCTTTATTAGAAGGGCATGGGTTATCTCGCGTGCTGAGCCTTCCGGATCCAGAATCTCCTTGAAGAGATTCTCTGGGTTTTTTTGGAGTCTATGCTTGGTAGGCATGACTTGGTCTAGATATTTTTTCGGCTGCGTTATCGATGACAGTTTGATTTTCTGCCAGCTTTTTGAGATGACTGAAGTGACCCACGAGAGCAATCAGTGATTTCTTGATTTCTTCTCTGGGCGAGGATGGGTGTGCCAACCCCAAGTGGCTCAGTTGATTTCGCTCGCCAGCGACATCAATCTCGGTGGCTTGCATGCATTGTGCCTCGGCCTCCTTGTGATACCAACCATAGAAATGGCCCTGCGCGGGGAAGGCGACTGCAGATTCGTTCGCAGACTCCTGTGTTAGTACAACTTCGGTGTTTGTCATGTCCGCCCGAAACGGAGTGAATGACCTTCGCAAAAATATCGAGACCTCCATCCCTGACTGCAGACTTGAAAATGCGCATAGGTAGATGGCTGCCAATGCTTTCGCCGAGATTTCATCTGAGGACTCTCCTCTGGGAGTGGTGATGGGAGGGACCCATCGAGCTAGATGTTGATCTCCTACTTTTGATGCTGTTTGCATCGCTCTGAACTTGAACTCAGAGTAGCGTTTGATTGCGCTTTCGTCTAAAGGATCAATCAGAATGAGTTTTACTGATCTAGGGATCCCGGAGACGCGAATGGAATCAGATAGCACGGGAAGGACGGCGGCGGAAACGAATGTGGCCGTATTTCCCATAAAAACGTAGCTTCTTGTTCGAAGGGCGTTATGGAGCAACCTGCTTGTGATGTTGTTGGGTGATATCTCGATAACGCGATCTTTCGGGTCAACGAATGCAATTATCCACTTAAAGGTGAGTGCCAAGAGAATGGCTGCGATAGCGCCTGCAATTAGATTTTCAAGGACTGATTTAATGATTTCGGCGTGTTGGCGCCATTCTCTGGGAACGGTCTCGTCGCTGGCAATCACAGTTATCTGGATATTCAGCCAATAAAGAATGGCGCATAGTAGTCCTACCGCCAAAACGGCAACGATTACTCGTCGTTGGCCATTTGGCATCTCGTCTGATAGAGGGCTTTCGGTCGCCAAGAGTCGAGTCTCCTGTTTTTCAAAGTGGTTGAGTTGGATTACGTTAGGACTATTTGCCCCAGCTATCCTTCAACCCCGTCACCCGGTTGAACACCACTTTCCCGTCTACCCCGTGGTCCGCCCGGTCCGCCACAAAGTAGCCGTGGCGCTCAAACTGGAATTTCTGGTCTGGCTTCGCGGCGGCCAGTGACGGCTCGACGTAGGCCGTCACCACCTTCAGGCTGTCGGGGTTCAGCGCGTCCAGGAAGTTCTTGCCGCCCGCGTCGGGTTGCGGGTCGGTGAACAGGCGGTCGTACAGGCGCACTTCGGCGCTCACGCCGTCGGCGGCGCCCACCCAGGTGATGGCGGCCTTGGCCTTGACGCTGTCGGCGCCAGGGGTGCCGCTCTTGGTGCCGGCGATCACTTTGGCGTGCACTTCGGTCACCTTGCCGTCGGCATCCTTCGCGCCCACGCCGGTGCATTCGATGACGTAGCCGCCCTTGAGGCGCACCACGTTGCCGGGGAACAGGCGCTTGTAGCCCTTGGGCGGCACTTCTTCAAAGTCTTCGCGTTCGATCCAGACGTCCTTGCCGATCTTGAACACGCGGTCGGGCGGCGGCGTCTGGCCTTCGGCGATGGCGCTGTGGGGCAGGGCGGGCTGGGTGCAGTCTTCTGTGTAGGCGTCAGAGCCGAAAACATCGGCCCAGTTGGTGAGCACCAGCTTGACGGGGTCGAGCACGGCCATGCCGCGGTGGGCCTTGTTTTCCAGGTCTTCGCGCAGGCAGCCGTCGAGCGTGCTGTAGTCGATCCACGAATCGCTCTTGGTCACGCCGATGCGTTCGGCAAACAGCTGGATGGCTTCGGGCGTGTAGCCGCGGCGGCGCAGGCCGACGATGGTGGGCATGCGCGGGTCGTCCCAGCCGCTGACTTTTTTCTCGTTCACCAGTTGCGCCAGCTTGCGCTTGCTGGTGATGACGTAGGTGAGGTTCAGGCGCGCAAATTCGTACTGCCGCGGCGGCGGGGCCTTGAGCAGGCCGCCTTCGATCAGGCGCTCCATCAGCCAGTCGTAGAAGGGGCGCTGGTCTTCAAACTCCAGCGTGCAGATGGAGTGGGTGATCTGCTCCAGCGCGTCCTCGATGGGGTGCGCGAAGGTGTACATGGGGTAGATGCACCAGGCGTCGCCCGTGTTGTGGTGCGTGGCGCGGCGGATGCGGTAGATGGCCGGGTCGCGCAGGTTGAT
>CALRYD010000015.1:0-79286 GCA_943372305.1 Hydrogenophaga intermedia | reverse complement strand
TCCTCACCGCAGGCGGCCTGCACCTGGGGGGCCACGTCGGCCAGGGTCCAGGCGAAGCTGGTGAAGATGCAGATGCCGGCGGAGTCGAAGGCGGCGGTCGCGTCCTGGAAGGCCTTGACCAGTTCGGGCTTGCCCTCGCTCTCGGACGGCTCGGTCTTGACCGGGATGCCCAGCACTTCGGACGCGATGGTGTAGCCGCGCAGGTGGCAGGCGCCGCGGTTGGAGGTGGCGTAGGCCAGGCCAATGCCCTGGATCACGCGACCGTCGTAGGCCGGGAACTCCTGGCCCTTGACGCTCATGGACAGATCGGGGTGGCCGTACTTGGCGGTCAGGCGCTTGGAACCCATGCCGATCTCTTTGCCGAAGCCTTCGCCACGGGCGGTCATCACGGCCAGTTCGCACAGCGCCTTGGCCGAACCGAACGGCGCCTCGATGCCGATCTGCTCCTTGGTCAGCACGCCCATTTCGTACAGCTCCATCACGGCGCCGATGGTGGCGCCGAAGCTGATCGGGTCCATGCCTTCTTCGTTGCAGATCAGGTTGGCGAACTGCAGCGCTTCGAGGTCGTTCACGCCGTTGGCGGCGCCCAGGGCCCAAGCAGCTTCGTACTCCAGACCACCCGAAGCACCCCAGTACTCGGGCTTGTTGGCCACCGAGAAGTGCGATTCGTCGATCTTGGAAATGCGGCCGCAGGCGATGGTGCAGCCGAAGCAGGCCTGGTTGGTCACCAGGTGCTTCTTGCCGTCGGTGGCGCGCGGCGTGGCCATGGCTTCGGCCGAAATGTCCTTGGCGCCTTCGAACTGCACGTCGCGGTGGTTGCGCGTGGGCAGGCCGCCGATTTCGTTGATCACGTTCATCAGCACCTGGGTGCCGTAAGTGGGCAGGCCCTGGCCGGTGACGGCGTTGTCGGCCAGCACCTTCTTGGCGGCCTTGGCCGCCGCCATGAAGGCCTTCGGGTCGCGCACATTGCCCACGCCCTTGGTTCCGCGCACCGCGATGGCCTTGAGGTTCTTCGAACCCATGACGGTGCCCACCCCCGAGCGGCCAGCCGCGCGGTGCAGGTCATTCACCACGGCCGCGTACAGCACGCCGACTTCGCCGGACTTGCCGATGCTGGAAACGCGCAGCAGCGGGTCCTGCAGGCTGGTCTTGAGGGCTTCTTCGGTCTTCCAGACGCTCTGGCCCCACAGGTGGCCGGCGTCGCGCAGCTCGGCCACATCGTCGTTGATGTAGAGGTAGACCGGCTTGGCCGACTTGCCTTCGAAGATGACCATGTCCCAGCCGGCCATCTTGAGCTCGGCTCCCCAGTAGCCACCCGAGTTGGAACAGGCGATGGCGCCGGTCAACGGGCCTTTGGTGACCACGGTGTAGCGGCCGCCGGTGGAGGCCATGGTGCCGGTCAGCGGGCCGGTCGCCCAGATGATCTTGTTCTCCGGCGACAGCGGGTCGACCTTGGGATCGATTTCGCTAGTGAGGTATTTGGTGGCGAGGCCGCGCGAACCCAGGTAGGCGCGCGCCCATTCCATGTTCAGCGGTTCAGATGTGACGGTGCCCGCGGTCAGGTTGACACGGAGGATTTTTCCAGCCCAAGACATGTGGTGCTCCTTGTATGTGTTGGGGAATCAGGCGGCGGAAGGCTGGTTGCCCAGCTTGTCGGCCCACTGCTTCATCTTGTCGATGCCGGTCCAGTTGGCGTCCACGAAAGTGATGGCGCCCGTCGGGCAGGCGTCGGCACAGGCCGGATCGCCGCCACACAGGTCGCACTTCTGGACTTTGCCGGTTTCCTGCACGTAGTTGATGGTGCCGAAGGGGCAGCTAATGGTGCAGACCTTGCAGCCCACGCAGGTGGTCTCGTTCACCACCTTAGCGCCGGTGACCTTGTCCACGGTGATGGCCTCCACCGGGCAGGCATGCAGGCACCAGGCCTCGTCGCACTGTGTGCAGGTGTAAGGTACCTTCTTGCCGGTGTGGTGGAAGTCAAAAACCTTGATGCGCGACTTCGAGGTGGCGTAGGTGCCATAGTTCTCGAACGAGCAGGCCATTTCGCACTGCAGGCAGCCAGTGCATTTGTCCGGATTGATGTGCAGGACTTTCTGCATGTGATTCTCCGTGGGGTGTTGGCGCTTCTGGTGCTGCACCTTGCTTATGAAAATGTGTGCCTAGGCATTGTTGGAGGCTTGTGAAGCTTTGAACTCAGGGTTATCCCGCAATACCCTCCGACGCCGCCGCAAATTCTCAAAATGCAACACACAAGCCCTGGCATGCTTGCTGCTGAGACATGCCCATCCGTGACCCGACGGGCACCACAAGACCAGAGACATCCATGGCCAACGAATCCGGCACCCTGACCGCCACCAGCCCACACCGCCTGCAACAGATCGAGCAAGCGCGCCGCGCAGTGCTCGGTGAAGGTGACCTGATCGGCGCTCCCCGGCTCGAACCCTGGATCGAACGTTCGTGGCGCCGTTGCCTTGCGCAGGGATTGCGCCCCCAGCAGCGCATCGGGTTCGAAGCCGTCTCGGCCCCGGCCGTGCGCCACGCGCTGGAAGCCAACCAGCCGCTGCTGCGCGCCGCCGCCCCTGTCATCCGGTCACTGGCCCGCGCCATGGCCGATACGGGTTACTTCGCCATCCTCACCGACGCGCAGGGCGTGGTGATCGATGCCAACGGCCCGATCGACCACCACAACCGCCTGGCGCACCTGATCGCGCGGGTGGGGGTGGACCTGTCGGAGCGGGCCGTGGGCACCACCGCCATTGGCACCACGCTGACCGAGCAGCAACCCGTGTGGCTGCACAAGGGCGAACATTTCTTCGACGACACCAGCGCCTACAGCTGCGCCGGCGCACCGCTGTTCGGGCCCGACGGCCGCTGCGTGGGCATGCTGGACCTGACCGGTATCCACGTGCCCGAGCGGCCGGCGCTCAAGCACCTGGTCACGCAGTCGGCCCTGAGCATCCAGAACGCCTTGCTGCTGGCGCAACCGCACCGCCTGCTGCTGCGCCTGAACTGGCCGGGCCACACCCTGGGGGCCAATGGCGACGGCCTGATCGGCGTGGGGGTGGACGGCCACATCACCGGTGCCAACCGCGCGGCGGCTCACATGCTGGGTCTGACCGACGCGCCCTGGCCGCACTGCAGCGATGTGTTCGCGGTCGCACCAGACCATCTGTTCGACGCTGCACGCGGCCAGCGGCCGGCCGCCGAACTGCCCTTGTGGTCGGGCCTGCGGGTGCAGGTGCTGGCGAGGGTGCACGGCAGCCCGCAAGACGTCCGCCACAGCGAGGCGGCCAGCCCTGCAGCGGGCGCGGCGGTGCCGCTCAAAGACCTGGAAACCGCGCTGATCCGCCAGGCGGTGGACGATGCCCGCGGCAACGTCATGCAGGCCGCCCGTACTCTGGGCATCAGCCGCGCCACGGTCTACCGCAAGCTGAAGAAACGCTGAGCCTGCGGCGCCTTTCGCGCCTACCAAGGCAGTACCCGAGAGCGTGTTGCTCAAGGAAGCGACGCTTGGATCACCAGAACCTGACCGGCGAGCAACGCCTTCGTCCAGAACGCGGTGGAACCGGCTCCGCCGGGCCACTCGCGTTGCCCCCCTTTCAGGGGGGGTGACGCCGCAGGCGGCGCGGGGGGTTACGGGTCTATGGCGCGGTCAGCGTCAAACCCTGCTTTTGAAACAAGGCCAGCAGTTCGCCCGAACTGCGCAGCTGCTGCATGGCGGCGTCAATGGCCTGGCCCAGCTCCTTGTGACCGGCCTTGATGGCCATGCCCACTGGCCAGCCCCGGTCGGGGATGTTGCCCAGCACCAACTCGGTCAGCTTGAAGTGATCGGGTCGCGGACTCAGCGCAGCCAGCACCGACTCGGCCTGCGCCCGCGTCACATACGCCGCCACCGCCTTGCCCTCCACCACCTGCTGCGCCGCGGCCGGTCCGCTGGGCTGGATGGACACCTGATTGCGCAACAGACCACCGCCATAACCCATCAGCAAACTGGCTTGTCCGGCACCGCGCTCGGCCGCCAGCGGCAGGCCTTTGAGGTCTTCGGGCGTGCGCACCTCGGCCAGCTTGCGCGCGTCGAACAGCAGCACCGGCACCTGCCGCATGTAGGGCGCAAAGATCAGCGCCTGCCGGTTCTCGTTCATCAGGTAGCGGTCCACCGGCACCTGAAGCATCACGTCGGCCGGGCCGTAGCCCAGGTAGTGGCCGCGCCAGACCATGTTGCGCAGGTCGTCGTTCATGTTCTCGCCGGCGTCGAACGGCAACAGCGAGAGCTTGAGCCCCAGCTGTTTGGCCAGCGCTTCGGCCAGGCTCACATCCAGGCCGGTCATGGCGTTGGCCTGCCCCGAAGAGAACGGCGCGTTGTCCTTGTAGACCGCCACCTTGAGCGTGCCGCTGGCCTTGATGCGGGCCAGATCGGTCAGCTCCTGCGCCTGCAGGGTCGGCAGACCGCCCAGCCAGGGCAACAAGGCGGCGGCGCCCAGCACGCGGCGCCGAGCAGGCGATGGCACAGAACGGTTCTGGGAGGTTGTCTTCAGCGGCATGTGTTGTCTCTTTGTTGTGGTCGGTCAGCGCGCAGACGTTCAGGGTTCGCGGCGCGTCTCGATGTAGGTGCGGATCGCCCAGATCGCTTCCTGTGACAGCGTACCTTCAAACGGTGGCATGTACACACGGCCATCGCGCACGCGGCCACGTCGCACGGTGGCCAGGAAGTAGTCGTCCATCTCCTTGAAGCAGGCTTCTTTCTTGGCCGGGTCGGCCAGGCCGGAACAGTCGCCGTCGAACTTGCGCAGATCGGGCGAGATGCCGCCGGAGATCGCTTCCAGGCCGTGGCAGCGTGCGCAGTTCTGGTTGTAGGCCGACGTGCCGATGCGCAGCGCCTCGCTGCGCGCGGGGCTCTTGTCGTTGTAGGGGTTGGCCTCCAGCCACTTGGCGCCCAGCTGGGGCAGCGTGTGGGTGTCCACAGCCTGCGGCACCACATCGCCGTGGGCCATGACGGCCGCGGCCACGAAGGCGGTGGCGCTGATCACCAGCGCCCCTTGCAGGACGCGCTTGGGCAGTCGGATTCGGGGGAAGTTCATGGGGCTTGTCTCCGTGTTCAGAAGGGGAAATGAAAAGGCGTCTGAACACCGGTCTGCAAAAAGCTTGCCACCACCGGCAGGCCTGCACAGCCACCCTGCAGCACCGCAGCACTGCTCCAAATTGCATCAGTTGTGCAGTCCGCACTGTCACAAGCGCCGGTACAACCGCGCAGCGGGCAACAAACCGAGGGTCTTCCCCTATGGCCGGCATTTTGCTAACCGGTTGCTGCACCGTTGCGGAACAGGCTGTTGCATCCGGGAGGGCCTTGGTGTTGATGCTTGCCACAGATATGAAGACAATTGCATGAGCCAGAGAGACAACAATACAGATCCCGAAGTCTTGGCCGATCCGATGCGTGAAGCGTCGTGGGCGCCGGATTACTGGGTGGGTCTACCCCCGGACCCTGGAGACAACATGAACGCCGCTTCGTACCCCCATGGCCCTGCGCCCGCGCGAGGGCCCCTCCCGCCAGCGACGGGTCTGCCGGCCGATGTGATCGGTCAGTCGCACCAGCGCTCGGCCTCGTTTGGCCTGCGTGAAAGCGACACCCCCGATTTCACCAGTGCCCTGCGCGGCGACCTGCACAACGCGCTGGACGAAAACCGCTTCCTGTTCCAGCACGCCGCGCCGGTGATGGAGACGCTGTACGACCAGATCGCCAACACCCACAGCATGGTGCTGCTGACATCTTCGCGCGGCATGGTGCTGCACTCGCTGGGCGACACCGACTTCCTGGAAAAAGCTTCGCGCGTGGCGCTCACGCCGGGCATGGACTGGTCCGAGCAAAGCAAGGGCACCAACGCCATCGGTACCGCCCTGTCCGAGCAGGAAGCGCTCACGGTGCACGGCAACCAGCACTACATGAACGCCAACAAGTTCCTGACGTGTTCGGCCGCGCCCATCTTCGATCCCTACGGCCAGGTCATCGGCGCGCTGGACGTGACCGGCGACCAGCGCAGCTACCACCAGCACACGCTGGCGCTGGTGCGCATGTCGGCGCAGATGATCGAGAACCACATGTTCGCGGACATCTTTCCCAAGGCCATCCGCATCCACTTCCACACGCGCTCAGAATTCCTGGGCACCCTGGTCGAAGGCATCGCGGTGTTCTCGCCCGAAGGCCGCTTCATCTCGGCCAACCGCAGCGCGCAGTTCCAGATCGGCCTGCCCTTCGCGGCGCTCAAAGCGCACACCTTCTCGTCGCTGTTCGGCATCCCGATCTCGTCGTTGTTCGAACTGTTCAGCGGCGCCATGCCGGCCCCCAAGCAGCTGGTGCTGCACAACGGCGTCACCGTCTGGTGCCGCGCCAAGCTCAAGACGTCGGCCCCCTGGTCGGCCGGCCGTGCCGAGACAACGCCCACTGGTCACCCTCAGGCCTCCGCGCCTGTGGCGGCCGACGAGCCCAAGGCAGCGCCGCCGCGCAAGCCCCACCTCTCGACCCTGCAGTACCTGGACACCGGCGACGCACAGGTCGCGTCGGTCATTCACAAACTGCGCATGGTCTCGGGCAAGGACATCCCGATCATGATCCTGGGCGAAACCGGCACCGGCAAGGACCTGCTGGCCCAGGCCATCCACGGCGATTCGCCCCGCGCGGGCCAGCCCTTCGTCTCGGTCAACTGCGCCTCGATCCCCGAGACGCTGATCGAGTCCGAACTGTTCGGGTACGAAGAAGGCGCCTTCACCGGTGCGCGCAAGAAAGGCTCCATCGGCAAGATCCTGCAGGCCAATGGCGGCACGCTGTTCCTGGACGAGATCGGTGACATGCCCAAGCACCTGCAGGCGCGCCTGCTGCGCGTATTGCAGGAGCGAAAGGTCAGCCCGCTGGGAGCCGGCAAAGAGGTGGACGTCGACGTGGCCGTGGTCTGCGCGACCCACAAGAACCTGAAGGACATGATCGCGCGCGGCGACTTCCGCGAAGACCTCTACTACCGCCTCAACGGTCTGGTGGTGCGCCTGCCCGCGCTGCGCGAGCGCAGCGACTTTGAACTGGTGGTGCGCAAGATCCTCAAGAGCCTGTGCGAGAACGGCCAGAACATCAACCTCTCGCCCGAGGTGCTGGACCTGTTCAAGCGCTACCACTGGCCGGGCAACTTCCGCCAGCTGCACAATCTGCTGCGCACGGCGGTGGTCATGGTCGGCTGCAGCGGCAACATCGAGGTGATGCACCTGCCGGACGACTTCCTGGAAGAACTGCAGCTGACGTCCCCCACCCACGTGATGCCCATGCCCAACCTGCAGGAGCTGCCCCCGCTGGTGACGCTGCCGGTGACCCCCGCCGAACTCAAGGAAGCCAGCCAGGCGGACGGCCAGCGCCTGCAGGACGTGGCCCTGAGCGCCATGGCGCAGATGCTGCGCCTGCACAAGGGCAACGTGTCGGCCGCGGCCAAGGCGCTGGGGGTGTCGCGCAACACGATTTACCGAAAGAAAGATCTCCTTCCGCCAGGGACTTTGTAATCCCCCGAGGCGCTGGCAAACGTCAGCGCGCTTGCGGCGCGGCGGGTTCAGTTCCAGGGTGCGGTGGAACCGGCTTTGCCGGGCCACTCGCACCGCCCCCAGGGGGTGACGCCGCAGGCGGCGCGGGGGGATCAGTCCTTTCCATCCAGACGGGTTCCAGCTCGCGCCAGGCGCGTTGGGCGTTGAAGCCCTGGCGTTCGGCGTGGCCGGCCCAGGCGCTGTAGGCGGGCAGGGTCACGGTGGTCGCGTCGCTGGCCTGCAGGCCCTGGTCCATGCCTTGCAGCACAGCACTGCGCAGATCGTTCAGGTAGCGCTGCGTGGCCGACAGCGCGGGCGGCAGATCGCTCTCTACCGCGGCGCGCGACACCGTGTTGCCCACCACCACCCGCGGACGCAACGCAGCCAGCCGGTCCAGCGCGGCCAGCCAGCCATCGACACTGCCCTGCGCCAGTTCGGGCAGGCGCGGGCCGTAGACCAGCCCACCGGCCCACAACAAGCGCTGCCGTGCATCCCACAGCACCAGGTCGCCGTCGGTGTGGCCTTGCTCGATGCGCATGACGCGCAGCCGGTATGGGCCCACGCGCAGCACCTCTCCCTCGGACAACGTGCGGGTGGGCAGCACGATGCTTGTGCCCGCCATGGCGTCGGTGCCGGCTTTGGCCGTGAGGCTGGCCAGGCAGGCGATGCAGCGTTGCGCCATGCCGGCACGCGTGGCCGCACTGGCCAGGATCTGCACCGTGCCGGCGGTCACCCGGTCGGCGAAGGCCGAGTTGCCCAGCACGTTTTCGGCATGGGCATGGGTGTTGACGATCCAGCGCACCTGCGCACCGAAGCGACAGGCCAGCGAGCGCCGCACACGCTGGCCGTGCGCGTGGCTGGGGCCGGGGTCGATCAGCAGCGCCTGCCCACCGTGCAGCACCACGCTGGTGGGCAGCACATGGCCGGCGTTGGTGGGCGCGATCTCGGCCTCGCTGGCCGGGCTCCAGTGCCACACACCCGGGGCCACGCGCTGCCAGGGCACGTCGTCGGCGCAGCGCGGGGCGGCCTGCGCCGCCACAGCGGTCAACAGACCGAGCAGCAGCCCACACACCGTCTTCAGGGCGTTCATGGAGCACCTCCACGAACGCGCTCGCGCAGGGCGGACAGCATGTCGGGCTCGTGCCCGAGGTGGCCGCTCAGCGGCAAGGTCAGCCGTCCGCCCAGCGCAGCCCAGCGGCGGCTGTTGGCCGGCGGGCACACCGCGTCGCATCGGCCGTGCACCCAGTCGATCGGCACGCCCCATCCCACCAGCGCGACGACCGCGCGATCCAGGTCAACCGGCCGAATAAAGCCCCGGTGCCGCAGGTAGTGGGCCTGCACGCGGTACTTGCACAGGGCCAGCCGGTCAGCCCGGCTGCGGCGGGGCTGGCGCGCTTGCGCCTGTGCGCGGCGCTGGCGGCGACGCAAGGCCGACCATTCGCGGCGGATCGCGACCGACAGACCGCGTCGCCCTTGCAACCCGGCGTGGCGCTGGCTGCGCCAGAGGCCGCGTTCGGCCAGGTCGGTTTCCAGCACCGTCCAGCGCCGTGTCACGCGCACCCCTGCAACACCGGGTGTTCCACTTTGAAGCAGTTGTGTCAGCCGGCGCAGGGCCACAGGCAAGGGCGTCCCCGCCCGAACCGGCCAGCCGTTCCCGCCACCGAGCCGCTGCAGGGTCTGGCGCGTGGGCAACAGCAGGCCGCCGATTTCGCGCCGGCTGAGCGCAAACGCACCGCGCAGCACCAGCCGCTGCACGCGCTGCGGGTGCTGCTGGGCGTAGGCCAGCGCCACCACCGTGCCCCAGGACCCCGCCAGCACGGACCAGCGCTCCAGCCCCAGGTGCACGCGCAAGGCCTCCAGATCGGCCACCAGCGCCTGCGTGTGGTTGCCCCGCAAGCCGCCGCGCGGGCGGCTGGCGCCACTGCCGCGCTGGTCCGGCGCAATGCCGCGCTGGCGCGTCAGGTCCAGCGGCGCCAGCAGTCCGGGCTGGGCACCGCTGCCCGGGCCGCCGTGCAGCAGCAGCCAGGGCTCCCCGTCTGCCAGCCCCACGCTGCGCCAGGCCATGCGGTGCCCTCGCCCGACCGGCAAGG
Source organism: Hydrogenophaga intermedia (assembly GCA_943372305.1). GTDB lineage: Bacteria > Pseudomonadota > Gammaproteobacteria > Burkholderiales > Burkholderiaceae_C > Hydrogenophaga > Hydrogenophaga intermedia_D. The sequence continues at coordinate 69,642 of CALRYD010000015.1, read as the reverse complement.
ACTCGGGCCTCGGCCAGGGTGGCGCCACCCTAGGGTCATCCCTAGTGCGGCGGGAAATGGCATCGTTATTGCTGTTCAATGGTGCGACTCGTGGTGCTGTGGAGCAGTCGAGTCGGCAGTCAGTTTTCATGCCAACCCCACTTACTGGAGACGAATGATGCAATGGACCACCCCCGCTTTCACCGATCTGCGTTTTGGTTTTGAAATCACGATGTACATCGCCAACCGCTGAACAGCGGTGTCAGGCCCCGAGGCGCACGTGTGTTCCACCCGTGCGCCTTTTTTCTTGAATCACTGACAACTCTTCCATGCGCATCCGGGTTCTGGGTTCTTCGGCCGGCGGCGGTTTCCCGCAGTGGAACTGCAACTGCCCCAACTGCGACGGTCTGCGCCGCGGCACGCTGCGCGCTACGCCGCGCACACAGTCGTCCATCGCCCTGAGCGCCGACGGCAACGACTGGTTGCTGGTCAACGCATCGCCCGACATCCTCACCCAGATCCAGCGCACACCGGCCCTGCAACCGGCCCGCGCCATCCGCGACAGCGGCATCGCCGCCGTTCTGCTGATGGACGCGCAGATCGACCACGTCACCGGCCTGCTGATGCTGCGCGAGCGCAAGACGCCGCTGCCGCTGCTGGCCACGCCCGAGGTCTTCTCCGACATCTCCAGCGGTTTCCCCATCACCGGCATCCTCTCGCACTACTGCGGCGTGGCGCGCCAGGAACTGCCCATCGACGGCAGCGCGGTGCACATCCCCGCCCTGCCCGGCCTGCAGCTGCACACAGTGTCGCTGTCGTCCAAGCCGCCACCTTACTCGCCGTTCCGTGGCAATCCACGCCCCGGGGACAACATCGGCCTGCTGATGACCAACCCCGCCACGGGTGCCAAGGCCTTTTACGCTCCCGGCCTGGCCGAGGTCACGCCCGAGCTGATCGAACTCATGAGCGGCTGTGCCGTGGTGCTGGTCGATGGCACCTTCTGGACGCACGACGAAATGCAGCGCCTGGGCCTGTCGGCCAAGGCCGCGCTCGACATGGGCCACCTGCCGCAAAGCGGCCCGGGCGGGATGATCGAACAGCTCGACAAGCTGCCGTCCAGCGTGCGCAAGGTGCTCATCCACATCAACAACACCAACCCCATGCTGGTGGAAGACTCCGACGAACGCGCCAAACTGACGGACCACGGCATCGAAGTCGCCCACGACGGCATGGAGATCACGTTCTGAGCACCATGGAAATCGCCAAAGCCCTCCGCGCCGACGGACACCTGCCCGCCTGGAGCCCCGCCGAATTCGAAGCCCAGCTGCGCGACAAGGGCCGCAGTTACCACATCCACCACCCGTTCAACGTGCGCATGAACTCGGGCGGCTGCACGCCCGACGAGATCCGCTGCTGGGTGGCCAACCGCTTTTATTACCAGATCTGCATCCCGCGCAAGGACGCGGCCATCCTGGCCAACATGCCCGACCGCGAACACCGGCGCCTGTGGGTCGAGCGCATCCTCGACCACGACGGCCACGGCGACCACCAGGCTTCGGCGGCGGGCGGTATCGAGGCCTGGACGCGCCTGGGCGAGGCGGTGGGCATTTCGCGCGAAGAGCTGTGGTCGCTGCAGCACGTGGTGCCCGCGGTGCGCTTCGCCTGCGACGCGTATGTGAACTTCGCCGCCAAGGCGCCTTGGCAGGAAGCGGTGTGCTCGTCGCTCACCGAGATGTTCGCGCCGCAGATCCACAAGGACCGCCTGGCCACCTGGCCCACGCACTACCCCTGGATCGAAGCCAACGGCCTGACCTACTTCCGCAGCCGCATCCCGCTGGCCAGCCGCGACGTGGAACACGGCCTGCGCGTGACGCTGGACCACTTCAAGACCCGCGAGCAGCAGCACCACGCGCTGGACATCCTGCAGTTCAAGCTGGACATCCTGTGGTCCATGCTCGATGCGATCGAACGAGCCAGCCAATGATGAAGCCCCCCTGCGCCGCTTCGCGTCTTCCCCCCTGCTACGCGGGGAGACCGCACCTGTGGCCTGGCGAAGCCAGTTCCACGGTGCGCCTTGAACGACTGCCCCTCGCTCTATGTGCCCATCAGTGACATGAATTCGCTTCCCCTCAAACCCAAACTCTCGCGCAAGTTCCGCCTGCAGTTTGAACCGGCACAAGATCGCTGGGTGCTGCTTTACCCCGAGGGCATGGTGCAGCTCAACCCCAGCGCCGCCGAGATCCTCCAGCGGTGCGACGGCACGCGCACTGTGCCGGGCATCGTAGCCGAGCTCGAAGCCGCTTTCAATGCGCAGGGCATTGCACCCGAAGTGACATCGCTTCTCGAAGAGGGCCAACGCCGTGGCTGGATCGACTGAGCTCCTCAGCGCGACGCCCATCCCCGCCGGCCCGCCGCTGTGGCTATTGGCGGAGCTGACCTACCAGTGCCCCCTGCACTGCGTGTTCTGCTACAACCCCACGCGCCATGCGCAGGTGAAGAACGAACTGACGACCGCTCAATGGGTGGACGTGATGACGCAGGCGCGCCAGATCGGCGCGGCGCAGCTGGGGTTTTCAGGTGGCGAGCCGCTGCTGCGCGACGACCTCGAAGAGCTGGTGCAGGAAGCCCACCGCCTGGGCTACTACACCAACCTCATCACCTCCGGCGTGGGTCTCACGCCAGCCCGCGCACAAAAGCTGAAAGACGCCGGGCTGGACCATGTGCAGCTGTCGTTCCAGGACTCGACCAAAGAGCTGAACGACTTCCTCAGCCACACCAAGACCTTCGACCTCAAGCAACGCGTGGCCCGGCTGATCAAGCAGCACGACTGGCCGATGGTCATGAACTGCGTGCTGCACCGGCACAACCTGCCGCACGTGCGCAAGATCATCGACATGGCCGTGGCGCTGGAAGCCGAGTACCTGGAGCTGGCCAACACCCAGTACTACGGGTGGGCCTGGGTCAACCGCGACCACCTCATGCCCACCGCCGACGAGCTCAAGGTGGCCGAGGCCGAGGTCAACGCATTCCGTGCCGAGCAGGACGCAAAGACCGAAGGCCACAAGACCCGCGTGCTGTTCGTCGTGCCCGACTACTTTGAAGAGCGCCCCAAGGCCTGCATGAACGGCTGGGGCGCGGTGTTCCTCTCCATCGCACCCGACGGCCTGGCCATGCCCTGCCACAACGCGCGCGATCTGCCGGGCCTGCAGCTGCCCAACGTGAAAGACGTTTCCATCGCCGACATCTGGCAGCGCAGCAACGCCTTCAACACCTACCGCGGCGACGCCTGGATGAAGCCCACCTGCCGCAGCTGCGACGAGCGCCACAAGGACTTCGGTGGTTGCCGCTGCCAGGCATTCTTGCTGACCGGCGACCCGGCCGAGACCGACCCGGTGTGCAGCAAGTCGGCCTACCACGAGAAGGTGGTGGCGGTGGTGCGCGACGCGCCCAAGCGTCGCAACATCCCCATCGTGTTCCGCAGCGACGCGGAATCGCGCATCCTGCACCCGGCGGACTGACATGGCGTCCACCGTACCGCAGGCCACCACGGCTCACCGCATGTTCGGCGCCTTGCTCGTGCGGCGCATGCCGGGCGCCTCGCAACCCACGCTCAACCTCGAGCGAGCCGAACAGGGCCTGTTCCTGCTCTGGCTGGCCTTCATGGGGTTGCTGGGTTTTGCCGCATGGCTGCTGTGGCAGGCCGGCGCCTGGCACCGCTTGGTCGAGGCCGACCCGACGCGCCTGACCATCGTCATCGTGCTGCTGTTCGTGGGCTGCTCGGGCTGGGCCGGGCACCGCGCCTGGGTGCTGGGCCGTCAACGCACAGCGCTGGACCAGGCGCGCCAGGACGAAGGCAGCTGGAGCGGCGAGTTTCTGCAGGGCACGGCGCAGCCCGGCGCCGACCGCGCCTCGTGGCTGCTGGTGCTGGGCGAGCGCGCCCACGGCCCGCACGAAATGGCCTGGTGGCTCAACGGCATCCAGCTCAAGCTGGGCCTGCTGGGCAAGGTGATCGGTTTTTCCATCCTCGCGCTGCAACTGGGGCAAATGGAGAGCTTCGATCCCAGCCAGTCGGCCCAATTGCTCAAGAGCCTGACCGGCGGCCTCGGCATCGCGCTGCTGACCACCGTGACCGGTCTGACCGGCAACATCCTGCTGGGCCTGCAGCTCATGCGGCTGGACCGCTTTGCCGACGCGCTGGTGGCCGACGCGCTGGCCTTGTCGCTCAAGACCGATGGAGCACGCAATGGCGATCGGCCGACCGGTCCGTGACACCGAGACCGATCCGTTCTACGACATGTTGTTCAACATGTTGATCGCCTTCGTCTTCTGCTTCGTCATCGCCATCCTGGCCTTCAACCCGCAGGCGCGCAAAGCGGGCGACGTGCCCGCCAAGGCCGAGTTCATGGTCACCGTCTCATGGCCCGACGGCAACCCCAACGACGTGGACGCCTGGGTCATGGAGCCCGGCGGCAAGACGCTCTGGTTCCGCCAGCGCGACGCCGGCCTGCTGCACCTGGACCGGGACGACCGCGGCGCCAAGAACAGCAGCGTGCTGGTCAACGGGCGCGAGTTCAGCAGCCCGATCCGGCAGGAGATCGTCACCCTGCGCGGTATCGTGCCGGGCGAATACGTGGTCAACGCCCACTACTACGACAGCGGCGACCAGCAGCCGGTGGACGTGAGCGTGGCCGTGGTCAAGATCAACCCGCAGGCCGAGATCGTGTTCACCGGCACTCAGCAGATTCCCCGCAAAGGCGACGAACGCACGCTGATCCGCTTCACGCTCGACGAGTCTGGCGGCGTGACCGATCTCAACACCAACCCCAAGACCATCGTGCAGCGCTCGGGCCTGTGAAACACCCTCTGCGCCGCTTCGCGTCTTCTTTCTCTTGCGTGCTTTCCAGATGATCCCTGTCGTTTCCTCCCAGCTCCTGCTGCTCGTCATCGTGTACGCGCTGCTGGCCTTTTTGCTGCTGGTGCTCTGCCTGGGCACGCGCTGGCACTGGGGCCTCAAAGCCACGCTGGTGCTGCTGGTCAGCGGCTTCTACGCGTTTGGCCACCAGACGTTCAAGGGCGTCTCGGGTTGGCCAGCCGAAGACGAGCTGCCACGCCAGTTCGTGCTGCTCGCAGCCGTGTTCGACGAACCCAGCCCTGGGCGCGGCCACCCGGGGGCGATCCACCTGTGGGTCCACCCCATGAAGGACAACGCACCGCTCGAAATGCCCCGCGCCTACAAGCTGCCCTACGAAAAAGACCTGCACCGCATCCTGGGCGACGGCGTCAAGAAGGCTCGCGACGGCAACACCCAGCTGGGCGAGACCGAGCCGCGCCGCGGCCAGGGCGGCCTCGCGTGGCTGCGGCCGGCGGGCAACGACAAGGTCGAGATCAAGCTGCGAGACCTGCCCCGCGCGCAGCTGCCCGAAAAGTGATGAGCCCCCCCTGCGCCGCTTCGCGTCTTCCCCCCCTCGTACCGGGGGGGGACCGTCCCTGTGGCCCGGCGAAGCCGGTTCCACGGGACGACTGGGTTTCGGACACGCGCTCCGACAACGGGTCCGGCAAGCGGCTCTTGGCGTGTGTGGCGCTGGTATTGGTTGCCGGCTGTTCGGGTCGCGACATGGGCAACGAATGGTTTCCGCTGCGCGAGGGCGACGAGCAGACGCTGGCCGTCACTTACGCGATGGACGAGCCACGCGCGCCCGAACAATGGACGATGCGCGTCCAGGCGCCCGCCACCTTCCAGGACCAGCCCATGGCCGTGCGCCACCACTCGGCTGGCGTCAGCTACTACTTCAAGGTGGACGATCAAGGCATCCGCCGCATCGCGACCCGCACCGACATCGACAACGAACCCACGGCCGATGCCGAGCCGGTGTGGGTGCTCAAGGCGCCCTACCAGGTCGGCACCGAGTGGATCACCCCCACCGTGCCCTACCTGATCCAGCGCAAGAACGAACACCCGCGGGACCTCAAGTACACCCACAAGGCACTGATGACCTGGCGAATCGAGGCGGTGGACGACAAGGTCCAGCTCGCCGACGGCAGCGAACTCAAGCCCTGCCTGCGTGTGGTGGGTGAAGCCCGGCTGAACCTCTACACCGACCCGGTCAACGGTTTCACCGATGTGCCTCTGATCAGCAGGGAGTGGTACTGCAAGGGCATGGGGCTGGTGAAGCTGCAGCGTGAAGAAAAGGTGCCGAAGGGGTTCTTGACCGGTGGCGTGCTTCGGGCCGAGTGGGAACGCTAGCAGCACGCTGCATGCAGTGTTCCTTCAGCGGCCTTGTCTCTGCGCCCCTTCGGTCGACACCAGCGCCGCCACCGCCGCCGGGTAGCCCTGCGCAGCGGCCAGCCGCAGCCAGACCAGGCTTTGCGCAAGATCGCGCTCCCGGCCCCGGCCGGTTCGGTGCATCACGGCCAGCGCGTACTGGGCTTCTGCCTCGCCCGCCAGCGCGGCCAGCTCGAAGCGCCGGGCGGCTTCGGGCAAGCTGCGCTCCACCCCTCGGCCGGCCTCGTACATCCACGCCAGCCGGGTCTGTGCGCGGCGGTCTCCCGCCTGCGCGAGGGGAAGATACAGCTCGGCCGCCGCGGCGTGCTGGCCGCTGGCACCGAGCCATTCGGCACGCTGGTAAGGGTCCAGCTGCTCCGGCGGCTGGCCCAGCGTGGCCAACGTGTTCAGGGCATCCTTGTCGCCCCCTTGCGCGGCGAGCGTGAGAAAGACGCGGGCTTTCTCGACATCGCGCGGGAGCTGGACCCCGGCGCTGTACAGCATGCCCAGGCGGTACTGGGCCTTGAAGTTGCCGGCCTGTGCCGCGCTGGTGTACAGCGCTTCTGCCTTGGGCATGTTGCGCGGCTCGCCCAGACCGTCTTCGGCCAGGATGGCCAGGTTGAACAGCGCGTCCCCGTTGCCCACCTCGGCCAGGGTTTCCCACACTTCGCGGGCGAACGCGTAGTTGGCCATCTTGAACTCGGCGTAGGCCTTGTAGTTGCCCATCGCCGGGCTGCGCAGCCAGTCGCTGCGGTCGCTGTCCTGGGCCAGCACGCCGGAAGTGGCGCTGGCCAGCAGAGCCGCCAGAACCCAGGCCGGGATCGCAGCCAACGAAATGTGGGGCATGGGCGGTACCTGTGGGACGGATGAAACGAGCGATCACTCGATCCGGAGTTCTTGGACCCAGCGCGCACCGGGAGTGAAATCGTCGCGGTCCAAGGCACCGTACGGCGGCTCGGCGGGGTTGTCCGGTGGCACGCCGATGCGGTTCAGATCGACCGCCTGCGGGGTGCCGACCAGCCCGGTCGGTGTCAGGCTGAACTTGAAGATGACGCCGTTCCACAGCTTGGCGCCGAAGTCGGCCGGCTGCTTGAAGAAGAACAGCAGGTTGTGCTCCAGCCAGGCGAAGTTGCCGGCACTCACGGTGCCCGGATGCGGGTAGGGGTAAGGCACGAAGCAGCTGATTTCCTGGGCAGCCGGCAGGCACTTGAATTCGCGCATGGACAGGAAGTGATCGCGCATCACCTGCGGATCGATGCGCACGCCGAAACGGGCGGTGCCGCTGCCCGGCTGACTGGCAAAGCTGACGGTGCCGATGCGGGTGCGCACTTGGTCCCGCGTGACGGCGATGAGGGCTTTGTCGCCCTGGAAGTCAAAGGCCTGTGAAACCGCGGGCGCCAGCCATGCAGCGCCCGCGCACAACACCAGCAAGGCGGCGCGTGCGCGCTGCCTGCGGTGCTTTACTTGATGGTCATCACCCACTGGGCCAGGGTCTTGATGTCGGCCGCGTTCATGCCCGGGTGGGCGGGCATGGGGATGCGGCCCCATTTGCCCTTGCTGCCGTTCTGGATGGACTGGGCCAGCGATGCCACCGCATCCTTGTCGTCCTTGTACTTGGCGGCGACGGCGGCGTAGGACGGGCCGACGACTTTCTCCTGGTTGGCATGACACGAGTAGCAGCCATTGGCCTTGGCCAGTTCGATGGCGGCCGCGACGTCCAGCGCGTGGGCCGATCCGCTGGCGGCGGCCAGCACGGTAGCGGTGAGGATGAGAGAGCGCATGACAGATCCGACAGAGTAAAAACAGACAACAAAAATCAGAACGAAAAGGTCAGCGGCAAAAAGAAGGCGGTGTCAAACCAGTGCACTGTGTGCTGCGGCCGACACCGCCCTGTACATGGCAGGGCCCCCAGCCTGATCAGGCCGTCCCCTGCCGCCGCTGAAAACTCACTTCATGAGCTTGAAGGTCCAGACCGAGCCGCCCTGTTCGAGGAAGTTGACCTTTTTGGCCACTTCGCCACCCCACAGCGGAACCGCACCGCCCCAGCCCGACACGACGGAGATGTACTGCTCGCCGCCTTCGGTCCAGGTGATGGGAGGCGCCACGACGCCCGAACCGGTCTGGAACTGCCAGACCACCTTGCCGGTCTTGGCATCGGCAGCCTTGAGGTAACCCTCGGGCGTGCCCCAGAACACCAGGTCGCCCGCGGTCAGCACACCACCCCACAGCGGGGCTTCGTTCTTGACTTCCCACTCGACCTTGCCGGTCTTCGGATCGATCGCGCGCAGCGAACCGATGTGGTCGTCGAACAGCGGCTTGATGGTGAAGCCGGCGCCCAGGTAGGCCGCACCCTTCTTGTAGGTGATGGGTTCGTTCCAGATCTCCATGCCCCATTCGTTGGTGGGCACGTAGAACAGACCGGTCTTGGGGCTGTAGGCCATGGGCATCTGGTTCTTGCCGCCCAAGAAGCCGGGCGCGGAGAACACCGACTTGCCCTTGGAGCCGTCGCCACCGGCGGCCGTCGGGTCACCCGGGCGGTTGGCCGGGTCGTAGTTCGGACGACCGGTCTTGAGGTCGATGCCGGTGGCCCAGGTCACCTTCTTCACGAAGGGGAAGGCGTTGACCAGCTTGCCGGTCTCGGCGTCGTTCACATAGAAGAAGCCGTTGCGGTCGGCCTTGGCACCCATGCGTTTGCCGTCCATGTCGAAGGTGATGAACTCGTTCACACCGTCGTAGTCCCAGCCGTCGTTGGGTGTGTTCTGGTAGTGCCACTTGATCTGACCCGTCTTCACGTCGATGGCGACGGTGGAGGCGGAGTAGAGGTTGTCACCCTTGCGCACGTGGCTGTTCCAGGGGCCGGGGTTGCCGGTGCCGAAGTAGGCCAGCTTGGTCTTCGGGTCGTAGGTGCCGCCGAGCCAGGTGGCCGCACCGCCGGTCTTCCAGGTCTCGCCGGGCCAGGAGGCGTTGGTGGTGCCGGTGATGCCGTTTTCCTTGCCGTCCTTGTAGCCCATATGGCCTTCGACCACCGGGCGCGTCCAGACCATCTTGCCGGTCTTGGGGTCGCGGGCTTCCACGCGGCCGACCACACCGAACTCGCCGCCGGACACGCCGGTCATCAGCAGGCCTTCAGCGATCAGCGGAGCCGCGGTGTAGCTGTAGCCCGCAGAGTAGTCGTCGATCTTCTCGCGCCAGACCACCTTGCCGGTGTTCTGGTCCAGGGCGACCAGCTGGGCGTCCAGCGTGCCAAAGATGACCAGGTTGTCGTACAGCGCGGCGCCGCGGTTGATCACGTCGCAGCAGGGCATGATGCCCTCGGGCAGGCGGTGTTCGTACTTCCAGAGCTTCTTGCCGGTCTTGGTGTCCACGGCGTAAATGCGCGAGTAGGACGCGGTGACGAACATCTTGCCGTTGTTCACCAGCGGCTGGCTTTGCTGGCCACGCTGCTTCTCACCACCGAACGACATGGACCACACCGGGACCAGCTTGTCGATGTTCTTGGCGTTGACGCCGGTCAGCGGCGAATGGCGCTGGCCTTGCGTGCCCAGACCCCAGCTGACCACGTTTTCCGGCGTGGCCGCGTCGTTGGCGATCATCGCGTCGGTCACGCCCTGGGCGCCAACGTGGGCCGTGGCGGCCATGACCAAAAGGCTCAATAGAGTGCGTTTCACTGTGTGTCTCCTGCTCGTGCGTGAGGTTGATGTGTCGAAAGCATTGCTGTCGTGCGGCCCGGCTGCTCGCTGTGATTTCCCCTCCAGCCTGTGACATGCACGCAGGGGTAAATGGCAACTTCTGTGCCAGTGACACACCTAGGGTTTTCACGGGCAAAACTGGGGCCGCGAAGCGCCTGCACAGCCCGTTTTGTGCGTGGCGGGCGGGCATGGTGTGTCCCGGGGGACGGTCCCGTTGCGTCACGGCTGTGACAGTGTTCAGAAATGTCGCAACCTGCGTTGCAACAGGTCGGGCCACACGCAGGGAGGACGCGAACGGGCGAGGGCCAGCCGCCGGGCCGCCCCAAGGCAGGCCCAGCCCCCTCGGGGGGCAGCGACCCGCGCAGCGGCGGAGCGTGGGGGCTTTCAGCGGGGCGCAGGTGTGCCGTCCAGCACCTGCTGCTCGTAACGCGGGTACCACTGCGTCAGGCTGCGGTGCAGTTCGGCCGGCTGCGCGGCCCAGCGCGCAAAACGCTCGGGCACGGGCAGGCGCAGCACCTCACCCAGGTCCAGGCCGCGCTCGGCGCTGCCCTTCATCTGCGCGGTGAGCCACTGCAGCCAGTCGCGCGTCTGGCGGATACCGGCCGTGCCGTCGTGGACCGGGCCGTGGCTGGGCACCACGGTGCGGAACTGCCCCGCCGCGTGCCACTGTGCCAGCGTGTCCAGGCTGGCGATCCACGGCATGAACTGGGCGTGCGGTGTGGTGGGCACCCGCTCGGCAAACACCAGACCTCCGGAGAACAGTACCCCGCTGGTGTGGTCGATCAGCACCAGGTCGTCGCTGGTGTGGCCGTGCAGGCGGCGCAGCTCCAGCCGGTGGCCACCCAACTGCAGCGTCAGCGGCAGGGTCCGGGGGTCGAGGGCCTCGCGTGCCGGGGTGGACTCGGTGCCCTTCATCCAGTCGCCGCACAGGCGGTACAGGTTGTCGGCGTAGGCACGGCCTTCGGCCTGCATGCCCGCCACGCTGCCGGCCAGGGCCTGCGTGGGGCGGTCGGCCCAGGCCTGGTGACCAAAGAAATAGTCGGGGTGCAGGTTGAGGGCGATCACGCGGCGCACCGGTTCCCGCGTGATGCGCTCGATGACGCGGCGCTGCTGCTCGCCGTACAACCGCGACGGCCCGGTGTTGATGACCACCACCCCGTCGCCGGTGACGATGAAACCGGTGTTGATGATGTTGCAGCCGTTGGCGCGGCTGAAGTCGGCCACCTCGCCTTCGACCACCCAGGTGCCGGGTGCGATCTGGCGCGGCTTCAGGTCGTAGTCCAGCCGGGCCATGTCGGGCTTGGAAGCGAATGGCGGCACCGGCACGTTCTGCGCCAGCGCAGCGCTGGTGGCCAGGGCCAAAAGGATCCACGGCAGGCGTCTCAACCGGAGCGCCCTACGATCCGGCGCCGGGCCGCCCCAAGCCGGATCAGCCCCCTCGGGGGGCAGCGACCCGCGCAGCGGCGGAGCGTGGGGGCTCATGCCACCACCTCGGCGTCGATGCGGTTGCCGTTGTTGTCGCGCCCGACCAGGCGAAAGCCTCTGGGCGACTGCGTGGGCAGCTCGAAGGTGATGAGCGGGTTCTCCGACACCGGCTCGTGCAACGCGATGCGCCACCAGGGCTGGCCGCCGGCGTCCTGCAGCTCCAGCTGCTCGATGTAGAACGCCGGCACGCCCGCCACCAGCCCGGTGTCCATGGGGTGCATCACCCGCAGGCGCAGGCGGCGGCTGCCGTCGATCACGTTGTTGAAAAAGCGCGCCTGCACCTGGCCCAGGGTCTTGCTCCACGAGCCGTCGGCCCGCGTGAGGCCGGGCACGGTGCAGCCGCCACCGGCCGCCTGCACCCAGGTGCTGCCCACGTGCCACTGGCCGTCGCGCGTCTGCACGAAGGCGCGCACCGGCGAGGCCTGCTCCATGCGAATGCGGAACGCCAGCATGGGCAGCGAGCGCAGCGGTTCAAAGTCCAGTACCTGGCGCACCGGGTTGCGGTCCACCGACACCTTGATGCGCGCCACGCCGCCGCCCACTTTGTCCAGCCCCCGCGCGTCCACCAGCAGCGGCACGTTCATCGCGTCGTCGGCAAAAGCCGGCCCCTTGACGATCACCGCGTCGCTGAACCCCGCACGGGCCTTGCCAATGGTCTGCTCGCGCAGGCTGGGGTACTGCATCGATCCCAGCGGGTCGCCGCCGGTCTGTTCGTCCTGCGCCAGCGCCGACCCACCGATGAGCGCGGCGGTGGACATCAGCCATTGACGGCGGGTGGGAGCGAAGTACATGGATCTGTCTCCAAGCCAGGCTCAGCCGCCCGGCTTCTTGCTGATCGAGCCACGCTGCGGGTCGTAGCCCCACAGCGCAGCGAGAAAAAACACCACCGTACAACCCAGCACCACCGCCCAGGCCGTGCCGTTGAACTGCCCATACATCGCAAACCGGATCGCTTCCACCGCGTGCGTGAACGGGTTGGCCTGCGCCAACTTCAGCAGCCACCAGGCGCCCGACTCTTCGAGCTTCCACAGCGGGAACAGCGCCGGGCTGATGAAGAACATCGGGAAGATCACGAAGTTCATGGTGCCGGCGAAGTTTTCCAGCTGCTTGACGTAGACCGAGAGCACCAGCCCCACCGAGGCCAGCATCACCGCACCGCACACCATGGCCAGCAGGGCCGCCGGCAGGTGCACCAGCGGCACTTCGACCCCGAAAGCCCACGAGATGATCAGGAACACCACCATCTGCAGCACCGACAGCGCCGTGCCCGCCAGCAGCTTGAAGGCCAGCAGCCAGCCGCGCGGCAGCGGCGCGGTCAGCAGCAGCCGCATCACGCCCATCTCGCGGTCGTAGACCATCGACAGCGAACTCTGCATGCCGTTGAACAGCGCCACCATGCCCAGCAGGCCGGGCACCATGTATTCCTTGTATTCGACGTAGGTCTCGTAGGGCGGCGCGATCGCCACGCCGAACACGTTGTGGAACCCGGCCGAAAACACCACGAACCACAGCAGTGGCCGCACCAGCGCCGAACCCAGGCGCGAGGGCTGGCGCAGGAAGCGGCCGATCTCGCGGCCCACCACCGCGCGCAGGGCGCGCAGCAGATGGGGCAAGAGTGCGGGGGTGTGGGGGGTGTTCAGGGTCGTTGCTTGCATGCGCTTTCCGCTTCGTCCACGCCCAGTGTGTCCATCACTTCTTTCGGGTGCAACACCCCGTCCAGCGGCGCGGTGCCGATCACGCCGTCCACGTAGCTGAGAAAGAGAGGCTGGCGCAACTGGCCGTCCCAGGCGCGGAAGGACAGGCGCGGGCCCTTGAAGCCGTCCACCGCCACCGGCCCGCCACGCAAAGCCTTGAGCTGCTGAGCGATGGGTGCCTTCGGCAGCTCGACCAGCACGCTGGCCACCGCGCGCCCGGCCACCCAGGCGGCCCAGTCGTGGCCGGTCATCGGGCGCTGGTGGTCCTTGGCAAACCGGCGGCTGAGCTGCGGCCCACCGTTGCGTTCCCACAGCGGGTGCCAGGGCACGGCCACCAGGCCCGCGGCGCCCACCACCGGGCGCGGCAGCTGCGTCGCATACGGCACGGTGCGGGCGAACTCGCCGTCGGCATCCAGCACCGCCACCACCTCGTGCTCGCGGTCGCTGCCGGTGAGCAGGCGCACATTGCCCAGGTCGCGCTCGCGCGGGTCTCCCGTGAGCTTGAAAGGTTTGGTCGACGTGGCCTTGACGCCGTAGCGCTTGGCCGAGCGGTTGAAAGCCTCGGCCATCAGCGCATCCCCCGGCGAAGCCCCTTGCAGCACCAGCGCCTTGCGCCAGTTGCGCGCCGCCAGGTACTGGGCCAGTGCATCGCTGAGCATGGCGCGGCTGGGCACGGTGTGCAGCAGGTGGGCGGCACACTGGGCACCGCGCAACGCGTCATCGTCTGCCGCGGCGTTGTAGACGATGGCGCCGCCCAGCGCCGCGGGTGCGGCCTGCACCAGGGCGCGCAACTCGGCACTGGGCAGATCGGCCACGATGTGCTGCACCTTGGCCGCCTTCAGTTCGGCCAGCGCCTTGGACAGACCCGCCGCGTTCGGCAACACCACGTCCTTGACCACCAGCGCGATGCCAGCCGCGTCCAGCTCAAACGCGGAGTCTTTGGCCGCAAGCTCAACGCCGTCGATGGCGCGCCCCGTCGGGTGGCCGGGGTAGGCCTTTTCCATGCGGCGCGGCGCGTGACGCGGATCGCCATCGAGCGACACCACCGCGATGGTGACCTTGGTGGCCGCCAGCGCTGGCTCGGGCATGGATGCCCACACGCAGGCGCACCACAGCCCCAAGCCCAGAATGCCGCGGAACCGGCTTTGCCGGGCCGCAGGCATTGCCCCTTGAGGGGCGGAGCGGCCACACGCAGTGGGCAAGCGATGGGGGTGGGCCACGTGCACGGTCATTTGCTGACCAGGATCGTGTGCGGCACGCGCCCAGCGGGAACGGTTTTCAAAGCCTTGCCGGACGCCGTGTCCACCAGCGTCATGTCGTCCGACAGACCGTTGGCCACGAACAGCGTCTTGCCGTCGGGCGTGAAGCCCAGGCCCCAGGCCCGCTTGCCGACCAGCACCTGCTGCTTCACCGCCTTGCTCGCCACGTCCACCTCGGCCACATGGTTGGCGCGGCCCAGGCCCACCCACAGGCTCTTGCCGTCGGGGCTGATGGCCATGCCCACGGGCGTGATGTCGGCGTCGCGCATGCCCTTGACGGTGAACTTGATCTTCTGCTTCTCGGTGTGGGTCTTGGTGTCGACCACGCTCACCGTGGCGTCCAGCTCGTTGGTGACCCACAGCTCGCTGCCGTCGGGCGACATCACGAAACGGCGCGGGCGCTTGCCCACCTTGATGTTCTTGGTGACCTTTTTCGTGGCCAGGTCGATCACGTGGACCACGTTCGCCACTTCGGAGGTGACATACGCCGTCTTGCCGTCGGGCGTGACCAGCACGCCTTCGGGCTCGCCACCGGTCTTGACTTCGAACAGCGGCTTCTTGCTGGCGATGTCGTAGGCGCCCAGCACGCTGTCGTCTTCCACAGACACGTAGGCGGTCTTGCCATCGGGACTGAGGTCGAACATCTCGGGGCTCTCGCCCAGCGGCACGGTGCCGCTCATCTTGGCGCCGGCCACGTCCACCACGCCCATGGCGTTGCTGTCGCCGCAGATCACGTAGATCTGCGAACCGTCGGCGTTGAAGGACATGTCGCGCGGGCGCTTGCACACGTCGATGGCGCCTTGACGGTCACCCGTGGTATTGAACACGTAAAGCTTGTTGTCCTTCTCGCTTGAGACATAGACCTTGCTCTGCGCCCATACAGGGGCAGCGGTCACGGCACCAGCGGCACACAGAGACGCCAGAAAAGGACGAAGGCAATAGGTTGCGCGAAGGGCCATGGGATTTGTCTCCTTAAGGGGTTGTTCGGACTTGTCCATGCGCAAATTCAATGCCAGTCCACCTTGGGAATGGATATTGCCTGCAGACGCCGAAAACCGGCCCGCCAGCCCCCAGGGCGCCGGGGAAAACCCTGAGACAAAACACCCGCTGCCATGGCCAGACGCACAGCACCCGCCCTCCACTGTCCCAATTCGCAACACCCCGGTGTGACACGTCGGCACTGGCTGGGCTGGGGTCTGGCGATGGCCGCCGCGCCCATGGCCACCGCGTACGCCCAGGCGCCCTTCCCCAGCAGGCCCGTGCAGCTCATCGTGCCCTGGCCCGCCGGTGGCCAGACCGACCTGACCATCCGGCTCCTGGCCGAAGAGGCCGAGCCGCTGCTGGGCCAGCCGGTGGTGGTGATCAACAAACCCGGCGCGGCCGGCACGCTGGTGGCGCCGCTGCTCAAAGCCGCCGAGCCCGACGGCCACACCATCGGCCAGGTGCCCATCACCGTCTACCGCCACGCGCTCATGAACCACGTGGCCTGGGACCCGGTCGCCGATCTCGCGCCCATCGTGCAGGTCTCGGGCGTGAGCTTTGGCCTGCTGGTGCCGGCCAACAGCCCGTTCAAGAGCGCGACCGAGCTGATCCAGTGGGCCATCCAGCGCCCGGGCGAACTCATCCTGGGCTCCACAGGTGTGGGCACCACGGCCCACCTGGCGATGGAAGAAATCCTGCTGCAGCACAACGTGAAGTACGTGCACGTGCCCTACAAAGGCACGGCCGACCAGATGCTGGCGATTGCCGGCGCGCAGATCATGGCCGGCGTCAACTCCACCGGTTTCGCCCCCTGGGTGGACAAAGGCCAGATGCGCCTGCTCGCCACCTTCAACGCCGCGCGCAACCCGCGCTGGCCCGACGCGCCCACGCTGCGCGAACTGGGCTACCCGCAGGCGGTCTACACCTCGCCCTGGGGCCTGGCCGCGCCGGCCGGCACGCCGCCCGCGATCGTCCAGCGGCTGCACGACGCCTTTCACAAGGCCATGTTCAGCCCCCGCCACATCGAAGCGCTGGCCCGGTACGATCAGTCCATTGACTACCTGAACACGCGCGACTACCGCCAGGCCGTGCTGGCCACGGTGGAACGCGAGAAAAAACTGCTGGCGCGCATGAACCTGCTGGCCCCGCCCAAACAATGACCGTTGCCCCGAACCCCGCCGTGCTGAGCGCACGCGACCTGCGCAAGGCCTACAACGGTAAGCCCGCGCTCAAGGGCGTGAGCGTGGCGCTGCAGGCTGGCGAGATGCTGGCCCTGCTGGGGCCCAACGGCGCCGGCAAGTCCACCCTCCTGCAGCTGCTGACCGGCCTGTTCACGCCCGACCGGGGCGAGATCACCGTGCTCGGCCACGACATGCGCACCCACCCCGCGCGTGCCCTGGCCGGCCTGGGCGTGGTGTTCCAGCAAAGCGCGCTGGACATGGACCTCTCGGTCATGGCCAACCTGCTGTTCCACACCGACCTGCACGGCATCCCGCGCCAGACCGCGCGCGAACGCATCGACGCGCAGCTGACCGCCATCGGCCTGCAGGACCAGGCCAAGGCCGTGGTGCGCAGCCTCTCGGGCGGCACCCGGCGCAAGGTGGAACTGGTGCGCGCCTTGCTGCACCAGCCCCGCGTGCTGCTCATGGACGAGGCCACCGTGGGCCTGGACCCGGCGTCGCGCCAGCAACTGCTGGACACGGTGCGGAGCCTGTGCCGCGACCAGGGCCTGGCCGTGCTCTGGGCCACCCACCTCATTGAAGAAGTGAAGACCGCTGACCGCCTGCTGCTGCTGCACCAGGGATCGGTGCGGTTTGATGGCGCCATCGACGCCTTCATGGCCGCGGCCGACGGCCCGGACTTCCAGACCGAGGTGCTGCGCGCGCTGCAGAAACCCGGGCTGTAGAAAGACGCTCCGGCACCGGCACCGGCAGCGGCAAAGCGTGGGGGCCAACCGCTCAGAAACGGTAGACCGCGCTGAGACCCAGTCCCCGCTGCCGCCCCGGCGCCGGCTCTCGCGCAATCGCCAGGTACCGAAGGTATGTTCCCAGCCCGGCCGTAGATGGAACAGGGTGACGGCGGCGGTGCGGTCGCTGTTGACATCGTTGACCACCATGCTGTCGCGGTGCACCAGTTCCAGCGCGTCAGTGAAGCCGGCCCAGGTCCATGGATGCCAGGCCAGTTCGGCGAACAGTGTGCAGTCCAGGATGCCGGGCATGCGCTTGCCCGCCGTCACCACGCTGCTGCCGCTGTTGAAGGTGTCGGTGAACGTCGCGTCCAGGGTGGACAGGGCCAGGTGGCTGCGCCATTCGGGCATCCAATGCGCGCTGTAGGCCAGCTCCAGGCCGCTGCGGTGCGTCTTGCCGGCGTTCGTGTAGATGGTGCGGCCGCCGCTGCTGGAGGCCACGACGATCTCGTCGGTGGTGGCGATGTGGAACAGCGCCGCGTCCGGCCGGTGGCCGGCGGCCAGTTGCGTCTTCACGCGCAGTTCCGTGTGCGTGCTGCGCGCCGACTTCAGGCCCAGACTCCACTGCAGCTGGCCTTCACCCACGGGCATGTGCCGGCTGCAGAGCAGGCCGGCACCGCTGCAAGCGCGGTCGCGCTGCACGATGCCGCCGGACGCCGTGGCAGGGGTCTGCAAGGACAAAGTGATGGACAGGCGGTTGTCGAGATCGCGCTGGCCGGCGTACACGCGGGCCGACAGCTCGCTGGCGGCGTCGATGCGGTGGTCCAGCGTCAGCCCCAGCTGGCTCAGCGACATGTCCTTGCCCGCCTTGTACAGGGTGGAGTTGGTCACGACCTGGCGCGGGGTAGGCTTCGAACTGCGCACGGGTCAGGCCCAGCGGGTTGCCAGAGACCGGCTGGTCGAACACGTTGGCCACCAGGGTCACGTGCGTCTGTTCGCTGGCGTCCCAGCGCAGTTTGGCGTTCAGGTGTTGGTGCTCGGCCGCGCTGTTGGTGCGCCAGCCGTCGGTGGCGAAGTCGCTCAGGTCCACCACATAGTTCAGCCGGCCGCTCTGCCCGGCGGCCTGCAAGCCGAGGCGTCGCAGGCCGTCGCTGCCGGCGTCAACGCTGGCCTGCACTTCGGGCCGGAGCGGGCCATCAGCCGTGAAGACCTGCACCACACCGCAGGCCGAGTTGCCGTAGAGCTGGGCAAGGGGGGCCACGCAGCACTTTGAAACGCCGGGCCGATGGCAGGCTGATCGTCGAGGCCTGGCCCTGGCCGTCGGGCATGGTGGCGGGGATGCCGTCCACGATCAGGCGTGCGCCGCGGATGCCGAAGGCCGAGCGCGACCCCGAACCGCGAATGGACAGCTGCAGGTCACGCGCGTAGTTCTGGCGGTTGCGCACCGTGATGCCCAGTACCCGGTTGAGCGACTCGGACAGGTTCACGCGCGGACCGGCGGCCTCGCTCTCATCCCGCCCCACCGCCTGGATGGACACGGGGGCGTCAAAGCTCTGCTGCTCCTGGCGACTGGCGCTGACCACCACCTCTTTCAGCGTGGGCGCTGCGTCGGTCTGCGCGTTTGCGGTGCCGGCCAGGGCCAGCAACAGGGCGGTGTTCAGCCGCTTCAGGGGGAAGCCTGGTGAGAGGGGGATGTCTTGTCTCCGTTCTGGCCGGTCCCGAACGGCCGGCGTGTTCTGCGCCGGTGGCGGGTACAAGTGCCGTGCCACTGGTGGCGGCCGGACATCTGTTCAGAAATGGAGCAGGACCGTCACGCCGCGCCCGTACGGGCCGTCTTCTATGCGGACCCGCACACCCAGCCGCAGGGCCGCGCGCTGGACGATGGCCAGCCCCAGGCCGCTTCCGGACGATCCGGCGTTTTCGGCGCGGTAGAAGCGGTCGAACACCCGCTCCCGCTCGGCCGGAGGAATGCCCGGCCCGTCGTCAGACACCGCTAGCCGGATGCCGCTGCCCTGCCGCTCCAGCCCCACCGTCACCGTGCCGCCCGCCGCGCCATGCTGGATGGCGTTGCGCACCAGGTTGACCAGCACCGAACGCAACACCTCCCCCTCGATCCGCTGCGTCAGCGCGTCGGCCGACTGCAGCACCAGCTCGGTCCCGCGCCCGCGGGCCAGGGGCTCCAGCTCGATCAGCACCTCGCGCACCAGCGCCACCAGGTCGGTCTCGCACAGCGGGCCGGCGCCGTCGTGTTCCAGCGCGGCCAGGGCCAGCAACTGGTTGACCTGGTGCGAGGCCCGCTGCACGCCGCGCTCCAGCGCCTGCTGGGCGGCGGCGCGCTGCAGGTCGTCCTGGGCCGTGGCCAGCACATGCGCCTGCGCGGCCACCACCGCCAGCGGGGTCTTGAGTTCGTGCGCCGCGTCCTGCACGAAGGCCTTTTCGGTTTCGCGCTGCTGGCGCGCGCGGTCCAGCAGGGCGTTGAAGGCGTCCACCAGCGGGGCCAGTTCGGCGTAGCCCGTGGGTTCGCTCAGCGGCGACAGATCGTCGGGCGGGCGGTGCGCGATCTGGCGACCGAATCGGTGCAGCGGCCGCAGGCCCAGCCACATGGCCAGGAACATCGGCACCAGCACCAAAGGCAGGGCCAGCAGCACGTAGCCCAGCACGTCCAGCCCGATGCGCGCCAGTGCGGTGCCGTCGTCCATCACCGGCACCCACACCGCCAGCCGCCATTGCGCGCTCTCGCGTACCACCGGCCAATGGCCCATGCCCTGGTGCACCACCTGAGCCGGTGTGTCCTGTGCCGGCAGGTCCGGCAGCGGGGCCGCGCCGCCCGATCCGTACACCAGCTGCCCGTCGGGCAAGCGGCTGAGCCGGAACAGCAGCGCACCCGGGGCCTGCGGTTCGGCCTGGCGGCGCAGGTCGTTGTAGACGCGGTCGGCTGCCAGCAGGGCAGTGTGCGCCTGTGGCGCCTCCAGGCCCTGCAGCGAATCCAGGATGGCCTGCGTCACCCGCCCCAGCGATTCGCGCCGGTTCACGTCCTGCTTGAAGGTCCAGTAGTCCTTGAGGGACAGCGTCACCCACACCAGCAGCAGCGCGGCCAGCATGGTCAGTACCATGCGGCGCAACAGGGAGGGGCCGAACCAGCGTCTCATTCGCAGAGCTGGTAACCCACCCCGCGCAGCGTGCGGATGCGGTGGGCGCCGATTTTGCGCCGCAGGTTGGACATGTGGACCTCGATCACGCTGCCCTCCAGCGGTTCGCCCAGCGGCTGCAGGCGGCGGCCCAGCGCGCTTTTGGACACCACCGCCTGCGGGTTGCGCGCCAGCGCTTGCAGCAGCTGGAACTCGCGCGCCGACAGATCCACCGGCTCGCCGTCCACCCAGGCGCGGTTTTCGCCGGGCGCGATTTCCAGCGCGCCGATGCGCCAGCGCGCGCTCGACTGGCCCACGTGCCGGCGGTGCAGCGCGCGCAGGCGCGACAGCAGCTCGGCCATGGCAAACGGTTTGGGCAAGTAGTCGTCGGCGCCATCGTCCAGCCCGGCCAGCCGTTCGGGCAGCGAGCCCCGGGCCGACACCACCATCACCGGCACCGTCCAGCCGCTGCGGCGCCAGCTGCGCAACAGGTCCATGCCGTCGATCTGCGGCAGGCCCAGGTCCAGCAGCACGGCGTCGATGGGCTCGCGCTCCAGCGCGTCGATGCCCGCAGGCACGCGCTGCCACAGGACGGTCAACCCGTCCTGCCTCAAGGCGGTCACGACGGCCTGCCCCAGGTCCAGGTCGTCTTCGAGCAGCAGCACATGCATGGAAGGCAGTCTAACGACGCAAGCTTTGGCCTGGCTAAAGGCTGGCGGCGTACGCTGGCCGCTCCGACACACCCAGGGAGCCCTCCACCATGAGCGACATGAAACGCCGCCACACCCTCAAAGGCCTGGCGCTGGCGCTGGGCGCCGCCGTCTTGCCCGGCTGCGCCACCACCGGCGTGACGCCCCCCATTGGCCAGGGCGACACCGCCACCGCGCTGGAGCAGTTGCGCCGCTGGCTGAACGAGCGCACCCGCCAGCAGCCCGAGGTCAATCTGAGCATCGCCGTGCTCGACGGCGACACACTGGCCTTTGCCAGCGGCTACGGCATGGCCAACCCCGAACGAGCGCTGCCTGCCTCGGAACTCACGCGCTACCGCGCGGGATCGGTGTCCAAGGTGTTCACCACCGTGGCCGCACTGCAACTGGCCGAACAGGGCCGCCTGAACCTGGATGCGCCACTTTCCGACGCGCTGCCGGGCTTTCGCATGCGCAGCCGATTCCCGGACGCCGGGCCGGTGACACCCCGGCATATCCTGCGCCACCGCGCCGGTCTGCCATCCGACTGGGCGCACGGCATGTGGAGCGACACGCCCGCCCCCGTCCCGACCCTGGTGACCACGCTGCAGGACGCCTATCTGTCCGCGGCGCCCGGCCAGCTGTACGCCTACTCCAACGTCGGCTTCAGCCTGCTGGGCGCGGCCATCGAACACATCACCGGCGAACCCTTCGCGCGCTGGATGCAGGAGCAACTGCTGCAGCCCATGGGCATGCAGGCCTCGGCCTTCGAGATCGCGCCGCCGTCCGGCCCTTTTGCGTCGGTCGCGTTCAATCACAAAGGACAGGTCGAACCCGAACCAGGCCTGCGCGACATGCCGGCCGGCGGGCTGAACACGTCGGCGGTAGACCTGCTGCAACTGGCGCGCCTGTGGTTCGGCCAGGGGCACATGGGCGGACGTCAGATCCTCAGCCCCGCCAGCATCGCCGCCATGCAGACACCGCCGGCTCCGCCGGCCCCGGCCGACAACGCCCACATGGGGCTGGGCTGGCACCTGCTGGACGAGGATCTGGACGGTGTCGGCCCCCTGCTCTGGCACGCCGGCGGCACCCCGCACCACCACGCGCAGCTCATGCTGCTGCCGCAGCTGAAGCTGGCGGTGGCGGTCTTGTCCAGCACGGCCAGCGCGGGCGGCCTGGCACAGGATGCGGCGCTCAAGGCGATGTCGCTCATGGCACAGGCCCGCATTGGCCACGACCCGGTGCGCCCCTTGCGCGAAGGCGTCGATCCCGCCTACCCACCGGTCGACCCGTTGCAGCACGCCGGCACCTACGACACCCCGCTGGGTGTGGTGCGTGTGGAGGCCACGGGACAGCAGGTCCACGCCCGCCTGGGCGACCAGCGCCTGCCCCTCGTGCGCCGGCCGGATGGCTACCTCCAGCTGCGTGTGCGCCTGCTGGGGCTGATCCCGGTGAACATAGGTCCGCTGGGCGATGTGGCCTTCACCCGCCACGACACCGCTGACGGCCAGACCTGGATGCTCGCGCGGCGCCGAGGGCGTTTCTCCCTGGCCGGCATCCGACTGGAACCCGTGCCACTGCCCGCTGTGTGGAAAGAGCGGCTGGGGGCCTACCGCTACGACGGGGCCGATCCGTACCTGGCCACACAAGTGAAGACGGCCCGTCTTTACGAGCAAGACGGCCTGCTGCTGGCCGAGGTGGTGGCCGGACCGGAAAGCACCGTGCTGGCACTGGCGCCGCTGAACGACCATGAAGCCACCGTGCGTGGCCTAGGCCGCGGCCGGGGGGAGACGGTGCACGCTCGCCAGGACGGTGCCCAAACGGTGCTGCAACACAGCGGCATGCGTTTCGTGCGGAAGGCCAGCGCGTGAGCCGCGGGCCCCTGTCAGCCCTGCTGGCATCGGGCTGCCTGGTGCTCGCCGCCTGTGCCAGCCCTTCGGTACCGGAGGCCAGCCACGAGATACGGGGCAGGGCAGGCCCCACGGTGGTTATGGCGGCCGGATACGCCATGCCGCGCAACACCTGGCAGACCGTGGCAGACGACCTCTCGCGCGATTTCCGTGTGATGGCCTTCGACCGCCCGGGCTACGGCAAACAGCCCGACACTGACCTCCCGCGCGACCCGTGCACCATCGCCACCGAACTGCGCGAGGAACTGCGGGCCGCCGGCCTGCGCCCGCCCTACCTGCTGGTGGGCCATTCCCTCGGCGGTCTGTACCAGCATGTGTTCGCCCGGCTTTTCCCGCAGGACGTGGCCGGGTTGGTGCTGCTGGACCCGACCCACCCGCGCAACTGGGAAACGCTGCAGACCACCCAGCCGGTGCTGGCAACGGCCCTGCGCGGCATGGTCGCCCTGCAACCCAGGCAGGCCCTGCGCAACGAATTCCGACAGCAGACTGAGTGCCTGGACCGCGTGGCCGCCCTGCCGCAGATCCAGGCGCCCACCCGGCTGCTGTTCAGTCGCCGCTACCGCGACGTGGAAAAAGACTTCGCGCCGCACCTGCAGACCCTGCAGACCGACTGGAGCCGGATGGTGAACGCCCCGGCCGCCGAACTGCTATGGGACAGCGGCCACCACATCCAGACTGAACGTCCCGATGCCGTGGCACGCGCCGTGCGCGCGGTGGCGGGCGACGCCCGGCGCCGTCTCGTGCCGGACTGAGCGGCTTCAGCGGCGCCCGTTCAGGCCGCCGCCTCGCGTTCCAGCTCGGCCAGTTCTTCGGGCGTGAACACGCGCGAGCGGGTGTGGAAGGCCTTGCCCTCCGGCCCTTCGAGCGAGAAGGTGCCGCCATGCCCCTCGATCACGTCGATGATCAGCTGCGTGTGGCGCCAGGTGGCGTACTGCGACTTGCTCATGTAGAACTCGCAGCCACCGATGACACCCAGGAACACATCACCCTGGCCCATGGTGATCTCGCCCAGCAGGTAGCAGTTGGCCGCGCTGTTGTCGCAGCAGCCTCCGCTCTGGTGGAACATCAGCCCGGGACCGTATTTGGTCTTGAGGAACTCGATCAGCTCCAGCGCTGCCGGTGTGGCTATGACTTTCTCAACCATGTCTTTCTCCTTGTTCTGAAACGGAAAACGCCGAAACGGCAAAGACCGTTCCGGCGCGAAATGTCCAAACCCAGAACGCGGCGGAACTGGCTTTGCCAGGCCGCACCGCGTTGCCCCCTTGAGGGGGTGACGCGCCGCAGGCGCGGCGCAGGGGTGGTCAGAAAAATCCGAGCTTGTTCTCGGAATAAGAGACCAGCAGGTTCTTGGTCTGCTGGTAGTGACCCAGCATGTCCTTGTGGTTCTCGCGGCCGATGCCCGATTCCTTGTAGCCACCGAAGGCGGCGTGCGCCGGGTAGGCGTGGTAGCAGTTGGTCCACACACGGCCTGCCTTGATGGCGCGGCCCATGCGGTAGGCCACGTTGCCGTTGCGGCTCCACACGCCGGCGCCCAGGCCGTACAGCGTGTCGTTGGCAATCTGCAGCGCTTCGGCTTCGTCCTTGAAGGTGGTCACGGCCAGCACCGGGCCGAAGATTTCTTCCTGGAAGATGCGCATCTTGTTGTGGCCCTTGAACAGGGTCGGCTGCACGTAGTAGCCGCCGTCCAGATCACCACCGAGCGACGCTTGCGTGCCGCCGCACAGCACTTGCGCACCTTCCTGCTTGCCCAGGTCCAGGTAGCTCAGGATCTTGGTCAGCTGTTCCTTCGACGCCTGCGCACCCATCATGGTGTCGGTGTCCAGCGGGTTGCCCTGCTTGATCGCGGCCACGCGCTTGAGCACGCGCTCCATGAACTTGTCGTAGATGCTTTCGTGGATCAGCGCACGGCTGGGGCAGGTGCAGACCTCGCCCTGGTTGAACGCGAACAGCACCAGGCCTTCGATGGCCTTGTCCAGGTAGCCGTCGTCCTTGTCCATCACGTCGGCGAAGAAGATGTTGGGCGACTTGCCACCCAGCTCCAGCGTGGCCGGGATCAGGTTGTTGGCAGCGGCCTGGGCGATCACACGGCCCGTGGTGGTGGAGCCGGTGAACGCGATCTTGGCGATGCGCTTGCTGGTGGCCAGCGGCATGCCGGCTTCACGGCCGTAACCGTTGACGATGTTCAGCACACCCGGGGGCAGCAGGTCGGCGATCAGCTCGACCAGGATCAGCAGGCTGATGGGGGTGGACTCGGCCGGCTTGAGCACGATGCAGTTGCCAGCGCCCAGGGCCGGCGGGATCTTCCACGCGGCCATCAGGATCGGGAAGTTCCAGGGAATGATCTGGCCCACGACGCCCAATGGCTCGTGGATGTGGTACGCCACGGTGTTCTCGTCGATCTCGGAGATGCCGCCTTCCTGAGCGCGCAGGGCACCGGCGAAGTAGCGGAAGTGGTCGATCGCCAGCGGGATGTCGGCGTTTAGCGTCTCGCGGATCGGCTTGCCGTTGTCGATGGTCTCGGCGTAGGCCAGCAACTCCAGGTTGGCTTCGAGGCGGTCGGCGATCTTCAGCAGGATGTTGCTGCGCGTGGCGGCGTCGGTCTTGCCCCACTTGTCGGCCGCGGCGTGGGCAGCGTCCAGCGCGAGTTCAACGTCTTCGGCGGTGGAACGGGCGGCCTGCGTGTAGACCTTGCCAGTGGTCGGCGTGATCACGTCGAAGTACTGGCCCTTGACCGGCGCCACCCACTGGCCACCGATGAAGTTGTCGTAACGCGATTTGTAGGCGATCTTGGCGCCTTCGGCACCGGGAGCTGCGTAGATCATGTGTGTCTTCCTCTGAAGGGGTGGAAAAAGTGAAACAGCCGAAGCGGCTGATCACCTGTCCACAACTTCCATGCCAGGCGCAGGAAGTGACTCAATCTGAGAAAACCACCGTTCCAACGCGACGGTTTTGCCCCCGCGTGCAACACAAATGAGAGCAGCCGTGGCACAGCTGCTCCGCCGCGGTACGGCACACACGTTCATATGAACCGGCTTGCCAGCGGGGCAAACCCGCAGTGGCGCCCCCCTGCTCAGGCGATCAAGCCAGCCCCACCACCAAGGCTTCGGCCGGCATGGTCGCGCAAGCCCACTGGCCGCGGCGCGCGGTGAACGGGCGCTCGGCAAATCCCACCCACTGCCCGCCCCCTTCCAGCGCGATCACCACCTCGTCGCGCTCCTGCCCCCTGGCAATGCGATCGATGCGCCCCCGCAACCGTTGGGTGAGCTTGTGGGCAACAGACTGGCCCGCGGTGATGCGCACCGCGGTGGCCTTGCACAGCACCAGCACGCCCGCGCCGGGCTGCAGCGCCAGCAGGTCGGCACTCTCGCGCGTGACGCTGGACGCCAGTAGCGCCCCGCCCACCGCGCGCAGGCGGATCAGCACCATCGGATCGTCGGGCGACACGGGCTCGCAACCCAGCACCTCGCAGGGCATCTGGTTGCGCATGCTGGTGCGCAGACCCAAGCCGCCGGCCAGCGCCGGCCCGCCCGCAAAACGCGCCAGCACCGCCGCGCGCGCCTGCGCCAGTGCATCGGCCAGCGCCAGCAACTGCAAGCCCTGCGCCGTCACCAGCGCGCCCCCACCGCCGCTGCCGCCCACGGTGCGCTCCACCAGCGTCGCGCCACTCAAGCTGGTCAGCGTGTCGATCGCCTGCCACGCCGCCTTGTAGCTGATGCCCGCGTCGCGCGCGGCCTGCGAGATGGAGCCGGTCTCGCTGACGCGGCGCAGCACCTCCAGGCGCTTGTCGCTGACGGCGTGGCCGAGGGCTTCGGTGAGGGCGGCGGGAGAAGTCGCGGGCATGCGCGGATTGTTTCATGGCGTTGCCCAATGCCGGCACGGCCCCATGCCCCGGCCGGTACCATGGGCGCGGTTGCACCTGCCCATTCCAAGGAGAAGCCCCATGAACACCCGCCTGCGCACCCTGATCGCCGCGACCGCCCTGACCGCTGTCATGAGCGCGGCCCTGGCACAAGACAAAGTGGTCTACCACTTCGACAACAGCGACACCCAGGCCACCGCCGGCCTGCGCACGCTGCGCAACTACATGGACACCGCCCCCGGCACCCAGATCACGGTCGTGGCGCTCGGCGACGGCGTGCACTTCCTCAAGGAAGGTGCCAAAGACAAGAAGAACCCCAACATCGAATACGGCCCGCTGATCTCGGACCTGGTGGCCCGCGGCGTCAAGTTCGAGATCTGCGAACTCACGCTGCGCGCGCTCGACCTCAAGAAGGACGCGTTCGTCATGGACGCAGGTTTCACCCCGTCGGGCGTGGTGCGCATCGGGCAACTGCAGTACCGCGAGCGCTACGGGTACATCAAACCTTGAGCGGGCGAATCGGCCACCACCGGGGACGCAGAAGTCGCGAACTGTGTCAGGTCAAGGCTGTCTGCCACCGTGCGACACCTTGCGGCGAACGGCGCTTGTTGGTGCCCACCGCTGAATGGGACCTGCAGCCTGCCGCCCGCTGCTTCGAGACACCGGCCTTTGATCATGGATAAATTGGTGCTGCAGCAGCAGGTGCTGGAACGGCTCGCGCAAGACCTGCTGCAAACCGAGCAGGCAGTGCGGGTGGCCCATGAAGCGGCGACCCACGAAGAAAACATCGCCGAAAACAAATACGACACATTGGGACTCGAAGCCGCCTACCTGGCCACCGGCCAGGCTCGGCGCGCCGAAGCCATCCGCAAAGCGATGGCCCATTGGAGCCAATTCCGCCCGCATCCCTACGACACTAGCAAAGGCGTACAGCTCGGCGCGCTGGTCTGCCTCGTCGATTCCGACGACCGGAAGCAACTGCTGTTTCTCGGCCCGGAGGGGGGCAGCATGAAGCTGGTCAGCGGCACTCAGGTCGTGCAGGTCATCAGCACCGAAGCCCCTTTGGGCAGGGCCATGCTGGGAAAGTGCGAGGGTGATGAGGTGTCGCTACAGGTCGCCCCCATCCGACAGGTGTTTGAGGTGCTGTGGGTTCATTGAGCCTCAAGCCAGTTGACGCCGCATTTGCAGAGGTCACCAGACCTGCCGTTGTCGTGACGCACCGGCTGGCTGGCAATGTCAGCAGCAGGCTGACAGCGGCCGGTCAGGTTTTTGGGCCCCGATCAAAGGCGCTGCCCGAACCTGCCATTCCACATCGGCAAGGCGACCGACCGTTGCACCTCCGGCAGCGGACACTCACCAGCGATGAGCTACACCCGGAGGCCGAGCGACTGATGCCCGCTGAGGCGACCGGCTCTTCGCGACCTTTCTGCGACATTGCCGCCTGTGATCCGTCTGCCGCAAACCGGTCACTCCCATGTCGGATCAGCCGGATCTGGTCGCCCCGTCTCAACTCTGTGAGCCGGTCTCTGCCTGCTGGGTCAAGAAGGTACTCAGGTATGCGCGCACGGCGGGATCCTCGGTCAAGCCGATGGCGCGGTCGAACGCTTGCAGCGCCGCTTCGTGATGACCGACGGCAGTCTCCGCGCGAGCCAAGGTGACCCAGTAGGGTTGGTAGCCAGTGACGTCAGCTGGCGACAGGTGCGAGAGCACCGCTAGCGCGTTGGTCGGATCTCCGGCCTCCACCATCGCCGCCGCCTGTGCCACGAGCACGCCGACTGAGGGGGTATGGCGAGCCAGCAGGCCATACAAGGTCGCCAGCGCCTCATGGTTCGTGCGGCCGGTGATCGGGCTCTGGATGTGCACCGACTGGATCGCTGCCTCGCACTGGTAGCGGCCGAAGATGCCGCGTTGCGAGGCGGTGGTCAGGTGTCCCTCGGCTTCGACAATCAAGTCGCGTCGCCAAAGGCGCGCGTCCTGGCGACTCAAGGGCACGAAGCTGCCGTCGGCGGCCCGGCGGGCGGGCCTGCGGGCTTCGCAGTACAGCATCAGCGCCAGCAGGCCCTTCGGCTCCGGCTCATCGGGCAGCAAGGCAACGAGCAGTCGGCAGAGGAACATGGCCTCGTCGACCAGGTCGTGCGGGCCGGTATCGGCACCGGGCACCGCATCCCAGCTAGTGCCGTAGGCGGCATACACGGCAGCGAGCACGTCCTCCAGACGCTCGGGCATGTCCTCGGCGGCGGGCAACTCGAAGCGCAACCCGGCATCCCGGATCTTCGCCTTGGCCCGCACCAGCCGCTGGCCCATCGTGGAAGGCGCCACCAGGAACGCGGCGCCGATCTGCGCCGCGTCCAGACCCAGCACCGTCTGCAGCATCAGCGGCGTGCGCACGGCAGCATCGATGGCCGGATGGGCGCACACGAACAACAGCTTGAGGCGGTCGTCGGGGACGGCCTGCGCCTCGGGCGCCGTCTCGTCCTGCAGCAGTGCCACGTCCAAGGCCGAGGCGTCCACCACACCCTGATGCCGGCGCATGTTGTGCAGATGGTTGCGGGCTGCTGTCAGCAGCCAGGCCTGGGGATTGGCCGGGACACCGTCGACCGGCCAGGTGCGCAACGCGGCGACGAACGCCTCGGACAGTGCGTCTTCGGACCCCGCGATGTCCCGCGACCGGGCCACCAGCAGTGCCAGCAGCCGGCCGTAGGCGTCGCGTGCCGCCAGTTCGGCGGCGTGGACTGCGCTCACGCGGCCGGCGGCGCCATCGGCGGCATCACCGGCCGCACCTCGACAGACGCGCAGGCCGCCGACGGGGCCCGTGCGGCCCACTCCAGTGCCGCGTCGAGGTCGGCCACCTCAATGACGAAGTAGCCGCCCAGTTGCTCCTTGGTATCGGCGAAGGGGCCGTCCTGGACGATGCGCTTGCCGTCGCGGATGCGCACCGTCGTGGCGGTGTTCGGCCCCAGTAAGCCGTCGCCCTTGACGATGACGCCAGCCTGCGCCATCGCACCGATGAAGGCGTTCCAGCCGCCCCAGTAGGCCGCAGCCTGCTGGGGGTCGTCACGCTTGGCGAACTCGCTTTCGGGCTCGTTCAAGAGCAGGATGTATTGCATGGTGATATTCCTCGGAGTGGGTAAAGAGTAGGGGATCGAGTGGGATTGTCAGCGCAGCAGCGCGCGGGATCGGGCCGCCCAGGCGGTCACGAGCAAGGCCACGGCCACAACCACGACGAAGGCGAGGATCGCGAACTGGCCCGGCATGGCATCAAAGATACCGAAGTACACGTCCCCGGCAAACAGTGCGATGTAGCCCGCCAGCGACACAGCGAAGACTGGCAAGGCGGCAATGCGCCGCGCGGCCAGAACCAGTGAGCCCAAAAGTCCGCCGAAGACGCCGATGGCGAAGACGGCTGTCATCCAGGTCGGCAGCGAGAAGTAGATCTGCGCCTGCGCCGCCGTCATTCCGGCTGCCATCGCCGAGCGCCCCTCCGGCGTGAGGGTGCCAATGAACTGATAGATGCCGTAGATGTTCCACAGCACGCCGAAGCCCGCCATTGCCCAGAACCAGGCGGGAGCGCGGTTGCCACGCGCGTCGAGTGTCAAAGCTGTCATGTCATGCTCCGTTGATGAGACAGCCCAGGGGCGCCGGGATGGTTCCTCTGCTCGCTGCTCATGGGGATGACACGGTGGGAGCGCTGATTTCGACATCGGGCGGAAATTTTTTTTCGTCCGCCCGTTTTGGCGCGGACTCTGTGACTTGGGTCCGCAGTGGATAAAGAGCAGCTGATGACACAGCGACTTGGTTGCGTTGGACCTATGCGCCAAGGCGGATCCTTGAAGGACTAGCCATAAACCTGTCGGTGGCTGGCGGCTGCCTATGGCCGTGAGCGCCAATCCACCTACCCAAAATGCAGACGTCCAAGAAGGCTTCGAGTCATACCCAGCCTTGGCGCCATAGGCTCGCGTCGGTCAGCTCGCGCCAGTGCAGCAGATACACCTGCTTGGAATGCACGGCCTCCAGTTCGATCTCCTCGACACGAATCGAACGTGGCTCGGGCTCGATGACCCTCGTGACAACGAAGTGTTTCTCGCGATTGCGCGGCTTCACCGCCGTCCACTTTGTCAGCAAAAGCTTCTTCGGGCTAAGCGGGTTCTTTCGCGCGCTGGAACCGGGCGTGGTCGCTACAGCCCCGGGCTCAAGGATAGTTTTCATCGATGGTGATGATGCAGCATGCGTCAAACCATGAGCCGCTGTTTGCCGGACAGCCGACTTTCACCCAGCGCACTTCGCTTCGGCCAACGACTGCTTGATGCCGGTCACCTTGAATGCCACAGCCGAACATGGCGGGCAGCAACCGCTGCAGAACAGTCCTTCCAACCGGATAAGGCAACTCCATCAGCAGGCGGGTAGCCAGACAGCTCAACACCCCCCTTCGGCCCGCAAGCGCCTCCACCCGCTACACTCGCTATTCCATTTCGGGATAACGAGTCCCGCCCGCCGGTCCGGCGGCTGTTGTGTTGCGAGGTGCCCATGCGTCTGCCGCTGTCTTGCCTTAGCGTTCTCCTGTGCGCCACGCTCGCGCACGCCGCCGCCCACGCGGCTGAGGCCCAGGTGGCGGTGGCCGCCAACTTTGCCGAGCCGATCAAGGCGATCGCGGCCGTGCTGCACCAGACCACCGGCCACACCCTGAAGATTTCCACCGGTGCATCGGGCGCTTTCTACACACAGATCAAGAACGGCGCGCCGTTCGATGTGTTCCTCTCGGCCGACGACGAGCGCCCGGCGATGCTGGAGAAAGATGGCCTGGCGCAGCCGGGCACGCGCTTGACCTACGCCACCGGCAAGCTGGTGCTGTGGTCGGCCAAGGCCGGCCGGGTGGACGGCCAGGGCAAGGTGCTCCAGGCGCCCAACCTGGGCAAGGTGGCCTTCGCCAACCCCAAGACGGCTCCGTTTGGCACCGCGGCGATGCAGGTGGTGGAGCGGTTGAGGGTCAAGGACACCGTCACCTCCAGGCTGGTGCAGGGCGAGAGCATTGGCCAGACCTTCAACTTCGTGAAAACCGGCAACGCGGATGTGGGCTTTGTTGCCCTGTCCCAGGTGCTCGTCGCGGGCAAGCTCAAGGAAGGGTCGATGTGGGTGATTCCGCAGACCCTCTACGACCCGATCCGTCAGGACGCCGTGCTGCTCAAGAGAGGGGCCGCCAATGCAGCGGCCAAGGCACTGATGCAGCTGCTGCAAAGCCCCGACATCCAGGACCTGATCCGCCGTTACGGCTACGACATCTGACGTGTTTCTCACCCCGGACAACCTACAAGCGCTCTGGCTGACCTTCCAGGTCGCGTCGCTGACCACGCTGATCCTGCTGGTGCTGGGCACGCCGCTGGCCTGGTGGCTGGCGCGTTCGCGCGCCTGGGTGGCCAAGCCGGTCGGGGCGCTGGTGTCGTTGCCGCTGGTGCTGCCGCCGTCGGTGCTGGGCTTTTATCTGCTGGTGGGCCTGGGGCCGAACGGGCCTGTCGGTGCCTGGATGGTGTCCATGGGCCTGCCCACCCTGCCCTTCACCTTCACCGGGCTGGTGGTGGCCTCGGTGTTCTATTCGCTGCCTTTCATGGTGCAGCCCATCCTGAACAGCATGCAGGCGCTGGGCGAGCGGCCGCTGGAGGTGGCGGCCAGCCTGCGCGCGTCGCCACTGGACGCGTTTTTCCGCGTGGTGCTGCC
Source organism: Hydrogenophaga intermedia (assembly GCA_943372305.1). Classification (GTDB taxonomy): domain Bacteria; phylum Pseudomonadota; class Gammaproteobacteria; order Burkholderiales; family Burkholderiaceae_C; genus Hydrogenophaga; species Hydrogenophaga intermedia_D. Next base: position 37,095 of record CALRYD010000015.1, on the reverse strand, counting down.
GCTGTGCAGGCACGGCATCGTCACCGGCAGCATCATGAGTTTTGCGCACACGGTGGGCGAGTTTGGCGTGGTGCTGATGGTGGGCGGCAACATTCCGGGTGAAACGCGCGTGGTGTCGGTCCAGATCTTCGACCACGTGGAAGCGCTGGAGTACGCCGACGCACACCGCCTGGCCGCGGTGATGCTGGTGTTTGCCTTTGCGGTGCTGCTGGCGCTGCAGTTCTACAACGCGCGGCATGCCCGCCGGGGTGCCGCATGAGCAGCGCCCAGACGCTCACGCTGCACGCACAGCTTCGGCGTGCCGATTTCGCACTGGACGTTCAACTGGACTTGCCGGGCCACGGCATCACCGCGCTGTTCGGCCCGTCGGGGTCGGGCAAGACGACCTGCCTGCGCGTTCTGGCCGGCCTGGAGCGGGCAGCACAGGCCGTGGTGCAGGTGGGCGACGAGGCCTGGCAGGACAGCACGCGCGGCGTCTTCGTGCCCACGCACCGGCGCGCGCTGGGCTATGTGTTCCAGGAGGCGAGCCTGTTCGACCACCTGACGGTGGAAGGCAACCTGCGCTTTGGCTTTGACCGCACACCCACCGCGCAACGCCGGCACGACTGGCGCCACGGCCTGGAGTTGCTGGGCATCGGACACCTGCTGCAGCGCTGGCTGCACGAACTCTCGGGTGGCGAACGCCAGCGCGTGGCCATCGCCCGCGCACTGGCCACCAGCCCGCAACTGCTGCTGATGGACGAGCCCCTGGCCGCACTGGACGCGGCGCGCAAGGCCGAGATCCTGCCGTGGCTGGAACAGCTGCACCAGGCGCTGGACGTGCCCGTGGTCTACGTCACCCATTCGCTGGACGAGGTGGCCCGGCTGGCCGACCACCTGGTGCTGCTGGAGCAGGGCCGCGTGCGGGCGCAGGGGCCGGTGATCGACCTGATGTCGCGCGCCGACCTGCCCCTGGCACACGGCGATGGCGCGTCGGCGCTGATCGAAGCCGTCACGTGCGGGCTGCAGAACGCTTGCGGCCTGTGCGAGCTTCGCTTTGACGGCGGCACGCTGCTGCTGCCGCAGACCCGCAGCGTACCCCTGCCCGAGCGCACCCCGGTGCGTGTGCGCATCCAGGCGCGCGACGTGAGCCTGTCGCTGGTGCAGCCGGAACACACCAGCGTGCTGAACATCCTGCCCGCCACCGTGACCGAGGTCAGCGACGACGGACCGGGTCAGGTGCTGGTGGGTCTGCGGTTGGGCGAGCACACCCGCTTGCTCTCGCGCATCAGCCACCTCTCATGCGAAAGGCTGGGCATTGCGGCCGGCCAAGCGGTGTTCGCGCAGATCAAAGGCGTAGCCATGGTGCGCTGAAGCCGCGCAAGGGATTGCGGTGTGGACACCGCAACCTCTTCAGGGCCGTCCAAAGCCGTGGCGCCCCAGGATCGCCTGCGCCGGGTCGGCCACCAGCGCCTTGGCAAAGGCCACCGCCGGCGCCGGTGCACCCTGCCGCACTGTCAGCCCATAGGCGGCACCCACTTGCAAGGCCGCGGGCACCTGCACCACCTGCAGGCCGTTGCGCTCTTTCTGCGCAGCCACTGCGTTCGTGCAGTACGTCAGGAACACGTCGGCCTGGCCCTGCTCCATGACCCATGCATAAAGGTTGCGTCCGGCGGGCGCGGCGGGTGATGTTGGCCCACCGGTGAGCTGCAAGGCTTTGGCAGTGAGCGCCACCTGGCTGCCCGCGCGCACCTGCTCGGCCTTCTGGAACAGCACAAGCGCGTAGTCACCCGACGGGTCGGCCTTGGGCGTGGACATGCCCAGCTTCAGGTCGGCGCGCAATAGGCTGTCCAGCAGGTTGGCCGTGTTCACCGGCAAGCCCGGTCGCACCAGCGCGCACAGGCTGTTGCGCACGAAGACGGTTTGCGCAGCCCAGCCCCCACCGTCGGCCAGACGCTTGGGGTGCTGCGTGTCGGCCGACGCGAACACCTGGGCGGCTTCGCCCTTTTCAATGCGCTCGCGCAGCAGGCCGGATGGCCCGAAGGTCAGCACGATTTTCTGCCCGGTGCGCGCCTCGTGGTCGCGCGCCACCTCGGTCAGGGCATCGCGCAGGCTGCCGGCCGCGTAGACCGACACCGGCTCACCGGGCGTGGTCTGCGTGGCACAACCCGCCAACGCGAGCGTCAGGGCACAGGCCGCAAACTTCATTTGGACGCGTTCGGGAAGAACAGCTGCTCGCCGCCGATCTTGTAGTCGGCAATGGCCTTCTGGCCGGCGGCGCCGGTCACCCAGTCCACGAACTTCTGGCCTTCAGCGGTCTTCACCTGCGGGTGCTTGGCGCTGCTGACCAGCATGACGCCGTACTGGTTGAACAGGCGCTTGTCACCTTCGACCAGCACCGCCAGGTCGGCACGGTTCTTGAAGTTCAGCCAGGTGCCACGGTCGGCCAGCACGTAGCCGCCGCTGGACGCGGCGATGTTCAGCGCCGGGCCCATGCCGCAGCCGCATTCCTTGTAGCCGCTGCCCTTGTTGGCGTCGGTGTCGGTCATCTTCCAGAAGCGCAGTTCGGCAGCGTGCGTGCCGCTCTTGTCACCGCGCGAGACGAACGGTGCGTTGGCCGTGGCCAGCTTCTTGAACGCGGCGACGATGTCGCTGCCTTTGGTGCCGGCCGGATCGGCCTTGGGGCCGATCAGCACGAAGTCGTTGTACATGACCTCCTGGCGCTTGGCGGCAAAGCCGTCGGCCACGAACTTCTCTTCAGCCAGCTTGTCGTGCACAAAAAGCACGTCGGCATCGCCGCGGCGCGCCATGTCGATGGCCTGGCCGGTACCCAGCGCGACCACTGTCACGTCGATGCCACTGGCCTGCTTGAACGCCGGCAGGATGTGGCCGAACAGACCCGACTGCTCGGTAGAGGTGGTCGAGGCGACCACGATACTGCTCTGCGCCAGGGCAGCGGCACTGCCCAGCAACGAGGCCGACAACACACCGGCGGTGGCCAGCAGGCGCACCACGGTGCGGCGTTGGGAAGCGAACGATTTCATGCGGTTTCTCCTTTGACAAATGCGTTGGCCTGCGGCGAACAGCGTTCGAGCAGGTCCTGGTTGAAAAAGTCGTGCACCGGCAGGTCGGCCAGCACCTGGCCCTGCTCGATGTAGATCACACGGCTGGCCAGGCGCTTGACCTGGCCCAGGTTGTGGCTGGCGAACACCAGCGTGGGCGGCAGGCGGCCGGCAGCGGGCGCCTCGGCACCAAAGTCGGCGATCAAGGCTTCGACGTCCCGCTTGGCGTGCGGGTCCAGGCTGGCGGTGGGTTCGTCGAGCAGCCAGACGTCGGGCTGCAGCGCCCAGGCCCGGGCCAGCGCCACGCGCTGCTGCTGCCCGCCCGAGAGCGCGCGGCCATTGCGGTCGGCCAGGTGCGAGAGCTGCACCCGGTCCAGCGCCTGCCGGGCACGCTCGCGGGTCTGTGCCCAGGGCACACCGCTGAGCCACAGGCCCAGCTGCAGGTTGCGCCGCACCGACATGCGCAGCATGTGCGGCCGCTGGAACAGCATGGCGATGCGCGAGGCCTGCGGCACCGTGCGTTCGCCGGTGGCAATGGGCAGCAGGCCGTGCAGCGCGCGCAGCAGCGTGCTCTTGCCACAACCGTTGGGGCCGACCAGGGCCACCCGTTCGCCAGCCTGGATGGCCAGGGTGATGCCGCGCAGCGCCTCGACCTGGGCCGCTGGCCCCAGGCTCACGGTCACGCCGTGCAGCGCCAGCACCGTGGGGGCGTTTGCAGCGCTCTGACCGACCGGCCCCGCGGAAGCGAGTTCGACCCTCATGTGGTGGCCATCCGCAGGTCGCCGCCGTCCAGCCGCTCGCGCCAGCGGCGCAACAGGGCCACCACGCTGTTGAGCAGCAGTACCACGCCCAGGAGCACCAGCCCCAGGCCCAGCGCCAGCGGCAGGTCGCCCTTGCTGGTCTCCAGCGCGATGGCGGTGGTCATGACGCGGGTGAAGCCGTCGATGTTGCCGCCCACGATCATCACCGCGCCCACCTCGGACACCGCGCGCCCGAACGCGGTGATCATCACCGTCAAGAGCGCGTAGCGCTCGTCCCAGGCCATGAGCAGGCTGCGCAGTCCGCGGCCGGCGCCCAGCGAGCTGAGCTGTTCGCCGTGGTCGCGGTCGCTGTCTTCCACCACCTGGCGCGTGAGTGCGGTCACCAGCGGCAGCACCAGTATGGCCTGAGCCAGCACCATGGCTTGGAAGCTGAACAGCCAGCCCAGGAAACCCAGCGGACCCGACCGCGAGAGCAGCAGGTAGATGACCAGGCCCACCACGACGGAGGGAATGGCCAGGAAGGTGTTGAGCAGGGTCAGCACCACCGGGCGGCCCGGAAAGCGCGCCACCGCCAGCCAGGCACCCAGCAGCAGGCCCAGGCCACAGGCCAGCACGCAGGCCGTGGCGCTGACGGCCAGGGAACGCATCACGATGGCCCAGAGGGCCGCATCGCCGGAAACCACCAGCCCCAGTGCGGTGGTCACGCTATCGGAAAAACTGTTCATATCTTGCGCCGCAGCATACGGGCAGCCGGCCGACCTGAGAGTACGTGGCAACGCGGTATGAACGCGTCAGCATAGGCAGCCCTGTGCATAGGGCGACGCTGGTGCACACTTGCGGCCCATGAGACGCATCGCGATGTCCTACTCCCTGGCCGCCGAACGCCCTGCGCGCGGCACCGGCGCACCGCTGCTGAGCAACCCCATGATGGACGTGCTGCACGCGGTGCACGAGCGCGGCTCCATTTCGGCGGCGGCGCGGCAGCTGGGCCTGTCTTACCGGCATGTCTGGGGCCAGCTCAAGGACTGGGAAACCCAGCTGGGCCGCGAACTGCTGGTGTGGGAACGCGGCCAGGCGGCCCTGTTGTCACCCTTTGGCCAGCGGCTGCTGATGGCCGAGCGCCTGGCACAGGCCCGGCTCGGGCCGCAAGCGGAACACCTGCGCGCCGAGCTGGAGCGTGCGTTTTCCATGGCCTTTGACGACGACCAGGCGCCCAGCGAACTGCTCACGCTCTACGCCAGCCACGACCACGCGCTGGCGGCGCTGCAGGACCTGGCCGCGCACGGCGAAGGCCACCCGAACCTGCACCTGGACATCCGCTTCACCGGCAGCGTGGACGCGATCCGGGCACTGAACGAAGGCCGCTGCCTGCTGGCGGGTTTTCACACCCAGCCGTTTGCCGACGCGGACAGCCGATCGGCGCGCACCTACCGCCCGCTGCTCAAGCCGGGCACACACAAGATCATCGGTTTCGCCCGGCGGGTGCAGGGCCTGATGGTGGCACCGGGCAACCCGCTGCGCCTGCATGCCATGCGCGATGTGGCGCGATTGCAGGCGCGTTTTGTCAACCGCGCCATCGGCACCGGTACCCGGCTGTTGCTGGAGGAGCTGCTGGCGCAAGAAGGCATGGCCGCTGAGGACCTGCAGGGCTATGAGCGCGAGGAAAGCTCGCACGCCGCCGTGGCACAGGCGGTGGCCAGTGGCGAGGCCGACGTGGGCCTGGGCACCGAATACGCCGCGCAGCGGCAAGGCCTGGGCTTTGTACCGCTGACCGACGAACGCTACCTGCTGGTGTGCCTGAAATCGGCCCTGGAGCTGCCCGCGGTGCAAAGTCTGTTGACGCTGCTGCGCAGCGCGCGCTGGCAACAGCAGCTGCAGGCACTGCCCGGGTACCAGCCGGACCACTGCGGAGAGGTGGCCGCGATGAAGCGGCTGCTGCCCTGGTGGGCCTAGAAGGCGTCCTTTTCCGCCTCCAGATAAGCCAGGCTGGTGTACTTGCCGATGTTGCTGTCAAAGCCGTCCATGGTTTTCGCGCGGCTGGCCACGCGCGGGTCTTTCATCACCAGCGACTTGGCGCCGTCCAGCGCAATGCCGTCCTTGACCGCCTGCACGCAGGGTTCCCAGATGCCCTTCATGAACGTGCCATAGGTGTCCAGCAGGTCCTTGCTGCCACGGCCATGCCCCGGCACCCAGAGCTGGTCGCCCGCGGCCTTCTTGAGTGCGTCGTAGTACTTGAAGGTGCCCGGGTACGACCCGTCGTCGATGTTGGCGATGCGGTTGGCCATGGCGATGTCGCCGATGTAGGTGAGCTTGTCCTGCACAACCTCGAAACACAGGTCCGAGGGCGTGTGCGCATGGCCGTAGTGGTGCAGCTTGATCTGCACGTCGCCGTAGTCGAACACCTGGCCGTGTTCCACGGTTGTGTTGGGCGCCACCACCTTGGTGCCCAGCGTGGCCTGGTTGGTCCAGCGCTCCATCAGGCTGCGCCAGAGGTTGCCCTCGTGACCGGCGATCTGCTCACGCGTGTGGGCCAGCGAATGGATGGGCAGGTCTTTGCCAAAGGCATCGGCGAATGCGTGGTTGCCCAGCCAGTGGTCACCGTGGTAATGGCTGTTGAAAACCGCAATGACCGGCTTGGGCGTCACGGTCTTGATCATGCGGATCGCCATCTGGCCGATCTGCACCGACGCACCGGTGTCCAGCACCACCACCCCTTTTAGCGTGATCACAAAGATGACGCTGGCCATGAGACCCTGGTTCTCCTGGGTCGGGAAACCTTCCTTGGCGTAGACCATCCACACGTGCGGCGAGAGCTGCTCGGGTTTCACATCGGGCACCGGCGGGCCCTCGATGAAGTCCTGCACCTGCTGGGCAAACAGGCGCGCTTCGGGCACCAGGGCCAGACCCGCCGCCCCCAGCCCCATGCCGCTGGCCATGCGCAACCAGGCACGGCGACTCGTCGCAGGGGAAGTCGAAAGCGCGTGCCGGGGTGGTGTCATGCAGGTCTCCTGGTCGAACGAATCACAAAATAAGCATTGGCTTATTCAAATGATACGCCCCGCCCGCAGGGGGCTGCAAGCGGGCGCAGGATTCAGGCGACCGGCAGGCGGCGCGCGATCTCGGCCACCAGCTGGCGCGCCAGCAGCAACTTGGACGCGCGCGGCAGCTCGGTGCTGCCCTGCTGGTCGATCAGCAACAGCGCGTTGTCGTCCTGACCGAAGGTGTCAGGCCCGATGTTGCCCACCAGAAGTGGCACGCCCTTGCGCTCGCGCTTGGCCTGGGCGTTGGCCAGCAGGTCCTGGCTTTCGGCCGCGAACCCCACGCAGTACAGCTGGCGACTGGCCGCGCGCGGCGTGGCGGCGATGCCGGCCAGGATGTCCGGGTTTTCGACGAACGAGAGGGTCGGCACAGCGCCCGAGCCGTCTTTCTTGATCTTCTGGTCGGCGGTCGTGGCGGGTCGCCAGTCGGCCACCGCGGCAGCCGAAACGAACACCGTCGCGTTCTGCGCCAGCACGTTCAGCGTCTTCTGCATGTTCAGGGCCGACTTCACGTTGATGCGCCCCACGCCGCGGGGCGTGGGCAGGCTCACCGGCCCGGCCACCAGCGTCACCTGGGCGCCAGCCTCGTGCGCGGCGCGCGCGATGGCAAAACCCATCTTGCCGCTGGACAGGTTGGTCAGTCCGCGCACCGGGTCGATGGCCTCGAATGTCGGCCCGGCGCTGACCACCACGTGCTGGCCCGCCAGGCGCTTGGGCGTGAAGAAGCGCACCAGCTCGTAGAGCAGTTCGTCGGGTTCGAGCATGCGGCCGTCACCCGTCTCGCCACAGGCCTGTTCGCCCACGCCCACGTCCAGCACGGTGGTCCCGTCGGCGCGCAGCTGCGTCACGTTGCGCTGGGTCGCAGGATGGGCCCACATTTCGCGGTTCATGGCCGGTGCCAGGATCAGAGGCACCTGGTCCAGCGGACGGGCCAGGCACATCAGGCTGAGCAGGTCGTCGGCCCGACCGTGCAGCAGCTTGGCCATGAAGTCGGCACTGGCCGGCGCCACCAGAATGGCATCGGCCTCGCGGCTGAGGTTGATGTGCGCCATGTTGTTGTCCACGCCGCCGGAGGTGCGCGCATCCCACTGGGATGTGAACACCGGTCGGCCCGACAGTGCCTGCATCGTCACCGCGGTGATGAACTGCTCGGCCGCCTCGGTCATGACCACCTGCACGGTGGCGCCGTCCTTGATGAGGGCACGGCAGAGTTCGGCCGCCTTGTAGCAGGCGATGCCGCCCGACAGCCCCAGGACGATGTGTTTTCCGGCGAGATCGTTCATGGGCGGCAATGTAGCAGTTCGCGCGCTTTTCGCCTGCCCCGCGGGACGGGGCTGGTCCCGGGCCGGACAGGGGCGCCCTTTATAATCGCCATTTCCACCTCCTGCGAGCGCCCGGCTCGCCCGAGTCATGACCAAATTTGTGTTCGTCACCGGCGGTGTGGTGTCCTCCCTTGGCAAGGGCATTGCTTCTGCTTCCCTGGCCGCGATCCTCGAATCGCGCGGCCTCAAAGTCACCCTCATCAAGCTCGACCCGTACATCAACGTGGACCCGGGCACCATGTCGCCCTTCCAGCACGGCGAGGTGTTCGTCACCGACGACGGCGCCGAAACCGACCTGGACCTTGGTCACTATGAGCGTTTCATCGAAACGCGCATGAAGAAGACCAACAACTTCACCACCGGCAAGATCTACCAGTCGGTGCTGGAGAAGGAACGCCGCGGCGATTACCTCGGCAAGACGGTGCAGGTCATCCCGCACGTCACCAACGAGATCCAGGAATTCATCAAGCGCGGCGCCGGCATCGGCACGCCCGACGCGGTGGACGTGGCCATCGTCGAAATTGGTGGCACGGTGGGCGACATCGAGTCCCTGCCTTTCCTCGAAGCCGTGCGCCAGATGAGCCTGCGCATGGGCCCGAACAACTCGGCCTTCGTGCACCTGACCTACCTGCCGTGGATCGCCGCGGCCGGTGAGCTCAAGACCAAGCCGACCCAGCACACGGTGCAGAAGCTGCGCGAGATCGGCATTTCGGCCGATGCCCTCCTCTGCCGCGCCGACCGCCGCATTCCCGAAGAGGAACGCGCCAAGATTTCGCTGTTCACCAACGTGCCCGAGTGGGGCGTGATCAGCATGTGGGACGTGGACACCATCTACAAGGTGCCGCGCATGCTGCACGAGCAGGGCCTGGACGGCCTGATCTGCGACAAGCTGCGCCTGAACACGCCGCCCACCAGCCTCAAGCGCTGGGACGAGCTGGTCTACGAGACCGAGCACCCGCAGGGCGAGGTGAAGATCGCCATGGTCGGCAAGTACGTCGACCTGTCGGACAGCTACAAGTCGGTCAACGAAGCGCTGCGCCACGCCGGCATGCGCAACCACGTCAAGGTCACCATTGACCACGTCGACTCCGAGACCATGGAAGGCGTGGACGTGAGCGCCAAGCTGGCGCAATACGACGCCATCCTGGTGCCCGGCGGCTTCGGCCAGCGCGGCGTGGAAGGCAAGATCAACACCGCCCGCTTCGCCCGCGAACACAAGGTGCCGTACCTGGGCATCTGCCTGGGCATGCAGGTCGCGACCATCGAATACGCCCGCCACGTGGCCGGCCTCAAGGGCGCCAACAGCACCGAGTTCGATGCCGCCACGCCGCACCCGGTGATCGCGCTGATCGAAGAGTGGAAAGACGCCGACGGCAGCATCCAGAAGCGCGACGCCAATTCCGACCTGGGCGGCACCATGCGCCTGGGCGCACAAAGCTCCGACGTGACCCCCGGCACGCTGGCGCACAGCATCTACGGCGACGTGGTGACCGAGCGCCACCGCCACCGCTACGAAGCCAACGTGAACTACCTGGACCAGCTGCGCCAGGCGGGTCTGGTGATTTCTGCCCTGACGCAGCGCGAGCAGCTGACCGAAATCGTCGAGCTGCCCAAGGCCGTGCACCCCTGGTACATCGGTGTGCAGTTCCACCCCGAGTTCAAGTCCACCCCCTGGGCCGGCCACCCACTGTTCAACGCCTTTGTCAAGGCGGCGGTTGAACACCAGAAGGCCGCCAAGGCCTGACCGGAGCCCCCATGCAACTCTGCGGATTCGACGTTGGCCTGGACAAACGGTTTTTCCTGATCGCCGGCACCTGCTCGATCGAAGGTCTGCAGATGTCGCTGGACGTGGCCGGTCAGCTCAAGGAAGCCTGCACCGCCCTGGGCATCCCGCTGATCTACAAGGGTTCGTTCGACAAGGCCAACCGCTCTTCGGGCACCACCAAGCGCGGTGTCGGCCTGGACGCTGGCCTGAAGATCCTGGAAGAAGTGCGCAAGCAGTTGCAGCTGCCCATCCTGACCGACGTGCACGACGAGTCGCAGGTCGCGGAAGTCGCGAGCGTGGTGGACGTGCTGCAGACCCCGGCCTTCCTGTGCCGCCAGACCGATTTCATCCGTGCCGTGGCCCAGTCGGGCAAGCCGGTGAACATCAAGAAGGGCCAGTTCCTCGCGCCCTGGGACATGAAGAACGTGATCGACAAGGCGCGCGCCGCGGCGCGCGAAGCCGGCCTGTCGGAAGACCGCTTCCTGGCCTGCGAGCGCGGCGTGAGCTTTGGCTACAACAACCTGGTGGCCGACATGACCAGCCTGGCCGAGATGCGCAAGTCCGGCGCGCCGGTGGTGTTCGACGTGACCCATTCGGTGCAAAAGCCCGGTGGCCTGGGCGGCGCCAGCGGTGGCGCGCGCGAGATGGTGCCGGTGCTGGCCCGTGCCGGCGTGGCCGCCGGCGTGGCCGGCCTGTTCATGGAAACCCACCCCAGGCCGGCCGAGGCCTGGTCGGACGGCCCCAACGCCGTGCCGCTGGGCCGCATGAAAGCGCTGCTGGAAACCCTGGTCGCGCTCGATTCCGTAACCAAAACAAACCCGCTGCTGGAGGACGATTTCGCATGAGTGCGTACATCATTGTCGACATGCAGATCAGCGATCCGGACCAGTACAAGCTGTACATGGCCGAAGCCCCTGCTGCTGTGAAGGCCGCTGGCGGCGAGTACCTGGTGCGGGGCGGCCAGTTCGAGGTGATGGAAGGCAACTGGCAGCCGGCGCGCATCGCCATGCTGCGCTTCCCCAGCTTCGAACAGGCCAAGGCTTTTTACGACGGTGAGCTGTACCGCCAGGCACGCGCCAAACGGGCCGGTGCCACCGCCTTCTTCAACATGGTCCTGGTCGAGGGCGTGGCCGCCCCGGTCTTCTGACCCGATTCATTCAAAAACCGTTCGAAAGGAAATCATGAGCGCAATCGTTGACATCGTCGGCCGCGAAGTGCTGGACAGCCGAGGCAACCCCACCGTCGAATGCGACGTGCTGCTGGAGTCCGGCGTGATGGGCCGTGCGGCCGTGCCGTCCGGCGCGTCCACCGGCTCGCGGGAAGCCATCGAACTGCGCGACGGCGACAAGAGCCGTTACTTGGGCAAGGGCGTGCTGAAGGCTGTCGAGAACATCAACACCGAAATCAGCGAAGCCGTGCTGGGCCTGGACGCCTCCGAGCAGGCCTTCCTGGACAAGACCCTGATCGACCTCGACGGCACCGAGAACAAAGGCCGCCTGGGCGCCAACGCCATGCTGGCCGTGTCCATGGCCGTGGCCCGCGCCGCCGCTGAAGAAGCCGGCCTGCCGCTGTACCGCTATTTCGGCGGCATGAGCGCGGTGCAGATGCCCGTGCCGATGATGAACATCATCAACGGCGGCGCCCACGCCAACAACTCGCTGGACCTGCAAGAGCTGATGATCATCCCCGTGGGCGCTCCGAGCTTCCGCGAGGCCCTGCGCTGGGGCGCCGAGGTGTTCCACGCGCTCAAGGCCATCCTGCACGACCAGCACATCAGCACCGCCGTGGGCGACGAAGGCGGCTTTGCCCCGTCGGTCGAGAACCACGAAGCCGCGCTGAAGATGATTCTGCAAGCGATCGACAAGGCCGGCTACACCGCCGGTGACCAGATTGCCCTGGGCCTGGACTGTGCCGCCAGCGAGTTCTACAAAGAAGGCAAGTACGTGCTCGAAGGCGAAGGTGGCATCGCGCTCACCGCCGAGCAGTGGACCGACATGCTGGCGACCTGGGTCGACAAGTACCCGATCATCTCCATTGAAGACGGCATGGCCGAAGGCGACTGGGATGGCTGGAAGGTGCTGACCGAGCGCCTGGGCAAAAAAGTCCAGCTGGTGGGCGACGACCTGTTCGTCACCAACACCAAGATCCTGAAAGAAGGCATCGACAAGTCGATCGCCAACTCGATCCTGATCAAGATCAACCAGATCGGCACCCTGAGCGAAACCTTCGCCGCCATCGAGATGGCCAAGCGCGCCGGCTACACCGCCGTGATCTCGCACCGCTCGGGCGAGACCGAAGACAGCACCATCTCCGACATCGCGGTGGGCACCAACGCCGGCCAGATCAAGACCGGCTCGCTGTCGCGCTCGGACCGCATGGCCAAGTACAACCAGCTGCTGCGCATCGAGGAAGACCTGGGCGACGTGGCCGTGTACCCCGGCCGTGCCGCGTTCTACAACCTGCGTTGACCACACCGGTCCTGCCGCCCGGCGGCAGGACCCGAAGTGAAGCGCGCCACGGTGGCGCACTGCCCAAAGTGTGCGCTTGGCACAGCAAAAGGGCCGATACCCGTCGGAATCAGAAAAAAGTCATGCCAATGTAGACACTTGTTGTTACATTGCGCACTTGTTTTCTGATTCAGACGGGTTTTTTTGTGCACTTTTTCAGGGATCTCATCCAGCCGGCGGTCTTGACCGCGATCGGGTGGCTCGGCTGGGTGATGCCGTCCGCAGCCGGCCCGGCAGCGCCGGCCACGGTGGCGGGCCCCAGCGTGGCCCTGTATTACGGCCAGGCGCCCGTGCCCCGCGAAATGCGGGTGTTCGACTGGGTGGTGCTGGAAGCCGACCACCACCCCCAGCCCCGCAAGGCCCTGCCCGCGCCATCCCTGCCGCTGGCCTATGTGGCCGTGGGCGAGAGCCATCCCAGCCGCACCTGGTCGGCCGAGGTGTCGGCCCAATGGGTGCTGGGCCAGAACCCGGCGTGGGGCTCCCGGGTGATGGACATGGCCCAACCGGCGTGGCGCGCCTTCCTGATCGAGCGCGTGTTCCGCCCGCAATGGGAGCAGGGCTACCGGGGCTTTTTCCTCGACACACTCGATTCCTACCGTCTGGTGCCCGGCCAGTCCGAAGTGGACCAGCAGCAGGGCCTGATCGCGCTGGTGCAAGAGGTCCGGCGCCGTTGGCCCGAAGCGCGGCTGATCCTGAACCGCGGTTTTGAAGTCCTGCCCGAACTGCGTGGCCAGGTGGACATGGTGGCCGCGGAATCGCTGTTCCAGTCCTGGGACGCCGGCCAGCGCCGCTACCGGCCGGTGCCGGCGGCAGACCGCCAGTGGCTGCTCGCACGCCTGCAAGCCGCCCGAGACCTGGGCATGCCCTGCCTGTCCATCGACTATGTGCCGCCCCACGACAGGGCGCTGGCGCGCGAGACCGCCCAGCAGATCGTCGCCTCGGGCTGCCTGCCCTATGTCACCGATCCAGCCCTGCACACGGTGGGCGTGGGCCTGGTGGAGCCTGTGGCGCGGCGGGTGCTGATGCTCTACAACGGCGCCGAGTCGCTGCATGTGCGCCTGAGCAACGCCAAGCGCTTCCTGCAGATGCCCGTCGAATACGCGGGCTATGTGGTGGACTACGCCGATGTCCTGCAACCCCTGCCCCAGAACGTTCACCCGGACCGCTACGCGGGCATCGTCAGCTGGTTCACCGGTGACATGCCCGCAGCGGCGGCAGCACGCCTGAACGAATGGTGGGCACAGCGCATCGCCCAGGGCTTGCCCTTTGCAATGTTCGGCCACCTGCCCACGCCCTTGTCGGGCGCGCTGGCCCAACAGATGGGCCTGACCACACCGCAGGTGGACAACGCACCACCGGGTCTGGCCGTCCTCTCGCCCCTGTTGGGCATGGAAATGGCGCCACCACTGCAGGCGGCTGAAATCGTCCTGCGACTGGCCGACAGCGCCAAGCCCCTGGTGGGGCTGCGCACGGCGCGTGGTGGCCACCTGGCAGCCGCAGCGCTCACCCCGCGGGGCGGCTTTGTGCTCGACCCCTTCGTGCTGCAGGAACTGCCCGGCGTGGACCAGAGCCGCTGGATCGTCGACCCCTTCGCGTTCTTGCAGGCAGCGCTGCGCCTGCAGCCCCTGCCGGTGCCCGACACCACCACCGAAAACGGACGTCGGCTGCTGACGGTGCACATCGATGGCGACGGTTTCATGTCGCGTGCCGAACTGCCGGGCACCCCACTGGCCGGCCGGGCCCTGCTGGACGAGGTGCTGCGCCAGCAGCGGGTACCGACCACGCTGTCGATCATCGAGTCGGAGGTGGCCCCGCACGGGCTCTACCCCGCCACCGCCGCCGAAGCCGAAGCGGCCGCGCGCGAAGCCTTCCGCCTGCCGCACGTGGAAGCGGCCACGCACACCTGGTCGCACCCCTTCATCTGGAGCGCGGCACAACGGGCAGCAGGGCGCATCAACAAGGCCACGGGTTCGTTCTACTTCGACATTCCCGGTTACCGATTCAACCTTGAACGCGAGATCGCCGGATCGGCCCGCTACATCGAGACCCGCCTGTGCCCGGCGGGCAAGACCGTGGTGCTGCTGCAATGGTCGGGCGACTGTTCGCCCGATGCCGACGCCCTGGCCGTGGCCGACGGCGCAGGCCTGCTCAACATCAACGGCGGCGACACCACCATCGCGCGCAACAACCCCTCGGTGTCGGCCATCGCCGCCCAGGGTCTGAAGCTGGACGGACGGCTGCAGGTGCACGCGCCTATCACCAACGAGAACCTGTACACGAACCTGTGGACGGGTCCGTTCGACGGCTTCCGGCGGGTCATCGAAACCCTGGAGATGACCGATCGGCCGCGGCGCATCAAGCCCGTGGGGATCTACTACCACACCTACTCGGCCAGCAAGCCGGCCTCGCTCAAGGCGCTGCGCGAGGTGTACGCCTGGGCCCTCAGCCAGCCGGTGCACCCGGTGTTCACCAGCGACTTCGTGCGCAAGGTGCACGACTTCTACGACGGCGCCCTGGCCCGCCGCGACGGCCGCTGGCTCTGGCGCGCCAGCGGGGCCCTGCGCACGCTGCGCCTGCCACCGGCGCTGGGCCTGCCCGATCTGGCGCGCAGCCACAACCTAGCGGGCTGGGCGCCCGGCAGCGACGGCACCTACGCCCACCTCGGGCCAGGCGACACCTGGCTGGCCACCGGCAGCGCCGCTACGGACACCGCACGGCTGCTGGACGCCAATGGCCGCATCACCGCACTCGAACCCCGCCCACGCGGCCTGCGGGTGGGGCTGCAGGCCCACGTGCCGCTGCAGTGGTCGGTCCCGGAAGGCTGCGAGAGCCAGCACAACGGCGTGCGCATTCCCCCCAGCGCTCAGCGCAACGGTGCGCTGCACTACAAGGTTCCCCATGAGCGAACGACGATCGACATCGTTTGCGCTCGCTGAGCCGCTGACGCGGCGCGACTCCCGTCTGGCCTCCCCGCTGCTGGTGGCCGGCCTGGGCGCGGCCATCGTCGCCCTGCTGCTGGCCTTTCACCCCGGCCAGCAATATGTGCGCCTGCTCCAGCAGGCGACGCCCGACGACCCCCTGACCTCGCACATCGCCCAGGGTGTGCTGACCGAACAGCCCCACCAGCAGCAGCTCTACCCCACGCTGATCCAGGCCGAGCTGCGGCGCAACCGCTTCGCGGCCGCGGCCGACCTGGCCCGCCAGTGGCAGGCCCAGGCCCGCACCGCCGACGAGGCGGCCCAGGCATTCTGGCTCTTGTTCGAGGCACGGCGCCAGGCCTGGGTGGCGCAGCCGCCCGACACTCTGGCGCGTGAGCGCGAAGCCACGCCGCTGCGCGAAGTGCTGCTCACGCCAGTGGGCGAACGCCCGCCGCTGCCCCTGGCGCAGCGCCTGTCGATGGCCGAGGCCGCACGATCGGTGTTGAACGCCAACGACGCCCTGGGCTGGCTGCCCGAAGCCCCGCCCACCGACGCCAGCGACAGCGACCGCCAGCGCGCGGCGCAATGGTTGCTGGGCGGGCCCACGCCAGAGCAGGCCTTTGCCTGGGTCGCGCCGTGGCAGGCGCGGCTGCAGCAGCGCAGCGTGGAGCAGATGGCGCTGTACATGGGTGCCGCGCAGCGGGCCGATCGGTTCGCCCCTCTGGCGACGCACATCACCCTGCGGGTGCGCCAGACGCGTGACGCCGCGCAAGCGGGCGTGCTGGTTCGGCACCTCCTGGACGTGGGCACCCGCATGGACCGGCTGCCGCAGGCGTTGCCCCTGGTGCCCGCCCTGCTGGACCAGCACCCCGCACTGTGGCAGGACCGCGAGCTGTTGATGGCACTGATCCGCGCCGCACGGGCCAGCGGGCGCTCCGACCTGGCCGCGCAGTGGGCCACGCGGCTGCTGCAGGTGAGCGAAGCGGGCGCTGCAGCGTCGCGCCACCAGGCCCACACGACCGGGCGAACGCAGCGCAGCGCGCGCGCACCGGCGGGCATGCTGCAGGCCCAGGGCGGCCTGTGGCAGCAGGCCCGCCGCTGGCTGGCCTGGGCGGCCGGCCCTCGCTGGCAAGTGCAGCTGCCGGGCCTGCGCCTGAAGTCACCGACCCTGTCGGCACCAGCGCGCGCCGGCGCCGCACGGGCACGCAGCCCCGCCCCGCCTGAAAGCGGTTACCCGCTGCGCTTTGACGACGAGGCTTACGCACTGGCCTACGACGCGTTTGTGGACCACCGGGCCTTTGCCCAGGCCTGGGAACTGGCCCGGCGAGCCGTGCAAGCCGTCCCCGAACAAGCCGCCTGGCGCCAGCGACTGGCACAGGTCTCGGAATGGCACGGCCAGCCCCAGGCGGCGCTGGAGCAATGGCTGTGGCTGGCCCGGCAAAAAGACTTGCCGCAAGCATGGGACGGCATCCTGCGCCTGGCGCCGGGTCTGCTGCAGTGGGACGCCCTGCGCCTGGCCTACGAGCGCCGTGTCCAGCGCCAGCCCACGCCAGAACACCAACGCCAGCTCATCGGCCTGCTGCGCCAGCTGGGCGAATCGGACGCGGCCCGCGAACGGCTCGAACAGCTGTCACGCCGGCAACCCCAGCCGTGGGTGCTGGACCAGCTGGCCCGGCTGCAGGCCGAACAAAGCCAGGGCGAAGCCGCCATTGCGACTTGGCGGCAACTGGCCCGCCTGCAACCGCTGGACAGCGAACAGGCCATGCTCCTGAGCACCTTGCTGATCGTGCGCGGCGAGCTCGCACAGGCCCTGGCGGTGCAGGAGCAGGCGCCGCTGCCCAGCGACCCCAGCGACCGGCACGACGTGCTGAGCATGCGGCTGGAACTGGCCCGCCTGCTGGGGCAGGTGGCGAGCGGGCAGCGCACCCACGAAATGCTGGAGCGCGACGGACTGCTGCAAGCGCAGGACACCGACACCCTGTACGCCCTGCTGGAACGGCAGGCCCCGCAGGAAGCCAGCCGCCTGGCCGCCCGCAGCTGGCAGCGGCTGCGCCGCCCCACCGATCTGCAGCGCGCGCTCTACGGCCTGGCACAAACCCAACAGTGGGCAGTGCTGGACACCCTGCTGGCCGACCCGGCGGCCCGGGCCCAGGTGGATCAGCGCAGCGACTGGTTGCTGTTGCTGTCGCAGGTGGAACAGGCACGCCAGCGGCCCGCCCAGGCGCGGCAACGGCTGGAACAGGCGTTGGCACTGGACCCGGACCACGCCCCCTCTCAGGCGGCGGCCTTGTGGCTGCTCATCGACCAGGGCCACACCGTGCGGCTGCGCCGGTGGCTGGGCGCATGGGAGCCTGCGCTGGCACGCGACCCGCGCCAGCACGACCTGCTGGCGGCAGCGCACCTGACCCTATCGCAACCGGCCCTGGCGCTGCAGCGCTACCTGCTGCCGCACGCCCCGCAGCGCCAGCAGGAGGCCCTGTGGGCCATGAACCTGGCCGACGCGCTGGAGCAAAACGGACAGACCGGGCCCGCCTGGCGGGTGCGCCAGCGCCTGTGGCAGCAACTCCAGGCCGGCCTGCCGCCGTCCACCGGACCGACCCCCGTGGACCCGGAACTGCTGCGCACCACCCGCGCCCGCCTGCAGCTGTTGGCCGAGCCTGGCGATCGCAGCCTGGCCCTGCTGCGCGAGCTGTTGCGCGAAGACGCGCAGACCGGCAACGGCGAGCCGCCCGTGGCACCAGGCACGCGCCTGCTGGTGGCCGCCTGGCTGCAAGACCAGGGGCAAAGCGGTGCGGCGCGCGCCTGGCTGTGGCAACGCGCCGCCCAGGGCCTGAACACACCGCTGTGGTTTGAACTGTCCACCGCCCTGCAAGCCGAGGACCGAGCGCGCGTGGGCGAACTGCTGGAGCAGCGCGGCGACCAGCTGACGCCACGCGACCGCACCCAGGCACTGCGCCTGGTGGGCGACGTCGCCGCGGCGCAGACCGAAGCCTTCGAGCGCATGGACCTGCCTGGTGACGACGAAGACGCGCAGGAGGGGCTGGAGCGCCTGCTGCTCGAACACAGCCACCGGGCAGAGGCGGGCTGGCACCAGCGCACCGACCGCGTGCTGTCGTCCACCACCACCCGCGCGGGCGGGCAGTGGGTGAGCGGCCCGAAACTCAAGCTGAGCCTGCAGCTGGAGCAGACCCACCACAGCCTGCAGGACCCCGCCACCCTGGCCCGCGGCGGCTCGCTGCGCTCGCTCGAAGCCGCGGCCGAATGGACCGGACGACCCGGCCGCCAGCGCCTGGGCCTGACGCAACACGAGGGTCGCCGCAGCTGGCAGCACCTGGCATGGTCGTGGCAGGGCTCGCTGGACCGGCAGACGCCCTTTGCGCTGAACGCCGACTGGCGCCAGCCCGGCGACATTGGCCCAGCCCTTCGCCTGGGCGGCTGGCAGCACCAGGTCGCGCTGCGGGTGCAACACCGGCTCTCCAGCCGCGACGCACTGGCCCTGGGCCTGCAGTGGCAGGCCTACGAAACCCTCGACGGGCAGGCCCTGGGCAGCGGCCGCACCACGGAACTGCGCTACACCCACTGGTGGCGCCGCGGACGGCAGGACCTGGGCCTGGACGCCTACTCCCGCCACACGCAGCGACGCTTCAACGACCGCGCCGTCGGCGCGTCTTTCAACGACCTGGCCCCGCCGGGCACAGGCCAGCCGCTGACCGCGCGCTTCTTCGCGGTCAGCGGATCGCGCGAGCAAGGCCTGAGCCTGTACGCCAACCGCGCGGACGCGGGGGGGCACAGCCGGGTCTGGCGGCCCTACGGCAGCTTCGACCTGGTGCACAACAGCGTGACCGGCTGGCGCCGCGACCTGGCGCTGGGCCTGAGCGGCCCGTGGCTGGGCAACGACCAGCTGCACCTGTACTGGCGCCGCAGTGGCTCTGGCAACCCGCAGACCGAAGACACCCGCCAGTTCGGCCTTGACCACCGTTTCCATTTCTGACCGAGGAGTTCCCATGAACCGATCCCTGCGCCTGGGCCTGTGCGCCCTTTCTGTCGTGTTGCTCAGCGCCTGCGCCAGCTTCGACCGCGCGCCAGCGCCCGTGCTGGAGTCGCCCGCCCGCTGGGCGGTGCTGCCGTTCGTCAACGCCACCGAAACCCCGCTGGCCGGCCAACGCGCACAGGTGCTGGCGCACAGCCTGCTGGGCGCCCAGGGGCTGACCGAGGTGCAGCCCTATCCCCAGACCACGCGTGACACGGTGTTTGGCCCCGACAGCAGCGGCCCCAGCACGGCCGACGCCTTGCAGTGGGCACGCGATCAGGGACTGCGCTACGCGCTGGCCGGCGAGGTTTTCGAATGGCGCTACAAGGTCGGTGTGGACGGCGAGCCGGCGGTGGGCGTGAGCCTGCGCGTCATCGACGTGCCCACCGGCAAAACCCTGTGGACCGGCGCCGGTAGCCAGAGCGGCTGGTACCGCGACAGCCTGGGCTCGCTGGCCCAGGCCACCCTGCGCGATCTGATCCAGCACGCCACGAGCGGCCGCCCCGCCCGATGACGGCCGCGCGGACGGCCTGGGGGCGGTGGCTGGCCTGGCCGCAGCGCCCGGCGGTGGCCTGGAGCGAGACCCTGGCGGTGAGCCTGCTGGTGCCTGTCCTGAGCCTGCTGGCCCAGACACCGGACCCGCTGGGCCTGCACGCCCCTTTCCCCTGGGGCTGGTTCGCCCCGGCCCTGCTGGCGCTGCGCCACGGCGTACTCTCGGCCCTGTTCTCGGTGCTGCTGCTGGTGGCCTTCCAGCTGGGCCTGTCACCCCAGACCTGGGACGGCGCCCGCTCGCAGCTGCACCTGCTCGGTGGCCTGAGCCTGGTCCTCATGCTCAGCCAGTTCGCGGGCCTGTGGCACAACCGGCTGCGGCGCGAGGCCGAGTTGCTGGGCTACACCCAGGAACAGCTGCGCACGCTCACCCGCGAGCATTTCCTGCTGCGGCTCTCGCACGAACGCCTGGAACAGGAACTGGTGCTGCGCCCAGGCTCCCTGAACGACGCCATCCACGCGCTGGACCAGCACCTTCTCCACAGCCAAGACACCACGCCCCTGCCACAGGCCCAGCGCCTGCTGCAATTGCTGGCCGAATACTGCCGCCTGGACGCCGCCGCCCTGCACCTGCTGCGGGACGATGGCACGCCCGAACCGACGCCGCTGGCCAGCCTGGGCACGGTGCCGTGCCCCGACCCGCAGGACCCGCTGGTGCGCCATGCGGTGGCGCACGCGAAACTCGCGCACATGGCCGGCACCGACCAGCCGTCGGCCTACCAGGTGGTGGCGCCGCTGCGGGGGGCGAGTGCGGTGCGCGCGGTGCTGCTGGTCAGCGACATGCCCTTTCTCGCCCTGGAACCGGAAAACCTGCAGACGCTGAACCTGATCCTGGCCAGCTACTCCGATCTGGTCGAGCGGGAGCGCATCACAAGCCCGCTGCTGGCGCTGGCACCCGACTGCCCCGCCACCTTCGCCTTTGCCCTGCACCGCCTCTGGCAGGCGCGCACCGTCGCCGGGGTCACCAGCCACCGGGTGACCCTGCAGGGCCCCGACACGCCACGGCTGCGCACGCATTTCGAGCAGCTGCTGTCCAGCCAGCGCATGCTCGACGCGTACTGGCTCGCGGCGGCCGGTGATCGGCTGCGCCTGCACATCCTGCTGCCCCTGGGCTCCCGGCTGCAGGGGGATGGCCTGCTGGACCGTCTGGAAACCCAGCTGCAACAACAGCACAGCGCCACGCTGGCCGACTGGGGTCTGGATGCGCAGGTGCAACCCATCGACCATCCCCCGGCCACCCTGCTGGCACAACTGCTGGAGGCCACCCCATGACCCGCAGCCTCCTGCCGCTGGCCGCCGGCCTGTTGCTGCAGGGCCTGGCCTGGGTGCTGGCCTTGCAGGCCCCTGCCACACAACCCTGGTCAACCGTCGTGCTGAGCCATGTGGCGTCGTGCGGGCTGCTGGCCCTGACGGCCACCGCGCTGCTGCCCGCGCGCTTGCAGCGCTCGCGCAGCGCCACCTGGGCCTGGTTCGCCACGCTCTGCCTGGTGCTGCCGGGCCTCGGCCCGCTGGCCTTGATGCTGGGGCTTTGGCGCCTGCACCGGCCGGACACGGCGGCCACCGAACCGGTGCCGCCGGTCTCGCTGGGGCTGCCCGTGTTTGACGGCAACCTCGGCCACGCCACCGACCTGCGGGTGGTGGGCATGGCCCGCCGCGCCCTGCGCACCCCCATGCCTGCAGGCCGGCGGCTGCAGGCGCTCATGAGCCTGCAAGGCCTGCCTTCGGCGGCCTCCAACGCGCTGTTGCGCGAGGCCCTGCGCGATGCGGACGACGAAGTCCGGCTGGTCGCCTACACCCTCATGGACAAGCAGGAAAAAGCGCTGATGGACGACATCCACGGCTTGCAGAAACGGCTGGACGCCGCCCCCGGCGGCACGCCAAGCCTGGCCTTGCTGCGCCAGACCATCGAACTGCACCTGGAGCTGCTGCACCGCAGCCTGGTGCAGGGCGACTGGCGCCAGCAGCTGATCGAACGCGCGCTGGACCTGTGCACCGAGGCGCTGCAGCGGGACCCGCGCTCGGCCAGCCTGCACCTGCTGCAGGCCAGGCTGCAAGGCCTGCAAGGCGACCAGGTCGGTGCCCACCGGGGCCTGGAACGGGCCCTGCAGCTGGGCGCAGCCCCCTGCCGCACCCTGCCCTACCTGGCCGAACAGGCCTACCTGAGGGGCGAGCCCGCACGGGTGCGCGAATGGCTGCGACAGCTGGACCCGGCCGCCCTGTCACCGAAGATGCAGCGCCTGCGCGCGTTCTGGGTGAGTGCCCATGACTGAGCCCAAAGACAGCGACATCACCCTGCTGCTCGAAGGGACCTACCCGTTCGTGCGCGGCGGTGTCTCGGGCTGGGTGCACCAGATGATCCGCGCCTTCCCCCAGCGGCGCTTTGCCATCGTCTACCTGGGGGCCCACCGCGAAGATCTGGGCGAACAGCGCTACGAGCTGCCATCCAACGTGGTGCACATGGAATGCCATTTCCTGCTCGATCCCGCACCGGCAGGCCGCGTCAGCGCACGGCGGGGTGACACCCAGGCGTTTGACCGGGTGGCCCAGCTGCACACGCAGCTGCAGCAGCCTGGCGCCTGCCCGGTGCCCGACCTGGGCGCGCTGGTGCGCGACATGCTGCCCGGCGGACGCCTGCAGCTGGAGGATTTCCTGCACGCCGAGCGCGCCTGGGACCAGATCTGCGAGGCCTACGAACAGCGCTGCACCGACCCGTCTTTTGTCGACTACTTCTGGACCGTGCGCAACATGCACACCCCGCTGTGGAAGTTGGCACACATTGCCAACGGCCTGCACGGCACGCGCGCACTGCACGCGGTCTCCACCGGCTACGCCGGCTTTCTGGGCGCCCTGGCGCACCAGCTGCACGGCCTGCCACTGATCGTCTCGGAACACGGCATCTACACCAAGGAACGGCAGATCGACCTGCTCGGCGCCGACTGGATCCGCGACAACCGCAACGTGTTCCAGAAAGACCCCACCATCACCGCGCACCTGCGCCAGCTCTGGATGCGGTTCTTCCAGTGGCTGGGGCGCTGGAGCTACCAGTCAGCCGACACCGTGGTCGCGCTGTTCGAGGCCAATCGCCTGCGCCAGATCGCCGACGGCGCACCGGCCGGGCGCACCCGGATGATTCCCAACGGCGTGCCGGTGCACCGCCTGGCACCGCTGCGCGCGCAGCGGCCCGACGCGGTGCCACAGGTCATGTGCCTGATCGGTCGCGTCGTGCCGATCAAGGACGTCAAGACCTTCATCCGTGCGGCCCGGCTGGTGTGCGACCGCCTGCCCGGTGTGCAGGTCTGGATCGCTGGCCCCGACGAGGAGCATCCCGACTACGCGCAGGCGTGCCACGCCCTGGTGCGCTCCCTCGACCTGCAGGACCAGCTGCAATTCCTGGGCTTTCAGCGCATGCACGACCTGCTGCCGCGCATCGGCGTCAACGTGCTCTCGTCCATCAGCGAGGGGCTGCCACTGGTCTTGATCGAGGGCTTCGCCGCCGGCGTGCCGGCGGTGGCCACCGATGTGGGGGCCTGCCGTCAGCTCATCGAGGGGCTGACCGCTGACGACCAGGCCCTGGGACACGCCGGCGCGGTGGTGCCCATTGCCGACCCGGCCGCGTTGGCGGACGCGATCGTGCCCCTGCTGGCCGACCCGGCGCGCTGGCACGCGGTCAGCGCTGCCGCCGTGGCGCGGGTGGAGCGCCACTACACAGAGGAACAGATGATCGACAGCTACCGGCAGGTCTATGACCACACCCTGGAGGCCACACGCTGATGGCCGGCATTGGCTTCGAACTGCGCCGCCTGCTGCAGCGCGACACGCTGCTGCACACCGCGGGCGCCTACCTGTATGCGGCGGTCATCGGCTCGGGCGCCTGGGTGCTGTCGATCGTCGGCATCCTGCTCATCGGCCTGCTGAGCGTGCCCCTGGTGGAGACGGCCGGGCAGGTCACGCAGTTCCAGGTCAGCGTGACCTACATCATCGCGGCGTCGCTCATCCTCACAGGCGGCCTGCAGCTGAACCTGACGCGCTTCGTGGCCGACTGCAGTTTCGCGGGCGACCACGATGCCATCCTGCCCAATGTACACGGCGGGCTGTGCCTCACCTTCGCGCTGGTCGGGATCATCGGGTGGCCGCTGCTGCCGCTGCTGCTGCCGCAGCAGAGTCCGGTGTACCGCCTGCTGTTCCTGCTGGCGTTCGGCGAAATGTGCGGCATCTGGATGCTCACCATCCTGCTCTCGGGCCTCAAGCGCTACAAGGCCATCGTGGGCGTTTTCCTGCTGGGTTACACCACCACGGTGCTGGGCGCGCTGGCCCTGCAAGGCCATGGGCTCGAAGGGCTGCTGACCGGCTTTGTCGTCGGCCACGGGCTGATGCTGCTGTGCCTGTGGGCACTGCTGCTGCGGTGCTTTCCCCTGCACCGGCTGGTCGCGTTCAGCGCCTTTCGCCGACCGCGGCTGTACCCCAGCCTGCTGCTCACGGGGCTGTGCTTCAACCTCGCCGTGTGGGCCGACAAGCTCATCTTCTGGTTCAGCCCGACCACCGGGGCACCGGTCATCGGGCTGCTGCGCGCCTCCGCGCTGTACGACCTGCCGGTGTTTCTGGCCTACCTGAGCATCATCCCGGGCATGGCCATCTTCCTGGTGCGCATCGAGACCGACTTTGTCGAACACCACCGGCGTTTCTACGATGCGGTGCGCGACGGCGCCACGCTGCGCCAGATCCGGGAAGCCAAGACCGAAATGGTGCTGTCGGCCCGACAAGGGCTGGAAGAAATCGCCAAGGTACAGGGGCTCGCGGTGCTGGCGCTGCTGGCCGCTGGTGAACCGCTGATGCGCTGGCTGGGCCTGTCCACCCTCTTCCTGCCACTGCTGCAGGTGCAGGTGGTGGCCGCGGCCATGCAGGTCATGGTGCTGGCGGTGATCAACGTACTGTTCTACCTCGACGAGCGGCGCCTGGTGCTGCTGCTGTGCCTGGAACTGTTGCTGGGCAACGCCCTGCTCAGTGCCTGGAGCATCCAGCTCGGGCCTTCGTACTACGGCTACGGTTTTGCGCTGGCGCTGCTGGTGACGCTGCTGCACGGCCTGCACCTGCTGGACCGGCGCTTCACCCAGCTGGAGTACCGCACCTTCATGCTGCAGTGAAGCACAAGGGCAGTCCGATAAACTACGGC
Source organism: Hydrogenophaga intermedia (assembly GCA_943372305.1). Taxonomy (GTDB): domain Bacteria; phylum Pseudomonadota; class Gammaproteobacteria; order Burkholderiales; family Burkholderiaceae_C; genus Hydrogenophaga; species Hydrogenophaga intermedia_D. Next base: position 11,994 of record CALRYD010000015.1, on the reverse strand, counting down.
CATGGCCCACCGCTTCGTCTCTGCCCTGCTGATCGCGCTGCTGCTCGTGCTGCATGCGCAGCTGTGGTTCGGCCGCGGCAGTGTGCCGCAGGTCGGCCAGATGAAGCAGGAGCTGGCCACGCTGGAACTGGCCAACCGCGAAGCCAAACAGCGCAACGAGCAGATCGCCAGCGAAGTGAACGATCTGCAGGAAGGCCTGGACATGGTCGAGGAACTCGCCCGCCAGGACCTGGGCATGGTCAAGCCCAACGAAATCTTCGTCCAGATCGCCCAGAACAAGCCCTGACACCCCGTCATGGCCTTGACCGTCACCCTGCTCGGCGGCGAATCCTCCGGCAAGACCACACTGGCGCAAGCCCTGCAGCCCTTGCTGCTGGCACAGGGCATCGCCTGCACCCTCGTCGCCGAACAGCTGCGCACCTGGTGCGAACAGCATGGCCGTGCGCCGCAGGCCCACGAACAGGCCGAACGCGCACAGGCGCAGAGCCAGGCCATCGAGACCGCCGCCCAGGACGCCACTGCCCAAGTCGTGCTGGCCGACACCACGGCTCTGGTGGTCGCGGCCTACAGTGAGCTGTATTTCGAGGACCGCTCGCTCTGGTCGGGCGCCATCGAACAGCAGCGCCGGTACAACCTGACCCTGCTCATGGGCCTGGACCTGCCCTGGGTACCCGATGGCCTGTTCCGCGACGGCCCTGCCCTGCGGGCGGCCACCGACACGGTGCTGCGCCGCGAATTGCAGGCCGCTGGCATTCCTTTCCAGACGCTCTATGGCCCGCTGGCGCTGCGCGAGCAGCAGGCTCTGCGCGCCATCGGCAGCGCACTGCAACGGCCCCTGACCGCGCAGGACACCGCCTGGGAACAGGGCCGCCGCCCCTGGAACTGCGAGAAGTGCAGCGACCCGGACTGCGAGCACCGCCTCTTCACACAGTTGCTGCAACAACGATCCACCAACGCCTGAACATGATCCCAGCCACCCCGTTGCCCGATTTCCGCAGCCCCGCCTTCCTGCGCGCCCACATCGAAGACACGCTGGGTTTCTACCTGCCCCGCGCCATCGACGCCAGCGGCGGGCTGTTCCACTTCCTGCGCGACAACGGCAGCGTGTACGACGCCCACACACGCCACCTGGTGAGCAGCACGCGCTATGTGGTCACGCTGGGCATGGCGGTGCGACGCGGCCTGGGGGGCGACGTCGCACGCCACGCGCTGCAGCAGGCGTTTGACTTCCTGCCGGTGCACCGCAACCCCGACACCGGGGGCTACGCCTGGCTGCTGGACTGGCGCGATGGCCAGGCCTGCGTGCTGGACGGCACCAACCACGCCTACGGCCTGGCCTTTGTGCTGCTGGCCCACGCCCATGCGCACATGGCCGGCATCGACGGCGCACATGCCGGCATCGCGCAGACCTTCGACCTGCTGGAGCAGCGCTTCTGGGAACCCGCGCACGGCCTGTACGCCGACGAGGCGACGCCCGACTGGCAGCTGCTGCCCTACCGCGGCCAGAACGCCAACATGCACCTGTGCGAGGCCCTGCTGGCCGCCTTTGACGCCACACACGAAACGCGTTACCTGGACCGCGCCGCCCTGCTGGCCGAACACATCACCGTGCGCCAGGCCGCGCTGGCCGACGGCCTGGTCTGGGAGCACTACCGGGCCGACTGGTCGGTGGACTGGGACTACAACAAGGACGACAAGACCAACATCTTCCGGCCCTGGGGCTTCCAGCCCGGCCACCTGACCGAGTGGACCAAGCTGTTGCTGCAGTTGCACGAACGCCGCCCCGACCCGGCACTGGTGGAGCGCGCGCGGCACTTCTTCGACACCGCGATGCACAAGGCCTGGGACGGCGAACACGGCGGCCTGTACTACGGCTTTGCGCCCGACGGCAGCATCTGCGACAGCGACAAGTACTTCTGGGTCCAGGCCGAATCGCTGGCCGCCGCCGCACGCCTGGCCACCGTCACCGGCGAGCAGCGCTACTGGGCCGCCTACGACCATCTGTGGGCCTATGCCTGGCGCCATTTCGTGGACCAGGAGCACGGCGCCTGGTGGCGCATCCTCACGGCCGACAACCGCAAGTATTCGGACGAGAAGAGCCCGGCCGGCAAGGTGGACTACCACACCATGGGGGCCTGTCACGACATTTTGGATGCCCCCCTGCGCGGCTGACGCCGCTTCCCCCCGGCGGGGGGACGACGCCTGTGGCCCGGCAAAGCCGGTTCCACGGCGTCCCTGGATACGGGCACGCGCGCCGGAAACCGCTCAGTGAATGCCTGGTGTTCCCGGTGGCTGGCTGGCCGGCTGCAAGAACACCGTCGCCGCATCGACCGGATCGAAGCGGTACTGGGCACCGCAGAAGTCGCAGCCGACCTCCACCTGCCCTTGCTCGGCGATGATGGATTCGATCTCTTCGCGGCCCAGGCTGCGCAGCATGTTGCTCACGCGCTCGCGCGAGCAGGTGCACGCAAAGCGCGGGCCGTCGGCGCCGGTCTGCGGCTCGAAGCGGCGCACGTCCTCTTCCCAGAACAGACGGCGCAGGATGGTCTCGGCGTCCAGCGTCAGCAGCTCTTCGCGTTTGAGGCTGGCGGCCAGGATGGCGATGCGGTTGTAGTCCTCGTTCAGACCGATCTGGTCCTCGTCCTTGGCCACCGCGCCGGCGCCGGACAGGTTCGCCTCGCCCTGCAGCGGCAGGCGCTGGATCAGCAGACCCGCGGCCACCTGGTCGTTGGCGGCCAGCACCAGGCGCGTGTCCAGCTGCTCGCTCTGCAGCATGTAGTGTTCGATCACTTCGCTGAGCTTTTCCAGCTTCTCGTGGCGGTCACCGAACAGCGGCACCACGCCCTGGTAAGGCTGCTGACCGGGCTTGCGGTCCTTCGGGTCCAGCGTGATGGCGCAACGGCCCTGGTTGTTCACGTTGACCATGTGCGACAGCGGCGCGTCCGCGGCCACTTCGCCGGTCACAGATGCGGTGGCGCGCAGCGTCAGGTCGGGCTGCACCTCGGCCACGGCCAGCTTCACAGGCCCGTCGCCCTGCACCTGGAGGATCAGCGCACCGTTGAACTTGATGTTGGCCTGCATCAGCGTGGCGGCGGCGGTCATCTCACCCAGCAACTCGGTCACGGCCGCGGGGTAGCCGCCCGCCTGCTGGCGGCGGCGCAGGATTTCCTGCCAGCTGTCGGTCAGGCGCACCAGCATGCCGCGCACCGGCAGGCCTTCAAACAGGAATTTGTGGAGTTCGGACAATCTGTGCTTTCGGAAAAATCAACGCTGGCAAATCGGGATCAGCCGATCTTTTTCAAGCCCTGGCGGAACCGTTCGGCGTTCTGCTGGTAGTGCAGTGCGCTCTGGCGCAGGCCTTCGATCTGTTCGGGGCTCAGGTTTTTGACCACCCGCGCCGGGCTGCCCAGAATCATGGAGCCGTCGGGGAATTCTTTGCCCTCGGTCACCAGCGCCCCGGCGCCCACCAGGCAGTGGCGGCCGATCCGGGCACCGTTGAGCACGATGGCGCCGATGCCGATCAGCGAGCCGTCGCCAATGGTGCAGCCGTGCAGCATGACCTGGTGCCCCACCGTGACGTTCGCGCCGACGACCAGCGGCACACCGTCATCGGCGTGCAGCACCGAACCGTCCTGGATGTTGCTGCCCGCCCCGATGGTGATGGTGTCGGTGTCGCCCCGCACCGTGGTGCCGAACCAGACGCTGGCGTTTTCGCCGATCTCGACATCGCCCATGACCTGTGCGTTGTCGGCCACCCAGGCCGATGCGGCCACGCGCGGCGCCACACCATCGAGTTCGTAGATCGCCATCGGTCGGTCTCCAGTCTTGGGGCAATGCAAACCTAGAATTGTAGGGATGCCCTGCGATCCACGCCCCGAGACCCCGCTGCGCGAGGCAGCCCTGGCCGCCCTGTGCCTGGCGGACCCGGCGGCCAAGGTCACGGCCACCCACGCGCTCTGGCAGGCCCTGGTGGCCCTGCCCGACGACGACGCCCGCCTGCGCGCCCTGGCCCCTCAAGCCGCGCTGGTGCCGCCACCGGGCGCCCGCCTGCCGGGTCGCCCGGACCGCCCCCTGCTGGTGCCCCCCATGGAGGTGCCGCACCGCTCGCCCTTCACGCCTGAGGGCCTGGCGGCGTTGGTGCACGCGGTGTGCCACATCGAATTCAATGCCATCAACCTGGCGCTGGACGCGGTCTGGCGCTTTGCCGGCATGCCGCTGGACTTCTACCGCGACTGGCTGCGCGTGGCCGACGAAGAGGCCACGCACTTCGGCCTGCTGCACACCCGCCTGCAGACCCTGGGGTACGCCTACGGCGACTGCCCCGCGCACGACAGCCTGTGGGAGATGTGCGTGAAGACGCAAGGCGACATCACCGCGCGCATGGCGCTGGTCCCGCGCACACTGGAAGCGCGCGGACTGGACGCCACGCCGCTGATCCAGACCCGGCTGCGCAAGGTGGGCACACCCGCGGCGCTGCAGGCCGTGGAGATCCTGGATGTCATCCTGCGCGACGAGATCGGCCACGTGGCCGTTGGCAACCGCTGGTACGCCTGGCTCTGTGCCCAACAAGGTCTGGAGCCTGTGGCGCATTACCGCGTGCTCGCGCGCACCCACGCAGCGCCCCGCCTGAAGCCGCCCTTCAATGAAACGGCGCGCCGCGCCGCGGGTTTCAGCCAGGCGGAGATCGACGACCTGCTCGGGGCAGCTTAAGGATTCACCGCGCGCCTTAAGGTAGCCCGGCGGGGGTGGCCTCTGCAGCCGAAAAAGTCAGTACCGCGTCAGACAAAACCGCGCCTGGGCGACAGAGTTTTGCTGCACTGCGTAAGACCTGAGTCATTCAATAGTCATAGCATCACTGCAAGCTTCTTCGGGGCTTACAGAGGCCTTAAATTGGATGCCACAGGCCAACCCGATTGGGAGCTGCATGACAAAGGGGACACCATGGAAATGGACCTGGCACATCGCATCGCGAGCCATCCCAAATACCAGGAACTCAAGGCCAAGCGTTCGAGCTTCGGCTGGTGGCTCACGGCACTGATGATGATCGTTTACTACGGCTTCATCCTGCTCGTGGCTTTCAACAAGGAATTTCTCTCCCAGCGTCTGGGCGACGGCGTCATGACCCTCGGCATGCCGATCGGTCTGGGCGTGATCCTGTTCACCATCGTCATCACCGGCATCTACGTGCGCCGCGCCAACAGCGAATTCGACGATCTGACCGAAGAAATCAAGAAGGCGGTGAACCAATGAAAGCCAAGCTCCACATCCAGGCCCTGCTCTGGGCGCTGCTGCTGACCTGCACCGGTGCCATTGCGGCTGGCGCCGACCTCGGCCAGGCCGAAAAGCAGGCCACCAACTGGACCGCCATCATCATGTTCGGCGCCTTCGTCGCCGGCACGATGTTCATCACCAAATGGGCCGCAGCCAAGACCAAGTCGGCCGCCGACTTCTACACCGGCGGTGGCGGCATCACCGGTTTCCAGAACGGCCTGGCGATCGCGGGTGACTACATGTCGGCCGCGTCGTTCCTGGGGATCTCCGCGGCCGTGATGGCCAACGGCTTCGACGGCCTGATCTACTCCATCGGCTTCCTGGTCGGCTGGCCCGTGGTCACCTTCCTGATGGCCGAGCGCCTGCGCAACCTGGGCAAGTTCACCTTCGCCGACGTCGCCGCCTTCCGTTTTGCGCAGACGCCCATCCGCGTCTTCGCGGCCTCGGGCACGCTGGTCGTGGTGGCCTTCTACCTGATCGCGCAGATGGTCGGTGCCGGCCAGCTGATTAAGCTGCTGTTCGGCCTGGAGTACTACATCGCCGTGGTGATCGTCGGCGCGCTGATGATGGTCTACGTGCTGTTCGGCGGTATGACGGCCACCACCTGGGTGCAGATCATCAAGGCCTGCCTGCTGCTGGGCGGTGCGTCCTTCATGGCGCTGATGGTGCTGTGGAACTTCGGCTTCAGCCCCGAAGCCATGTTCGCCAAGGCCGTGGAAATCAAGACCGGCCTGGCCGTGACGGCCGGCAAGACGCCCGAAGAGGCGGCCACCGCCGGCTTCTCCATCATGGGCCCGGGCAGCTTCGTGAAGGATCCGATCTCCGCCATCAGCTTCGGCATGGCGCTGATGTTCGGCACCGCCGGCCTGCCCCACATCCTGATGCGCTTCTTCACCGTGCCCAACGCCAAGGAAGCACGCAAGTCGGTGCTGTGGGCCACCACCTGGATCGGCTACTTCTACATTCTGACCTTCATCATCGGTTTCGGTGCCATCACCTTCGTGCTGACCAACCCGCAGTTCCTGGACGCCAAGGGCGGCCTGATCGGTGGCGGCAACATGGCCGCCATCCACCTGGCCAACGCCGTGGGCGGCAACGTGTTCCTGGGCTTCATCTCGGCCGTGGCGTTCGCCACCATCCTGGCCGTGGTGGCCGGCCTGACGCTCTCGGGCGCCTCGGCCGTCTCGCACGACATCTACGCCACCGTGATCAAGAAGGGCAAGGCGGACAGCGCGTCCGAACTGAAGGTCTCGCGCATCACCACCATCGCGCTGGGCATCATCGCCGTGACGCTGGGCATCGCCTTCGAGAAGCAGAACATCGCCTTCATGGTGTCGCTGGCCTTCGCGATCGCCGCCTCGGCCAACTTCCCGGTGCTGTTCATGAGCGTGCTGTGGAAGGGCTGCACCACGCGCGGCGCGGTGATCGGCGGCTTCCTGGGCCTGATCTCGTCGGTGGTGCTGACCGTGCTGTCGGCCTCGGTGTGGGAAGCGGTGCTGGGCAACGCCAAGGGCAGTGCCCCGTTCCCCTACACCTCGCCGGCCCTGTTCTCCATGACCATCGGTTTTGTGGGCATCTGGCTGTTCTCCGTCCTGGACGGCAGTGAGCGCGCCAAGCTCGACAAGGCCGGCTTCCTGGCCCAGCAGGTGCGGTCCGAGACGGGCATCGGCGCTTCGGGGGCCTCCGGCCACTGATCCGCGCGCACCCTGCCAAAGCCGCTGCCACTTCGGTGCCAGCGGCTTTTTTACGGCCCTGCTCCGGGGCGGCGCCGATAATCGGGCATGTCTTCTGCCCCCTCTGCCGACTTCGGCACCCTCCCCCTCTCGCCCGCCACCCTGGCCAACTTGCAGCAGCTCGGCTATGTGAGCATGACGCCGATCCAGGCGGCCTGCCTGCCGCCCGCCCTGCTGGGCAAGGACCTGATCGCCCAGGCCCAGACCGGCAGCGGCAAGACCGCCGCCTTCGCGCTGGCCCTGCTGGCCAACCTGAACCCGCGCCGCTTCGCGGTGCAGACCCTGGTGCTCTGCCCCACGCGCGAACTGGCCGACCAGGTCACCACCGAAATCCGGCGTCTCGCGCGCGCTGAGGACAACATCAAGGTCGTCACGCTCTGCGGTGGCGTGCCGCTGCGCGGCCAGCTGGCCACGCTGGAGCACGGCGCGCACATCGTGGTCGGCACGCCCGGCCGACTCATGGACCACCTGGAGCGCGGCAGCCTGCAGCTGGACGCGCTCAACACCCTGGTGCTGGACGAGGCCGACCGCATGCTGGACATGGGCTTCTTCGACGACATCGTCAAGGTCGCCAAGCAGTGCCCGAAGGAACGTCAGACCCTGCTGTTCTCGGCCACCTACCCCGAAGGCATCGCCAAGCTGGCCGCGCAGTTCATGCGCAATCCGCAGACCATCGCGGTGCAGTCGCAGCACAGCAGCGCGCAGATCGAACAGCGCTGGTACGAGGTGAGCGAGAAGGAACGCCTGCACGTGGTCAGCCAGCTGCTGCTGCACTTCCGCCCGGCCAGCACCATCGCGTTCTGCAACACCAAGGCCCAGTGCCGCGACCTGGTGGCCGTGCTGCAGGCCCAGGGCTTCAGCGCACTGGCCCTTTTCGGCGAACTGGAGCAGCGCGAGCGCGACCAGGTGCTGGTGCGTTTTGCCAACAAGAGCTGTTCGGTGCTGGTGGCCACCGACGTGGCCGCGCGCGGGCTGGACATCGCCAGCCTGGCCGCGGTCATCAACGTCGACGTGACGCCCGACCCCGAGGTGCACATCCACCGCATCGGCCGCACCGGCCGCGCGGGCGAAAGCGGCCTGGCGCTGAACCTGGCGAGCATGGACGAGATGGGCTACGTCGGCCGCATCGAACAGCTGCAAAAGCGCGAGTCGGACTGGCACCCGGTCAGCGAACTCACCCCAACGAGCAAAGAACCGCTGCAACCGCCCATGGCCACGCTGCACATCCAGGGTGGGCGCAAGGAAAAGATCCGCCCCGGCGACGTGCTGGGCGCGCTGACCGCCGACCTGGGCTACACACGCGAGCAGGTGGGCAAGATCAACGTCAACGAATGGTCCACCTACGTGGCGGTGGACCGTGCCATCGCGCAGCAGGTGGCCAGCCGCCTGGCCACCACCAAGATCAAGGGCAAGGGCGTGAAGGTGCGCGTGCTCGAGGACTGAGGGCATGCGCTCCACCTGGACCCTGCGCCGTGCGCTGAAGTGGGCGCTGCTCGGCACGCTGACGCTGGTGGTGGTGCTGCCGCCGCTGCTGTACGCCGCGTTTCTGGGCATCCAGGAAGCCAGTGAACGGCAGTGGCTGGGCCGGGCGCCGACGCACGACGCCATCGACGTGCGCCTGCAGCAGCCCCACACCGTCGCCCTGCTGGACGTGGGCTTCGACTCGCTGGCCACGCGGCTGCGCCTGATCGAACAGGCCCGCCAGTCCATCGAGCTGGAGTTCTTCATCTACGAGGTCGACACCGCCAGCCGGCTGTTGACGCAGGCGCTGGCGCGCAAGGCGCGCGAGGGCGTGAAGGTGCGCCTGCTGGTGGACTTTTCGCTGCCGGTGTTCAAGCTGGCGCCGCACTACGCCCACGAACTGGCCGCCGCCGGCGTGGAGGTGCGCTACTACAACACCGCCGGGCTGGCGCGCTTTTTCGCGGTCAACCACCGCACCCACCGCAAGCTGCTGGTGGTCGACCGGGCGCAGGCCATCATTGGCGGGCGCAACATCGGTGACGACTATTTCGACCTCTCCGAGCGCTACAACTTCCTCGACAGCGACCTGCTGATCCAGGGTCCGGTGTCCGCGGCCATCGCCGACAGCTTCGACCTCTACTGGGCGTCCGACTGGGTGGCCCGGCCGGGCGATGTGGCCAGCGCCCTGGCCTCTGACGCGGCCGCACTGCTGGGGCCCACAACCGCCACCGAGACCGCCCTGCTGGCCGAACTGCAGCGCCACACCCCGCAACACACCACCAGCACCTGCCCCGACATCCACTTCGTGACCGACTACCCCGGCTCGGGCGTGGAACGGCGCAAGGTGTTCACCGAACTGATCCGGCTGGCGCAGGAAGCGCGGCAACAGATCCTGATCGAGAGCCCTTACCTGGTGCTGCGCAAAGACGGCACCGACGTGCTGCGTGCGCTGGCGCAGCGCGGCGTGCAGCTGAGCATCCTCACCAACAGCCTCTACTCCACCGACGCCTTCTACACCGTGGCCAGCCTGGCCAACGGCCTGGACCCGTTGCAACAGCTGCCCGGGCTGGAGGTGTGGGCCTACGGCGGCCAGCCGCTGGCCGGCAGCGCGCGGCCACCCGCGTCGCCGCGCTGGGGCGTGCACGCCAAGCGCGCGGTGTTCGACGACCACACCGTGGTGGTCGGCACCTACAACCTCGACCCGCGCTCGGCCAACCTCAATTCGGAGCTGATGGTGGTCTGCCGCGGCGACCGCGCGCTGGCCGCGGCGTTGCTGGCGAACATCCAGGCCCGCATGGCGCAGTCACGCGCCGTGGTGGGCACCGCGGCCCCGGGCGGCCACGACGCCCTGGTGCAACAGGCAGACCCCGACACCCTGTTCAAGATGCGCGCCATCGCACCCTTCACCCGCCTGCTCGACATCCTGATGTGAGCCCCACCACCCCACGACAACAAACGGCGCACCATGGACCTTTGCCTTGTGCGCCCACACCACCACCATGACCGCAGACACCATACCCACCCCCGCCACCGAACCCACGCCGCTGTGCGAGCCGTGTCAGGGCATCCAGCGCAACTGGCGCGGCGCACCGGGCCATGCCGAACTGCGACAAGGCAACAACCGCAAAGAACTGCACGGCCGTGCGGAGGTGACCATCACCGGGTATTTCTGCGACCGCTGCGGCGCCCACTGGCACTACACCAACGACAAGCGCAACCAGCGCGCCGGCTGGTCGCTGGCGCCGGACTGACGCTCAGCGCCTGTTTCAACCTTGTACGGCGCCGAAGCGCCGCATCAAGTCGCCCTGCACCTGCGCGGGTGACAGGGCCTTGCCCAGGTTCTCCGCAGCGTAAGCACGGGCCGCGGCCTCGTCGGGATGGAATTTCAGGTACAGGCGCCGCAGCTGGTCTTCGTCGCAGGTGCCCAGCTCCACCCGCTCGTCGATGCGGCCGGCGCGGATCAGCGCCTCGTCCAGCCGCTCGGCGTGGTTGGTGGTCATGAAGAGCACGTTGCCCTCCTGCGTGGCCACACCGTCCAGCGCGTTCAGGAAGCCTGAAAACGACAGCTTCACCTGCGCATGCGCCGCATCGCGCTGGCGGAAGAACGCGTCCACATCCTCGATCAGCAGCAACGAACGCTGAGGCACCGCAGCCAGCAGGGTGTGGATCTTCTCGTCGGTGACGATGGGCGAGGCCAGGCTCAGCGTGCACACGTTCAGGTGCATCTCGGACGCCAGCGCCGTGACCAGCGAGGTCTTGCCGGTGCCGGGCGGGCCGTACAGGAGGTAGCCGCGCCGCCAGGGAATGCCCAGCTCGGCGTACCGCTCGTGCGCGCCATAAAAACGCTGCAGATCGCCCAGCAGCGCCTCGGCCTGCCCGGCCTTGAGCACGACGGACGCCAGCGGCCTGCGCGAGCCCAGGCGGGCGCGCATCCAGTCGCCCCCGTGGAAGGGGTTGGGGATGTAGACCGAGAGCGTGTCGCTCTCGCGGCTGGCGCGCGCGTCGATGGCGCGCTGCAAGAAGGCCGCGAGGTAGGTACCAGAGCGACCGAAGTGCGACAGGCTGATGCGCTCGAACACGCTCTGCGTCACCTGCAGTTCGCGGCGGATCCAGACCAACCGCCCGTCGATCCAGAGGATGTGCAGGCCCTCACCGGGCGAGAGGTAGGCGCGCGGCGCCTGTCCGGCGCGCAGGTCTTCCTCCAGGCTCTGGTAGGCCGTGCCCTGGCGCACGCTGCGCGCGGTGAACTGGTTGACCTGGCGCAGCGAGGGGTGCGCGTCCATGTACTCCACCAGCGCGGAGAACAGGAACTCGTCGCGCGAATCCACCGTGAGGGTGGAGATGAAAAAGCGCTTGAGCCAGGAGACGATCAGCCCCGGCACATCTTTGAGCCAGAAAGCCAGTGCGCCCGCGGCGGCCAGCAGCGCGGCCTGGGCAGCAGGGGTTTGCAGCAAGGTGTCCATGCCGGGTTTATAGCCCGCGAGCAGATTCAGCCGCGAGGATGGTGCTGCGCCACCACCGCCTTGAGCCGCTCGCGTGCGACGTGGGTGTAGATGGTGGTGGTGGAAATGTCGGCGTGGCCCAGCAGCATCTGCACCGCTCGCAGGTCGGCGCCGTGGTTGAGCAGGTGGGTGGCGAACGCGTGGCGCAGAGTGTGCGGCGACAGCGGAGCGGTGATGCCGGCGGCCAGCGCGTATTTCTTGACGAGCTGCCAGAACATGGCCCGCGTCATGGCCGAGCCGGCGCGCGAGCCACGGGCGGTGATGAACAGGTCGTCGCTGGGCTGGCCACCCAGCAGTTCGCGACGCCCCTGCGCCAGCCAGGCGTGCAACCATTGCCCGGCCACCTGGCCGAACGGCACCAGGCGTTCCTTGTTGCCCTTGCCGGTCACGCGCAGCACGTGCTCGTTCAGCCCCACCTGAAAGGTCTTGATCGACACCAGTTCGCTCACGCGCAGGCCGCTGGCGTACAGCAGCTCCAGCATGGCGCGGTCGCGCTGGCCCAGCGGCGTGCCGGTGTCGGGCGCGTT
>CALRYD010000014.1:0-81541 GCA_943372305.1 Hydrogenophaga intermedia | reverse complement strand
AGCGGTCATGAATTTGCTCATGTCTGTCTCACTTGTTCATGTCGTTTTCGTTGAAGTCACTGCGATCGCACCTATGAATGCCTGTGGCGGCCTCCTCATGCTGGGGTACCAGAAATCGTCGGCCGCCACAGGCATCCATCGGTGAACCCATGCGAGCCGAGACCACGCCGGCGGTGGTGTGGTCTGGCTTCCTGCTGGCACACCCACTGAGCGGTGGTCGGTGCGGCGCCCGACGATTTCTGGTACCCCAGCATGAGGAGGGTGCCGTACCGGCCGGCGCTCAGATGCCACGCCAACGCAAAAAATGGATGAGCCCAAAATCAGCGGTGCACGTCAAACAGAACAGCACCCTTCTTGAGCGCCGACTTGGCGATCACCCCGCGGTGGATCTCCGACGTGCCGTCGTAGATGCGGTAGATGCGGGCGTCGCGGTAGTAGCGCTCGATCGGCAGTTCCTTGCAGAAACCCATGCCGCCAAACACCTGCACCGCGCGGTCCACCACGCGGCCCAGCGTCTCGGCCGCTTGCACCTTCACCATGGCGATCTGCTCGCGCGCGTCTATGCCCTGGTCCAGCATCCAGGCGGCGTGGTAAACCATCCAGCGCGCGGCGTTGATCTCGATCACGCTGTCGGCCAGCATCTGCTGCACCATCTGAAAGTCGCCGATGCGGGTGTTGAACTGTTTGCGGTCGTTCGCGTAGCTCAGCATCAGCTCGCACACATGCGTGGCCTTGCCCACGGCGCGCGCGCCCACCTGCGCCAGGCGCACCACGTTGAGCGCACCCATGGCCAGCTTGAAGCCCTGGCCCTGTTCGCCCAGCAAGGCGGCGTCTTCCAGCACCACGTTGTCGAAGAACAGTTCCAGGTGCGGCGTGCCGCGCAGGCCCATCATGGCCTGGTCTTTGCCGACGGTGAAACCGGGCAGGCCCTTGTCCACCATGAACATGCTGATCTCTTTCTCGCCCGTTTTGGCGGAGACCAGGAAAAAGTCTGACCAGACCCCGTCGCTGATGAAGTGCTTGCTGCCGTTGAGCACCCACTGGCCTTGCTCGTTGCGTCTGGCGTTCGTCTTGATGCCCGCGGCATCCGACCCGGCGCCCGATTCGGTGATGGTGATGGCGCAGGTGCGCGTGCCTTCCACCGCCGGTTTGAGCCAGCGTTCGACCTGCTCGCCTTTGCAGTGCAGCAGCGGTTCGTACACGTTGCCGAAGGCACGGCGGATCAGCATGTCGCTGGTGTGGCCGAACTGCTCTTCGCAGATGATGCGGTCCAGATTCGACAGACCGCCACCGCCGAGTTCGGCCGGCATGTTGAGCGCGTACAGGCCCAGCGCCTTGGCCTTGGCGTGGATGTGGCAGGCATCGGCCTCGGGCAGTGCGCCGGTGTTTTCCAGCGCGTCTTCCAGCGGGTGCAGTTCTTCGGCGATGAAGCGACGGATGGTGTCGATCATCATTTTCTGTTCGTCGTTGAGTGCGAAATCCATGGGGTTCTTTCGAGAGAGGTGAAGTTGGCTTGACCGAGGACACCGCCGGGCCGGCTATGCCGGACGGCTGGTGTCGCCCCCTTGAGGGGGTGGCGCGCAGCGCCGCAGGGGTGGGCCATCTCAAGCACTGCTGAACCACCTCGCTCCGAAGAAGAAGGGCAGACGCGAAATGCGGTCGAACGGGATCAGCATGGTGTTCTCAGCCGGTGAACGGACGGCTCGCGGTCAGGCAGATGCCGGCCCATTGCGCGGGATCGGCGTTCTTCTCGCGCTCAAAGTTCACCACCTCGACGCTCACCGGCAGGTCGGCGGGCAGGGCGTCGAACAGACCAGCGATGTCGATGGTTCCGTCGCCCGGCAGCAGGCGTTCGCAGCGTGCGGTGTGGATCATCTGTTCGGTGCTGAAATGCGTACCGGCCACCGCGTCGCAAATCTGCGCGTAGTGCAGCAGGCCGCGCGGGATGGCGCGGATGTCGGCCAGCGTGGTGGTCGAGCGGCCAAAGTGCAGCGCGTCCACCAGGATGCCGGCGTTGGCCGGCGTGCCGGCGTTCTGCACGATGCGCAATGCGCTCTTCGCGTCCTTCACTTCGGTCCAGGGCATGAACTCCAGATCGGCGGTGAGGCCGTAGGGCGCCATTACTTCGCACAGTCTGGCGTAGTTCGCCGTCAGGCGTGCCTCGTCGGGATCGTCACCAGCCACCAGGATGGCTTTGGATTTGAGGGCCGCGCAGGCGTCGTACAGCGCGTCCCAGGTGTGGGGGTCGAAGGTCTCGCCGATGCGGATGATCTCCACGTCGAAGATGCCCACACCCGTGTCGGCCATCGCGGCCTGGGTTTCCTTGAGCACATCGGGTCGGTCGATCAGGAACTGCTGCGGCGCGCCCGGTGCGTTGGGCCAGAGGCGCAGACCCACAAATTGGTAGCCATTGGCCTCGGCCACGCGGATCGCTTCCGGTGGCGTGCAGCGGTGGGAGCTGAGGTAAGCCAGTGAATGGACGCGTGCCATCTTCAGCTCACTTCAAGGGCGAGACGGATGTGGGCAACGCAATGGTCGAGACCATGTGGGTTGTCAGGTGCGCCGGACCGTCCTTGGGCGGCCAGATGCCTTGCGCCACCGCGTCGGCGCGGGCCTTGCTGCGTGCGTCCGCCGAGGGGTAGGCCCAGATGTTGGTGAAGCGCAGCGGGCCGTCGAGCGCGACCATGGCGACCACGCAGGGCGAGAGCTTTTCGCGCGGCGGCACGTACTGTTCCCACAGGTCGATGGTGGGCTGCACGCCACCGGGCTTGATGCCGTAGGTGCGGATCTCGTACACCGGGCCGGTGATGCCGCTCTCGGCGCTGGGGCGCACTGGCTTCATCCACGGAAAGCCCTGGTAGCTGTGTTGCTCCAGGTTCTGAAAGATCTCGCCACAGCTGAAGGGCGAGGCGCTGTGCTGCGTGCGGTCGCGCTCGGCCTGCAGGCTGGCCAGATCGGCAAAACCGCGCATCACGATCATCTGGTTGAGCTGGCCGATGTCGGTGAACCAGCAGGCCAGCAGCTCGCCTTGTCCTTCGGGCGCGGTGCAGAAGGCCTGCACGTTCTGCGCGGCGGTGGCGGCGGTGCCGAACGGCAGGGTCATGGTGGCGAGTTCGTAGAACATGGGTGTCCTTGAGGGAGGTCAGGAGGAAAGGGTTTTGCCCGCGATGTGCTGGGCCGCAAGAAAGCCGAAGGTCATTGCAGGGCCGAGCGTGATGCCGCCAGCTGGGTAGTGGCCGGCCATCATGGAATCCATGTCGTTGCCGCCGGCGTAGAGGCCGGGGACGGGGTGGCCCTGTGCGTCCAGCACCTGGGCCTGGGCGTTGACCTTGAGCCCGGCGAACGTGCCCAGGCTGCCGGCGACCACACGCACCGCATAGAACGGCCCGCGTTCAAGCGGGCCCATGCAGGGGTTGGGCCAGCCGCGTTCGGCGGCGAAGGCGGCGTCGCCCTGGATACGGTTGTAGGGAGTCTCGCCTTTGGCGAAGTCTTCGTCTTTGCCCGCGCGGGCCATGGCGTTGTAGCGCTGCACGGTTTGCTCCAGCCCATTGGCCGCGATGCCACAGGCGTGGGCCAGTTTGGCGAGCGTGCGGCCGCGTTTCAGGTAACCGTTGGCCAGCATGGGGCCCAGCGGCATGGGAGCGGCTTTGGCGGCGCCCAGGCCGTAGTGGCGCATGAAGCTGTGGTCGCACACCAGCCAGGCCTGCACCGGCTGGCCGGGTGGCGTCGCTTGGAGCAGCGCCTGCATCACGTCGTGGTACGAGTCGGCCTCGTTGGCGAAGCGCTGGCCGTCGGCACGCACCATGAGCAGGCCCGGTTTTGCGCGTTCGATCAGGTGCGGGAAATGCGCGAACGAACCGTCGGCGCGCGGCACCAGCGAGACCGGCGCCAGCGCTGCCGCTTGCAACAGGTCGGTGCCGACACGGCCACCCGCGCTCTCGCCCAGGCGCAGGCCGTCGCCGGTGTTGCCGCGCGAGGCGGCTGACCAGTGTTCGGTGCCGGTGGGCGCGTGTGGCAGCAGGGCGCGCTTGCGTTCGGCATCGTGAGGGAACCCGCCACAGGCCAGCAACACGCCGCGGCTGGCGCGCACCTCGACCGGGCCGTCGGGGGAGTTCAGCACCGCGCCAGTCACGCGCTCGCCATCGCGCAACAGGCGCCGTGCCGGGCTGCGGGTGCGAATCCCGACACCGGCCTCGAAGGCCGATGCCGCCAGCGCAGCCACCAGTGCGTTGCCGTTGACCAGCCGCATGCCGCGACGGTGAACCAGCAGGTCTTTCCAGTGCGACAGCACGCGCTTCGTGACGACCCAGAGCGAAGCGGGTTGTCGCATCGCGTTGAAGAAGTGGCGCAGCTCGGCGCCCGAGGCGATGCCCATGCCCCAGAGCGTGGTTTCGGGCAGTGGGGGCTTGAGGTCGGCGATGCGAGCACCGAGGCGGCGGCCGTCGAACGGCGCGGCGCAGAGCGAGCGGCCGCCGGTGGCCGCATGGGGTGTGCGGCCGTGGAAATCGGGAATTGCGTTGCCATCGATGAACTGCAAGGCGGTCTTCGAGCGGAAGAACTCCACCATGCGAGGCGCAGCTTCCAGGAATGCGCGGGCGCGGGCCTCGTCGAAGCGCTCACCGAGTTCGTGGCGCAGGTAGGCCAGCGGCTCTTCGATGGGCTCGTGGATGCCGGCCTTGACCGCGAGCGGATTGCGCGGCAGCCACATCCAGCCGCCGGACCAGGCGGTGGTGCCGCCGAACTGCGGGTCCTTTTCCACGACGATGACCTTCAGGTCCAGATGGGCCGCGGTGACGGCCGCAGACAGGCCCCCGGCCCCGGAGCCGATCACCAGCAAGTCGCAGTGGAGAGTTGACGTGGGTGACCGGTCGGGCATTGAAAGGGTTGAACGCCGTCAGACGGCGTAGATCGGCTTGCGGCCTTTGACGTCGCCCGGGGCGGCGGTCTCGGCCGTGAGTTGGAAGAAGGGCGAGGCGCCGCTGGCGGCGGCCAGTTGCTGCGCCACCGAAAGAAGTTCTGGCGCGAGCGCCTGCATGCGTTCCAGTGTGAAGCGCACGGTGGGGCCGGCGATGGTGATGACGCCGATGGCGGGCTGGCCCGCGAATCGCACCGGGGCCGACATGGCCGACAGGCCCAGGCTGTAGGTGTCGACCGTGAGGCTGTAGCCGCGCTCGCGCGTCTCATGCACGGCGGCCAACACGGCCTGCAGCGTGGTGGGGGCGGCCGGGCCGAACTGTTCGGGCGTGCCCAGCCCCTGCTTGGCCACCAGGGCCAGCGCGGCGTCGTCGCTGAGCGTGGACATGAGGGCCCAGCCCGAGGACGAGCAGGACAGGCGCGCGTCCGAACCCATGTCAGGGTCGTAACGCAGGCCCTGGCGTGCGCCTTGTGCGCGGGCGACCCAGGTCAGACGCTCGCCGTCCACCACCGACAGGCGCACCAGCTCGCCCGAGACCTCGGCCAGCTGGTTGAGCAGGGGCTGCGCGATGTCGACGATGCCGGAATTGCTGAGGTACGAGAGGCCCATGCTCACCAGCTTGGTGGTCAGCAGGTACTCGCCATGCCCCTTGGCCTGGCGCACATAGCCCAGCCGCACCAGGTCGGCCAGCAGGCGGTGCACGCCGCTGCGCGGGATGTCGAGCTGGTCGGCGATGGCGGCCAGTTCCATGCCTTCGCCGTGTTGCGACAGCAGTTCGAGGATGCCGAGGGTTCGTTCAAGGACGCCGTTCATGGGGGAGGTTCCGCTTCGTTCAGGAGGTCGAAACCGAGCATGTTACGGACTGGCCACCGGCTGCGGCGTCGAGCACGGCGCGGGTGGCCTCCAGGGTGCGCAGGCCGTCCAGGGCGCTGCACAGCGGCGTCTCTTCGCCGCGGATCACGGCGGTGAAGTGCAGCAGCTGGCGGGTGTACGGGTCGGCCCCTTTTCCGACGGTGTGGGCGGTGGTCTGCTCGCGCGTGATCGGGTGGTGCCAGTGGCGCTCGCCCTCGTAGCGCCAGAGCGAGAGATCGGGCAACGACAGCGAGCCCTGCGTGCCGGCGATGAAGAGGGCGTTGACGTCCTGGCGCGGGTACTGGTCCTGCTCGCCGGCGCAGAAGTCCCAGCACCAGGGCGCCACCGCCGTGTCCGACAGCAGCAGCGTGCCCAGCGCGCCGTTCTCGAAACGCAGCAAGGCGGCGGCCGTGTCTTCCACCGCAAAGCCGCGCGCGGCGTTGCTGCTCAGCGCCTGCACCTGCACGATCTCGCCACACAGGAAGCGCAGCATGTCGATCTCGTGGATCAGGTTGATCAGCACCGGGCCACCGCCAGGCTCGCGCCGCCAGGCCAGGTCGAAATAGCCCTGGGGTTTGTAGAAGCAGGCCATGGCGTTGGCGCCGACGACACGGCCGAGCCGGCCGCTGTCGATGGTGTCGCGCGCCTGCTGGTTGATGGGGTTGTGGCGGCGGTGGTGGCCCACCAGCACCGGCACGCCGCTTCGGGCCTGGGCCTCCACCAGCTGCTGCGCCTCGGTCACGCTGTCGGCCAGTGGTTTCTCCACCAGCGCCGCGACACCGCGTGCCAGGCAGTCCAGCGCCATGGGCACGTGCTGCGGGTTGGGCGTGGCGACGATGGCGCCTTGTGGCTGGAAGCGCTCCAGCGCGCTCACATGGTCCGGCGCCCAGGGCGCGCCCAGCGATTCGGCCAGCGCACGGCCCGCGTCCGACGGGTCGGCGATGCCGGCCAGCGCCAGGCCCGGCGTGCGCCGGATGCGGTCGATGTGCGTGCGGCCGATGGCGCCGGCGCCGATGACCAATAGCTTCATGAGCACCCCCTGCGCCGCTGCGCGGCTTCCCCCTGCAGGGGGACGACACCAGCCGTCTGGCGAAGCCAGCCCGGCGGTGTCTCTGGGTGGGGGGTGTTCTTTCGTGTCATGTCTGTCTCCGGCCAGAAGTGTATGGAAAAAAAGAACAACATTCAATAATTGAACACAATTCCATTTTTGCATATGATCTGCGCCAACCACCCGATCCCCCGCAGATCCGAGCGAGACAGATGACACAGCCACTGAGCGGCGCCACGCGCCTGCACTACATCGTGGGCGACCCGATTGCCCAGGTGAAATCGCCCGCCGGCGTGACCCAGGCCTTTGCCGACCATGGTCGCGACGCGGTGTGCGTGCCGGCCCATGTGTCGCCGGCCCACCTGGCCGACTGGGTGCGCGGCGCCTCGCTGGCGCACAACGTGGACGGGATCATCGTGACCGTGCCGCACAAGTTCGCCTGTACCGACCTGTGCGCCACCACCTCGGACCGCGCAGCCTTTCTGCACACGGTCAACACGATGCGCCGCAATGCCGACGGCTCCTGGCATGGCGACATGTTCGACGGCCTGGGTTTCGTCACCGCTCTGCAAGACAAGGGTTGCCAGCCGACCGGAAAAAAAGCCTTGCTGGTGGGCGCAGGCGGCGCAGGCTCGGCCATCGCCTATGCGCTGGTCATGGCCGGCGTGAGCACACTGGCCATCCACGACCCCGATGACCAGCGCCGCGCTGCGCTGGTGGAACGGCTGGCCGGCCTGGGGAGATGCCCGGTGACCCACGGCAGCGCCGACCCGAGCGGCTTTGACCTGGTGCTCAACGCCACGCCGGTGGGCATGAAGGACGGCGACCCCTATCCGCTGGATGTGACGAAGCTGCAGCCGCACATGTTCTGCGGCTGCGTGATCACTGCCCCCGCGGTCACGCGCTTTATTGCCGCCGCGCGCGAGCAAGGCTGCGGCACGATGACGGGCGCCGACATGTTTGCGCGGGTGCGGGATCTGATGGTCGAGTTCCTGTTGGGCCGGTGAACATGCAAGTTCTGGACTCGCTGACCCAGCTCTCCGCCGATGCCGCTTACGACCTGGTCGTGATCGGCGCTGGCGGCGCGGGCATGGTCGCCGCGCTTTTTGCCGCGCTGGACGGCCAACAGGTGCTGCTGGTCGAGCGCACCGGACACGTGGGCGGCACCACCGCCTGGTCGGCTGGCACCACCTGGGTACCGGGCACGCACCACGCCGCCAAAGTGAACCCCGGTGACACGCTGGCCGACGCGGCGCGCTACTTGACCAACGCCATCGGCGAACGCACGCCCGCTGCACTTCGCCAGACGTTTCTGGACCACGGTGCGGCGGCCATCCGGCAGATCGAAGAGCGCAGCGAGGTCAAGTTCCGCCCCTACGCCAAACACCCGGACTACATCTCCGACCTGGGCGGTTCCACGCTCAATGGCCGCGCGCTGGAGCCGCTGCCGTTCGACGGCCGGCTGCTGGGCGATCTGTTCAAGCTGGTGCGTCCGCCCATCCCCGAGTTCACCGTGCTCGGCGGGATGATGGTGGACCGCACCGACATCAACCACCTGCTGGCGCTGACGAAGTCCTTGGCCTCGTTCAGGCATTCGCTCAGGATCATCGCGCGCCACGGCCTGGACCGCCTGAGCCACCCGCGCGGCACGCGGCTGGTGATGGGCAACGCGCTGGTGGCGCGGCTGCTGTATTCGCTGTCGAAACAGGCGGGCGTGACGCTGGCGCTCAACACCTCGGTCGAGCGCTTCGAGCGCGGCGGTGCTGGCGTGACCGGCGTGGTGCTCAAGGGGCAGGCCACAGCATCGGGTGACACGCGCAACGTCACCGCCCGCGGCGGCGTGGTGCTGGCCAGCGGCGGCTTCAACCGCCACCCGGATCTGCGTGCCAGCATGCTGCCCGGTGTCGACATCGCCTGGTGCCCGGCCGCACCCGGCCACACCGCCGAGGCCCATGCGCTGGCCAAAGATGCAGGCGCGGTCTACGGCCAGGGCGCTTTCAGCAACGCCTTCTGGGCGCCGGTCTCCTTGAGGAAGCGCGCCGACGGCAGCACCGCCGTGTTCCCGCACTTCGTGATGGACCGCGCCAAGCCCGGCATGTTGACCGTGAACCCAAAAGGCGAGCGCTTCGTCAACGAGAGCACCTCGTACCACCTGTTCGGCCTGGCCATGCAGGCTACGGGCAGCGTGCCGGCCTTCCTGGTCTGCGACGCCGCCGCGCTACACAAGTACGGCATCGGCATGGTGCGGCCCGGTGCGTCGCCCAAGGACCTGGCTCCTTTCCTGGCCGACGGCTATCTCGTGCAGGGCGCCACGCTGGGCGAACTGGCGGGCCAGCTCGGCATCGACCCTGACGGCCTGAGAGCCAGCGTCGACGAGATCAACCGCTGTGCCGACACCGGGGTGGACCCGCGCTTCCACCGCGGCGAAACGGCCTACCAGCAGAACATCGGTGACGCGACCGCAGGCACGAAAAATCCCAATCTGGGGCCGCTCAAAACCGCGCCGTTCTACGCCGTGAAACTCCACCCCGGTGACATAGGGGCCGCCACCGGCTTCGTCACCGATGGCGACGCCCGCGTGCTGGATGCGCAGAGCCAGCCCATCGCGGGCCTGTACGCCGTGGGCAACGACATGCACTCCATCATGGGTGGTGTGTACACCGCGCCCGGTATCACCATCGGGCCGGGTCTCGTGTTCGGTTACCTGGCCGCCCGCCATGCGGTGGCGCGCAGCGCGGTGGTGGCGCCATGACACGCATGCACGAAATGCACAGGCCCTGGCCGCATTCGTCGGGTGCTGCGGCAGACCCCGCCCAGAGAATGGTCAGGCCTTGCGCATCCGCCGACAGGTGGTCTGCTGGCTCAGTACAAACCCCGAAATCGGTCGATGATCGATCGGTATTGGGCGTTATTCGAACAAAAGACTGGTTGTATCCGTGGACCGCACGGTGGTCGCCCCCTACATTGGGAGCGCCTGCCCGAGCACCCGGGACCAGCAGACGACACCCTTGAGTCCGGGTTTCAGGGCTTGATTTTTTCCAACAGAAGGAGACATCTGATGCAGCAGTTCAAACGTCAATTCCTGGGTGCCGCTGTCGCGGCCCTGGCCACCGTGGCCGGTATCGGTGCCGCACAGGCGCAGGGTTACCCCGAGCGCGATGTGACCGCCGTGATCCAGTGGGGCGCCGGTGGTGGTACCGACGTCGCCATGCGCGGCTACGCGCCCTTTGCCGAGGAAGCCCTGGGCAAGAAAATCGTGCTGCAGAACAAGCCCGGCGCGGCCGGCGTGATCGGTGCCAACTTCGTGTTGCAGCAGCCCGCCGACGGTTACACCCTCCTGATGGGCGCAGAGCCGCAGGCCCTGTACCGTGTCATGGGCGTGGCCGATTTCGACTATGACAAGTTCACCCCCATCAACATCGCCGCCGTGGCCAACACCATCCTGCTGGTGGCCAAGCCCGACGCGCCGTGGAACACGATGCAGGACTTGCTGAGCTTCGTGCAGGCCAACCCCAAGAAGGTCAAGCAGTACCTGGCCGGCCAGGGCACCGTGCCGTTCACCATGAACGCCATGATGAGCACGCTGACCAAGTTCGAAACCATCAACGTGCCGTTCGACGGTGACGGTCCCGCCATCGCCGCTCTGCAGGGCGGCCACGTGGACATCGGCTTCATCGCCTCGGGCGCCGCCATCGAGCACGTCAGGGCCGGCCGCCTCAAGGCCCTGGCCGTGGTGGACAACAAGCCCTTCCAGGGCATCGCCCCCGTGACCGACGCACCGTCGCTCAAGGGCATCACCAAGTACCTGCCCTGGGGTTCGTGGTACGGCGTGTTCGTGCGCAAGGAAACGCCCGAGCCCGTCAAGGCCAAGCTGGTGGCCGCCTTCAAGAAGGCCGGTGACAACCCGCAGTACCGCAAGATGATGGAAGGCCGTGGCACCACCATGCTCAACATCAGCGGCGCTGAAGCCGAAGCCTTCATCAAGAAGTTCCAGTCCACCACCGCCTGGCTGTACCAGGGCGCGGGCGCGGCCAAGAAGAACCCGGCCGAGCTGGGCATCGCCAAGCCCTGAGTCGCTTGGGCTGACCAATACGGTCTGTGGCGAGTGTTTCGCCCAGACCGTTTTTTTCACCCTTTGATCACCACAACGAGGAGAACACCATGCACACCAGCCATCAGCGGCTGCCCGGTGAGCTGACCTTCATGGTCCTGATCGTGCTGTTCAGTGCCTTCATGCTCTGGGCGTCGTACAACATTTCGCGCTTCGATTCGCTCTCGTCGCCAGGCTTTTTTCCCATGGTCTGCGCGGCCACCATGCTGGTGACCGGCCTGATGAGCCTGGTCAAAGCCGCGCGCAGCAAGCTGGCACTGGAACCCGGCCAGACGGTCTTCCAGCAGTTCGCGCAGAAGCTGGCGCCGCTGACGCTGGTGCTGTTCGGTGCTTTGATCGTGGCCTACATGCTGCTGCTGGAGGTGCTGGGCTTTCTCGTCGCGTCCTACCTGTTCCTGCTGCTGTCCATGCAGGTGCTGGGCAGCAAGCGCCTGGGCTTGAACCTGGTGGTCAGCGCCGTGGTGCTGGCAGCCATCTATATCGTGTTTCAGACCGCCTTCTCGGTGGTGCTGCCCGCCGGCAGCCTGGTCGGCCCCTACCTGCCGGAGTTTCTGAAATGATGGAAGCCATCGGATATTTCTTCATGTCCTGGGTGGACGTGCAGATGCTGTTGCTGACAGCCATGGGCACGTTCGCGGGCATCTACATCGGCGCCATCCCGGGCCTCTCGGTCACGATGGCGGTGTCGATCCTGATTTCGTTCACCTTCAAGTGGGACGTGAACCACGCGCTGGCGCTGATCTCCGGCATCTACCTCGGTGGTGTGTACGGCGGCTCGCGCAGCGCCATCCTGCTCAACATCCCCGGAGCACCGGCGGCCATCGCCACCGGCCTGGACGGTTACCCGCTGGCCAAGCGCGGCGAGGCCGGCCAGGCCATCGGCCTGACCACCGTGGTCTCGGTCTACGGCGGCTTCATCGGCATCCTGGCGCTGGCCGTGGCCGCACCGCTGGTGTCGGACCTGGCGCTGATGTTCGGCCCGCGCGACTACATGCTGCTGGCCGTCTGGGGCCTGCTGCTGGTGGGCAGTCTGTCGGGTGAATCGCTGTCCAAGGGCGTCTTCTCGGGCGCCCTGGGCGCGCTGATCGCCTGCGTGGGCCTGGACCCGATGACGGGCGAGAACCGTCTGACCTTCGGCAGCATGCAGCTCTCAGCCGGCATCGCCTACGTGGCCGCCATGATCGGTTTCTTCGGCGTGGCCGAAGTCATTGCGCAGATCCACGAGCTCAAGCTCACCGCGATCAAGCAGAACGTCAGCAAGATCATCCCGTCCTGGGGTCTGCTCAAGAAGTACCTTCCGCTGGCCACCCGCACGTCTTCCATCGGTGTGGTGGTGGGCGCACTGCCCGGTGCGGGCGGCGACATCGCCGCGCTCATGGCCTACGACCACGCCAAGCGCACGGTGAAGAACCCCTCGCGCCCGTTCGGTGAAGGTGCCTACGAAGGCCTGGTGGCGCCCGAGTCGGCCAACAACGCCGCCGTGGGCGGTGCCTACGTGCCCATGCTCACGCTGGGCATCCCGGGTGACGCGGTCACGGCCGTGATCATTGGTGCGCTCTACATCCACGGCCTCAAGCCGGGACCGATGCTGATGATCGAGACGCCGCACCTGTTCTGGTTCATCGTCGGCTCGCTCACGCTGGCCAACATCTTCCTGCTGGTGTTCGGCCTGACGGGCATCAAGATCTTCGCCAAGATCGTCGAGACGCCCAAGCCGGTGCTGCTGCCGCTTATTCTGGTGCTGTCGGCCGTGGGCGCCTACGCCATCAACAACAACCCGGTCGACGTGTACTGGATGCTGGGCTTCGGTGTGCTGGGCTACTTCCTCAAGATGTACGGCTTCCAGGTCGGCCCGGTCATCCTGGGCATGATCCTGGGGCCCATCATGGACCGCAGCTACCGCCAGGCCATGGCGTCCAGTGGCGAAGACGTCGGTGTGTTCGTCACCGAGTTCTTCACCTCGCCGCTGTCGGCCATCCTGCTGGCCTGTGTGGTGCTCACGGTGGTGAGCCAGGCCGACTGGTGGAAGAAACTGCGCGGGAGGATGTAACTGACTGGCCACCCCTCTGCGCGGCTGCGCCGCTTCCCCCCTGGAAGGGGGGACCACGCCTGAGGCCCGGCGAAGCCGGTTCCTCGGCGTGTGCTGGTAGAAGACACGCGCTCCGGAGCGACCGTGCGCCGACTCAACCCCCGCTGCCCAAAGGCATTGGGGGTTTTCTGTTTCAGGGGCTATTGATGTGGGCCAGCTGCGCGAGCGCCTGGGCGCGGAAGTCGCGCGGGCTCAGGCCGGTGTGGCGCTTGAAGAAGCGGCTGAAGTAGGCGTCGTCTTCAAAGCCCAGTTCGGCCGCCAGCTGCTTGACGCTGCCCACGGTGTAGACCAGTTCGCGCTGGGCTTCGTGCACCAGGCGGGCGTTGATCACGTCCAGCGCCGACATGTCCAGCACCTCGCGGCAGATGCGCGAGAGCTGGCCCGCGGTCAGGCCCATCGTGTCGGCGTAGGACTGCACCGGGCGGTGCTCCCGGAAATGGCGGTCCAGCAGGGCCTTGAACTGGCCGATCTGACGCTGTTTGCGCGCACCGCTGGTCGCACCGTCCGCGTCCCGCTCGGCCGGCCCGGCCAGCCGGGCCACCTGCACCATCAGCGCGGTCAGCAGCGCCATGCCCGCCGCGGTCTGGCCGCTGCGGTGCGTGCGCGACTCGCGCTCGATCGCCTGGAACAGTGGCATCAGCGGCTCCAGTGGCTGGCCGTCGGCGGGCAATTCGATCACCCGCGGCGTGCGGATGGTGGCCAGCAGCTCGGGCATCAGCAGCGTGGCCAGCGACTCCAGCACCTTCTGCGTCGCGGTGATCACCGGGCCGTCCACGTCGGGTGTGAAGCGAAAGCCGTGCGCCGCGCCGGCGGGCACGACGATGAGGCAGGGCGCCTTCGCCGGGATGCGCGCGCCGTTCATGCGCACCTCGCCCGAGCCGGCGGTCAGGCACAACAGCTGCACAAAGGCGTCGTGGCGGTGAACCTGGATTTCCCACTGGTAGGGCGCCGAGCGCTGGGGAATCCATTCGAAGTTGAACGAGTTCGACCAGGCCGGCGCGTCCTGGTCGCCGTAGAGCGCGTAGTTGGGAATGCGGGCGGTCAATGGGGGCTCCGTGGCGTGCACGAATTGTCCTGTTGCTGGCCGGGATCGTCAAACCTTCCGATGGGTCCGGCGCGAACAATCGTGTGCATTCCAACAGGAGACCAGCATGTCCGTTTCCCCTTCTCACTGGCTGGGCCTGCAAGGCCGGGTCGTTGCTGTCACGGGAGCGGCCAGCGGCATCGGCGCCGCGACGGCGCGCCAGCTCGCCGAGGCCGGCGCCCAGGTGGCGCTGATCGACCGCGATGCCGAAGGCGTGCAGCGCCAGGCCACCGCACTGGACGCCGAATTCGGCCCAGAGGGTGTGCGCACGCTCGCCGTGACCTGCGACATCGCCAGCGAAGAGCAGACCCTGGCAGCTGCCCAAAAAGTGCAGGCCGAACTCGGCGATGTGGCCGCCCTGATCAACAACGCTGGCCTGCTGCGCCCGGGTACGCTGGACAGCGTGAGCCTGGCCGACTGGAACACCGTGCTGAGCGTCAACCTCACCGGCTATCTGCTGTGCGCACGCGCCTTCCAGCCGCAGCTGGCGCGCACGCGTGGCGCCCTGGTGCACGTGGCGTCCATCTCGGCCAATTTCCCGCAAACCGGCAGCGGCGCCTACAGCGCGGGCAAGGCCGGCGTGTTGCTGCTCTCGCGCCAGATGGCGGCCGAGTGGGGGCCGCTGGGCATCCGCAGCAACGCCATCTGCCCCGGGATGATCCGCACCGCGCTGTCGGCGAAGTTCTATGAAGAGCCCGGCTTTGAAGAAAAGCGGGCGCAGGTCACGGCCAGCCGCCGCATCGGGGAGCCGCAGGACATCGCCGACGTGGCGCTGTTCCTCGCCAGCCCGCGAGCGGCGTACATGAACGGCGCCGAGCTGGCCGTGGATGGCGGCATGTCGTCCATGTTGATGGACATGGTCCCGCGCCCGGGCTTTAACCAATGACCCCCACGCTCCACCGCTGCGCGGGTCGCTGCCCCCCGAGGGGGCGCGGCCTTGCTTGGGGCGGCCCGGCGCGGCGGCCCACAACCTCTTGAGGAGACGCACTTGACCAAGACCGAATACGACCTCATCGTGGTGGGCTCCGGCGCCGCCGGCCTGGCCACTGCCATCACCGCCAAGAAGCGCGGACTTGATGTCGTGGTGATCGAGAAGGAACCCGTCTTCGGCGGCACCACCGCGCTCTCGGGCGGCGTGCTCTGGATCCCGCTCGGACCGCACGGCCGGCAGCAAAACCCGGCCGACACGCGCGAGGCTGTGCGTCGCTACATGGTGGAAGAGACCGGCGCGTTTTACGACGAGGCCGCCGTCGAGGCCTTCATCGACAACGGGCCAAAGATGGTGGAGTTTTTCGAACGCGAAACCGCGATGCGGTTCGTGCCCACGCTCTACCCGGACTACCACCCCGACGTGCCGGGTGGTGTCGACATCGGCCGTTCCATCCTGGCCAAGCCGTTCGACATCCGCGAGCTCGGCGCGGACATGGCACGCCTGAAGCCGCCGCTGAAAACCATCACCTTCATCGGCATGATGTTCAACTCGTCGAACGCCGACCTGAAGCACTTCTTCCAGGTCACGAAGTCGCTGACCTCGTTCATCTATGTTGCCAAGCGCCTGGCCACACACCTCAAAGAACTCGCGCTCTACCGCCGCGGTATCGCGGTCACCAGCGGCAACGCGCTGGCGGCGCGGCTGGCCAAGTCGGCGCTGGATCTGGGCATTCCCATCCTCACCAGTACACCAGCCCAGGGCATCGAAATGGACGGTGAGCGCGCCTTGGGCGTGCGCACGGCGCAGGGCGTGCTGCGCGCGCGGCACGGTGTGGTGCTGGCCTGCGGCGGTTTCCCGCACGACGTCAAACGCATTGCCCAGGCCTACCCGCACGTCCGGCGCGGCCACCAGCACCTCTCGCCCACACCCACCAGCAACACCGGCGACGGCCTGAACATGGCCGAAGCCCTGGGCGGCGTGGTGGACATCCGCTTCAAGGACGCGGCGGCCTGGATGCCGGTGTCCAAAGTGGACTACGGCAATGGCGAGATCGGCGTCTTCCCGCACCTGCTGGACCGCTACAAGCCCGGCGTCATCGGCGTGCTGGCCAGCGGCCAACGCTTCACCAACGAGTCCAACTCGTACCACGACGTGGGCGCTGCGATGATGCGCGCCTGCGAGGGCCAGGAGGAGACAGCGATGTGGCTGGTGTGCGACAAGACCACGCTGGCCAAGTACGGCATCGGTTTCGTCAAACCCGCGCCCATGCCCATCGGAAAGTTCCTGCGCAACGGTTACCTGATCAAGGGCAACACGCTCGCCGAGCTGGCGCAGAAATGCGGCATCGACCCGGCCGGGCTGGAGCAGACGGTGCGCGAGTACAACGTCGGCGCTGTCAAAGGCGAAGACCCTGCCTTCGGCCGCGGCCGCACCAGTTTCAACCGCTACCTGGCCGACCCCACCCACCAGCCCAACCCCTGCGTGGCGCCGGTGCAGACCGGGCCGTTCTACGCGGTCAAGCTGATCATGGGCGACCTGGGCACGTTTGACGGCATCCGCACCAGCGTGGTGGGCGAGGTGCTCCGGCGCGACGGTTCGCCCATCGCTGGCCTTTACGCTGTGGGCAACGACCGGGCCAGCATCATGGGCGGCAACTACCCCGGCGCCGGCATCACCCATGGGCCGAACATGACGTTTGGCTACGTCACCGGCAACCACATCGCAGACACCGCAGGAGCCCGCGCATGAACACCCAGGAAAACACTTGGCCGATCAGCAGCGCGGTGATGCTGGGCAAACCGCTGGTGGACCACCGCATCTACACCATCACCCTGCGCAAGATGCCGGAGTTTCTGGAGGTCTTCAACCGGCTGGCCATGCCCATCCTGATGCAGACCCTGGGCCACCCGGTGGGTTTCTACACCAGCCTGGTGGGGCCGCAGAACCAGTTTGTGCACCTCTGGGCCTACGACAGCCTGGCCGACTACGAGCAGCGTTGCCTTGCGCGCGACACGCACCCGGACTTCCCGGCCTACCTGCAGGCCTCGGCCCACCTGATCACAGCGCAGGAAACGCGCCTGATCCGGGCCGTGGCCATGCCGGGCTGGACTGGTTAACGGCCTTCCTCAGTCCTTCGCACCCATGGCCAGCGCACGTTCGCGGCTGGCCTGCAGAGCCATCGGATCGTCCGCCCGCTGGGTGGGCCAGCCTTGCAGGTGCTGTTCGGTGAGCTGGGTCAGCGCGCGTATCCAGTCCGGGCTGTCGTTGAGGCACTCGATGTACTCGAAGCGCTCGCCGCCCGCGTGCTTGAAGGCCTCCTGCGCCTCCATGCGGATTTCTTCCAGCGTTTCCAGGCAGTCGCTGGTGAAGCCGGGGCACACCAGGTCGACGCTCTTGAGTCCCTTTTGCGCCATGGCGATCAGGGTCGGCTCGGTGTAGGGCTCCAGCCACTTGGCCTTGCCAAAGCGCGACTGGAAGGTGACGGTGTAGGCGTCTTTGGCCAGACCGAGTTTTTCCGCCAGCAGACGCGCGGTCTTGTGGCATTCACAGTGGTACGGGTCGCCCAGCATGAGGGTGCGTTCGGGTACGCCGTGAAAGCTCATCACCAGGTGTTCGCCACGTTCGTGGTGCAGCCAGTGGTGGCGCATGCGCTGGGCCAGTGCGTCGATGTAGCCGGCGTCGTCGTGGTAGCGGTTGACAAAGCGCAGCTCGGGCAGGCGGCGCGTCTTCAGGCCCCAGTGGGCCACCGCGTCGAACACGCTGGCCGTGGTGGTGCCGCTGTACTGCGGGTAGGCCGAGACGATGAGCACGCGCGTGGCGCCCTGGGCCTGCAGTTCGTCCAGCACCGACGGGATGGACGGGTTGCCGTAGCGCATGGCGTAGCGCACCGTGACCTGGTGGCCGCGTTCGCCCAGGTAGCCCTGCAGCAGCTTGGACTGTTTGTCGGTCCAGACCTTGAGCGGCGAGCCCTCGGGCGTCCACACCGTGGCGTACTTGGCGGCCGACTTGGCCGGCCGCACACGCAGGATGATGCCGTGCAGGATCAGCATCCACAGGGCCTTGGGAATCTCGACCACGCGGTGGTCGCTCAGGAATTCGCCCAGGTAGCGGCGCAGCGCCGGTGCGGTGGGTTCGTCGGGGGTGCCCAGGTTGCACAGGACAACGGCCGTGCGCGGTGCCTGGCCATGGGAATAAGAGGGTTCGGTCTTGAAGGGCATGCGCTATTCTCCCGCAGCCATGAAGACCCCAGCCAAAAGCGCGCCAACTACGACCGATCGGGACCCGGGTGCGGGCCTCGATACATGCCGAATCCGGGCCATCACGCTGGACCTGGACGACACGCTCTGGCCGATCTGGCCCACCATCGCGCGCGCCGAGCAGGTGCTGTCCGGCTGGCTGGCGCAGCATGCGCCGGCCACCGCCGCGCTGGGGGCCGACCGCCAGACCCTGCGCGATGTGCGCGAACACATGGGCCGCACCCGGCCCGACCTGGCGCACGACCTGAGCGCGCTGCGGCGCGAGTCCATTCGGGCGCTGCTGCAGCGCGCGGGCGACGACCCGGCGCTGGCCGAGCCCGCCTTCGAGGTGTTTTTTGCCGAACGCCAGCGGGTGGACCTGTTCGAGGATGCGCTGCCCGCGCTGCAGCGGCTGGGCGCACGGTTTCCCATCGTGGCGCTGTCCAACGGCAACGCCGACGTGCAGCGCGTGGGCATTGGCGCTCACTTTGTCGCGTCGATCAGCGCGCGCGAGTTCGGCGTGGGCAAGCCCGATGCGCGCATCTTCCACGCAGGTGCGCAGGCCGCCGGGGTGGCGCCGGCCGAGGTGCTGCACATCGGCGACGACGCCCACCTGGACGGCGTGGGCGCGCTCAACGCCGGTATGCAACTGGCCTGGGTCAACCGCGGCGGCCACGCCTGGGAGCATGCGCCGCTGCAACCCCACATCACCCTGACCGACCTGCGCGTGCTGTGCGACGCGCTGGGCCTCTGAAGACACGTCCACACAGGAGACACCCTTGAGCCTGACCATCCACGGCATCGCCGCCTCGCGCGCCATCCGCCCCCTGTGGGTCGCCACCGAACTGGGGCTGAACTTCACCCACCGGCCCACGCCTTACCAGGGCGGGGCCACGCGGTCGCCCGACTTTCTGGCGCTCAACCCCAACGGCCACATCCCGGTGGTGATCGACGCCCGGCCCGAGGGGGCGGTCGTGGTGTGGGAGAGCATGGCCTGCGCGCTCTACATCGCGCGCCACCATGGCGTGGCCGATGGCCAGAGCCTCACGCCCGCCACGCCCAAAGAAGACGCCGACGCCCTGCGCTGGAGCTTCTGGGCCGTGACCGAATGCGAGACCGATGCGCTCACGGTGCTGATGCACCGGATGGCCATGCCGGCCGAGCGCCGCAAGCCCGAGCTGGCCGAGGCGGCCGAGAAGCGTCTGGCCGTGCCGCTGCGCGTGATGGAGCAGCACCTGGAGGCGCAGCAGGCGGCCGGCCAGGCGCACCTGTCGGCCGATCGTTTCACCATTGCCGACCTGTGCGTGGCCGCCGTGCTCAACTGGGCGCGTCCCGCGCACGATCTGATGCAGGCCCACCCGCTGACGCACGACTGGATCAACCGCTGCATGGCGCGCCCTGCGCAGCACGCGGCCAGGGCGCTGGGCTGATGCGCTGGACCGGCGGGCACCCGCAGGCGCTGCGCCAGCCCTGCGGTCACTGGCTCGCTGCCGCGATGCCGCTGCGCACCGCGCCTTCGAGCGTCGCCGGGTAGGGCCCTTCGACATAGTCGCCCGCGGCCCACAGGCCATGGGCAATGGCCGCCGCCGGGCGTTGAAGGCCCGGCGTGCAAGCGAAGGTTGCACGCTTTTCCACCACGGTCTTGAGCGGGCGCAGGCCCCGCAGGCCCAGCTGGTCGCTCGCCTGGCGCAGCACCGCGGCCTGCACCGCCTCGCGTTCGCCGTCGCTGGCACTGACCACGAAGGCCAGCACGCCTTGCGTGGCCGGGTCGTCGGGCTGCAGCTGCCCGCGATCAAAGGCGAACTGGGCCGGTGCTTCGGCGCTGTTGTGCAGCGCGAGCATGGGCGCCGCCAGGTGCTGGCCGGTGGCCAGCGCGTAGACGGTGGTGATGGCGGTGTAGGGCAGGGCGGCGGCGACCCGCGCCCAGTCGCCCAGCGCCGTGGCGGTGTCGTCGTCGTGTGTTTCACGCGCCAGGGCGGCGGCCTGGTTCATCACCTGGGCCGCAGGGCCGGCCGCGGTGGCCCAGACCACATGGTCGAACGGTGCTTCGAACACCTGCCCGTCCTGCACGCCCAGCAGCAGCCAGCCACCGGGGCGGCTCTGCAGCGCGCCCACCCGCGCGCCCAGCCGCACGCGGCTGTGCCCCCCGTGGTGGGAGCGCAGCCAGCGCGCGGCGGCCTGCGGCATCAGTGCCGAGAGGTCGGTGCGCGGCAGCAGCAGGTGGGCCGGACCCATGCCGGGGTGGCCCTGGCCGAACAGCGCGTCGCGCATCACGTTCAGAAAAATCTGCGCGCTGGCCTGTTCGCCCGGTGTGTTCAGGGCCGACACGCACAGCGGCTCGATCAGTTCGTCGATGACCCGCGCAGGCAGGTCGGCACACAGATCGGCCACCGTCTGGCCAGGGCGTGCTGCGAAGCCGTTCAGGCGCCAGCGCAGCGCGGTGCCCAGCAGCGCCAGCCGGTCGCCCCAGCTCCAGCCACGGGCGGTGGCGATGGCGGCCAGCGCGTCCAGCGGCGGCGGCCAGTGCGCGGCCCAGCCCGGTGTCACCAGGCCGCTGCCGTCGGGGTGCGGCAAACCCAGCGGCAGACGCAGCAGCGCCGTGGCCGGGTCCACGCCCAAGGCCTGCATCAGCGCCAGCGTCTGGCGGTAGGCGCCGATGAGAATGTGCTGGCCGTTGTCCAGCGTGAGCGTGCGTCCGTCGGGCAGCGGCACCGGCAGCGCACGCGCCCGGCCCCCCAGCACGCGGCTGGCCTCGAACACCGTGACATCGGCCCCGGCCTCGGCGGCGGTCACCGCCGCCGCCATGCCAGCCCAGCCACCTCCGACGATGGCGACCCTCACGTCAGACCATCCAGGCCGTCGCGAAGCGCGATGGGCGACGGGCCAGCCGCCGGGTCGTCCCAAGGCAGGCCCAGCCCCCTCGGGAGGTAGCGCCCCGCGCAGCGGTGGAGCGAGGAGGGCAACGGGCCAGCCGCCGGGCCGCCCCAAGGCAGGCCCAGCCCCCTCGGGGGGCAGCGACCCGCGCAGCGGTGGAGCGTGGGGGCCATGTTCACAGCCTGCCCAGCGCTTGCACCTTCCAGGCCAGCCAGAATTTGCGCAGCGGCGTCAGGCTCACGCGCTGGGTCAGCACCAGCAGCGGTTCGGCCTGGATCTCCCGCAACAGGGTGCGGTAGATGCTCGCCATCATCAGCCCCGGTTTTTGGGCGCGGCGGTCGGCTTCGGGCAGCACGGCCAGGGCCTGGTCGTACAGCTCCAGTGCCCGCTCGCACTGGAAGCGCATCAGCGCCAGGAAGCGTCGCTCAAAGTCGGCCTTGTCCATGCCCGGTGCGGCGCCGCGCTTGACCAGTTCGTGGGCCTTGACGTCGAAACGCTGCAGTTCGTTGACCGGCAGGTAGATGCGGCCGCGCGCCGCGTCTTCGCCCACATCGCGCACGATGTTGGTGAGCTGGAAGGCCAGGCCCAGCCGGTGGGCGTATTCGGTGGTCTGCGGCACGGTCTGGCCGAAGATGCGCGCCGCCACTTCGCCCACCACACCGGCCACCAGGTGGCAGTACTGCTGCAGGTTCACGAAATCCAGGTAGCGGTTCTGGTCCAGGTCCATCTGGCAGCCGTCGATCACGGCCAGCAGATGCCGCGACTCGATGCCGTAGACCGGCGCGTGGGGCATGAGCGCCTGCAGCGCCGGGTGGCTGGACTGGCCAGCGTAGGCCCGGGCCACTTCCTGGCGCCACCAGCCCAGCTTGGTCTGCGCCACGCCCGGGTCCTGCACCTCGTCCACCACGTCGTCCACCTCGCGGCAGAAAGCATAGAAAGCTGTGATGGCCGCGCGGCGGGGCGGCGGCAGGAAGAGAAAGGCGTAATAGAAGCTACTGCCGGAGGCGGCGGCTTTCTGCTGGGCGTAGTCTTGCGGGCTCATGGGTATCGGTTTTGGGGCCAAGTGTACGCAGCCTCCACAGACCCCTTGCCTTGCACAGCTTGTGCCATACCCGACTGTGCCGATGTGTCTTCGCGGAACTTAAGTCTGGCTTCAGTCGGTCGGCGTAATCTGGTCGAGCCATTGTGCAAACAACCCACGAGAAACCCATGAAAAATTCCACCCGTCGCGTGTTCATGATGCAAGTCGCTGCAGGTTCCAGCCTGATCGCCGTTGGTGCCGCCCAGGCCCAAGGCGTGCCCATGGTGAATGAGAAGGATGCCCAGCCGATGGCGATGGGCTATGCAGCCGACACCACCAAGGTCGATGCCAAGAAGTTCCCCAAGCACACGGCCGCCC
This sequence comes from Hydrogenophaga intermedia, assembly GCA_943372305.1. GTDB lineage: Bacteria > Pseudomonadota > Gammaproteobacteria > Burkholderiales > Burkholderiaceae_C > Hydrogenophaga > Hydrogenophaga intermedia_D. Next base: position 59,002 of record CALRYD010000014.1, on the reverse strand, counting down.
AGAAGTGCGCCAACTGCGCGCTGTACACCGGCAAGGCCGATGCAGCCTCCGGCCCTTGCGGCATTTTCCCCGGCAAGGCGGTGGCGTCCAACGGCTGGTGCAGCGCTTACGCCAAGAAGGCCTGATCGGTCTGGCGCTGGCGCCGCCAGCGCCGCCGAAGGTAGGTGAGGTGTGCCAAGCCCGACGCGGCCAGGCACCCTGCACCCCAATACCAAGTCTCGCTCTGCAAAGCGCTGCGCAGGGCGAGCATCAGGCACAAGCCTGAGACGAGGTTCAGGGCGTAGGCCTCGGGTGGCAAGCCCCGCCCGGTGGCTCGGTGATAGGTGGCCAGCGCCAGCCACTCGACCAGCGTGATCGCGATGGCGGCGTCCACCAGCCAGGCGCTGCTCCACAGGTGCGGCATGTGCAACCCTCAGTCGCCGAGCGCTGGGCGAGCCATTGCGCTCATACCCTCACCAGGCCGAGCAAGTGCCCCACGTCTTTGAGGAAAATGCGCACGTGCGCCATGGGCTTTTTGCGTGCGAGCCGCTTGTGCATGTAGGAATCGAAGGTGAGTTGCTGCACGTCGCGGTCTTCGCAGATCTTGACGAAACGCTCTCGCCGCTTTTCGTTGCCGTACCAAAACCACTGCATCACACCCAGCACCCAGAACACCGTGCCGTGCAGTTTCATGAAGCGCTGGCGAGCCAGCCGCAGGGCCTTCACCTGGCCGGTGGCGAGCATCTCGTGCGCCGCCTCGGCCGCCAACTGTCCACCCACCATGGCGTAGTAGATGCCCTCGCCAGAAGCGGGCGCCACCACCCCTGCCGCGTCACCCGCGAGCACCACATCGCGCCCGTTGTCCCAGCGGGGCAATGGCTTCATGGGAATGGGCGCCCCTTCGCGGCGCAGCGTTTCTGCGCCGGCCAGACCACTGGTTTGGCGCATGCGTTGCACCGAGCCGCGCAGAGAAAAGCCTTTGTCGGCGCTGCCGGTGCCCACGCTCAGGGTGTCTCCGTGGGGGAACACCCAGCCGTAGAAGTCGGGTGAAAAGCGTCCCTGGTAGTACACGTCGCAGCGGCTCTCGTCGTAGTCGGCGCTCCGCTCGGACACCGGTGGCGCGCGCAGGATCTCGTGGTATGCGAACACGCACCGTGTGCGGTGGGCGCCCGGCACGGCGCCCTGGCGCGCGACTTCGGAGCGCGCGCCATCGGCGCCCACAATGCAGCGCGCGCGCACCCGGGCGGGCAGGCCTTCGCTGGCGGGGTTTCGATCGCGCACGGTGTAGTTCACCACCGCCAGTCCGTCCGCTTCGCGACCCAGTGACACGAACTGACCGATGCGCCGCACCGCGCCGGCGTTGGCGGCACGCTGACGCAGCCACTCGTCGAACCGGTCGCGGTCCACCATGCCGACAAAGCCGTTCTCGATCGGGATATCGACCCGGTGGTTCGACGGCGCGATCATGCGGGCGCTGCGCGCTTTGGCCACCAGCAGTTCGTCGGGAATCTCGAAGTCCTTGATCAGCCGGGGCGGGATGGCGCCGCCGCAGGGCTTGATGCGCCCGGCCCGGTCCAGCAGCAGGACCGATCGTCCCCGGCGGGCGAGTTCGTGCGCCGCGGTGGCGCCGGCCGGGCCGCCGCCCACCACCACCACATCAAAAATGTCGTCGTTGTTCATGCGCTCAGCCGGGTGGGTGCTCCCATGGCAGGGCCATCGGCACGGGTGGACACAGCCGTTGCCGACTGGGGTGGAGGTGTTGAGATGCGCCAGGCCAGCAGTGCCGATGCGACGAAAGCCAAGGCTTCAAGGGCGAACACAAACGCGTACGCCGTGCCGGGAGCGGCAATCAGGTGGCCGGCCAGGTCGCTCGCGCCGGTGCCCACCAAACCACCCAGCCCGAAGGCGATGGCCTGTGCGGCGCCCCACAGGCCCATGCGCACGCCCTCGCGGGCGTCCTGGCCTTCGTTGGCCAGGCGCATCATGGAGCCGATGGCGCCGATGGAGAAGGCCCCGTTGGCCGCGCCCAGCGCGAACACCGTGGTTTTGAGCGCCTCGCCGTGGCCACTCACGCCCGCGGCCACCAGGCCAAGCAAGGCCATGGCCGATGCGATGCAGCCGCCAATGGTCCAGCCGCGCAGCGAGCCAAGCCAGCGCAGCGTCTCAACCCGCGCCGCCAGCGCGCCTGCGCCCGCCACCAACAACATGCCCAGCAGCACCCCACCGTGCTGAATGCCCGAGAGCTGGGTCGAGGCGCCCGGGCTGTAGCCGAACACCGTGCCCGCGAAGGGTTCGAGGATCAGGTCTTGCGCGCTGTAGGCGAGCATCGACACGAACACGAAAACGGTGAAGCGCCGGGCCACCGGCTCCTGCCAGACCGCGGACAGGGCCTGCTGGAAGGTGGGCTTGGCGGTCCCGATCGGAGCCGCCGACGTTTCGGTGACCGGTCCTTCGAGTCCGTGTATGGCCAGCAGCGTGACCGCAAAGGCCAGCAAAGACACGGTGGACGTCACCAGCAACAGCCGCTCGGGCGAGTACGGGTCGAGAAAACGGCCTGCGAGCCCCGCCGTGACGGCAAAGCCCGCGATCATCATTATCCAGACCAGGGTTGCCGCGCCGCCCTTGCGCGCATCGGGCACCCGTTTGGCCAGCATCACCAGCAGCGATGTGCCACTGGCGCTCACGCCCAGGCCGACCAGGGCGAAGCCGACGACCGCCAGTGCGATGCCCGCCGGCCGGTTCGTCGCCATCCAGACGGTGGCGAGCGCGGCGACGACGCCGCCCAGGCCCAGCACCGCCATGCCGCCAACGATCCAGGGCGTGCGGCGACCGCCCACGTCCGATCCATGGCCCATGCGGGGCCGGGCCATCTGCACCAGGTAGTGCAAGGCCACGAGGATGCCCGGCAGCAGGGCGGGGAGCGCCAGTTCCACCACCATCACGCGGTTGAGCGTGGACGTGGTCAGCACCACGATGGCACCCAGCGACGCCTGCACCAGGCCCAGCCGAGCGACGCTGGCCCAGCCAAACGTCTTCATGCGATGCCCCGCAAGGCAAATGCGCTGACCATCATGCCGGCCACGAACAGCGGCACCCCGAACCCGCTGTACCAGCGTGCGCGGGCGGTCGGGTCGGCCAGGAAGTGGCGCATCAACACCGCCTGCCCCACCAGCAGCGCCGCCACCCCCGCCGCATGCGCCGGCTGGCCCCAGTGCAGCAGCAGGCCGATCACCACCAGCTGTGGCAGCGCCATGAACCAGCAGGCCACGCGCGCGGCGCGGTCCACACCCAGCTGCACCGGCAGCGAACGCACACCCATCAGGCGGTCACCGGCCACAGCCTTGAAATCGTTGAGGGTCATGATGCCGTGCGTGCCCGCGCTGTAGAGCGCCGCCAGTGCCAGCGATTCGCCGCCAGGCATGGATCCGCCGGCCATGACAGCTGCGCCCGTGACCCAGGCGATGCCTTCGTAGCTGATGCCGCAGGCCGCGTTGCCCCACCAGCCGTTTTCCTTCAGGCGCACGGGCGGTGCGCTGTAAGCCCAGGCCAGCAGCAGCCCGATGGCCGCCGCGCCAAAGCCCCAGGGGCCCAGCGCCAAGGCCACTAGCAAGGAGGCGCCGGTCCAGCCGATGGCGAGGTAAAGGCCCCACTGGCCAGGCATGCGGCCCGATGGAATGGGGCGCTGGGGTTCGTTGATCGCGTCGACGTGGCGGTCAAACCAGTCGTTCACCGCCTGGCTGGTGGCGCACACCAGCGGCCCGGCCAGGGCGATGCCCAGGATGGCCATCCACCAACGGTCCTGCAGCGATGCACCCGATGCGATGACGCCACAAGCGAAGGCCCACATCGGCGGAAACCAGGTGATGGGCTTGAACAACTCGGTGACGGCAGACAGGGCAGGGCGTTCCATAAAATGGGTTGTACGCCTTACACAATTGAGTGTCAATAAAAAATGACACCACGCGATGCATGACCATTGTGCGGAGCGGGTTTTCTCCCATCCCAGAATGGCAAAGAGCCCTGGGAGGGCTCTTTGGGCAATCGCTGCGGTCGCGCCGGGGGCTGAGGTGCCAACGTTCAGTGCACGTCGTCACTGGCGCCTTCGATGATGCCGAAGCGGCGCAACTTGATGTACAAGCTCTGGCGGGACAGACCCAGCATCTCGGCTGCCGACGCGCGGTTGTCGCCGGTCAGCTCCAGGGCTGCTTCGATGCACAGCTGCTCGATCAGGTCGGTGGTTTCCCGCACGATGTCTTTGAGCGGCAGGCGTCCGACCAGTTCGGTCATCTGGCTGGCCGACCGCGGCAGCTCTTTGTTGGACCGCGCATCGCCGCTCAGGCGCCGACCCATGTCGCGGATGGTGAAACCCAGGCAAGGGTGTGCACCGCCTTCGACCGACACAGCAGAGATCTCGACCTCGGAAGTGGAGCCGAACTCGCCACGCAGCTGGGTGGCGAACAGCCGCACCGTGCCGTGCTGGCGCAGGTTGGACAGCAGCACCCGGAAATCCACGCCGGAGCGGCCCAGCCATTTGTCGAGCATCTCCCCCCGGGCTTGCTCTTCGTTGCCGAGCTGCCCCATGTCCAGGAAAGCGCGGTTCACGCTGAGGATGCGACCGTCCAGGTCGGTCACGACCAACGCATCGGGGGCGGACTCCATGACGTGCATGAGTTGCTGCCGCCCGGCGGGCATGTTCAGCTCGGCGGCTTCCGGCCGTGTCAGACGCACCAGAAACAGGAGACGGTTGTCCTGGCGGAATTGCGTGGCGGCAATGAACATCGGTTCGCTGCTGCCGATCAGACGCACCTGGCAGGGATCTGAACGTCCGGTGGAGCGCAAGCGCTCCAGCATGTCTCTAACGCTGGGCAGGCTGTCGGGGTGCAGGCTGTCGGCCAGCGTCCAGCCGCTTTCACGGGCCGTCTCGCCCAGCAGTTCGTAGGCCGCCGGGTTGGCTTCTTCAAGCTTGTCGAGTCCGCCGTCCAGGATCAGCACCGGCTCGGACGCCATCTGGAACAACAGCCGGTAACGGGTCTCGATCTGGCGCAGGCGCCAGTAGTCCCGTTCCATGGTTTGCTGCGCGTTCACCAGGCGCTGCTGCAGCACCACCTCGGGCCGGAGATCGCGACCGAACGCAACGCTGCGGGTGCCATCCAGGCTGCGGATGGGAGCCACCGAGTAGGAGATCGGCAGATCGATACCGTCGGACAGCAACTGGTTCACCTGGCGCCAGCGCACACCGTCGCTGGTGAGCGCACCCTGGGTGTCGAGCAGTGCTTGGACTTTGGGCTGGCTTTCCTGGGTGACGGTCTGGAGCCAGGCTTTGCCCACCCAGTCCTGGCAGCCGCTGTGGAGCATGTCTTCGCTGGCGACGGCCATGTCGCGGATGATCCCGTCCTTATCCAGGATGAGCACCACGTCGGCCGCGGCGGTGATCAGGTCAGCGATGGCATCCCCGCCCATGTCGGCGAGCAGGGGCGCGGGGTTCAGAAACTGCCCCTTCACCATCGCTTGAATTCCCTGGGTCATCGGTGCCTTCCTGGTGGTTGAACGCGGGCGGCTTCAAAGAAGCCAGCCCGTGATTGTCATGAGCGCAAACGGCTGTCGGCCACCAGCTTTTCGGCCTGGGAAGGAGCGTTGGCGCCATCTGTGATGACAGCGTCTGCCCGGATATGTTCCGCGTACTCGGGATGCAACAGAAACGCAGGCCCGCCGGCAATTATAGAGATGTGGGGGTTCTGGCTGACCTGGCGCACCAGCGCCATGGCCGCCCGCAAACGCTCCACACCCGTTTCGCTACCGAGCGAGAACCCGACCACGTCGTACCAGTCTTTTTTGACCATCACGGCCGCCGCGTCGGTGGCGAGGAAGCAGGTGACGACGTCCCAGCCTGCGCGGTGAAAAAGCTCGGCGACCACCGACAGCCCGAAGGTGTGCTGCTCTCCCGGGCAGGGCATGAGCAGGATGCGCCGCCCCTGTTCGCTGTGGCCCGATGAGGGGAACTGGCCGAACGCGGCGCTGTTTTCCCGCAGCACTTTCTGCAAACGGCCCAGTCCGACGGTCACTTCGGTGAAGGAGCAGAGGTCCCGCTCCCACATCTCACCCAGGTGGCGCGCCACGGGGGACAGCAGGTCAAGAAAAATCGCTTCGATGGGCACACCGCGGTCGCGCAGGGCGATCACGCAATCCCGCACAGCAAAGTCGTCCTGGTGCAGCACCAGTTCGGCAAACACGGCCACATCTTGTGGCGTGACCCGCTGGTTGGCGGTCAGGGGATGGGCGGCACATTCTTCCGGAACGCGGTGCGCCAGCATCAGGCGAGGGATGATTTCGTACTCGACCGCCTTGGCCAGCAAGACAGCACGCAGGCCGTCCTCGTTGGCGGGGATGGCGGTGGACGTTCTGAGCAGATCTTCAATGCCGGGGGGGAAACCGGCGGGCACCGACTCGGGCGCCCAGTCTTCCGAATAGCGAGCGGCAGATGCCTCGGTCTCTTGCGGAGACCTCTGCCTCGAATATGAGCCCATCCATGTCTCCTCGCGCTGATGCGCTTGTGCCGATTCACGCAGGGGCCACGGTGCTTTGCCGGTGCTTTCGTACGCCGTTCGAATGTTATGCGTCGGTGTATTTCCAGATTGCCCACTCACCTTTTTTTCGATCTGGGCTTCTTCGACAACCCCGCGTTTGTAACGCTGACACACTTGGCCGTCAAAACATTTCTGATCGGCTGAGATGGCACTTTATCCATCGCTCAGTCAATGTCAATAAAAATGTACGTCAATTCAAGTTGACACTTTCTTCGGGAAGTTCTAAATTGGGTCCCAGAGCAACCAGGAGACACGCCAGATGCTTGCCGAGACCCACGGGCTGCCGCGCGCCGGACGCCCCCTTTACACACCTCAGCAGCGGCAGCGGCGCGACGGGACGGTGTGGACGCTGGTGCAAGGGGTGCTGGCACCGGTGCAGTTTCTGGTGTTCCTGGTCAGTCTCGGGCTCGTGCTGCGCTTCCTGATGAACGGCGAAGGCGAGCAGGCCGCCACGGTCTCGGTGGTGGTCAAGACCCTCACGCTCTACACCATCATGGTCACCGGCTGCATCTGGGAAAAAGTGGTGTTCGGCCAGTACCTGTTTGCGCCGGCCTTCTTCTGGGAAGACGTGTTCAGCATGGCGGTGCTGGCGCTGCACACCGCCTACCTGCTGGCGCTGTTCAACGGCTGGCTCGATGCGCGGGGGCTGATGGGTCTGGCGCTGGCGGCCTATGCCACCTACGTGGTCAACGCCGGGCAGTTCATCTACAAGTTGCGCATGGCGCGACTGCAGGGCCAGGCGACCCTCCCACCAACGGGAGCGACGGCATGAGCGCCGCCGCGGTGATCCCGATCCAGGCGGTGTCGCGCGGATGCGCCGATGCGCCGGTCCTCAAGGAGCGCGGCCAGCGCGAGGTGTTCTGCGGCCTGACTGGGATCATCTGGCTGCACCGCAAGATCCAGGATGCGTTTTTCCTCGTGGTCGGTTCGCGCACCTGTGCGCACCTGATCCAGAGCGCGGCCGGCGTGATGATCTTTGCCGAGCCACGGTTCGCCACGGCCATCATCGACGAGCGCGACCTGGCGGGACTGGCCGACTGCAATGAAGAACTGGACCGCGTGGTCACCCGTCTGATCCAGCGCCGGCCCGAGATCAAGCTGCTGTTCCTGGTGGGCTCCTGCCCGTCGGAAGTCATCAAGCTGGACCTGTCGCGCGCTGCGCAGCGCCTTTCGGGCCGCTTCAACCCCGGCGTGCGGGTGCTGAACTACTCGGGCAGCGGCATCGAAACCACTTTCACCCAGGGCGAAGACGCCTGCCTGGCCTCGCTGGTGCCCAGCCTGCCAGTGTCGGCGGACACTGCACCGATGGACCTGCTGGTGGTCGGCACGCTGGCCGACGTGGTGGAAGATCAGTTCACCCGCCTGTTCCAGCAGCTGGGCATCGGCCCGGTGCGCTTCTTCCCGCCACGCCAGGCGACCCAGCTGCCCCCGGTCGGCCCCAACACCCGCTTTTTGTTGGCCCAGCCCTTCCTGGCCGACACCGCGCTGGCGTTGGAGGCGCGCGGCGCGCAGCGGCTGGCTGCCCCGTTCCCGCTCGGCGTCGAAGGCACGACCGCCTGGCTGCAAGCAGCGGCGAGCGCCTTTGGTGTGAGCGCCCAGACCTTTGCCGACGTGACCGCCCCGGCCCGCGATCGGGCGGCCGCTGCGCTGGCCCGTCAGCGCGCCCAGCTGGCCGGCAAACGCATCTTTTTCTTCCCCGACTCGCAGCTCGAAATCCCGCTTGCGCGCTTCCTGGCGCGCGAACTCGGCATGTCGCTGGCCGAGGTCGGCACACCCTACCTGCACCGCAGCCACATGGCCGACGAGCTGGCGCTGCTGCCCGAAGGCACCTTCCTGAGCGAAGGCCAGGACGTGGAAAAGCAGCTGGATCGCTGCCGCGCTGCGCAGCCCGACATCGTGGTGTGTGGTCTGGGGCTGGCAAATCCGCTCGAAGCCGAAGGCCTGACCACCAAGTGGGCGATCGAGCTGGTGTTCACCCCCATCCAGGGCTACGAGCAGGCGGCCGATCTGGCCGAGCTGTTCGCCCGTCCGCTGGTGCGCCGCCTGCGGCTGGCCGCCTGAAGCGAGGTCCTCAAGATGCAACTCACGCTCTGGACCTACGAAGGCCCGCCGCACGTGGGCGCGATGCGCATCGCGACCGCCATGAAAGGTGTGCACTACGTGCTGCACGCCCCGCAAGGCGACACCTACGCCGATCTGCTCTTCACCATGATCCAGCGCGACGCCAAGCGCCCTCCGGTGACCTACACCACCTTCCAGGCGCGCGACCTGGGTGGCGACACCGCAGAACTGTTCAAGAACGCGGCGCGCGAGGCCTTCGAGCGATTCGCGCCGCAGGCCATGATGGTCGGCTCCTCGTGCACCGCCGAGCTGATCCAGGACGATCCGGGCGGCCTGTGCAAGGCGCTGGACCTGCCTGTGCCGGTGGTGCCGCTCGAGCTGCCGTCCTACCAGCGCAAGGAAAACTGGGGCGCGGCCGAAACCTTCTATCAGATGGTGCGCCAGCTCGCCGACACCACGCAGCGCCGCGCACCGCGCGAGGCCGGCCAACGCGCCCGCTGCAACATCCTCGGCCCGGCCGCGCTGGGTTTCAGGCACCGCGACGACCTGCGCGAGATCACCGGTCTGCTGACCGAGATGGGCATTGACATCAACGTCGCCGCTCCGCTGGGCGCTTCTCCCGCCGACATCGCCCGCATCGGCGACGCCGATTTCAACGTGGTGCTGTACCCCGAGATCGCCTCGGTCGCGGCCGGCTGGCTCAAGCGCACCTTCGGGCAGCCATCGACAAAGGTGGTGCCGATCGGCAGCGGCGCCACACGCGACTTCATCCTGGAAGTGGCCGCGCTCGCAGGCATCGACGCTGCGCGCGTGCTGGACAACGCCAACGCCCGCGCGCCCTGGTACGCACGCTCGGTCGATTCCACCTACCTCACGTCCAAGCGGGTCTTCTTGTTCGGCGACGCCACGCACGTGGTGGCCGCAGCCCGCATCGCGCAGGACGAGATGGGCTTCACCGTGGTCGGCCTGGGCACCTACAGCCGCGAATTCGCCCGCGAAGTGCGCGAAGCCGCCGCGCACTACGGCGTGGACGCCCTGATCAGCGACGACTACCTCGACGTGGAAGCGCGCATCGCCGAACTGCAGCCCGAGCTGGTGCTGGGCTCGCAGATGGAGCGCCACATCGCCAAGCGCCTGGGCATTCCTTGCGCGGTGATCTCGGCCCCGGTGCATGTGCAGGACTTCCCGGCGCGCTACTCGCCGCAGATGGGTTTTGAAGGCGCCAACGTGCTGTTCGACACCTGGGTCCACCCACTGATGATGGGCCTGGAAGAACACCTGATCGGCATGTTCCGTGGCGACGCCGAGTTCCACGAAGACGCCGCGCCGTCGCATCTGGGCGGCAGCGTGTCGCGCCCCACGGCGCCGGTCGCAGCCAGTCCCGAAGCAGCCGAAGCCGTGATGCCCGAAGCCGTCGCCGCGCAGGCCGACGCGGCCATTGCCGCCGCCGCCGACAGTTCCGCTCAGGTGGTCGCCACATGGGCTGCCGAGGCCGAGAAAGAGCTCCGCAAGATTCCGTTTTTTGTTCGCGGCAAGGCCCGTCGCAACACCGAAACATACGCCAGGGACAAAGGCCTGCCCGTGATCACCCTGGAGACCCTCTACGATGCCAAAGCCCACTTCAGCCGCTGACAGCCGTCCGCTGTCACCCGGCATGCGCGTCGTGCTGGTCACCATGGACAGCCACCTGGCCAGCGCCGCCGAGCGCGCCCACCGCAGCCTGGCCAAGGCCGTGCCCGGCCTCTCGCTGGTGGTGCACGCGGCGTCCGAGTGGCGCGACGACGCCGCTGCGCTCAAGCGCTGCACCGACGACATCGCCCGCGGCGACATCGTGCTCGTCAGCATGCTGTTCATGGAAGACCACTTCCTGCCGGTGCTGCCGGCGTTGCAGGCGCGGCGCGAACAGTGCGACGCCATGGTCTGCCTGATGTCGGCGGCCGAAGTGACCCGGCTCACCCGCATGGGCAAGTTCGACATGAGCGCGCCCACCAGCGGGCCGATGGCCTTCCTGAAGAAGCTGCGCGGCAAAAGCAGCGCCGACGTCAACACCTCGGCCGACGACAAGACCACCGCCGGCGCGCGCCAGATGCGCATGCTGCGCCGCCTGCCCAAGATCCTGCGCTTCATTCCCGGCACCGCACAGGACGTGCGCGCCTATTTCCTGACGATGCAGTACTGGCTGGCCGGGTCCGAGCAGAACATGTTCAACCTGGTGCAGTTCCTGGTCGACCGCTATGCCGACGGCGCGCGCCGCGGCCTGCGTGGCACGCTCAAGCCCGGCATTCCACTGGAATACCCCGAAGTCGGTGTCTACCACCCGCGCATGGCGCAGCGCATGTCCTCCGAACTGGGCGACCTGCCTCGCGTGGCCATCAGCGGCAAGAACGGCACCGTGGGCCTGCTGGTCATGCGCTCGTACTTGCTGGCGGGCAACACCGGGCACTACGACGGCGTCATCACCGCGCTCGAAGCCCGCGGCATGAAGGTGGTCCCTGCTTTCGCCACCGGCTTGGACAACCGGCCCGCCATCGAGGGCTACTTCTTCAATGACGGGCATCCCGCCATCGATGCGCTAGTCTCGCTCACCGGCTTCTCGCTGATCGGTGGCCCGGCCTACAACGATTCACACGCGGCCGAAAACATCCTGGCCAAGCTGGACGTGCCTTACCTCGCGGTCACACCGGTCGAGTTCCAGACGCTGGACCATTGGGGTGCTTCGCCGCGCGGCCTGCTGCCGGTCGAGTCCACCATGATGGTGGCGATCCCCGAGCTCGACGGCGCGACCGGCTCCATGGTCTACGGCGGTCGAGGCAGTTCGCAGCACGTCAGCTGCAACGGTTGCGACAAAGCCTGCACCTTCGACAGCCTCGAAGGCGCGCACGATATGCAGACCTGCAGCGAGCGCGCCGACGCGCTGGCTGCGCGCGTGGGCAAGCTGATCGCGCTGCGGCGCAGCGAGCGCGCGAACCGCAAGGTGGCGGCGGTCATCTTTAACTTTCCGCCCAACGCCGGTAACACCGGCACCGCCGCGCACCTGGCGGTGTTCGAGTCGCTATACAACACGCTGGCCGCGATGCAGCGCCAGGGCTACACCGTGGACCTGCCCGCCAGCGTGGACGCGCTGCGCGAACGCATCATCACCGGCAACGCCGCGCAGTACGGCGCACCTGCCAATGTGCATGCGCTGGTGGCGGTGGACGACCATGTGCGGCGCGAGCGGCACCTCAAGCAGATCGAGGCCCAGTGGGGCCCGGCGCCCGGCCAACTGCTGAGTGACGGCCAGCGCATCTTCATCATGGGCGAGCGCTTCGGCAACGTGTTCGTCGGCATCCAGCCGGGGATGGGCTACGAAGGCGACCCGATGCGCCTGCTGTTCGAGCAGGGCTTTGCGCCCACCCACGCGTTCTCGGCTTTTTACCGCTGGGTCCGCGAAGATTTCGGCGCCCACGCCGCGCTGCACTTCGGCACCCACGGTGCACTCGAATTCATGCCTGGCAAACAGAACGGCCTCACCGCCACCTGCTGGCCCGACCGGCTGATCGGCGACATGCCGAACATGTACCTGTACGCCTCGAACAACCCGTCGGAAGGCACGATCGCCAAGCGCCGCGCCGCAGCCACGCTGATCAGCTACCTCACGCCCCCGGTGGCGCAGGCCGGTTTGTACAAGGGCCTGATGGAGCTGAAAGACCTGCTCGAGCGCTTTCGCAGCCTGGAGCCCGAAGCCCAGCACGAGCGCGACGAGCTGGTGCCCATGATCCAGGCGCTGGCCGTTGAGCTGGACCTGCGCGAAGCCGGCGAGCCTTGGGGCGATGCCGCCGAGGCACAGGTCGTGCGCCTGACCGACGCCGTGCTGGAGCTGGAATACACGCTGATTCCCTGCGGCCTGCACGTGGTGGGGCAGACGCCCAACCCGTGCGAGCGGATCGAACTGCTGCTGGCCTGTGCCGAGGCGACGCACGGTCAGTCCGGCGGCGAGCAGACCCTGCGCCCCGCGGTGGACGCACTGGTTTCGGGCGCTACGCCAGAAGCCGCGCTGGCCGCACTGCGCGCTGCGACCGCACCAGGCCTTCCGCTGGATGCGGCGGCCGACGCGCGCATCCTCAACATGCTGCGGGAGCTGGCCAAGACCGATGCGCTGATGTGCGAAAACCACGAAATGGACGGCATCCTGCGCGCGCTCGATGGACGCTTCCTGCGCCCGGCGCCCGGCGGCGATCTGCTGCGCACACCGACCATCCTGCCCACCGGCCGCAACGTGCACGGGTTCGACCCGTTCCGCATCCCGAGCGCCTACGCGGTCAAGGACGGTGCGCGCCAGGCCGAGCGCCTGATCGCGCGCCACATGGCCGACGGCAATGCCTTCCCCGAATCGATTGCCATGGTGCTCTGGGGCACCGACAACCTCAAGAGCGAAGGCGGCCCGATCGGTCAGGCGCTGGCGCTGATGGGTGCGCGTCCCCGCTTCGACAGCTACGGGCGCCTCGCCGGTGCCGAGCTAGTGCCGCTGGCCGAGTTGGGTCGCCCGCGCATCGACGTGGTGATTTCGCTCTCGGGCATCTTCCGCGACCTGCTGCCGCTGCAGATCAAGCTGCTGGCCGAGGCGGCGTTCCTGGCCGCCAGCGCCGATGAGCCGGCCGACCAGAACGCGATCCGCCGCCACGCGCTGGCCTACCAGGCCGAACACGGCGTCGACCTCGAAACCGCCTCGCTGCGCGTCTTCGGCAACGCCGAGGGCGCGTACGGCGCCAACGTCGGCAGCCTGATCGACAACAGCCGCTGGGAAGACCCGGACGAGCTGGCCGAGACCTACAGCCGCCGCAAGGGCTTTGCCTACGGCCGCGCCGGGCAGCCGGTGCAGCACGCGCAACTGCTCAAAAGCGTGCTGGCCGACGTGCAGCTGGCCTACCAGAACCTTGATTCGGTCGAGCTGGGCGTGACCACGGTGGACACCTATTTCGACACCCTCGGCGGTGTGAGCCGCGCGATCCAGCGCGCCAAGACCCAGCGCGATGGCGTGGGCGCGGCGGTGGCACCGGTCTACATCGGCGACCAGACGCGCGACAGCTTCGGCGGTGGCACGGTGCGCACGCTGAACGAACAGGTCGCCATCGAAACCCGCACGCGCATGCTCAACCCCAAGTGGACCGAGGGCATGCTCAAACACGGCTTCGAGGGCGTGCGCCAGATCGAGGTGCACCTGACCAACACCATGGGCTGGTCGGCCACCACCGGACAGGTGCAGCCCTGGGTGTACGAGCAACTCACCCAGGCCTTCATGCTCGACCCCGAGATGCGCAAGCGCCTGGCCGAACTCAACCCGACCGCCTCGGCGCGGGTCGCCAGCCGTTTGCTGGAAGCGTCTGAACGCCAGTTCTGGCAACCCGATCCTTCGGTCCTGAAGGCGCTGCGCGAAGCCAGCGAAGAGCTGGAAGACCGGCTCGAAGGCGTGTTCGAAGGAGCCCCCGCATGATCACCGAAACCAGCGTTCCCCTGACCGACCTGAGGCGGGCTGCGGGCCTGGCGTCCCGCAAAGACGGGGAGGGCAGCGTGCAGGTGCAGCTCGACCCGTCGCTGAAGATTGGCAACGCCAAGGTGTTCGCCATCTACGGCAAGGGCGGCATCGGAAAGAGCACCACCAGCTCCAACCTGTCGGCCGCGTTTTCACACCTGGGCAAGCGCGTGCTGCAGATCGGCTGTGACCCCAAGCACGACAGCACCTTCACGTTGACCAAGAAGATGCTGCCGACGGTGATCGACGTGCTGGAGACGGTGGACTTTCACGCCGAAGAACTGCGCCCCGATGACTTCGTGTTCCCCGGCTACAACGGCGTGATGTGTGTCGAAGCCGGTGGCCCGCCGGCGGGCACCGGCTGCGGCGGCTACGTGGTGGGCCAGACGGTGAAGCTGCTCAAGGAACACCACCTGCTGGAAGACACCGATGTGGTGATCTTCGATGTGCTGGGCGACGTGGTGTGCGGTGGTTTTGCCGCGCCCTTGCAGCACGCCGACCGCGCGCTGATCGTCACCGCCAACGACTTCGATTCGATCTTCGCGATGAACCGCATCGTGCAGGCGATTGGTGCGAAGGCGAAGAACTACAACGTGCGGCTGGGTGGCGTGATCGCCAACCGCAGCGCGGCCACCGACCAGATCGACAAATACAACCAGCAGATCGGCTTGAAGCTCGCTGCGCACTTCCCGGACCTCGACGTGATCCGCCGCAGCCGGCTGAAGAAAAGCACGCTGTTCGAGATGGAGACGTCGCCCGAGCTGGAGCTGGTCAAGGCCGAGTACATGCGCCTGGCCGCCTCGCTCTGGCTGGGTGTGGAGCCGATGGCGGCCGTGCCGATGAAAGACCGCGACATCTTCGACCTGCTCGGTTTTGACTGACCACCGCCCGACAAACCAAGGCAGACACACCATGGCCGATACCACCTACCTCAAACGACGCGACCAGATCGAAACCTATTTCGACCGCACCGCCGCGCAAGCCTGGGAACGCCTGACCTCGACCGCGCCGGTCGGCCGCATCCGCGCCACGGTGCGAGCAGGACGCGACCAGATGCGTGGCACGCTGCTGGGCTGGCTGCCCGATGACATGCGCGGCCTGCGCCTGCTGGACGCCGGTTGCGGCACCGGGGCGCTGGCCATGGAAGCGGCGCAGCGCGGCGCCGACGTGGTGGCGATCGACCTCTCGCCCACGCTGGTGCAACTGGCCCGGGAGCGCCACGGCAACGCGCCGGTGGGCAAGCGGGGCGGAAGCATCCACTTCACCTCGGGCGACATGCTCGACGAATCGCTGGGTCATTTCGACCACGTCGTTGCGATGGACTCGCTGATCCACTACGACACGCCCGACGTCGTGGCCGCGCTGGAGCGCCTCTCGCTGCGCACGCGCGGCAGCCTGCTCTTCACCTTCGCGCCACGCACGCCGCTGCTGGCCGCCATGCACAGCGTGGGGCGCCTGTTCCCGCGCAGCGACCGCTCGCCCGCGCTCACGCCGGTGGCGCAGCCTCGGCTGCGCGAAGGGCTGTGCAACAGCATCGGCGCCGGTGGCTGGCGCGAAGGCCGCAGCCACCGCGTGGCCAGCGGCTTCTACACCTCGCAAGCCTGGGAGTGGCAGCGGTGAACCTGCAGCGCCTGCTGTCCCCCGCTTGGGCGATGAAGATCACCCAGCGCTACGTGCCGTTCGCCGACGCCGCGTCGAGCGAACTGCCGCTGGGCCGGCTGCTGCGCCTCTCGCTGTTCCAGCTGTCCATCGGCATGACGATGGCGCTGCTGGTCGGCACCTTGAACCGCGTGATGATCGTCGAACTGGGCGTTCCCGCCTGGTGGGTGGCGCTGTCGGTGGCGCTGCCGCTGGTGTTCGCACCGCTGCGCGCGCTGATCGGCTACCGCAGCGACACGCACCCTTCTGCGCTGGGCCTCAAGCGCATGCCTTACATGTGGATCGGCACCATCCTGATGTTCGGTGGCCTGGCCATCATGCCGTTCGCGCTGCTGCTGCTCTCGCTGCCCGAAGGCCACGGCGTCGAGGTCTGGGCCGGTCGCATCGGCGCGGCGCTGGCTTTCCTGCTGGTGGGTGCCGGCATGCAGATCACGCAGACCGCCGGCCTCGCGCTGGCCAGCGACATTGCTCCCGAAGACAAGCGCCCGCGTGTGGTGGCGCTGCTCTACAGCATGCTGCTGGTCGGCATGATTCTCGGCAGCGGATTGCTGGGCTGGGTACTGACCGACTTCAGCCCGACGCGCCTGGTGCAGGTGGTGCAGGGCTCGGCGGTGGTCGTGGCTTTGCTCAACATCACTTCGCTTTGGAAGCAGGAGGCCCGAGGTGCCAGGCGCGGTGCGCGAACAGCCGATGGCTTCACCCGCAGCTGGGCGCGGCTGATGGCAATCCCGAAGATCCGCCGCTTCCTGTGGACCGTGGGCCTGGGTACGGTGGCCTTCAGCATGCAGGACGTGGTGCTCGAACCGTTCGGTGGCCAGGTGCTGGGCATGGAGGTGGGCCTGACCAGCTCGCTCACCGCCATGAGCGCGGGCGGTGCGCTGCTGGCGTTTGCGCTCTCATCGCGCTTCATGTCCCGCGGCATGGACACCATCCGACTGGCCGCCGCTGGCGCGCTGATCGGTCTGCCAGCCTTTGCCTGCGTGATCTTTTCGGCGCCGCTGGAAGCGCGCTGGCTGTTCCAGATCGGCGCGGCGCTGATCGGCTTCTCGGGTGGCCTGTTTTCCGTCGGCATGTTGCTGACGGCCATGGAGTTGCCCGAACGCGAGCTGACCGGCCTGGTGCTCGGCGCCTGGGGCGCGGTGCAGGCCACGGCGGCCGGCGTGTCCATGGCCATCGGTGGTGTGCTGCGCGACGTGGTCGGCAGCCTGGCCACCGGCGGCTGGCTGGGCTCGGCGCTGAACTCACCGATCACCGGCTACAGCTTCGTGTTCCACCTCGAAATCTATTTGCTCTTCGTGGTGCTGATCGCGCTAGGTCCTCTGGTCAAGCGCAGCAGTGCCCCGCAGTCCCGTCCCGTTCACCCCATCGGTCTGGCAGAACTGCCGGGCTGAACACACGCACCACCGAAGGAGAACCCCATGGAAACAGGCGCCATCACCCAGTACGTCGACGTCGCCCAGCTCGTGCTGTACGCGTTCTGGGCGTTCTTTGCCGGCTTGATCTACTACCTGCTGCGCGAAAACCACCGCGAGGGCTACCCCATGGATCCGGGTCGCGACAACGGCCCCAAAACCGATGGCTGGCCGGCGGTGCCCAAACCCAAGGTCTACAAGCTGGCCAATGGGCACGAAGTGCTCTCGCCCGACCATTCGCGTGCCGACGGCGACTACAACGGCCAGCCCGCCCATGGCTGGATCGGCGCACCGCTGGAGCCGGTGGGCAACCCGTTGCTGGCCGGTGTGGGGCCGGGTGCGTGGGCGAAGCGGGCCGATGTGCCCGATATGACCTTCGAGGGCGAGGTCAAGATCGTTCCGCTGCGCCTGGCCGATGGCCACGGCGTGGCGATCCAGGACACCGACCCGCGCGGCTTGCCGGTGATCGGTGCCGATGGTGAACAGGCCGGCACCGTGCAGGACCTGTGGATCGACAAGTCGGAAATGATGTTCCGCTACCTGGAAGTGGGTTTGCCCAGCGGGCCCACGGTGTTGCTGCCCATGACCTTCTCGGTGATCAAGCGCCAGGGCGTGTTCGTGGACGCGCTGCTGTCCGACCAGTTCGCCCAGGTGCCCGCCACCCGCCACCCCGAGCAGGTCACGATGCTGGAGGAAGAGAAGATCACCGCCTACTACGGCGCCGGCACCCTGTACGCGACACCCGAGCGCCAGGAGCCGCTGCTGTGAACCCGCACCACGAGCACGAGTTCGAGGCCGCGCCGGGCCTGCCCGAGCCGCTGCCCAAGGGCGAGCGCCTGATCTGGCAGGGCAGCCCCGACTGGGTGCAGCTGGCGATCCACGCCTTCCATGTGCGCCAACTGGCGGTCTACTTCGGTGCCATGCTGGTGCTGCAGTGGCTCTACCTGCTGGGCGAGCCCAACGCCGCGCTGCTCCAGCCGCTTCTGACCAGCGCGGTCATGGCCTCGCTGGCGCTGCTGCTGCTGGGTGCCACCGCCTGGTTCGCTGCGCGTACCACGCTCTACACCCTGACCGACCGCCGCATCGTGATGCGCATCGGCGTGGTGCTCACGCTCACCCTGAACCTGCCGCTGCGGCAGATCGCCGGTGCTGCGCTCAAACCGCAGGCCGGTGGCCATGGTGACATCGCCCTGTCGCTCGCCGGCAAGGACCGCATCGCCTACCTCAACCTCTGGCCGCACGCACGCGCCTGGCAGCTGAAGAACCCGCAGCCCAGCCTGCGCTGCCTGCCCGGCGCGGCTGCGGTGGGCGAGCGCATCCAGCAAGCCTGGCTGGCCGCCAACCCGCAGGCGCAGGCCTTGGTGGGGATGCCGGCAGCCACGCCGTTGGCATCTCCCGTGTCGTGCCCCGTGCGTGAGCACGGCATGCCCAGCGCCGTCTGATCGTTTCCCTGCCGGAGTTCCGCCATGCAGACCCACAGCGATTCCCCCCTAGGCCACGGCACCCCCTGGCCCATCTGGGCCGTCGGCGGTCTGCTGGCGCTGACGCTGGCGGTCGTGACCTGGCAAAGCCAGATCGGTGGAGGTCCGGTGAAAGAGGACCTGCCATCGGTGCAGTGGCAGCGCAGCCTGCGCTTCGAAGACCGGCCCAACGGCGACATCGCGGTGCTGGATGCGACCACCCAGCGCGAGGTCGCGCACTTCCAGGGCGAGCAGGGCTTTCTGCGCGGCAGTCTGCGCGCCCTGGCCCGCGAGCGCCAGCGCCGAGGCATAGGGCCGCAGATGCCGTTTGAACTGACCGGCCATGTGGACGGCCGCATCACCCTGCGCGACACCGCCACCGACCAGCGCATCGCCCTCGAATCTTTCGGCCCCACCAACTCGGCTGTGTTCTCGCAGCTGCAGTGGGCCCGCTGAATCCCCCGACGTCCTCCAGGAGCCACACCATGAGCGCCACAGTCACCACCGAAGACCGCACCGACGTCGAGACCGATCACGTCGCGCTGCTGATGGACGGCATGAAGAACACCGAAACCGCCACCGAGCGCGCCGCGAAAAGCACCATGCTCACGCCGCGTTTCTACACCACCGATTTCAAGGCCATGGACGCGCTGGACGTGTCGCCGGTGCGCGCCGAGTGGGACCGCATGATGGCCGAGTACGAGGGCGACAACAACCAGGACCACTTCAAGCGCGACGCCGCGTTTGGCGAAGAGCTGAAGGTCTTGATGCCCCAGCTCTCGCCCGAGCTGCGCCAGGAGTTCATGGACTTCCTGATCAGTTCCTGCACCTCGGAGTTTTCCGGCTGCATCCTCTACAACGAGATCCGCAAGAACGTCAGCAACCCCGACATCAAGCAGCTGATGGCCTACATGGCGCGCGACGAATCGCGCCACGCCGGCTTCATCAACCAGTCGCTCAAGGATTTCAACCTCGGTATCGACCTGGGCAGCCTCAAGCGCGTCAAGGCCTACACCTACTTCAAACCCAAGTACATCTTCTACGCCACCTACCTCAGCGAGAAGATCGGCTACGCGCGCTACATCACCATCTTCCGCCAGCTCGAACGCCACCCGGACAAGCGCTTCCACCCGATCTTTCGCTGGTTCGAGCGCTGGTGCAACGACGAATTCCGCCACGGCGAATCGTTCGCGCTGATGATGCGCGCCCAGCCGCACCTGCTGACCGGTGTGAACAAGCTTTGGATCCGCTTCTTCATCCTCGCGGTCTACGCCACCATGTACGTGCGCGACCACACGCGCCCGATGCTGCACGAAGCGATGGGCTTCAAGTCCACCGACTACGACTACGAGGTGTTCCGCATCACCAGCCAGATCTGCCGACAGGTGTTTCCGGTCGAGGTCGACATCGACCACCCGGGCTTCCGCGCCTGCATGGACAAGCTGCTGGAGATCTCGCTCGCCATTGACAAAGCGGTGGCGCGCGGCGGCCTCGTCGGTGCGGTGCAGCGTGGACTGTGTGCGGCCAAGGCTTTCATCACCTTTGGTCGCCTGTACCTGGTGCCGGTGAAGCAGCACGAATTGCCGAAAGACATTCGCCTGGATCCCGTCTGGTGATCGGTTGCGACCCGCACTGACCTGACATGACCGACCTGTCCAGCTCCGTCGCCGCACCCGCGCTGTTCGCGCTGCTGTGCTGGTGGTTCGGGACGGGCGCCATTCTGTGGCTGGTGCGCCGGCCGGCGGCGGGCTTTCGCACCAGCCTGACTCTGTGCACGGTGCTGTTGGTCCTGAGCCTCTGGACCACACAGCTGAGCATGCAGGCACAGACGGTGGGCAACGCCTACCTGGCGTTCGCCAGCGTCATCGCCATGTGGGCCTGGCACGAGGTGGCGTTCCTCACCGGCTGGCTCACCGGCCCACGCCGCGTGCCGCTGGACCCCGGCACGGGCGGCTGGCAGCGGTTCGTCCAGTCCACCCAGGTGGTGATCTGGCACGAGCTGGCGCTGCTGCTCAACTTTGCCGTCCTGCTGTGGATGCAGCATGGTCAGCCCAGCCACGTGGCGCTGTGCACCTTTGCCATCCTGTGGTGCATGCGCTTTTCGGCCAAGCTGAACCTGTTCTTCGGCGTGCCGGAGGTCGGCGAGCAGTACCTGCCGAAACACCTGACTTACCTGGGCAGCTACTTCCGCAAGGGCCGGCTCAGTGCCTTCTTCTATGCCAGCGTGGCGGCGTCCACGGTGGTCTGGGCCTGGATCGTCTGGGAAGTGGTGAGCGGCCGGGTGGTCGTGTCCACCGGCTGGGTCTTGCTCGCCAGCCTGCTGGGTCTGGCCATCGTCGAACACCTGATCATGGCGTTCCCCACGCCGATGCAGAAACTCTGGGGCTGGGCCATGTCGCGCAGCCCGTCGAGCGATCGCCTTCCGCCTGTCGTGGTCCCCACCACAGGGGCGGTGCCAATCCCACCGGAGAAGGCGCCCGCCGCCTGAACCCCTTGATGAACGCTCCTGCCACCACCTTGCGCACGTCCAACGATTTCTGGCCACCGCGCTCATCGGGTGACCTTCCGCCTGGCCCCGGCCCAGCGTCCCGGCCCAGGGCCGATGCGCCGCACGCCATCGTCATCGGCAGCGGCTTTGGCGGCCTGGCCTCCGCCGTGCGCCTCGCTGCAAAGGGCTGGCGCGTGACGGTGCTGGAAAAGCTGGACGCGCCCGGCGGACGCGCCTATGTGCACGAGCAGTACGGCCACGTGTTCGACGCCGGCCCGACCATCATCACCGTGCCGTTTTTGTTCGACGAACTGTGGGCGCTGGCCGGCAAGAAGCTGAGCGACGACGTGGAGCTGCGCTCGCTCGATCCGTTCTATCAGATCCGCTTTGACGATGGCGACGTCTTCCACTACAGCGGCGATCCCGACAAGATGCGCGCCGAGGTGCGCCGCATCAGCCCGTCGGACGCGGCCGGCTACGAGCGCTTCATGGCCGAGGCCGATCACTGCTACCGCCTGGGCTTCGAGGCGCTGGGCGCCAAGGCCTTCGACACCATGGGCGACCTGCTCAAGGCCAGCCCGGCCATCTTCCGCATGCGCGGCTGGCGCAGCCTGCACGCCATGGTGGCCAGCCATCTCAAGCACCCCAAGCTGCGCATGGCGATGAGCCTGCAGAGCCTGCTGATCGGTGGCAACCCGTTCGCCGTCACCTGCATCTACAGCCTGATCAACGCGCTGGAGCGCCAGTGGGGCGTGCACTGGGCGGTAGGCGGCACCGGCAAGCTGGTGCAGGGCCTGGCCCGGCTGCTGCAAGGGCAGGGCGGCACGCTGCGCTGCAACGCCGAGGTCCAGCGCATCGAGGTGGACCGGGGCCGCGCCACCGGCGTCACGCTGGCCAGCGGCGAACGCATCGCGGCCGACATCGTCATCTCCAACGCCGACACCGCCTGGACCTACCGGAACCTGGTGGAGCCGCAGCACCGCCGCCACTGGACCAACCACCGCATCGACAAGGGCCGCTATTCGATGAGCCTGTTCGTCTGGTACTTCGGCACCCGCAAGCAGTACAGCGATGTGCCGCACCACATGATGCTGCTCGGCCCGCGCTACAAGGAACTGCTGACCGACATCTTCCGCCGCCACAAGCTGGCCGACGACTTCAGCCTCTACCTGCACCGGCCCACCGCGAGCGACTCCTCGATGGCGCCCGCCGGGCACGACACCTTTTACGCACTGGCCCCGGTGACCCATCTGGACAGTGGTACCGACTGGGCCACGCAGGCCGAGCCCATGCGCCGCGCCATCGCCGAGGTGCTCAACCGCACCGTGCTGCCCGGTTTCGAGCAGCACCTCAGCGCTTCGCTCATCACCACGCCGCAGGATTTCCACGACCGCCTGCTCAGCTTCAAGGGCGCCGCCTTCGGGCTGGAGCCGCTGCTGATGCAGAGCGCCTGGTTCCGGCCGCACAACCGCAGCGAAGACGTGGACGGGCTGTACATGGTCGGCGCGAGCACCCACCCCGGTGCGGGCGTGCCGGGCGTGCTGATGTCGGCCAAGGCGCTCGATTCGGTGGTGCCCGATGCCACCACCTACCTTGCACGGAGCGCCCATGCCGGTTCTCAAAGCTGACACCTTGGCCACCGCTGGCCACAGAACGCCCGTGGGAGCTTCAACACACGGCATTGGGAGCGAGGCCGATCTGGAGGCCTGCGTTGCCCTTATGCGCACCGGCTCGCGCACCTTTTTTGCCGCCAGCCGCCTGCTGCCCCAGCGCGTGCGCGCCTCGTCGATCGCGCTCTACGCCTTCTGCCGTGTGGCCGACGACATGGTCGATGGCGGCCAGCACAGCCTGAGCGAAGCCATGGCCTTGCTGTCGCAGCGGCTCGATGCCCTTTACGCGGGCAAGCCGCAGGACCATGTGGAAGACCGCGCGCTGGCCATCGTGGTGCAGCGCCACCAGCTGCCGCGTGCGCTGCTGGACGCGCTGCTCGACGGCTTTGCCTGGGACGCCGAAGGCCGCTGCTACGCCACGCTGGAAGACGTGCACGACTACGGCGCCCGCGTGGCCGGCAGCGTGGGCGCGATGATGTGCTGGATCATGGGTGTGCGCAGCCCGCAAGCCCTGGCCCGCGCCTGCGAACTGGGCGTGGCGATGCAGCTGACCAACATTGCCCGCGACGTGGGCGAAGACGCGCGCAACGGGCGCCTGTACCTGCCGCGCCAGTGGCTGGCCGAGGCTGGCATCGACGCCGACGCCTGGCTCACCGCCCCCGTCTGCACGCCGGCGCTGCAGGCCGTGATCGAGCGCCTGCTCCAGGAGGCGGACCGGCTCTACGCGCAGGCGACCGTCGGCGTAGCCCTGCTGCCACGCGACTGCCGCTCGGCCATCCTGGCCGCGCGCCACATCTACGCCGAAATCGGGCAACAGCTGCGCCGTGACGGGCTCGACCCGGTCAACCAGCGCGCCGTGGTGCCCACATCGCGCAAGCTGGTGCTGCTGGCCTGTGCGGGTGTGCAGTCGGGCTGGATCGGCCGGCCCGAAGTGCCCGCACCACCGCTGGCGGCCATCGCCTACCTGGTGGAGCACTGTGGCGGCTGCCCTGATGGTCTGGAGCGGCCCGCCAGCGCCCACCGACGCAGCGACATCGGCCGGGTGGGGTGGATGCTGGAGCTGATGGAACGCCTTGAGCAGCAGCGCATGGACGAAGTCGCCCGTGCGCGGGTGTCGCACTGACGCACCGACCCACCAACACACCGACACGAGGATCAGCAGCATGGGGATCTGGATCGAACTCGGCGTTTTCATCGTGGTGCTGCTCTGGGGCGTCTGGCAGCTGCACGACGTGAAGAAAGCCCAGGCCCGCACCCGCGAGGAAAAGGCCCGCCGAGCTTCGCTTGAAGCGACCGGTGCGGAAGAACGCGACCCGCCCTGAGGTGGCGGGTCCAGCAGCGTCACACCCCGTCGAGAAACGCCTGGTATTGGTCGCAGAAGGCCTGGGGCTGTTCAAAGTACGGCATGGCCCCGGTCTCGAACACGCTGCACCGCCCGTTGGGCCGGGCGGTCAGCAGGTCCTTCTGGTCGTAGTCGGTGAAGTCGCCGCGTACCCCGTGTGACAGCCAGACCGGTTGCGTCAGGCGTTCGTACACGGTCTGGATGTCGCGGCTGAAGAGACAGCCTGCGATGAAGCGCAAGGGCGCGTGCTCCGCACCGGGCTGCTGTGCGGTGGCCACGGCGTATTGCCACATGCGCTCGTCGATGTTCCGGGAGCCCCAGGTCTTGTTCAGGAAGAAGCGGACCACGCCCGGCCGGGTCAGGCCCCTGAACAGCGTGCCCCCCCAACCCGGACCCCGCAGGGCGGCGAGCAGCCACGGCATGCCCAGGGTGCTGCCAGGCGGACCCCGGCGTTGGTCTTTGCGGCCCAGCCCGGTGGGGCTGACCAGGGCCAGGCTGCGAAAGTGCGCCGGCGCTTCGGTGGCGGCGCGGGCCAGGAACTCGCAGGACAAGGACACGGCCAGTGCATCGATCGGCCCATGCCCCCAGCGCTCGCGGATCAGGGCCACCGCGGCGTGCAGGGCATCGGTCATCACACGTGGCGTGTAGTCCCGGTCCCTGCGGTCCGAGAAACCGTAGCCGGGCAGGTCGATGGAGAACACGGTGCGTGTGCGCTGAAAGTGATCGTGCAGGGGGCGCACCTCGGCCGCCGAAGCGGCCGCGTTGACGCTGTGCACCAGCAGCAGCGCCGGGCCATGGCCCGCCATGTACAGATGCAGGTCGCGTCCAGCGCTCTGGAAGACGATGCGCTCGCCGTTGAGGGCCGCAGGAAGTGGGGTGGGCATGAAAGCTCTCGGTTGGGGGGCTCTTTGCGCGGGGTACGGAAGGATGGAGGAAGCGCTCAGACCCCCCCGATCACACCACATGGATGAAAGAGGCGCTCAGACCCTCAAGCACACCAAAGGCGCTGGCTCCTAGCCTCGCCGTGGCATGCGCCAGGGCAGCATGGCCTGCATGGCGGGCGACACGAGGCGCGGCACGTTCAGGGTTTCGTGGAAGCCCGTGACCGCTTCGCCCAGCAACTGGCTGCGCAGCACGGCCCGCTGGTAGAAGGGCGTGTCTTCCAGTTGCTGCAACACGCTCACCGGGCTGTCGCTGCGCATGCGCCGGGGCAGGCGCCAGGCGGTCCTGGGCAGGTTGCGCATGGGGGGCGGGTCGAAGGCGGAGACGCTGCCGTCTCGGTGGAAGCTCAGCGCGAGCACGCGGCCGCCGGGCTGGCCGGGCTCGATGTCGTAGAGCACCGCGGTGCTGCCATCGGCCAGTTGGCAGCGGGACCAGTCCCATTCGGTGAAGGCGCGGTCCACCGGCTCACTGCCCTGGTTGCTGTCCAGATAGGCGTGGCCACGCCAGCGCAAGGACGGATGCGCCAGATCCACCTCGACCCGGGCGCTGGGCGCGATGGGGCCCCAGTGGTGGCGGTCGTGGTGGTCTAGCGCGGTACTGAACTGGAACAGCTGGTCGGGCGTCACGCGCACGGTGCCGCGGATGCGGCGCGGCAGCGGCACGCCGACCTCGTCGATGTGGATGATCAGTTGCTGGCCGTCCCACTGCAGCTGGCTGGGGCCGATGGTGAAGCAGTCGGCCTCACGTGCGCAGTGACGGGCGCCGCGCTCGGTCATGCTCCAGCGCTGCGCGCCGGGACTGTAGACCGCCACGTTGAGCGCGCAGTGGTTCTCGGGGTTGGCGCTGGTACCGCGCCTCGCCCAGGCGTAGTAGGGCGAGAACACGCTGCCGACGAAGGCGATGATGCTCAGGCCGTGTTGGCCGTCGTCGCTGAGGGCGTCGAGGTACCACCAGAGGTAGCCACCGGGCGGAACCGCCTGGTCAAAGCGGGGCTGGCCAGCAGGGCCTCGGCCGCGAAGCGCCCCGACAGCGTCGCCATCGGCACGCCCGGACCCGGGTGCACGCTGCCCCCCGCCAGGTACAGACCCGGCACTGGTGTGCTCGCGCCCGACCGCGCGAAGGCCGAGCCCCAGCCGTGGCTCGCCTGGCCATACAGCGCCCCGCCCGTGGCTGGAAAGCGCTGGTGGAAGTCCGCCGGGGTGGTGCGCTGCGCCCCCGGGCTGTGCGGTGAGAGCGTCAGGCCGCATCGGCGCAGCAGGTCGAAGGCTTGGGTCTCGCATCGGTCGATGTCCTCGGGGGTGGTGGAGTGGCGGTCGCCCGCGGCCTGGGCATTGACCAGGGCGAACAGGCGTTCGTGCCCGCCGCCGGACGCGGCGCCGGGGTGGCCCCGGTCCTGTGCGCAGACGTAGACGGTGGGGGTCCGGGGCAGGCGTTCGCGCTGGAAGATGTCGGTGAATTCGTCTCCGTACGAGGCCTTGTCCACGCGCTGGAAGAACAGGTTGTGGCGGTCCAGCGGCAACGGGCTGGCGGGCGCGCTCAGACTCCAGGTGAGGGCGGACAGCGAGCGCTGCGGTGCCTTGCGCTTCACGGCGCGTTGCAGCGGTTCGCCCAGCAGTCCGCTGCGCAGCGCGGCGGTGTCGCCGTTGAAGACCACGCTGTCGGCGCGCAGACTGTCGCCGTTGGCCAGGCGCACGCCGCTCACGCGGCCCTGGGTCAGCTCGATGCGCTCGCAGGCGATGCCGTAGCGGAACACCGCGCCGCGCGCGCGCGCCAGCCGCTCCAGGCAGCGCGCGAGCGCGTGCATGCCACCTTCCACCGACCAGACGCCCGCCATTTCCACCTGGGCGATCAGCATCAGCGTGGCCGGGGCCTGCCAGGGCGACGAGCCGGTGTAGGTGGCGTAGCGGGCAAAGAGCTGGCGCAGGCGCTGGTCCTGGAACTGGCGACCCAGGCTGCTCCAGAGGTTGCTCAGCGGCCCGAGCGCGGTGAGCGCGGCCAGGCCCTTGAGGCCGATGTCCCAGGTGAGCTGGGCCGGGTGGGGTGCGGGGTTGCAGATATAGGGGGCTTCGAGCGTCTGGTACACGGCACGGGCGCGTGTGCAGAAGGCCTGGAAACGCCGCGCCTCGGCCAGGCCGGCGAAACGGGCCACGGCATCGAGCGAGGCGGCCGGGTCGGCGTGCAAGTCGAGCTGGCTGCCGTCGTCCCACCAGTGGCGTGCCAGCAGCGCCAGCGGCTGGATGCGCAACTCGGCTTCGAGCGAGGTGCCCACCGCGGCGAAGAGCTGGTCGAACACCCAGCGCATGGTGAACACGGTGGGGCCGCTGTCGATGGGCTGGCCGCCCACCAGCGCCTGGCGCAGCTTTCCGCCCGGCGCATCGGCGGCTTCGAGGACCGTCACGTCCAGCCCCTGGTGGGCCAGGCGCAGGGCGGTGGCCAGGCCGCCCATGCCGGCACCGATGACGACGACCTGGTGACCGCTCATGCGGTGCCACCGCCCGTGGGGCCTGGGGGCGGGCCGGCCGGACAACGGGTCTGCGCTGGGCTCGTGGCGTTGGTCATGACGGTGGGAGCCCGTGGCTGGCCACTACGCGGAGGTCCGCTGTGGGCTGATGGGGCGCAGGCCAGCGCCCCTGCTGTTCCAGCAGGCGCATGCGCACGAACAGCGTCTCGGCGAAGTACTGGTGTTTGTACGCTGCTTCGATGGCCTGCTGGTGGGCGCCCTGGTGGGCATACGCCAGCATAGACGGCGTGTCTTTCCAGAGACTGAAGGTGCACTGGCGGATCAGCGGCGCCTCGCCCAAGCCCATGGCCAGCGTGCAGCCGCGCGCGGTTTGCATGGCGTTCTGGGCTGCGGGGGCGTTGCGCCAGAAGGCCATCGCCTTGGCGGGGCGGATGCTGGCCCGCGTGAGCGCGGCCAGCGGGCGGCTGTCCTGGCACACGCCGTCGTCGTTGGCCGCACCGCTGTGGGTGGCCAGCTGGGTCGGGTGGGTGGCGCCCCAGGCCTGTCCGTCCCAAGCACCCCTGGCCGACTCGACCTCCAGCAGCCCGCTCCAGAAGGTGGCGGCGCGCTCGCGGTAGGCCGCCACGATGGGGCCGCTCAGAAACGCGCGCGCCTGATCGGCATGGTCGAACAGGGCGATCAGGCCCTGGTGGCTGGGGCTGGGCCGCAGCCCGAAACCGCCGCCGGCGCCGCTGCCCATCACTTTGCTGAACACCAGTCCGGGGGTGTCTTTGAGCGCCGAGGGACCTTGCACCAGGCGCATCCAGGCCCAGGTCTGGTGTTGGCGCTGGACGTTGACCAGCACCACCACCACCACGCCCGACAGGGTGATGAGGACAGCAGGGGTGTTGGGCATGTCAGACCACCGGCGAAGCCAGCTGCACCGGGAGGCGGAACCGGGTGTCTTCCCGCACCCCGGACAGTTGCACCACGGGGCCGGCGTGGCGCTGGCCCAGGGCCGCAACCACTTCCTGCACCAGCACCTCTGGCGTGGAAGCTCCGGCGGTGACGCCCACCCGCAGGGTGCCCAGCGCGCGGGCCTGCAGCCACTCGGGCCGGATGTCGCTGGCGTCCTGCACCAGATGGGCCGCCACACCGTCGTGGGCGGCCACTTCGCGCAGGCGGTTCGAATTGGAGCTGTTGCGCCCACCGACCACCAGCACCAGATCGACCTGGGCGGCCAGCGCCCGCACCGCCACCTGGCGGTTCTGCGTGGCGTAGCAGATATCGTCGACCTCGGGCCCCACGATGTCCGGGTAGCGCGCGTGGAGCGCGGCGATGATGTTGCGCGTGTCGTCCAGGCTCAAGGTGGTCTGCGTCACGTAGGCCAGCGGCGTGCGGGTGGGCAGGTCCAGTGCGGCCACATCGCTCACCTCGCTGACCAGGTGCACCGGTGCATCCACCTGTCCGACGGTGCCCACGACTTCTTCATGCCCGGTGTGACCGATCATGAGAAGCGTGCGGCCCTGGCGCACGAAACGCTGGGCCTGCTGGTGAACCTTGCTCACCAGCGGGCAGGTGGCGTCCACCACGTGCAGGCGCAGGTGCTGCGCCTGGGCCACCACCGCGGCCGACACGCCATGCGCGCTGAACACCACCTGGCTGCCGGCCGGCAGGTGGGCCAGGCTGTCCACAAACACCGCGCCACGCGAGCGCAGGTCGTTGACCACCCACTGGTTGTGCACGATCTCGTGGAACACAAAGACCGGCGCGCCGTGGCGTTCAAGCACCCGCTCGACGATCTCGATGGCACGCGTCACACCGGCGCAGAAGCCGCGTGGCTGGGCCAGAACGACTTGCATGGTGTGGGCCTCATAAAGCGGCAAGGGGTGGTGAGGGCGGTGGTCAGGGCTTGGCGAGATTGATCTCGACGCGACGGGCGTCGGCATCGGCACCGGCCACGGCCATCTCCGGCTTCTTGAGCTCGATGCGGTCTTCGCTCACGCCGGCCGCTGTGAGCGCATCGCGCACCGCGAAGGCGCGCCGCTTGGACAGCTCCATGTTGGCGTTCAAGTTGCCCTGCTGGTCGGCAAAACCCGAGATCGTGACCTTCACGCCGGCCTGAGCGCTCAGCAGCTTGCCGGCGTCTTCAATGACCTGGCGGGCTTCGGTCGACAGACCGGCCTGACCCTTGGCGAACAGCACCTTGGCGGGCAGCTGGCTGCTGAGGTCGGCAGCCGGTGCTGCGCCCGCGGGCAGACCGTCGGCCGGCGCGGCCGCTGCGGGCAGCGATGTCTTGTTGAACGCGCTGCGCAGGCTTGCCAGACCCGGGTGTTCTTTGAGCATGGGCGCGCC
Organism: Hydrogenophaga intermedia; assembly: GCA_943372305.1. Taxonomy (GTDB): domain Bacteria; phylum Pseudomonadota; class Gammaproteobacteria; order Burkholderiales; family Burkholderiaceae_C; genus Hydrogenophaga; species Hydrogenophaga intermedia_D. Next base: position 29,158 of record CALRYD010000014.1, on the reverse strand, counting down.
GAACAGCGGCTTGTAGGCACCCTGGTGGCAGGTGGTGCAATTGGCTTTGGCCACGTCTCCCAGTTCGCCCTTGCGGTGCGCGGGGAAGGTGTCGGTCAGCGGGACCATGAAGGCGTTGTTGATCTCGCGCACCATGCGGATGCCGTGGAACGCGGTCACGCGCTGGGGTGGCCCACCGTCCCATTGGCCAAACGACTGGGTGGTGTGGCAGTAGGTGCAATTGACGCCCAGGGACGTGGACATGTGCGCCATCAGGCCGTAGGTCTTCTCGGTGCTGGCGATGCTGGACCAGTGCTCGCCAGGCAGCGCCTGGGTGGACTGGACGCGGATCGGGTCCGAACCCAGCAGATAGGGCGAAAACGGATCGTTGGGCAGTGAGGCGAGCTTGACGCTCTCGGCCGGCGCGTTCTGTCCCATCTTGTTGCCGATGAAGTCGGCGCCCTTGGTCTGCTGCTCGGGTTTGAACCAGACATTCGCTGGTACCGGCTGGCCGCGGTGGCAGGTGAAACAGGTCACGCCCGTGGTGGAGACGTGGTTCTGCCACTTGCTGTTGATGGTCTGTGTCATCTCCACCATGCGACGCGCCACCACCTTGGTGTAGAGGCTGTCGTCGGCAAAGTTGGCCGGGTTGTGGCAGTACGCGCAGCCCTTGTCGGGCGACACCCAGGCCGTCATGGACACCATCAGCTGGGTGAACTGACCGACGCTCAGGTCCCCCAGCACCTTGACGTTCTGGTAGACCTCGCCCGCCTTGGGGCCATCGGCGGGCGCGGGTTCCTGCGACGCCGGCGCCTGGTTGGCTTCGATCACGCCCTCCATGGTGCGGGGGTTGTAGACCTGGACCATACCCGTGCCGCGGTAGCCGTGCTGCACGGTGTCCATGGGAGGTCGTTCGCAGGCGCCGAGCAGCACCAGCGAACCGATCGCAGCGGCCCGCAGCCACGGGCTTTGCAAAGAGGTGGTGTTGTCCATCATTGGCCTCCGGGGGTCAGAGCCGGGTCCATCACGGCGGGGAACACATCGGGATACGGTGGTGCCACGCCATGCTTGATGGCCCAGAGGTACCAGTTGTCCACCACGGTGCCGGTCAGCAGGATGCCGATGCCACCCACCAGCGGGCACAGCACCGCGAACCACCAGGCCCAGCGGTGAATCGATTCCATCGTGGCGTTGAACCCCATGGTCCAGCGCCAGAACAGGGCGGCGCGTTCGCTGGCGGTGCCGCGGTCGACGATCTGTTCGATCTCCCGCTCACCGCCGAACCGGCTGACGGCCAGGATGGTGGCGCCGTGCATGGCAAACAGCAGCGTGGCGCCGTACAGGAAGGCAATGGAGAGCGCGTGGAAGGGGTTGTAGAACAGGTTGCCGTAGCGCAGCGAGAAAGCAGCGGTCCAGTCCAGGTGCGGGAAGATTCCGAACGGCACGGCCTCGCTCCAGGACCCCATCAGCACCGGGCGAATGAAGCCCAGCACCAGGAACAGCCAGATGGCCGCGGCAAACGCCCAGGCCACGTGCGTGCCCATGCCGAGCTGGCGCGCCCGGGTGTAGGTGCGCGCCCACCACAGCAGCAGCGAGACGGTGAGGAAACCACCGGCGATCAGCCACCAGCCGCCGTCGTTGAGCGGCGGCAGCGACAGGCCATATTGCGCGGGCGGCGGCTCCAGTGACAGCCAGAACAGCTGGCGGACGAACTGGATCGGGTCCCAGTTCACCGAGGCCAGCATGTTCATGCCCATGATGTTGAAGGCCAGCACGCCGAAGATCAGCGAAGCGATGCCCAGGCCGCCCAGGTAGATCGGACCGATCTGGGCATTGCCCAGGCGACCGAACAGGTGGACGATGGCCGGTACATCACCGGTGCGGGGGCTGTTGCCGTGCGGCAGCGGCACCCCGTGGTGCAGTGGGCCGGTGGCCTGCACGGTGGTGAAGAGGTTCTGGTATTGCGCCATGGTGTGTCTCCTCGTTCGTTCTTTATTTCAGGGGCCACTGCGCCCAGATCGGCATGTTCAGCCACCAGCCCCACCACTCGGGCCAGCCGCGGCTCCAGAACGGGCCGCTGATGACGATGCACAGCGCGCTGAACAGCACCGCGGCCAGCGCGAGGAACAGGCCCAGGCGGTGGATGCCCAGGGTGCCCACCGAGTAACCGATGATGTCGCGGAAGAAGGTGTCTTCGTGTTCGGGTGTCTTGACCGTCTCGCCGGGCGCCGGGTTGGTGGCCGAGAGCACCAGGGCGCCGTGCAGCGACAGCGCGAAGGTGGTGGCAAAGAAGAAGCTCACCGCGATCATGTGCGCCGGGTTGTAGTGGAAGTGCAGGTACTGGTAGCCCACGTTGGACACCCAGTCCAGGTGGCTGAAGATGCCGTAGGGGAACCCGTGGCCCCAGGCGCCCAGCAGCACCGGGCGGATGACGACCAGCGTCACGTAGGCCAGGATCGCCACGCTGAAGGCGGCGGGCACGTGGTAGCCCATGCCGAGTTTTCGGCAGATCTCCACCTCGCGCAGCGCCCACGACACGAAGGCGCCGATGGCGCAGACGGTGATGAGCTGCCACAGACCGCCTTCCATCAGCGGCGCGAAGCGCAGGCCGTACGACAGGTCGGGGGGCGCGATGCTGATCTGCCAGAGGTTCCAGGTGGGCCCTTGCGAGGCTCCCCAGAGGATCATGGCGGTGCCCAGGAAAGTGAAGAACAGGGTGGTGACACCGAAGAAGCCGACGTAGAAGGGCCCCACCCAGAAGTCAAACAGGTCGCCGCCAACCAGTGTTCCGCCTCGAACCCGGTACTTCTTTTCAAAATTGAGCATGGCCATGGTGCGGCCCTCCTGACTCAGGTGGTTTTAGGACGTCAAGGCAAAGAATGGGGGAGGGGCGTAGGTGCTGCGCTGCGCACAGCGCGCAGTCGCAGCATCTGCACACCTCGTGCGACGCTCAGGACGTCGCCGAAGGCGTGGCGGCCGGCATCGGTGCGAGCTGCGCCGAACCCGCTGGGGCCTTTTTCGGGCCGTCGAGCCAGTTGAACTTGTTGGTGCTCAACAAGATGAGGTGGATCATGGCTGCGAGCGCAAACAGGAAGACTGCTTGTGCAACCATGGTGCGAAGGGGGTCGAAAAGACGCCAGATTCTCCACATGATGTGTTCTCCTTAAATCAGTTGGGACATGACCGTGTAAACCGCGGCATGCACGCCCGAGAACATGTTGGTCTTCTGTTCCGCGCCTGGCAGCCATTCCTGCCAGTGCAAGCCGACCAGCTGGCCCAGCATCGCAACCAACAGCAGCAGCACAAAGCAAGGGACAAAGATCACGACAAACGAAAGCTTGTCTTCCCGGTGAGTGGGCTTATGGGTCTCATAAGACACGACGTTCATGGCGGTTCTCCAATCATGAAAAGTGAAGCCGGTCTTGACTCAGAGCCAGGGCCGCCAGAACCACACGAGCGCATGGGCGACCACGGCAATGGCCGTGAACCCGATGAAGCCCTGGATGTAGTACTGGTGGAACTCCTGAGCTTCCTCGTCGGTCAGGCCGGAAATCGATGTCCGTGTAGCCATACGAATGCTCCTTTTCAAAAAGGCCGTGAGGCCTGCGTTGCGCCCGACCCGCGCAACTTGGGCAGCCGCAGCGAGATGCCACGACGTAGGGGTGACCCGGCCCGCTGGCCGGAATCGAATGGGTGTGTGGGCCGCGTGCTCATGCCGGCTCTCCCAGGCCGAGTTCGCGGCCTGCTGTGTTCACGTGGGTTTCGCTCACGGCTTCGTCGCCGCTGTCGCGCGCGCGCTGTTCAGCTGTGTCGCGCAGCCGCTTGGCCACCGAGATCTGCACCAGCACTGGCTGGTGGGATATCAAGGCGTGCAGCCGGGTCTGGGCACTGTCTTCCCAGGGCGTGGCCAGGCCGGCCGCGGCGCCGCGCGCCAGTGTCGGGTCGACCTTGTCCATCTCGGTGCCCAGCGGCAGGATGTGGAACAGCGCGTCGAACAGCGCGTTGCACACCTCCTGGATCAGATAGGTCGCGCCGCTGTAGCCCATGAACGGGGTGCCGGTGTGGCGGCGGATGATGGCGCCGGGGAACGATGCGGGAATGAAGGCCGCGCGCATCGGGCCGGTGCTCCCAGCCTCGGCCAGGTACGTGCGCTCGTTGTAGCTGCCGAACAGGATCAGCGGCGTCTGGGTCTTCACCAGTTCGCGCACCGCGGCGTTGTCGGTCTTCTCGCCGGCCATGCGCGAGACCGCGAAGCGGCAGGGCAGGCCCATCTCGGTTTCCAGGAAGTGCTGCAACCCGCGCGCGTAGGTGCCGTTGGCCACCACCGCAAAACTGGCGGTGGCAAAGAAGTCTTGGGTGACCGAGCGCCACAGGTCCCACACCGGCTTGATGGTGGTGTGCTTCTCGCGCTGGATGAAGGGTTCCGGGTCCAGGCCCAGCAGTTCGCCGAGCGTGCGCAAAAACTTGGTCGTGCTGTGCAGGCCAATGGGCGCCTGCAGGTAAGGCCGGTCCAGCGCTTCGCACAGCATGCGACCGAACTCGCGGTACATGCAGATGTTCACGTCGGCCTCGACCAGGCGCGAGACTTCAGAAAGGTGGCTGCCGAGCGGGAACACCAGGTTGATCTCGGCGCCGATGCCCTGCACCAGGCGGCGGATCTCGGCCAGATCGCTGGCGCTGTTGAACACGCCGTAGCTCGGGCCGATGATGTTGACGCGGGGCTTCTCGCCAGCGGGGCGCTCGGCCAGTGGCTTGCGCGCCGGCACCTTCTTCATGCCGTATTCGCTCCAGAGCCAGAACATGGCGCGGTCGGCGCACTGCCACTGGTCTTCGTCGATGGTTCGTGGCAGAAAGCGCATCAGGTTCGTGCCTTCGGGGGTGACGCCGCCACCGATCATTTCGGCAATGGATCCGGTGACGACCACCGCGGGCAATTCGGGGTCGAGCACTGCGTGGGCGCGCTTCATCGAGCCTTCGGTGCCTTCACGGCCCAGCTGTTCTTCGGCCAGACCGGTGACGACGATGGGCAGCTCGTGCGGCGGCAGGGCGTCGGTGTAGTGCAGCACGCTTGTCACTGGCAGGTTCTCGCAGCCCACCGGACCGTCGATCACCACCTGCAGGCCCTTGATGGCCGTGAACACATAGACGGCACCCCAGTAGCCGCCGGCGCGGTCGTGGTCAAGCACCAACATCTTGTGCCTCCCGCTTCTTGGCGGCCTTCTCGTTCAGGCGGCGCATTTCCTTGCGGAAGTTCGGGAACGGCTTGGGCACGTCTTCCCACACACCGGCTTCGTCGCCCTGGCCCACACCGCCAAAGAATTCCTTCATCGCGTCGAAGCGGTGCTGGTTGCCCATGGCGGCGTTGACCACCTGGATCAGCGAGCCGGCACCGGCGACACCCATCAGCGGGCGGGCGGAAATCAGGTTGGTGTAGTACAGCGCCGGCACGCAGGCTTCCTTGGCGGCCTGCACCACCGGCGTGGTGCCGATCGCCAGCTGCGGCTGGTATTCGTGCAGCGCGTCGAGGTCGTTTTCCAGCGAGGCGCGGAACTGCACCTGCACGCCCTTGGCGCGCAGCCATTCGGCGTCGTGCGCGTTCCACGGTGTGGCCGGGCAGGCCGAGCCGACGTAGCGCAGATCGGCGCCGCATTCGACCAGCAGGCGGCCGACCAGCAGTTCGGAGCCTTCGTAGCCGCTGAGCGTGATGCGGCCGTTGATCTTCTGTTGCGATAGCACGCCGCGGATCGCACCCAGCGTGGCGTTGCGCGCGGTGTCGATCAGCGCCTGCGACACGCCGGTGGCGTCGCCGATGGCGCCCAGCCAGTCGTGGGTACCGTCCACGCCGACCGGCGCTGAGCCCACGATCGGGCGGCCGGCCAGTTGAAACTCGCGGATGCTGGCGGTGTAGAACGGGTGGATGGCGGCGACCGCGCTGCCGTCGAGCGCGGCGTACAGCTCGCGCCATTCGCGGGTGGGTGCCGTGGTGCCGACGGCCAGGCCCATGGGCGCGATCATCTGCGCGATCAGCATCGGGTCGGCCGGGAACATTTCGCCCAGCAAGGTGATGGTGGGTTTGTCGCTGCGGGCCTGGCGTGGCGCGGGCACCGGGCCGGCCAACACCTCTTGCCGTGCGTACTTCAGCATCGCGCCGGTCAGTACGTCTTTGGCCTCTGCGTGCGTTGGCACACCGAAACCGGGCACGTCGATGCCGATGATGCGCACGCCGTTGATGGACGGCGGCAGCAGCTGCAGTGGCACACCGCTGGCGGTGGGCACGCAGAGGTTGATGATGACGATGGCGTCCAGCTGCGCCGGGTCGGCTTGGGCGTGCACCGCTTCGCGGATGTCTTCGAACAGCTTGCCGGTGACCAATGATTCGCTGTTGAACGGCACGTAGCCGACGCTGCGGCGCGCACCGTAGAAGTGGCTGGTGAAGGTCAGGCCATAGACGCAGCAGGCCGAGCCGCTGAGGATGGTGGCGGTGCGGCGCATGCGCAGGCCCACGCGCAGCGAACCGAAGGCCGGGCACATGCTCTGCGGCTGGTCGTGCGGGCCCACGTGTTCGCCCTTGGGATAGTCCTGCGCGTACTGCGCCAGCACCTCGCTTTTGCCCGCCGCCTTGGCGGCGGCCAGCAGCGTCTCGCCACCTGCGTGGCAGCCCATGCCATCGCCCTCGATGGCGGTGCCGCCAGCCAGTGTGCCAGCGGATGCGGGGATGATCGGAATGACGGCGTTCATTGTGGACGGCTTCTGTGAATCAGACTTCGTCGTAGACCACTTCAAGCGTGGGCTTGACGGTTTCGGTCTTGCCACACATGTCGAACTCGGTGGCCGGTTCCAGCACCACGTTGCGCCCCACCGTGGAGGCAGAGAAAAGGCCCAGCAAACCGTCTTGCGTCAGCGGGGACGGACGCATGGGGGATGAGGCGTCCACGTTGGCGGCGAGCTGGGCAAACATGGGGCCCCAGACCGAGTCCGGATGGCCGATGATTTCGTAACTGGCGCTCTTGCGGCGGATGTCGTCGTCAGCCGGGATGACCGAGAGCACCGGGATGCCGACCTGGTCGGCAAAGGCCTTGGCTTCGCCGGTGCCGTCGTCGCGGTTGATCACCATGCCGGCCACGCCGACGTTGCCACCGAGCTTGCGGAAATACTCCACCGCGCTGCAAACGTTGTTGGCCACGTAGAGCGACTGCAGGTCGTTGGACGCCACGACGATGACCTTCTGGCACATGTCGCGTGCGATCGGCAGGCCGAAGCCGCCGCAGACCACGTCGCCCAGGAAGTCGAGCAGCACGTAGTCGAAGCCCCACTCGTGGAAGCCGAGTTTTTCGAGCAGTTCGAAGCCGTGGATGATCCCGCGTCCGCCGCAGCCGCGGCCGACCTCGGGGCCACCGAGTTCCATGGCGTAGACGCCGTCGCGCTTGAAGCAGACGTCGCCAATCTTGACCGGCTCACCCGCCAGCTTCTTCTTCGACGAGGTCTCGATGATGGTCGGGCAGGCCCGGCCGCCAAACAGCAGGCTGGTGGTGTCGCTCTTGGGGTCGCAGCCGATCAGCAGCACCTTCTTGCCCTGCTGGGCCATCATGTAGCTGAGGTTGGCGAGCGTGAAGCTCTTGCCGATGCCGCCCTTGCCGTAGATCGCGATGATCTGGGTTTCTTTCTTCACTTCGCCGGTGTGCACCGGATCGGGTTCGATGGCGGCTTCCTGGCGCAGCTGGGCCTGGAAGTGGATGGGGTGACTCTTGATGTCGGGTGCGTTCATCTCAATGTCTCCAGTCGAGGACCATCTTCAGACAGTGGGGATCGCCGAAGGCGACCTCGTAGGCATCCCGCGCCTGTGCCGGCGTCTGGGTATGGGTGATCAGGCCGTCGAGCGACAGGCGCCCGGTGTTCACCAGCTCGGTCACGGCCAGCAGGTCGGCGCGCTTCCATTCGGCGGCGACGCGGATGCTGGCTTCGCGCATGAAGGCGGGCGCGTAGGCGAACGAGATGTCCTGGTGGTAGAAGCCGGCCAGCACCACCTCGCCGCCCTTGTCTAGGCGCGGAATGACCTTGTGCAGGATCTGCGCGTCGCCGCTGACGTCGTAGATCGCGCGGTAGTTTTTGCGGTCGTCGTCGTCGGGATGCCGCACGTCGTAACCCTCGGCGCAGCTCTGGCGCAGCGCCTGGGTTTCCCAGACCACCGGGGCCGGGGCGCCAGAGGCGACGGTCAGGCGCGCCAGCAGCCGGCCCATGACGCCGTGGCCCACGATCAGGTCTGGCGGTGTGTCCGGTTCGCGTGTGCCGCCGTAGGTGACGGTGTGGTACGCCGTGGCGGCCAGGGCCAGCAGCACGGCGTTGGCGCTGTCGTTCTGGACCTTCACCACGCGGCTCTCGGGCACCACCAGGCGCGAACCGGCGCCGCCGAACAGGTTGTGCACGCCTTCAAAGCTGTAGGAGCCGGGCACAAACACCCGGTCGCCGATGGCCAGCTGGCAGGGGCCCTGGGTGCGCACCACGTGGCCCACCGTTTCGTAACCGGGCACCAGCGGGTAGCCCATGCCGGGGAAGGGCGGCATGCTGCCGTCCCAGAGCAGGCGTTCGGTGCCGGTGCTGATGCCGCTGTATTGCACTTCCACTTCCACGTCGCCGTCGGTCAAGGTGCGAAGCGCCAGCGTCTGCACCGACAGCTGACAGGGGCTCTGGAAAACAACGGCTTGGGCTTGCATGGTGGACATCCGTGGTGGGCGTTGCTGGGTGTCAGTGCAAACGGGGGGCGGCATCAGGGTCCGGGGACAGCGCCCTGGACTTGCGGCCCACCAGAATTTGCGCATGCAGCGGCATCGGGTTGGGTGCCATCTCGATGTGTGTGAAGCCCGCGGTCTCCATCAGCGCCATCAGGGCCTGGGGCGTGCGCAGCTGGCCTGAGCCCATGGCCATCAGGTAGAAGTGGAAGTAGGGGTCGCTGGGGCTCTGACCCTCGCTCTGCGCCATGGGCTCGGCCAGCAGCAAGGTGCCGCCCAGGGGCAGCGCGGTGTGGATGGCGCGCAGCACGGTGAGCACGGTGTCGTCGGCGTGGTCGTGTGCCACGCGCACCAGCGTCACCAGGTCGGCGCCGGTGGGCAGCGGATCGGCCGTGAAGCTGCCGCCGTGAACGGTGATGCGCCCGCCCAGGCCCTGGCTGTGCACGTGGGCCTGCGCCAGCGCGGCCACCGGTGGCAGGTCGAACAGATCGCAGCGCAGGTGCGGATGCCGGCTGGCCAGCGCGCTGACCCAGCCGCCCATGCCGCCGCCCACATCAAGCACCCGGCGGTGGTCGGCAAACGGGTAGGCGGTCAGCAACTCCTCGATCACGAAGCGTTGCGAGGTCGACATGAGCGCCGAGTAACGGGTGAAGGTGGCGGGCGGTGCGGTCTGGGCGCTGGTCTGGTTGGGCGTGTACGGCCAGTATGTGTGCATGCCCGCCTGGCCGGGGTCGCGCAGCAGCGCCAGGGGATCGCGCATGTCGTCGTACAGGGTGGCGTTGTGCTCCACCATGTCGCGGATGCCTTCGTGTGCCGCCACCGGTGCGCCCATCGCGCCCAGGCCATAGCGGCCACCGCTGCGGCGGTCCATCAGGCGCATGGAGACAGCGGAGTCGAGCAGGCGTTGCAGGCCGGCCTGTGGCAGGCCGGTCTGGGCGGCCAGCTGGTCCAGCGTGCGTGGGGCTTCCAGCACGGTTTCCAGCAGGCGCAGGCGCACGCAGGCCAGCAGCACCTGGGTGTGCACAAAGCCGGCCATCAGCTCGAACAGGCGTGCCGAGCGACGGCGCACCACCCAGCGCGACAGCGGCCAGGACAAGGCCCAGCGGTACAGGCCCTGGCTGGTGGACCAGCGGTCGATGCGGCTGGCCAGCCGTTCCCGCCATGAGGGCCGGGCGCCGAAGGCCGGCAACGGGTGGAGTGTTTGCAGGGTGCTCATGGCGGTGTGCCCTTGCTCGGTCAGGCCAGCGCGCCGCGCGCAGCCACCGGGGTGGCGAGCAAGGCTTTGGGGCTGCGGTGCGGGTGTTCGCGGTGGATGCGGTCGCAAGTGCTTTGCGGCATCAGGCGTTCGGACTCTTGCCACACCAGGTGGCGCATGGCGGTGCGGCTCGGGCAGTCGGGGATGGCGTCCACCGCTTGCTGCATGAGGTCGCGGAAGTATTCGACCGCACCAACTAGCCCCAGGTCGGCTGCGGCGCTGGGTCGGTGGTGCTGGGCGTCCTGGCCGGCGGGTTTGCCCAGTTCGTCGCTGCCCAGCATCACGTCGCGGATGTCGTCGGCCACCTGGTAGGCCTCGCCCAGGCATTCGCCCAGGTCGCGCCAGCCGCTCGGGTCGGCCCCGGCCGCTTGTGCCCCGGCGCAGGTGGACGCGACAAACAGGGCGCCGGTCTTGGCGCGCTGGTAGCGGCTCAGCGAGGCGCGTGGCTCACACTCCCAGGCCTGTCCGGCCACGATGCCATCGGGTGCGCCGGTGCCAGTGCAGATAGTGGCGATGAGTCCGGCCAGCCGATGCGGGTGTTGCGCGCCAGCCTGTGCCAGGGCCTGGAAAGCCATCACGATCAGACCGTCGCCCGCGAGCAGGGCCAGCGGTTCGCCGTGGAGCTTGTGCACCGTGGGCTGGCCGCGCCGGGTGTCGGCGTCGTCGAAGCAGGGCATGTCGTCGTGCACCAGCGAGGCGCAGTGCAGCAGCTCGATGGCCACGGCCGCGGCGTTGGTGAGTTCGGGAGCGTCTTCACCGCAGGCCTGGGCCACGGCCAAGCAGAGCTGGGGGCGGATGCGGGCGCCACCGGGGAACACGGCGTGCCGCATGGCAGCGATGAGCCGTGGCGGGGCGCTGGGACTGTGCGCGAGGGCCAGTTGCTGGTCCAGCGCCTGCTGTACACGTGACATCATGTCCATGGGCCCCTCGGCGAGTGCCGTGGCTGCCATCCACATGTGACAGTCACTGGTGTCAATTTAACATGACACTTTGTTCTGTCAATTAAAAGTGACTGTTTTTCTTCTAATGCACGGGTAAACCCTTTGTTTTTGGGCTCCCTGGGGTGCAAGGCCAGTGGCGACCTTCGTTGCCCTCGCGGCGTGGGCAGGGACAAGCGGTCGGACGGTGCGTTCGCCGTTCCGCGCTCGAACGCCTTGGCTCGGGGTGTGCTGCTGTGGCTTCAGCCGTGGCGCTGGTGGCTACGGGGCTGTCAGGTCATCGCTTTTGGGCATGGCTTCTGCGTACCCGAACTTCCTGCCGCGCGTGGGATATAGGAGGCGACACCGGCCTGCGGTAGGCGCAGGTGGGCCGTTTCCCGTGAACTAGGGTGCGGCGCTGTCGTCGGTGCCCGCAGAGCGTGGTAGGCCGTAAGGCCGCACCAGATGCACCACATGCTCCGGCACCATCGTCTTCATGCGCGCCGGGGCTTCGCGCTGCAGATGCACCATGGTCTCCACCGCCTTCATCTCGACCCGCGCCCGCGCGAACTCCAGCCCGCGCGGCCCCACGCGCGGCATCAGCCAGCCCACGATGGGGCGCAGCCAGTTCGGCATCTTGCGAAGCGGCAGCCCGCCGGCGGCGCGCTCCACGTTTTTCAAAAACCCTTTCACCGCGCCCGCGCGCTGGCCCGCGCTGCCCGGGGCCTTCGTGGTCACTTCATCGCCCAGCAGTTCCATCAGCGCCTGGCCTTGGGCGTTGCGCACCACCAGCCACTGTTCGCCCTGGCCGCCCATGTAACCCACCGTGATGTCAGACAGCACGTTGGTGTAGTCCACGCAGGTGCGGCAGGTCATCGGGAAAAAGTCGGGCGGCAGCGTGGACAGCGGCAGTTGCAGGAACGGGATTTCGCGCACCGTGCCGTCCTTCATGCGGATCTCGACGTGGTAGTCGGCGCGGAATTCGAGGTAGGTCACGTCCTGCGGTCTTGGTGAGACCAGCGCCAGGAACTGGTGGAAACGATCGGTCGTGGTGTTGTCGGAGCAGGGTGTACCGATGACCACCAGTTTCTGCAGACCTTGTTCGCGTTCCAGCTCGGGCTGGATGGCGCGCAGGGCGTAGATCTGGCACGGAATGCCGATGACGGCCAGCCGCTTGTGGCCCATCGCCAGCGCGGGCTCGACCAGCGCGATCAGCGGTGCGTAGCCCATGCGCATGCCACGGCAGCGCGCCATGTCTTCGGGCCGGGTCACCAGCACCGGCAGCGGGCGCCAGGGGTCGTCGGGGTGCGGCGCCATGGCGATCACGGCGTCCACCTCGCCGGCCTCCAGCAGCTTTTGCGCGATCCGTGTGGTGATGCCGGTCCACTGCGCGCCGGCCAGGGGTTGCTTCAGGCTGGCCTGCAGCATCTGTTGAAAAGGTCCGAAGAAGAGTTCGTCGTCGCCGCTTTTGCCGGTTTCACCCGGTGCGGGCAGTCGCCGCGCGCGCCCATGCACGCGGGCTTCCAGCGCCGGGTAGTCGGGGTGGATGAACTGGCAGGCCTGGCCGCAGCGCTTGGGGTTCTCTGTGCGCGAGAGGCCGCAGTCGGTGCAGAAATGGCGCTCCGGCGCGTCGGGCAAGGCCGGGGTCCAGAGTGGCGCCGAGGGGGCGGTCATGCGCTGGCCACCTGCACGTCCTGAAACGCTTTGACGATGTGACCGGCCACCAGCGCGGGTTGCTCTTCGTGCGCCAGGTGGCCCAGCCCGGGCAGGGTGATGCAGCGGCCGCGCGCCGCGGGCGAGAGCCGCGCCAGCACCTGCGCGGCCTGGGCCGGTGGCACGGTGCGGTCCTGGTCCCCCACCATCAACAACAGCGGCGTGGCCAAGCGGGGCAGGTCGCGCGCGAAGGCTTGCAGGTCCCAGTTGGCCATCATGCCCAGCGCACCGGCCGCGTGGTCGGGGCTGGCCACGAGGCAGCGGTACAGCTCGGTGCCTTCCCGGTCCAGGGTCGAGCCGGTGCTGTCCAGCAGGCGTTGCAAGGCGGCGGGCGTTTGAGCGTGCCGGGCAAAGAGTCGTGGCACAAACGGCGCCGAGGCCATCAGCTTGGCTGCGGGTGCAAACAGCTGGCCCGCCAGACCGCCCAGCGGCAGCAGCGCGGCGTTCAGGCCCACCAGCAGCCGGGGCTGGATCAGGCCGTCGATCGCCATGCGGATCGCCACGGCGGTCCCTGCCGAATGGCCCACCACCAACGCCGGTGTGCAGCCCAGCTTGTGCAGCAGGCCGTGCACCGCGCGCGCCATGCCGGGCAGCGAGAGCTGCGGCGCGCCCGCGCGCCCCGGCGGCAGGCCGGTGAAGGCGTGGCCGGGCAGGTCCATGCTGAGCACCTGGACGTGTTGGGCGAGCAGGGGCGCGAGACCGCGCCACGAATGGGTGGACGCGCCGGTGCCATGCAACAGCAACGCGCAGGGCGCGTCCGGGGTCGGGCCGTCGAAGCGCTGCACGTGCCAGTGCAGTCCTCCGGACTGCACGAACCGGCTGTGTCCAGCGTGCGGCCAGTGTGGGCCGTCCCGTTGCCAGTCGAGCGGGCGGACCATGGCGTTCAGCGCGCAGGCTTTGAGGCCAGTTGCACGGCACGCGAGAGGCCCTCGGCCCCGGCGTGCGGCAGCGGCACATAGGCTGCACCCATGGCCTGGGCGAGCACCAGCGCTGCGTCGGCGGGCTGGGGCGAGGTGTCGATCAATAGGGCGCTGCAGCCGCCAAGGCGAAAGGCCTGCGCGGCGGCCAGCGCGTCTTCAGTGGCGGCGGCCCGGCCGGGCACACCGCTGCGGGCGATGTTGGCGCGGCCGTCGGTCAGCAAGACCACGATGGGTGTGTCGCCCTGTCGCGCCAGCTGCGCGGCCAGTTCGCCCGCCGCCTCGATGCCCGAGGCCAGCGGCGTGCCGCCACCGCCGGGCAGGGCGCTCAGGCTGCGCTTGGCGCGCGCGAGCGAACGGGTTGGCGGCAGCAGCAGTTCGGTGCCCGGCCCGCGGAACGCGAGGACGGCCACCCGGTCGCGCCGCACATAACACTCGGCCAGCAGCAGCTCGACCGCGCCCTTGGCCTCGGCCAGCCGGTGCAGCGCGGCCGAACCCGAAGCGTCGACCACGAACACCGTGGTGGTGGGGCGGTGCTGTCGGTAGCGCACGATGTGGAAGTCTTCGCGCCGCACCTGGATGCGCGTAGGCCCGGGGCTGACCTGCTGGCGCAAGCGCTGCCAGGGTGCGGCCGCGCGCAGGGTTTCGAGGATGTGCAGGCGCGCGCCGGATCGCGGCTCGCCGCGCCGCGTGCCGACCGGGCGGCCCCGGTGCTGGTGCTTCATGGCGGCGCCAGAGCGACCGGCCGCTGCTGCGCGGGCTTGTCTTGCTTGGCCCAATTGCAATGCCGCCAGCAGGCCGGGCGGGATAGCGGCGCGGACGGCCTCGACCAGCCGGTCTTCCAAGGCCTGCGGGGCGGCGTCCGGGTCGGGCGGCGGTTCGGCGGCGGTGTCGTTGCCGGGTGGTTCGGCAGGCGGCTGATCCTGCGGTTGTCCCGCGTCGGCGTTTTGAGTTTCTGGGGGTGAGGCGTCGGCGGCGGGCTGCTCGGCATCGGCCGGCGGTTCGGCGCTGGGCATCCGCGTGGCGCGCGGTGCCAGCACCAGGCTGGCCGCCAGCGTGGCATGGGTTTCGTCCACGGCGTCCAGACCCGCCAGCGCGGCGGCGGCGCGGGCGGCGCGCAGGGCCAGCAGCGGCGCGCGCAGCGAGTCCACGCCCCACACCAGCGACGCGCCGCACAGGCTTTGCAACACGGCGTCCGGCACGCTCACCTGCGACAGCCGCCCGCGTGCATCCTGAATATCCTGCGCCGCCCAGTGAACGGCTTCTTCACCATCGGTCGCCGGGTCCAGCAGCAGGTGAAAGGCCAGCCGGTCGAGCAGGGTGGCGGGCATGCGTTCTTCGTCGCTGGCGCCTTCGTCCAGCGCCACCAGGGCCAGCCGAGCCGGGCAACGCTCGGTCAGGCCGTCGCGCTCCAGCGCCACCTGGTGGGTGTCCAGCGCAGCGGCCAGGTGCGAGGCCGTGCCGGGTCCCACCCGTTCGGCCATGGCCAGCAGCAGAAAACCGCCATCGGCCCGCGCCAGCAGCCCGCGCTGCGCCACCGGCCGGCCGGCGTGCAGCGTGGCCGACAGGTCCAGGCCGCCGAGCAGGGCGGTGTCGCCCGCGCTCAGCGGCACGCGCAGAAACGGCGTCGTGTCGGGCAGCAGCCCGCGCAGCAGCGCGAGCCACTGGTCGCGCAGCGGGCCTGGCGCAGTGCGCAATGCAGCGCCTCCCAGACCCACCGGATCCACCGCTAGCAGCGCCGCCGCGAGCGCCGCGCGAGCGCTGAGGCCGGTAGGCTGGAGGGGCTTCATGTCAATCGCTCTTCCGGAGCGCCGTCTGCATCGAGAGAAGTAACGCCACCCAGGGCACCGCCGGGCCGGCTTTGCCGGACGGCCAGTGCCGCCCCCCTGGGGGGGTGACGCGAAGCGGCGCGGGGGGGAACGTATTCACCTCAAAAGCTCATTTACCGCACGCTCCACGCGTGCGCTCGATCCGGCGTTGTCCAGCGGGTTGCGACGCAGCCGGTGGCGCAGGGCCGGGCCGGCGACGCGGCGGAAATGCGCGTCACCCACGGCGGCGTCGCCCTGCAGCGCCGCCAATGCACGGGCGGCGCGAATGAGGGTCAGGTCGCCCCGCAGGCCATCGGTGCTCAGCGCCATGCACAGGGCGGCGGCGCGCTCGCGAGCCACGTCGGGGATGGCCACCTCGGCCAGACGCGCGCGGGCCGCCACCAGTTTGCGGCGGATGCGCTCGTCTTCCTTCTTCCATTGCGCGATGAACGCCTCGCGGTCCTGCTCGAACGCATCGCGGCGGCGCACCACCTCGACCCGTTCGCCCAGCAGCTCGGGCGTTTTCACTTCCACCGACAAACCGAAACGGTCCAGCAGCTGCGGGCGCAGCTCGCCTTCTTCGGGGTTGCCGCTGCCCACCAGCACGAAGCGCGCTGGGTGGCGCACCGACAGGCCCTCGCGCTCGACCACGTTTTCGCCCGAGGCGGCGACGTCGATCAGCAGGTCCACCAGGTGGTCTTCCAGCAGGTTGACCTCATCAATATAGAGAAAGCCCCGGTTCGCCTGGGCCAGCAGGCCGGGCTCGAAGGCCTTCACGCCCTGCGACAGCGCGCGCTCCAGATCCAGCGCACCGACCACCCGGTCCTCGGTCGCGCCCAGCGGCAGGTCGACCACCGGCACGGGGATTTGGTGCGATTTGGGGGGGGCGCCCGCAGGCCGCAGCGCAGCACAATCGGCACAGCGGCTGGCGCCGTCCGCCGGGTCGCAGCCATAACGGCAGCCGGTCACGGCCTTGATTTTGGGCAGCAGCGCGGCCAGGGCGCGCACCGCGGTCGATTTGCCGGTGCCGCGATCACCGAGCACGAGCACGCCGCCGATGCTCGGGTCGATGGCGGCGATCAAGATCGCCGTTTTCATCTCGTCCTGACCCACGATCGCGGAGAAGGGGAATGCTTGTGCCATGGATTTCAGTATGGCACAGACGCAACTTTTCCGATATTTGTGACGAACTTGTATGTCAATAAATATTGACACTTGGTTCAGAAGTCCCGTCGTCCTGGGCCGCTGGGGTGGCTGTTTCGCCCTATGTGCACCAGATTGGGGTGTTGCAGCCGTGGCTCAGGGCAGTTTCACCGTCTTCTCGAAAACCGCTCGCACGTCGGCGCCGAGCTCGGCGTACCACCGGTCGATGCGGCGCAAGTGACCATCGAGTTCCAGCCGGCGCAGCGCGCGTGCCACCGATTCGCGTGAGGTGGACAGCAGCGCCGCCAGCGCCACCTGGCTGGGCAGGTGCACCGTGCGGCTGCCCTGTTCGAGTGCCAGCAGCATCAAGGTGGCCATCAACTGGCTCGGCAGGCCGCGCAGGCGCATGACCTGGCTCCAGTCGGCGAGGCGGGCGAAAGCGTTGGCCATCTGGTGGTGCAGGGCATCCAGCAGGGCGGGGTCCTGGTGCAGCGTGTGACGAAACGCTGCGACGGGCAGTTCGCACACGCGCCCGGCCGACAGGGCCTGCGCGCCGACCTGGGTGGGTTTGTCCAGCAGTCCCCACATGCCCAGCAGATGGCCCCGGCCGACCAGGGCCACGGGGTGGTGCGCGCCATCCGGCCCGGTGCGGGTGAGCATGACCGTGCCCAGCTTGACGGTGCGCACCACGGCAGTGGCGAGGCCTTCGGTCTGCAAGATCTCGCCCTTGCGGAATCCCAGTTCGCGCAGCATCGGGTCCAGCCGGTCGCGATGTCCTTGTGGGAGCACGCCGACCAGGCAGCTCAGCCGTGCGGCACACAGCTGGCAGCGTTGGACGGTGTCGGGTGGCGGTGCAGCAGGCATGGAGGGGGCAGGGGAGCGGGATGCGCAGAGAAGGGCACAGCGTGACCGGGGCGGGCCAGGCAGCGGGCGGGTCGACGGTCCAACACCTGTCGTAAGGGTGGAATCGGCATGCAGCCTGCCGTCTGTAGGTCAGTGCGCGCTATTCACGTGGCCTTTGTCACGGGGCTGGCGGCTGCTGTGCGGTGCGCTGGCCAGTGGCGGGCCAACGCAGGCGGCGGGCTTTGTGAGCTGGCAGGATCATGTGGACGGTTCGCCACAGGACACACGTCAGCGTGGCGGGCAAACTGCGAGCACCGTCACATTCGACGCTGATTTGGGGGCAAGATGGCGTCTGGCGTCGAAGCGTACAAAGGTTTGCATGCGCTCAGGCGTTACTGTCGCGGGTTCGTTTGGGAGTCAGCTTTTCGCATTCGTCCACAAGCCTTTTTCATGCCTTCCCCACGCGATTTCCAGCACCCGCTTGCTTTGCGCCCTCAGACCACGGCGCCCGCATCTGGAGCCGGGCCCAGTCCCTCGGCCGACGCGCCGCAGGCCGCCCGTCTGGCATCGGCCGAACAGACCCTGCGCGACATCTCGCACGCGCTCGCCCACGACCTGCGCACTTCGCTGCGGCACGTGGCGAGTTACGCCCAGCTGCTCACCGACACGGCCTATGCCGAGCAGCCGGAGCAGGCCGCGCGCCTGGCGCACAAGGTGCTCGACTCCAGCCGGCGCCTGCAGCACCTGATGGAATCGGTCTCGGCCCTGGCCCGGCTGCAGGCCGAAGACCTGCAAGTTCAGGCGGTCAGCACCACCGATCTGGTGCGCTCGCTCATCCGAGAGCTGGACGAAGGCAGCCGCGGCGCTCGGGTGGCTTGCGTCGTGGCCCGCGACCTGCCGCCCGCCCAGGCCGATGCGGCCCTGCTGCGTCGCGTCTGGCAGGAGTTGCTGGACAACGCGTGGCGCCACGCCCGCAGCCACGGACAGCCGCGCATCGAGATTGGCTACGAGCCCGTACCCGGTGGCCACGCTTACTTTGTTCACGACAACGGGCTGGGCTTCGAGCCTGAAAAGGCCGCCGAGCTGTTCGGCCTGTTCCAGCGCGCTCAGGGTGGGCCGGCGCCCGGGCTGGGTGTGGGCCTGGCCATGGTGCGGCGCATCGTCGAATGCCACGGTGGCCGCGTCTGGGCCACGGCCCGCCCGGGTCAGGGCGCCAGCTTCGGGTTCAGCCTGCCGGCCGACGCGGCCTGAGCGGAGCGCGCCTCAGCGCACCAGCGCGCGCCACAGCAGCAAGGGCACATCGGCCTTGCCCACGGTGGGGCGCTCCAGCCAGCTGCGGTGGCCGGTGGCGGCTATCTTGTCCAGGATGAGCAGGCCGCCCTGGATCACGAGGCGCAGTTCCCAGCCGGCCCGGCCCGGAATGCACCGCGCCAGCGGGGCGCCTTGCCGCATCAGCGCCCGCGCCTGCGCGCACAGCTCGGCCACCAGGGCCTGGCAACGCGCCTGCACCGCGGGCTCGCCAGCCCCGGCAAAGTCGGTCAGCGCCAAGCCGTGGCGGGCCAGTGCGTCGGTGGGCAGGTAGTGGCGCCCGCGGGGGTGGTCCACCGAAATGTCCTGCCAGAAGTTGATCAGCTGCAGCGCGCTGCACACCGCGTCGCTTTGCGCCAGCGACGGCGCGTCGGCGATGCCGTACAGGTGCAGCAACAGGCGCCCGACCGGGTTGGCCGAAAGGCGGCAGTAGGCCAGCAGTTCGGCGGTGTCGGCGTACACATGTCCGGCCGCGGTGTGGCGCACGTCCTGTTCGAAAGCGCTGATCAGGTCGTGCAGCAGTTGTGCGGGCAGGCGGTGCGCTTTCGCGGCCTGCGCCAGTGGGCCGAACACCTGGGGCCAGGCTTGCGCATCGGTCTGGCCGGCCAGGCAGCCATCCAGCGCCTGGCGGTAGGCCGCCAGCAGGGCGAGGCGGTCGCCGGTGCTCATGTCCCCTTCGTCGGCCAGGTCGTCGGCCGTGCGCGCAAAGTGGTACAGGGCGACCACCGCTGGGCGCAGGGCGGGTGGACACAGCCAGGACGCCACCGGGAAGTTCTCGTAGTGCCCGACCCCCGCTGACAACGGGGCCACAGCCGTGGGAGGGTGGGCAGGTGGTTGGGGGGAGGGTGCGAATTGTGTGTCGCGGGACGTCATGAACGGGGGTTTGCAGGGGCGGGGCTGTTGAGGGGCTTGGCGAGACCGCGCCCCGGTTGTGGCGGCGTGGCGCGAGATCAGCGCAAGGCCGAAGCCTTCGATTGCACTACAATTTTGCTTACTAACCGGTTGGTCATTAATTTGGGCGGTGTCGGTTGAGCCTCAGTCAGGGCCACCTGTTCACCGGGCTGGCGGCCCTATTGTGGGTCCATCCCATTCCCGCTTTGGCCGGCCTCATCCTTGTTCACGCCATGAAACACCCTTCCATCCTGCTGGTTTCGACGCTGTCCCTGCTGCTGGTGGCCTGCTCCAAGCCCGAGCCGCCGCAAGAGCCGATCCGTGCCGTCAAGCTCATGACGGTGAGCGCAAGCGCCGCCGGGGCCCAGCAGGAGTACGCCGGTGAGGTGAAGGCACGGGTCGAGTCCCGCCTGGGTTTTCGCGTCGGCGGCAAACTGGTGCAGCGCCCGGCCGAGGTGGGACAGCGGGTGCAGGCCGGCGCACTGCTGGCCCAGCTGGATGCGAGCGACCTGAGCCTGGTGAGCCAGGCGGCGCAAGCCCAGGTGAGTGCGGCGCAAACCCAGCGCGACCTGGCCGCGGCCGACCTCAGGCGGTTCACAGAACTCAAAGCGCAGGGCTTCATCAGTGGCGCCGAACTGGAGCGCCGCCAGGCGGCACTCGATGCGGCTGAAGCCAGCCTGCGCCAGGCGCGGGCGCAGGGAGCGGTGCAGGGCAACCAGGCCAGCTACGCCCGCCTGCTGGCCGACGCGACCGGCGTGGTGGTGGCGGTGGATGCGGAGGTGGGGCAGGTGGTGGCCGCGGGCACGCCGGTGGTGCGCCTGGCGCGCGATGGCGCACGCGACGTGGTGTTTGCCGTGCCCGAAGACCGGCTGTCGGCCGTGAAGCCCGGCACCACTGCGCAAGTGCGTCTGTGGTCCGCGGCGCAGGGCGGCCCCGCCGCTGCGCCATTGAGCGGCACCGTGCGCGAGGTGGCCGCCAGCGCCGACCCGGTCACGCGCACCTACCAGGTCAAGCTCGCCCTGCCGGCCGATGCCGCCATTCCGCTGGGTTCCACCGCCTATGTCGCGCTGGCCGCCAGCGCAGGCACTGCGGCGATCAAGCTGCCCACCAGCGCCCTGATGCGCGCGGCCGGTGCCGCTGGCGGTACCTCGGTCTGGGTGTTCGACCCTACCTCCAGCACGGTGCAACCCCGCACGGTGCAACTGGCCGGCGCCGATGGCAATGACATGCTGGTGGCCTCGGGCCTGGAGGCCGGTGAAGAGGTGGTGGCCGCAGGCGTGCATGTGCTGTCGGCGGGGCAGAAGGTCACCCGATTTGGCGCAGCGGCCGCGGCAGCGAACTGAGGCCCGGCATGCAAAACAACGCTTCCCATGCCCACACGGGCGAGCCGTCTACCTGGATCGAGCGGCTGAACCTCTCGCAGTGGGCACTGGACCACCAGGCCTTCACGCGCTACCTGATGATCGTGCTGATGCTGCTGGGGGTGGCGGCCTACTTCCAGCTCGGCCAGGACGAAGACCCGCCGTTCACCTTCCGGGCCATGGTGGTGCGGGCCTACTGGCCGGGTGCCACCGCGCAGCAGATGTCACAGCAGGTGGCCGACCGGCTGGAAAAGACGCTGCAGGAGGTGCCCTACGCCGACAAGATCCGCAGCTACTCCAAGCCCGGCGAGACGCTGATCATTTTCCAGATCAAGGATGCGTCCAAGCCGGCCGAGGTGCCGCAGATCTGGTACACGGTGCGCAAGAAGATCGGTGACATGCGCGCCACCTTGCCGCAAGGGGTGGTGGGGCCGTTCTACAACGACGAATTCGGCGATGTGTTCGGTGTCATTTACGCGCTGCAAGGCGAAGGCTTCACGCCGGCCGAACGCAAGGATGTGGCCGACGAGGTGCGCCAGCGCCTGCTGCGCGTCAAGGACGTCAACAAAGTCGAGCTGTTCGGCGCGCAGGACGAGAAGCTGTACGTCGAGATCTCGCACAAGCGCCTGGCCACGCTGGGCCTGGACATGCCGCAGGTGCTGGCCGCACTGGGCCAGCAGAACGCGCTGGAATCCGCCGGCGCGGTGCAGGCACCGCACGACGTGGTGCAGGTGCGCGTGGGGGGCGCGTTCAACTCGGTCGAGCAGTTGCGTGCCATGCCCATCCGCGCGGCCAACGGCACGCAGATCCGCTTGGGCGACATCGCGCAGATCGGTCTGGGTTACGCCGACCCGGCGCAGACGCTGGTGCGCCACAACGGACAAGACAGCATCGCGCTGGGCATTTCCATGTCCAAGGGCGGCGACATCATCGCCCTGGGCAAGGCCTTGAAAGCCGCGGTGACCGACATTGAAGCGACGTTGCCCGCGGGCATGCAGCTGGTGCAGGTGCAGGACCAGCCGGCGGCGGTGAGCCGGTCGGTCAACGAATTCGTCAAGGTGCTGATCGAGGCGGTGCTCATCGTGCTGGCGGTGAGCTTCCTGGCGCTGGGTCTGCACAAGCGCGAAGGTGGGACCGGCTGGCGCCGCTACATCCTGGACGTGCGGCCGGGTCTGGTGGTGTTCATCACCATCCCGCTGGTGCTGGCCATCACCTTCCTGGTCATGCGGTACTGGGGCATCGGCCTGCACAAGATCTCACTGGGCTCGCTGATCATCGCCCTGGGCCTGCTGGTGGACGACGCCATCATCGCGGTGGAAATGATGGTGCGCAAACTCGAAGAGGGCTACACCATGATGAAGGCGGCCACCTTCACCTGGGAGGCCACCGCCATGCCCATGCTGACCGGCACGCTGATCACGGCGGCCGGCTTCCTGCCCATCGGCATGGCCCAGTCCACCGTCGGCGAGTACACCTTTGCCATCTTCGGCGTCACCGCTGCGGCGCTCATCATTTCCTGGGTGGTCGCTGTCATGTTCGTGCCCTATCTGGGCGTGAAGCTGCTCAAGGTCCAACCCCATGTCGGCCCAGCCCACGAAGTGTTTGATGGTCCGTTCTATGTGCGTTTTCGCGCCCTGGTGGACTGGTGCGTGCAGCACCGCTGGATCACCATCGGCCTGACGATCGCCACTTTTGTCCTGGGCATGGTGGGCATGGGCAAGGTGCAGCAGCAGTTCTTTCCCGATTCGAGCCGACCGGAAATCCTGGTTGACGTGTGGCTGCCAGAAGGCGCCAGCATGGCCGCCAACGACGAGGTGACCCGCCGCGTGGAGCAACGCCTGACGCGTCTGCCGGGCGTGACCAGCGTGACCGCCTGGGTGGGCTCGGGTGTGCCGCGTTTCTACCTGCCCATCGACCAGATTTTTCCGCAGAGCAACGTGTCCCAGCTGATCCTGCTGCCGCAGGACCTCAAGGCCCGCGAGGTGCTGCGCCATCAGGTGCCGGCGCTGCTGGCCAGCGAATTCCCCGAGGTTCGAGGTCGCGTCAAGCTGCTGGCCAATGGGCCGCCGGTGCCGTATCCGGTGCAGTTCCGCGTGGTCGGCCCCGACCCGGTGGTGCTGCGGGGCCTGGCCGACGAGGTCAAGCAAACCTTGCGCAGCAGCCCGAACATGCGCGGGGTCAACGACAACTGGAACGAATCCGTCAAGGCCCTGCGGCTGGAAGTGGACCAGGCCAAGGCGCGAGCACTGGGGGTGTCCAGCCAGTCCATTGCGCAGGCCGCACGCACCTTGCTGGCCGGCTCCACCATCGGGCAGTACCGCGACGGCGACAAACTGATCGACATCGTGCTGCGCCAGCCCCTGGCCGAACGCGACGCGCTCACCAGCCTGGCCAATGCGAACCTGCCCACCGCCAGCGGCAGGACCATTCCGCTGCTGCAGATTGCCCGCCCGGTGTTTGACTGGGAGCCCGGCGTGATGTGGCGCGAAAACCGGGAGTTCGCGGTCACGGTGCAGGGCGACGTGGTCGAAGGCCTGCAGGGCGCCACCGTCACCGGCCAGCTGCTGCCAGCCCTGCGCGCGGCCGAAGCCCGCTGGCACAGCCAGGGCCTGGGCGGCTACCGCGTCGAAGTCGCGGGCTCGGTGGAAGAGAGCAGCAAGGGCTCCTCATCGATCGCCGCCGGCCTGCCGGTCATGCTGTTCATCGTGTTCACCCTGCTCATGCTGCAGTTGCAGAGCTTCAGCCGGGCGCTGCTCGTGTTCCTGACCGGCCCGCTGGGCATGGCCGGCGTGGCCGGTGCGCTGCTGCTGCTCAACCGGCCGTTCGGTTTCGTGGCCCTGCTGGGTGTGATCGCGCTCATGGGCATGATCCAGCGCAACTCTGTGATCCTGATCGACCAGATCGAGCAGGACCGTGCGCGCGGCGTGCCGGCCTGGGACGCCGTGGTCGAGGCGTCGGTGCGCCGCATGCGTCCCATTGTGCTGACGGCCGCGGCTGCGGTGCTGGCCATGATCCCGCTTTCGCGCAGCGTGTTCTGGGGGCCGATGGCGGTGGCCATCATGGGCGGCCTGATCGTGGCCACCGTGCTGACGTTGCTGGCCTTGCCGGCCATGTATGCGGCCTGGTTCCGCGTGCGCCGACCGGTCTGAGGCCTGCGGCTACAATAGAAGGTTGCCGTCAGCGGCGCCTTTCGGGGCGCCGTGTGTCAGGCGCGCGGGTGGCGAAATTGGTAGACGCACCAGGTTTAGGTCCTGACGCCAGCAATGGTGTGGGGGTTCGAGTCCCCCCCCGCGCACCACCTCACAGACGACCAGATCCTCACCGGTTGACCCTCGTGGCCGACCGCCTTCCCTGATTGGAGATAACCATGACCGTGACTGTTGAAACCCTGGAAAAGCTCGAGCGCAAGATCACGCTGACGTTGCCGGCCGACGTGATCCAGAACGAGGTGACCAAGCGCCTGAAAGAAGTGGCGCGCAAGGTCAAAATGGACGGTTTCCGTCCCGGCAAGGTGCCCATGAGCGTGGTGGCCCAGCAGTACGGCTATTCCGTTCACTACGAAGTGATGAACGACAAGGTGGGCGAGGCCTTTGCCGCCGCCGCCAACGAAGCGCAGCTGCGCGTGGCCGGCCAGCCCAAGATCACCGAGAAGGAAGGCGCTCCCGAAGGCGAGCTGACGTTTGATGCTGTGTTCGAGGTGTATCCCGACGTCAAGATCGGTGACCTGTCCGCTGCCGAAGTGGAGAAAGTCTCTGCTGACGTGACCGATGCCGCCATCGACCGCACGCTGGACATCCTGCGCAAGCAGCGCCGCAGCTTTGCCCAGCGCGCCGCCGACCAGGCCGCCGTGGACACCGACCGCGTGACCATCGACTTCGCCGGCAAGATCGACGGCGAGCCGTTCGAAGGCGGCAAGGCCGAAGGCTTCCAGTTCATCGTCGGCGACGGCCAGATGCTCAAGGAATTCGAAGACGCCGTGCGCGGCATGAAGGCGGGCGAGTCCAAGACCTTCCCGCTGGCCTTTCCGGCCGACTACCACGGCAAGGAAGTGGCCGGCAAGACCGCCGACTTCCTGGTGACGCTCAACAAGATCGAAGCCGCCCACCTGCCGGCAGTGGACGAGGCCCTGGCCAAGTCGCTGGGCATTGCCGAAGGCACGGTCGAGGCTCTGCGCGCCGACATCAAGAAGAACCTGGAGCGCGAAGTCAAGCAGCGCGTGCTGGCCCGCAACAAGCAGGCCGCGATGGATGCGTTGGCCGCTGCCGCCGAGCTGGACCTGCCCAAGTCCATCGTGCAGGCCGAGGCCGACCGCCTGGTCGAAGGCGCCCGCGCCGACCTCAAGCAGCGCGGCGTGAAGGATGCCGACAAGGCCCCGATCCCCGAAGAGCTGTTCCGCCCCCAGGCCGAGCGCCGCGTGCGCCTGGGTCTGGTGGTGGCAGAGCTGGTGCGCACCAACGAACTGCACGCCACGCCCGACCAGATCAAGGCCCACATCGAAGAACTGGCCGCTTCCTACGAGAAGCCGGCCGACGTGGTGCGCTGGTACACCAGCGACAACCGCCGCATGGCCGAAGTCGAGGCGATCGTGATCGAGAACAACGTGACCGAATTCGTGCTGTCCAAGGCCAAGGTCACCGACAAGGCGATCGGGTTCGACGAGCTGATGGGTCAGGCCTGATCCTGACCCGGTTGCCGGACGAACAAGGGCGGAGCGATCCGCCCTTTTTTTTGCCGGGACCTTGCGTTCCGGGGCGGGCACGCCATATGCACCCAGGGTCGAAGTCCGACGGGCCATGGCGGCCTTGTCGGGTTGGTTACAGTAGCGTCACATCGCAACGCATTACACGGAGAAACGCATGAGCGCAATGGATATCCAGGGTTTGGGCATGGTGCCCATGGTGATCGAGCAGTCGGGCCGCGGCGAGCGTGCTTACGACATCTATTCGCGCCTGCTCAAGGAGCGCGTGATCTTCCTGGTCGGCCCGGTCAACGATCAGTCGGCGAATCTGGTGGTAGCCCAGTTGCTGTTCCTGGAGAGCGAGAACCCGGACAAGGACATTTCGTTCTACATCAACTCGCCTGGTGGTTCCGTGAGTGCCGGTATGGCGATTTTTGACACCATGAATTTCATCAAGCCCGATGTGTCCACCCTGTGCACCGGCATGGCCGCGAGCATGGGTGCCTTCCTGCTGGCCGCTGGCGCCAAGGGCAAGCGGTTTGCGCTGCCCAACTCGAAAGTCATGATCCACCAGCCGCTGGGCGGTACCCAGGGGCAGGCGACCGAGATCGAGATCCACGCGCGCGAAATCCTCAAGACCCGTGAGCAGCTCAACAAGATCCTGGCCGAGCGCACCGGGCAGCCGCTGGAGAAGATCGAGCGCGACACGGAGCGTGACTACTACCTGTCGGCCGCCGAGTCGGCCGAGTACGGCCTGATCGACAAAGTCATCGACAAGCGCGCGGGCTGATTGGCCCGCTGAAGCTCCAAAGCAGGCCCCAAACGCCCGGATTTGCGCCAAAAGGGGTGCTTTTCGGGCATTTGGGCCCATGAGGCGTTGGAATATCATTGTCCCGACGCCTCCATTACCGTCTACTGACCCCCTTCCATGGCCGACAAAAAAGCCGCCTCCAGTGAAAAAGCGCTCTACTGCTCGTTTTGTGGCAAGAGCCAGCACGAGGTCAAGAAGCTGATCGCCGGTCCCTCGGTGTTCATCTGCGATGAATGCATCGAGCTGTGCAACGACATCATCCGCGACGAACTGCCTGGGCTGGACGCCGTGAAGGCGCAGGGCGATGACCTGCCCACGCCGGCGCAGCTCAAGTCCAACCTCGACCAGTACGTGATCGGGCAGGACCCCGCCAAACGCGCGCTGGCCGTGGCGGTCTACAACCACTACAAGCGGCTGCGCCACAAACAGAGCGCTCGCAAGGATGACGTGGAACTGGCCAAGAGCAACATCCTGCTGATCGGTCCCACCGGTTCAGGCAAGACGCTGCTGGCACAGACCATGGCGCGCATGCTCAACGTGCCCTTCGTGATGGCCGACGCCACCACGCTCACGGAAGCGGGCTACGTGGGCGAGGACGTTGAAAACATCGTCGCCAAGCTGCTGCAAAGCTGTAACTACGACGTCGAGCGCGCCCAGCAAGGCATCGTCTACATCGACGAGATCGACAAGATCACACGCAAGTCCGACAACCCTTCCATCACCCGCGACGTGTCGGGTGAAGGCGTGCAGCAGGCCTTGCTCAAACTGGTGGAAGGCACCATGGCCAGTGTGCCTCCCCAGGGCGGTCGCAAGCATCCCAACCAGGATTTTCTGCAGGTCGACACCACCAACATCCTGTTCATCTGTGGCGGTGCCTTCGCGGGTCTCGAGAAGATCATCGAGAACCGCACAGAGGCGTCTGGCATGGGCTTTGGTGCCGTGGTCAAGAGCAAGCAGCAGCGCAGCCTGACCGAGTCGTTCAAGGACATCGAGCCCGAGGACCTGATCAAGTTTGGGCTCATCCCGGAACTGGTCGGGCGCTTGCCAGTGATCGCCAGCCTGGCGGAACTCAGCGAAGACGCTCTGGTCGAAATCCTGACCGAACCCAAAAACGCGGTGGTCAAACAGTTCTCGCGCCTGCTGTCGATGGAAGGTGCTGAGCTTGAAGTGCGACCCGCCGCTCTCAAGGCCATTGCGCGCAAGGCGCTGGCGCGCAAGACCGGTGCACGCGGTCTGCGCTCAATACTGGAAAACGCGCTGATCGACACCATGTTCGATCTGCCAGGCATGAGCAACGTGGAAAAAGTGGTGGTGGACGAATCCACCATCGAAGAGAACAAGGCGCCTCTGCTGGTGTACCGCGAAGCGGCCAAGCAGGCCTGAGCGGTCTTTCGTTGCATCCGGTTGCGGGTATCCCTGTGCGGAGCCCGCCACCCAGTCCTATCTGTTGAGGTTCACACATGTCCGGACAAATCCCACTGCCCAGTACGCCGGTTGACCTGCCCCTGTTGCCCCTGCGCGATGTGGTGGTCTTCCCGCACATGGTCATCCCCTTGTTCGTGGGACGCCCCAAAAGCATCAAGGCACTGGAGTCGGCCATGGAAGCCGAGCGCCGCATCATGCTGGTGGCGCAAAAGGCTGCCGCCAAGGATGAGCCGTCCACCGAAGACATGTTCGAAATGGGCTGTGTCGCCACCATCCTGCAGATGCTCAAGCTGCCCGATGGCACGGTGAAGGTGCTGGTCGAAGGTGTTCAGCGCGCCAAGGTGCTGTCCATCCGGGACGGCGAGAGCCATTTCGTCGCCAGCGTCGCGCCGGTCGATCCGGTCCAGGAACGCTCCGAAGGCCACGCCACGGAGCTTGAAGCCCTGCGCCGTGCGGTCATGCAGCAGTTCGATCAGTACGTCAAGCTCAACAAAAAGATTCCGTCCGAGATCCTGACCTCGATATCGAGCATCGACGACCCGGGGCGTCTGGCCGACACCATTGCTGCGCACTTGCCGCTCAAGCTCGAATCCAAGCAGGTGGTGCTGGACCTCGACCCGGTGAACAAGCGGCTGGAAAACCTGTTCGAGCAGCTCGAGCGCGAGGTCGACATCCTCAATGTCGACAAGAAGATCCGTGGCCGCGTCAAGCGCCAGATGGAGAAGAACCAGCGCGACTTCTACCTCAACGAACAGGTCAAGGCGATCCAGAAAGAGCTCGGCGAAGGCGAAGAGGGCGCCGACATCGAAGAGATCGAGAAAAAGATCAAGCTGGCCAAGATGCCGGCCGAAGCCCGCAAAAAGGCTGAGGCCGAGTTCAAGAAGCTCAAGCTGATGTCGCCCATGTCGGCCGAGGCCACCGTGGTGCGCAACTACATCGACGCTTTGGTGGCATTGCCCTGGAGCAAGAAGACCAAGATCAAGCACGACCTGGCCCATGCCGAGGACGTGCTCAACGAAGACCATTACGGTCTGGACAAGGTCAAGGACCGCATCCTCGAATACCTTGCGGTGCAGCAGCGCGTGGACAAGGTCAAGGCGCCGATCCTGTGTCTGGTCGGCCCACCAGGGGTTGGCAAGACCTCGCTGGGGCAGTCCGTGGCCAAGGCCACCGGCCGCAAGTACGTGCGCATGGCGCTGGGCGGCATGCGCGACGAAGCCGAGATCCGTGGACATCGCCGCACCTACATCGGCGCCATGCCGGGCAAGGTGCTGCAAAGTCTGTCCAAAGTCGGCACGCGCAATCCTCTGTTCCTGCTGGACGAGATCGACAAGCTGGGCACTGATTTCCGGGGCGACCCGTCTGCGGCCTTGCTGGAGGTGC
>CALRYD010000013.1:0-84916 GCA_943372305.1 Hydrogenophaga intermedia | reverse complement strand
GCGATCGGCTTCCCGCGCTACATCAATGCCATCACCCGGATGCAGGCCGCCGCCCCGGCGATGGAGATCACGCGCCTGCTGTCCCTGGTGGGCGTGGGCACGCGGGTGCTGCAGGGCATGGGCGCGGTGCTGCTGATGGTGGCCGCGCTGTCGGTGTTCATCGCACTGTGGGGTGCGGTGCGCGAGCGCCGGGCCGACATCGCCTTGCTGCGCATGCTGGGCTCGCCGCCCTGGAAGGTGGGCGCCCTGCTGCTGTGCGAAGCGCTGTGGCTGGCCCTGCTGGCCAGTGCGCTGGGGCTGCTGGCTGCGCAGGGCCTGACGGCCCTGCTGGACTGGCTCTGGATGGCCGACCAGGGCCTGGACCTGGGTGGCTGGCACTGGCCGCCCGCGCTGACAGGTGTGCCGCTGGCGGCCTTCGGCGTGGCGCTGGCTGCTGCGGCTGTGCCGGCGATCAGCGCTTACCGGGTTGACGTGACTTCTCTTTTGCAAACGAGGTAAACCGCATGAAAAAACACCTGCTTTCCCTGACGCTGGCGCTGCTGTCGATGGCTGCGTTGGCCCAGCATTCCGACAAGGACAAGAAGGAAGACATTGCACGGCACCGCGCCATGGCCGCGGCGCACGAAGGCGCGGCCAAGTGCCTGGAAGCGGGCAAGAAAGAAGAGGTCTGCATGGCGGAACTCCAGACCGCCTGCAAGGGTCTGGCGATTGGCAAGTACTGCGGCATGAGGCATGTGCACTGACAAACCCCCTGCGCCGCTGCGCGGCTTCCCCCTGAGGGGGACAACACCAGCGGCCGGGCCAAGCCCGTTCCGCGGTGTTTGCTGGACCGACTTCCCTTCGATCACATGAAACTGCTCGCCCGTTCTTCCGTTTTGCTTGCGCTGGGCTTCGCGTTGTCCGCAGCAGCGCAGGTGCTGAGCTCGCCCATGGGCACACCCACACTGTCTTCGCCCGTGGGCACACCGTCGGCGCTGCCCCACGGGCAGGGCGCAGGGGTGCACAGCCCGCTCAGTCCGTTCGCCCCGCTCAAGCCGCGTTCGGACGTGGTGGCCTGGTCGGTGCTGACCGATGTGAAGACGGTGGTGCAGAACAAGCGCATCGTGCCGGTGTACACGCCGGCGGTGCTGGCGCTGAACCAGCAAAAAGTCCGGCTGCAAGGCTTCATGATGCCGCTCGGTCCGGGCGAGCAGCAGCGCCACTTCCTACTGGCCTCGGTGCCCCTGACCTGCTCGTTCTGCACGCCCGGCGGGCCCGAGAGCATGGTAGAAGTGCGCACCGTGCAGCCTGTGAAGTACAGCCTGAACGCCGTGGTGGTCGAGGGCAAGTTCCATGTGCTCCAGAACGATCCCTACGGTCTGTACTACCGCTTCACCGAAGCGGTGGGCGTGAAATGAACCTCTGCCGCAGAGGGCCGTGACAGCGCGGTGACAGCCCCGGGGCGGTGCGCGCCGCTACCATCGGTGCGGTGAACCTTGCCAGCCACCCCGTCGTCGCTTCCCTCACTCCCGTCTTCCTGCTCATTGCCGCCGGCTACCTGGCCGGGCGGCTGCAGTGGATCCGCGAGTCGGCAGTGCGCGATCTCTCCAACCTCGTTTTCCTGCTGCTGATCCCGGCGCTGCTGTTCCGCACTATGAGCAGCGTGCACGTGGAGACGCTGGACCTGCGGCCCTTGCTGGCCTACTTCCCCGCAGCACTGCTGCTGCTGGGCGTGTCCATCGCCTGGCGCGGCTTCAACCGCACCAGCGTCGTGCTGGCCCTAGGTGGCGTGTTTTCCAACATGGTGATGATCGGCATCACCCTGGTGGAGCTGGCCTACGGCAAGGCCGCGCTGGTGACGCTGCTCACACTGGTGTCGGTGCACGCTCTCATCCTGCTGACGGTGGGCTCGGTGGTGCTGGAACTGGTGGTGGCCCGCGAGGCGCGCGCCGGTGGCGAGCGTGCGCCGCACGTGCTGCAAACCGCCTGGTCGGCCTTCAAGGGAGCGCTGATCCACCCGATCCCGCTCCCCATCATGAGCGGCCTGGTGTTCGCGCAAACCGGCTGGACCCTGCCCGCGGTGGTGGACAAGCCCTTGCAGTTGCTGGGCAGCGCCTTCGGCCCCATCGCGCTGGTGCTGGTGGGCGTGACGCTAGCGCGCACGCCGCTGCGCGGCCAGCTGCTGCCTTCGTTGTGGATCACACTGTCCAAGAACTTGGTGTTGCCGCTGCTGGTGGGTCTGGCGGCCTGGGGTGTGGGCATCACCGGCCTGCCGCTGACCGTGATGGTAGTCGCCGCCGCCCTGCCCATGGGCGCCAACGTCTTTTTGTTCGCCCAGCGCTACGAGGTCGCCCAGGAAACCACCACGACCGCCATGGGCGTGTCCACCGTGCTGGCGCTGTTCACGCTCAGCGCGGTGATGCTGCTCATGTCTTGGTTGAACTGAGCGCGGTGGAGTGGTTCCAGAACACCGCGGAACCGGCTTTGCCGGGCCGCAGGTGTTGCCCCTTGAGGGGTGACGTGCGCAGCACGGCGCGGGGTGGGCCCGTCTACTGACTGATCTTTTTCGCCTCTTCGACCTGGTATTCGAAGTAGCGCTGGATGCCGAAGGTCAGGCTGCCCATGAAGGCGACCGTGCCGAACATGAGCGAAAAGACCAGTGCGCCGATGGTCAGCCAGTTGGTGGCGCCAGCGGCGGCTTGGGGGTCCAGCGTCGGGTTGAACCAGCGGTTCCACTTCTCGCGGTCGGCCAGCGCAAACACGATGCCAGCCAGGCATGCGACGGCGATGCTCAAGCCCAGGAAAGGAATCATCACCCACGACAGCTGGTCGTCCTGGCCGTGTTGCTGCACGCGTTCAACACCCATCCAGCCAATGGCCGCGGCGATCGGGTGCAGCCAGCCGATCCAGTCGCCCAGGCCGCGCAGGTAGAAACGGTGCAGGCCCATGCTGCCACCCAGCAGCGCCAGCCAGACCGCGACGGTCTTGTTGCGTGCCTTCATGCGGTGCCTTCCGGGTCCACCGGTGCGGCGCTGTCACCCAGGCCCAAGGACTTTTCCATCAGCACGATGTCCAGCCAGCGGTCGAACTTCCACCCGCAGGACTTCACCACGCCCACGCGCTCGAAACCCAGGGCCGTGTGCACCCCGATCGAGCCGGCGTTGGCGGAATCGCCGATCACCGCCATCACCTTGCGGATGCCACCGCGCTCCAGTGTGGCCAGCAGCTCGGCCAGCAGGGCGCGGCCCAGGCCCTTGCCAGCGGCTTCGGGGGCGAGGTAGATCGAGTCTTCGACCGAGAAACGGTAGGCCGGGCGCGGCTTGAACCAGTTGCCGTAGGCGAAACCGATTACTTGGCCGTCCTCTTCGGCCACCAGCCAGGGCAGGCGCTTGCCCAGCACGTCGGCACGGCGCGTGGCCATGTCGGCCGCGGTGGGAGGGGTGGTCTCGAACGTGCCGGTGCCGTGTTGCACGTGGTGGCCGTAGATGCGGGCGATGGCGTCGATGTCTTCGTCGCGGCTGGGGCGGATCAGGGGCATGGGAGGGATGAGAAATCGATGCTCCTTGGGATTCGGAGCGGGCTGGCTATAATGGCAGGCTTTGCAGCGTTTCGCTGGCCGGGTGGTCAGTCGTGTGTCTCAAGCGCTGCAGGAAAACGTCGGCACGTGTTGTGCCGGTGTTCACCACCACCCGAAGGATAAATCATGGTCGTCATTCGACTCTCCCGCGGCGGCGCAAAAGCCCGTCCGTTCTACAACATCGTGGTTGCCGACAAGCGCAACCGCCGCGATGGTCGCTTCATCGAGCGCATCGGTTTCTACAACCCGCT
Organism: Hydrogenophaga intermedia; assembly: GCA_943372305.1. GTDB lineage: Bacteria > Pseudomonadota > Gammaproteobacteria > Burkholderiales > Burkholderiaceae_C > Hydrogenophaga > Hydrogenophaga intermedia_D. The sequence goes on along the minus strand of CALRYD010000013.1, from coordinate 81,109 downwards.
GGCCAAGGGCGGTGAAGAGCCCCTGCGCATCGCCACGGACCGCCTGACCTACTGGACCGGCGTCGGCGCCGAGCCGTCGGACACGGTGGCCCGCCTGATCAAGCAAGCCGCCGCCAAGACCGCCGCCTGATCGCGGTCCGGCCAGCCCCCGCGGGCTGGCCACCCGGTGCCCCGAGCGCATGTCCAGCAGCCCCTTTGCAGCCACGTCCTTGCCGGACGATGCCGTCGAGCTGGGTCGCATCCAGGACGCCTGGGGCGTCAAGGGGTGGGTTCGCATCCATCCCCACAGTGCCGACACCTCGGCCCTGTTGGCCTCTTCAGACTGGTACCTGCAGCCGCCCGAAGCCCGCTTCGCGCGCGGCTTTTCGGCGTTTTCGGGCCATGTGCAGGTGCACGTGGCCGAGATCAAGACGCACTCGGACGGCATCGTCGCCCGTCTCGACGGGGTGGACGACCGCAGTGCGGCCGAAGGCTTGAAGGGCGTGCGCATCAGCGTGCCGCGCAGCGCCTTCCCGCCCGCCGCCGACGGCGAGTATTACTGGGTCGATCTGATCGGCCTGGCGGTGGTCAACCGCGAAGGGGTGCACCTGGGTGTGGTGCGCGACCTCATGCCCACCGGCCCCAACTCGGTGCTGGTGATGGAGTACACCGAAACCGTGGACGGCGTGGACACCACCGCCGAGCGCATGGTGCCCTTCGTTGCCGCCTACATCGACGATGTGGACCTGAAGGCGCGCCGCATCACCGCCGACTGGCAGACCGATTACTGACGCGGGCGCGCCATGCGCTTTGACGTCATCACCCTGTTCCCTGAGCTGTTCGAGCCGTTTTTCAGAAGCGGCATCAACCGGCGCGCGTTCGAGTCCCAGCAGGTCGATGTGCGCCTCTGGAACCCGCGCGACTTCGCCGAGGGCAACTACCGCCGGGTAGACGACCGGCCATTCGGTGGCGGGCCGGGTATGGTCATGATGGCCGAGCCGCTGTGGCGCTGCCTGCAAGCCATTCGCACCGACCGCGCCGAGGCGGATGACGACCGTGCGCCAGTGGTGCTGTTTTCACCCATTGGTCAGCGGCTGGACCACGCCTTGGCGACCGAATGGACCCGCAGCGAAGGGGCTGTGCTGGTGTGTGGGCGCTACGAGGGCATCGACCAGCGTTTCATCGACGCCTGTGTGGACCGGCAGATCAGCTTGGGTGACTTCGTGCTCTCGGGTGGCGAGATCGCAGCCCTGGCCTTGCTCGACTCGGTGGCGCGTCTGATGCCGGGTGTGCTGGGCGACGAAGGCAGCCACCAGCAGGACAGCTTCAATCCCGCGCTGGACGGCTTGCTGGACAGCCCGCACCACACCCGTCCCGAAGTCTGGCAGGGCCCGAACGGCCCTATGCTGGTGCCCGAGGTGCTGCTGGGCGGGCACCACGAGCGCATCGCCCGTTACCGGCGCGAGCAGAGCCTGACCCTCACGGCCGAGCGCCGCCCCGAGCTGCTGGAGCAGGCCCGCGAGGCCGGGAAGCTGAACAAGGTCGATCACGCTTTCCTTCGGTCGGCGAAAAAGCTATAATCCAAGGCTTTTCGATCCTCTGGCCGGCCGTTGTGACCGGTGACCAGCCCCGCGTTGGTCAGGGAATTGCAGCCTTTTGTGTAGCGCGGCCACGATCGTTGAACAGGAAACCATGAACCTTATCCAGACCCTTGAGCAAGAAGAAATTGCTCGCCTTGGCAAGACCATCCCGTCGTTCGCTCCTGGCGACACCGTGATCGTCAGCGTGAACGTGATCGAAGGCACCCGCAAGCGTGTGCAGGCCTACGAAGGCGTGGTGGTGGCCCGTCGCAACCGTGGCCTGAACTCCAGCTTCATCGTGCGCAAGATCTCCAACGGCGAAGGCGTGGAGCGTACGTTCCCCCTGTACAGCCCGCTGATCGCCTCGATCGAAGTCAAGCGCCGCGGTGACGTGCGCCGTGCCAAGCTGTACTACCTGCGCCAGCGCAGCGGCAAGTCGGCACGTATCAAGGAAAAGCTGGGCGCCTGATCGCTCGCTTCAGAAAAAGCCGCTCGCCCGAGCGGCTTTTTTTTGCCCTGTTCAAACCCACACCATGAGCCAGCGTTACCCACCCACGTTCGACCCGCGCCAGGTGCCTGTGCTGCCCGGTGCCGCCAGCGCAGGCCTGCAGGCGGTGCCGCCGTCACTGTTGACGCCGCAGGCCCTGCGCGAGCGGTTCGAGAACCCGCCCGCCTGGACGCCAGAACTGGTGCAGGAGCGCCGCTTCACAGACCGTGCACCGGCAGCCGCTGCCGTGTTGTTGCCGCTGGTGATGCGCGAGCGCCCGTACCTGCTGCTGACGCAGCGCACGGCGCACCTGTCCACCCACTCGGGGCAGATCGCTTTTCCCGGAGGCAAGGTGGACGCGGACGACCGTGACGCCACAGCGGCCGCCCTGCGTGAAACCGAGGAAGAGACCGGCCTGAGCGCAGCGCATGTGGAGGTGCTGGGCACGTTGCCGCAGTACATCACCGGCACGCAGTTCTTCATCACGCCGGTGGTGGCGCTGGTGCGGCCGGGGTTCACGCTGCAGCCCAACCCGCACGAAGTGGACGACGTGTTCGAGGTGCCACTGGACTTCCTGATGGACCCGCTCAACCACCGGCGCCACGCGCTGGAGTGGAACGGCGAAGTGCGCGAGTGGTATTCCATGCCTTACGACGACGGGCAGCAGGAACGTTTCATCTGGGGCGCCACGGCCGGCATGTTGCGCAACTTCTACCACCTGCTGCGGGCCTGAGGGCAGCGGGCCGGCAGGGCGCCACTATCATTGCCGCATGAGCTTTTTTGCCATCCTGATCGCCTTGCTGCTGGAGCAGGCCCGCCCGCTGGCGTACGACAACCCGGTGCACAGCGCGCTGCGCAGCTGGGCGCGCACGGTGCGGCGCAACCTTGACGCGGGGCAGGCCTCGCACGGCTGGCTGTCGTGGGTGCTGGCGGTGGGGGTGCCGGCCGCTGTTGCCGGGGGTGTGTACTGGGCGCTGTGGTGGTTCAGCAGCGTGCTGGCCTTCGCCTGGATGGTGGGCGTGCTGTACGTGACGGTGGGTTTCCGGCAGTTCAGCCACCACTTCACCGGTATCCGCCAGGCGCTGGAAGCCGGCGACGATACTGCTGCAAGGCAACAGCTTGCGGACTGGCTGCGGGTGGACGCGGCCAGCCTGCCGCGCACCGAATTGCTGCGCCAGGTGATCGAGCAGTCAGTGCTGGCCGCGCACCGCCACGTCTTCGGCGTGCTGGCCCTGTTCGTGGTGGGCTGGATGCTGGGCCTGGGGCCAGCCGGCGCGGTGCTGTACCGTATGGCCGAGTACCTGCCGCGCAACTGGCGCGAGCGGCCCGATGGCACGCCCAGTGCCGCCCTGCGCAGCGCGGCGGCGCAGGCCTGGCAGTGGGTGGACCACCTGCCGGCACGTGCCACGGCTCTGGGTTTTGCGGTGGTGGGCAATTTTGAAGAGGCCGTGGCCAGCTGGCGTGGCGAGGCCGAACGTTACGGACCGGGCAGCGATGGCATTTTGCTGTCCGCCACCTCGGGCGCCATTGGCGTGCGTCTGGCGGCAACGCCTGAAGGGGAGGCCGCAGAAGAGGCCGATGGCACGTCGCGCGCCGAGCCGCAGCTGGCCCACCTGGCCAGCGTCGTCGGCCTGGTCTGGCGCAGTGTGGTGCTGTGGATGCTGCTGCTGGCTTTGTTGTCGCTGGCGCGCCTGCCAGTCTGACCGGTTTTCAATACTGCCGGCGCTGCGACAGCTCGGCGAACAGCTCGGTGTAGATGCGGTAGCGGTTCTCGCCAATGCTGGCGTCGGCCGCGCCGCCTTTGCCCTGCACCTGGGCGCGCACCGCACAGCCGGGCTCGTGCAGGTGGGTGCAGTTGTAGAAGCGGCAGTCACCCAGGGTGGCGCGCAGGTCGGGCATGAGCTGGGCCAGCTGCACGGCTTCGATGTGGTTCAGCCCGAATTCCTGAAACCCCGGCGAGTCGATCAGTGCCGTCTGTTTCGCGCCGTCCGTCCAGTACCAGGTGGTGCTGGTGGTGGTGTGTTTGCCGGAGTTCAGGGCGCGCGAAATCTCGCCGGTGAGCGCCTTGGCGTGCGGCACCAGCCGGTTGACCAGGGTGCTCTTGCCCACGCCCGAAGGACCGAGCACAAGCGTGGTCTTGCCTTGCAGGTGCTGCTGCAGCTCGTCCAGTCCGGCCTCGGTGCCGGCGGCGGTTTCGCCCTTCAGGCGCAGGGGCAGCACGGTGGCGCCCATGCGGCGGTAGGGGGCCAGCCGTTCCCAGGCGTGGTCGAAGGCGGGTTGAAGGTCGCTCTTGTTCAGCACGATCAGCACCGGGATGCGCTCGGCTTCGGCCGCGATCAGCGCACGTGCCAGCTGGCGCTCGGAAAACTCGGGGTCGGCCGCGATCAACACCAGCAACTGGTCGAGGTTGGCTGCAAAGGACTTGGTGCGCAGCTCGTCCTGGCGGTAGAACAGGTTGCGCCGATCCTGCACCCGTTCGACGCTGCCCTCGTCGCCGGTGTGCAGCCAGTCGACCCGGTCGCCGACGACGACCTGGCTTTTCTTGCCGCGAGGGTGGCAGATGCGGCGTTCGCCGTCCTGGCTTTCGACCAGGCAATGGCGGCCAAAGGCGGCGACCACCAGTCCCGCTTGCACCGCGGTGGAAGCGGTGGTCGCAGGCGCTGGGCGTTTGCTCAAGATGCCGTTCCCGCCATGGCGCTGTCCTGCAGCAGGGCGTCCACCGCGGCGGCGCAGAAGAAGTCGCTGACCGAGATGCCGTCCACGTCGTGCGTGTTGAAACGCACCGTGCAGCGTCCGTAGCTCACGGCCAGGTCGGGGTGGTGGTCTTCGCGGTTGGCCAACCAGGCCAGCGCGTTGACGAAGCCCATGGTGTGGTGGAAGTCGGGGAAGGTGTAGGTCTTTTCCAGCGCGCCGTCGATCAGCTTCCAGCCCTGGGCGTTTTGGCCATTGAGCTGGGTCAGCTGCGTGACGATCTGGGTGGCCGAAAGGGCCTTGCGGTTCTGGTGAATGGGGTTCATCGGATGGCTCAGGCGGTGGCGGTTTGCAGGCGGGCCAGGCGTTCGCTGGCCGGCGGGTGCGAGTAGTAGAAGCGCGCGTACACGGGGTCGGGCGTGAGCGTGCTGGCGTTGTCCTTGTAGAGCTTAAGCAAGGCGCTGGCGAGGTACTTGCCGTCGGTGTGCGCCACGGCGTAGGCGTCGGCTTCGAACTCGTGGCGGCGCGACAGCTGGGCCATCAGCGGCGAGAGGAAATAGGTCAGCAGCGGCACCACCAGCATGAACAGCAGCAGGGCCACGGCGTGGTTGGGTGCGTCGAGCGACGGGTTCACGCCCAGGCCGCTGTAGAACCAGATCTGGTTCGACAGCCAGCCCAGCAGCGCAAATCCGACCAGGCTTAGTGCGAACATGAGCACCACCCTTTGCACGATATGGCGGCGCTTGTAGTGTCCCAGTTCATGCGCCAGCACGGCGTCGATCTCGGGCGGGCTCAGCTGCTGCAGCAGGGTGTCGAAAAACACCACGCGCTTGGCGGCGCCGAAGCCGGTGAAGTAGGCGTTGGCGTGCGCGCTGCGCTTGCTGCCGTCCATGACAAACAGGCCCTTGGCCGCAAAGCCGCAGCGCTGCATGAGCGCGTTGACTCGGGTTTTCAAAGACTCGTCCTGCAGCGGCTCGAACTTGTTGAACAGCGGCGCGATCAGCGTGGGGTAGAGCACCAGCAGCAGCAGGTTGAAGCCCATCCACACGCCCCAGGCCCACAGCCACCAGGTCGGGCCAGCGGCGCCCATGAGCCAGAGCACCAAGGCCACGATGGGCAGGCCAATGAGTGCGCCGACCACGGCGTTCTTGGCCAGGTCGCCCAGCCACAGGCCCAGGCTCATCTTGTTGAACCCGAACTTTTCTTCGATGCGGAAAGTGGACCACCAGGCCAGCGGCAGCGTGAGCAGGCCGCCGATGAAAGTGAAGGCGCCGATCAGCGCCAGTTGCTGCCAGAGGCCGCCACCCATGAGCGCGAGAAGGGCCTGGTTGAGCGCATGCAGCCCGCCCAGCAAGGTCCAGCCGAGCAGCAGGGCGGCCTCGATGGACGTCTCCAGCTGCGCAAAGCGGGCCTTGGCGATGGTGTAGTCGGCGGCTTTGTGGTGCGCTTCGGCGCTGATGGTCTGGGCAAAAGCGGCCGGCACGCTGGCGCGGTGGCGCGCGACGTGGCGGATCTGCCGGCTCAGCAGCACGGTGCGCACGATCAGGCCCGCGACGAGCAGGGCGCAAACCAGGGAGGTGAAGGTCAGGGCGGAGGCATCCATGGGGGCGAGTCTATCGAAGCGGCGATGCACACGGCGGCGGCAGGGTGGTCAGAGCGGTGCGGACGATGGGCGAAAATCGGCGTCATGACCGACACCACCACCCCCACACCCTCCGCTACCTTGAGCAAGAGCGACCAGAACCTGGTCTGGCTCGACTGCGAAATGAGCGGCCTGGACCCCGAAAAAGAACGCCTGCTGGAAATCGCCGTGGTGATCACCGGCCCGCAGCTGACACCGCGCGTCGAAGGCCCTGTGCTGGTGATCCACCAGAGCGACGCTGTCCTGAACGCCATGGACGCCTGGAACAAGGGCACCCACGGCAAAAGCGGTCTGATCGACAAGGTCAAGGCCAGCACGGTGAGCGAGGAGCAGGCCCAGACCGAGCTGCTGGCCTTCATTGGCAAATACGTGCCCAGGAACGGCTCGCCCATGTGCGGCAACAGCATCGGGCAGGACCGGCGCTTTCTGGTCAAGTACATGCCCAAGCTGGAGGCCTACTTCCACTACCGCAACATCGACGTGAGCACGCTCAAGGAGCTGGCCAAACGCTGGAGCCCGGCGGTGTACGACAGCTTCAAGAAGCACCAGAAACACACCGCGCTGGCCGATGTGCACGAGTCCATCGACGAACTCGAGCATTACCGCCAGCACCTGCTGAAGTGACAACGGGGCCTAGCGCCCCGTTTTTTCCGGGATGCAGGGTTCGCTCAGAACAGCTGCATCGACACCCAGTAGGCCACCGCGGCCACGAAGGCGGACGCCGGGATGGTGAGCACCTAGGCCCAGACGATGTTGCCCGCCACGCCCCAGCGCACCGCGCTGGCACGCTGCACCGAACCCACGCCCACGATCGCGCCGGTGATGGTGTGGGTGGTGGACACTGGGATGCCCAGCGTGGTGGCCAGGAAGAGGGTCATCGCTCCACCGGTTTCGGCACAGAAGCCGCCCAACGGCTTGAGCTTGGTGATCTTCTGCCCCATGGTCTTGACGATGCGCCAGCCACCTAACATGGTGCCCAGGCCGATGGTCAGGTAGCAGCTGACGATGACCCAGGTGGGCGGCGATTTGTCGGCCACGCTGGCGTAGCCGGTGACCAGCAGCATCCAGATGATGCCGATGGTCTTCTGCGCGTCGCTGCCGCCGTGGCCCAGGCTGTAGGCCGCGGCCGACACCAGCTGCAGGCGGCGGAACCAGCCGTCCACCCGCAGCGGGCGGGTGCGGCGGAAGATCCAGGCCACGATCACCATCATCAGCGAACCCAGCAGGAAGCCCAGGAACGGCGAGACGAAGATGAAGGCCACCGTGCGCAGGATGCCAGTGGCCACCAGGGCGCTGGTGCCGGCCTTGGCGATCACCGCGCCGACGATACCCCCGATGAGCGCGTGCGACGAACTGCTGGGGATGCCGTAGTACCAGGTGATCAGGTTCCAGGTGATGGCGCCCGTGAGCGCGCCGAACACCACGTGCGGGTCCACCACACTCGGGTCGGCGATGCCCTTGCCCACCGTGGCCGCCACGCTGAGGTGGAAGACGAACATGGCGATGAAGTTGAAGAAGGCGGCGAACACCACGGCCTGGCCGGGGCGCAGCACGCCGGTGGAGACGACGGTCGCGATCGAGTTGGCGGCATCATGAATCCCGTTCATGAAGCCGAACACCAGCGCGAGCATGACCAGCATGACCACGACCCACAGGGCCGTCTGAACGGTCGTCATGACAGGCTCCCCGCGATCACGAGTTCTCGAGGACCACGCCCTCGATCAGGTTGGCCACATCCTCGCACTTGCCGGTGATGGTCTCCAGCAGCTCGTAGATGGCCTTGAGCTTGATGAGCTCGCGCACCTCGGGCTCTTCGCGGAACAGCTTGTTCATGGCCGGGCGCATCACGCGGTCGGCGTCGGATTCGAGGCGGTCGATTTCCTCGCAGGTCTTGAGCGCTGCCTCGGCGGTCTTGGGGTCGTTGAGCTTGTCCATCAGGCTCACGGCATGCTTGAGGCGCTCGCAGCACTTGACGCTCAGGTCGGTCAGGCGGGTGATCTCCTTGGTCATGTGGCGCACGTCGTACAACGCCATGGTCTCGGCCGAGTCCTGGATCAGATCGGCCATGTCGTCCATGGAGTTGATCAGGCGGTTGACTTCCTGCGTCACGCGGTCAGCGGCATGCTCGGCGTTGTCCACGTCCTGGTTGTATTTCTCGCGCAGATGTGCGTCGCCGTGGTTCTGTACCAGCATGGAAAACGCATGCGCGGCTTCCACGATCTGCCCCGCGTGCTGGTTGAACAGTTCAAAAAAATGGCCTTCGCGGGGCAAGAGCTTGGCAAAGAACATCGTTTCTCATGGGTTGTATGTGACAAGAACGTTCCCCAATAAGCGACCAAATCGTGAATCTTTCCCCTGCCCTTGCTGTGTGATGTCCCGCCGCTCAGCAGAGGGCCAGAAACGGATGCGTCGAAAAAGCTAGGTGAAAACCCGAAACACGTGCCATAATCGCCGGCTGCGCGGAAAACCCCGCGCATCTTGTGCATCTGCCTCTTACACAGGCCCCCCGAACGTGAAAGCCGGCCCGCAGCCCCCTGCGGCGGACCCGGCCCAGCCACCGCCCTCCGGGCAACGGCAACGCGGGATGGGCCATTCGCACCCCGCTTGCGGCTTCATTTCCACGAAGGCTGCGATCTCCGGCGCGTTGAACGTTTGATGGTTGATGTTTTGTAACCACGAACGGATCAAGCGCCCTGGAGCCTTTTGAGCGGCCCCCTGAGCGTCTTTTTTCGATCAATTGCGCACACCGCGCAAGGACTGAACATGAGCGACTCTTTTGAATCCCGCGGCGACTTCTCGGCCGAAACCCCCTCCATCGAAGGCGACACCGCCCTCGACACCCTTCAGGCCGTCGATGCCACTGAGCCCGCCGCACCCGCCGAACCCAACGGCTTCGAGCTGCTGGGCCTTGCGCCCGAGCTGGTGCAGGCGTGTGCCGACCTCGGCTACGTGCAACCGACCCAGGTGCAGAACAACGTCATCCCTAAGGCCTTGCTGGGCAAGGGCGAAGCGCGCCACGCCGACCTGATGGTCTCCAGCCAGACCGGCAGCGGTAAGACCGCCGCCTTCCTGCTGCCCGTGCTGCACACCCTGCTGCAGCAGCAGGCCGCCGCGGCCGAAGAAGAGCGCCAGGCGTTCGAACAGGCCACCGCCGACGCGCTGGCCAAAGGCGAGCCGGCCCCCAAGCGTTCCAAGCGCAAGGACCCGACCAACCCGCGCCACTTCAAGGCCGCCACCCCCGGCGCCCTGGTGCTGTGCCCGACGCGCGAGCTGGCCCAGCAGGTGGCGCACGACGCCATCGAGCTGGTGCGCCACTGCCGCGGCCTGCGCGTCGCCAACGTGGTGGGCGGCATGCCCTACCAGGTGCAGATCGCCAAGCTGCAAAACGCCGACCTCGTGGTCGCCACGCCCGGCCGTCTGCTCGACCTGCAGCGTTCGCAGCAGCTCAAGCTCGACCAGGTGCGCTTCCTGGTGGTCGACGAAGCCGACCGCATGCTCGACCTGGGCTTCTCGGACGACCTGGCCGAAGTCAACGACCTGACCAGCCAGCGCCAGCAGACCATGATGTTCAGCGCCACCTTCGCGCCGCGCATCCAGCAACTGGCCATGCGCGTGATGCACGACGGTGGCAAGCACGTGCAGAAGGTGCAGATCGACAGCCCGCAAGAGCAGCACGCCAACATCAAGCAGGTGCTGTTCTGGGCCGACAACGCCGACCACAAGCGCAAGCTGCTGGACCACTGGCTGCGCGACACCAAGATCGACCAGGCCGTGGTGTTCTGCAGCACCCAGGTCGAATGTGACGGCCTCGCCACCGACCTGCAGCAGGCTGGCTTTGCCGCCGTGGCGCTGCACGGTGCCCTGAGCCAGGGCATTCGCAATCGCCGCCTCATGGCGCTGCGCAGCGGCCAGGTGCAGTTCCTGGTGGCCACCGACGTCGCCGCCCGCGGCATCGACGTGCCCACCATCACCCACGTCTTCAACTTCGGCTTGCCGATGAAGGCCGAGGACTACACCCACCGCATCGGTCGCACCGGCCGTGCCGGCCGCGACGGCCTGGCCGTCACGCTGGCCGAATTCCGCGACCGCCGCAAGATCTTCGACATCGAAGCCTTCACGCACCAGCGCATCGCGGTGGAAACCGTGGTTGGTCTCGAGCCGCGCCAGCGCCCGCCGCAGGCCGAGCCGTTTGGCCGTGGTGGCCGCCCGGCCGGCCGCGGTGGCAACGACCGCTTCGGTGGTGACCGCCGTGGCGCGCCCGCGCCACGCGGCCCGCGTTTCGAAGGCCGTGGCGATGCACCTCGCTTCGAAGGCCGTGGCGACGCGCCCCGCTTCGACCAGCCCCGTTTCGAGCAACCGCGTGGTGATGCGCGTTTCGACAACCGCTTCGAGTCCCGCGGTGACAACCGTGGCGAGCAGCGCCCGGCCGGCCGTGGCGGTTTCGGTGACCGTCCGCAAGGCGGCCGCCCGGCCCCGCGCGCCAACACCGGTTTCTCCAGCTTCGGCCGCACCGACAAGGGCGCTGAGCGTGGTGGCGACCGCTTTGCCGACCGCGGTGGTGACCGCTTCGCCGACCGTGGCGGCTTCGACCGCGGCGCCCCGCGCGGCGACGCGCCGCAGCGCCGTTCGGAAGGTGGCCCGTCGCGCCCGATGGCCCGCCGCACCCCGCGCTGAAGTGACCGAGGGGCTGAATAGGCCCCTTAAAAAAAGCCGCTGTCTTCGCAGCGGCTTTTTTGTTTGGTGGAGACGAGGAGGATCGAACTCCCGACCTTCGCATTGCGAACGCGACGCTCTCCCAGCTGAGCTACGTCCCCATGTGGGCGGATTCTAGCTCCGGGTGGTGCTTCAGGACATGCCGTTGCGGCTGGCCAGTTCCATGAACAGGGCCGAGTGGTCGAGGTCGGACAGGCCGTGTTCGGCGGCCTCGGCATACAGCTTTTCGAACAGCGCGGTGATGGGGGCTTCGAACCCTATTTCTCCCGCTGTGGCCATGGCGTTGCGCATGTCCTTGAGTTGCACCGTGATCGCTGCACGCTTGGCAAAGTCGCGTTCGACCATGCGCTGACCGTGCACCTGCAAGATGCGGCTGTCGGCAAAGCCGCCGGTGATGGCCTGCTTGACCTTCCCCATGTCGGCGCCGCCGCGTTCGCACAGCAGCAGGGCTTCTGCCACCGCGCCGATGGTGATGCCGACGATCATCTGGTTGGCCAGTTTGGCCAGCTGGCCGGCCCCGGTGGGACCCACATGCGTGGCGCGTCCCAGCACCTCGAAGGCCGGCAGTGCCCGTTCGAAGTCCGCCGGTTTGCCGCCCGCCATGATGGCCAGCGTGCCCGCTTCAGCCCCCACCGTGCCGCCGGACACCGGGGCGTCCAGGTGCTGCACGCCGATGGCGGCCAGCCGGGCGGCATGGTCGCGGGCCTGTCTGGGCTGGATCGAGGACATGTCCACCACCAGGCTGCCCGCCCGCAGGCCTCCGGTGGTGCCTTGTCGGAACAGCACGTCTTCGACGGCGCGGCCGTCTTCGAGTAGGGTGATCACCAGGTCGGCGGCCGCGACGGCCTTCGCCGGGGTGTCGTGTACCTGCGCGCCGAAGGGGAGCAGGCGCTCGGCCTTCGCTCGCGAGCGGTTCCAGGCGTGGACGTTGAAACCCGCTTCGCACAGGCGACGGGCCATGGGGTAGCCCATCATGCCGATGCCGAGCACGGCGAGGGTGGGGCGTGGGGTGGTGTGGTTCACGACAACAGGCGGATGGCTGGGGTAGGGGCTGGACAGTGTAGGGCTGGCGGGCCGTGGGGCTGTGGCGGTGTTCAGCTGGTTGCAAGCTGCAGAAAAAAGCGGACGCCAGGCAGGGTGCCCGGCGTCCGCGCAAAGTGGTTCAGAGAACCACGGAGTTGTCGGTTGCGGCGGTGTGGCCCATGTGCTGGGTCAGGTAGGCGCTGGCCTGTTCGCTGTGCCGGCGCATCAGCGCTTCGGCGCGGTCGGCGTCGCCTTGCGCCACCGCCTGTGCAATGGCTTCGTGTTCGTCCCACACGGGTTCGCGCAGCGCCGAACTCTGCAGCGCCTCACCCATGGCGCGGCGGATGTGTTGCCAGTGCAGCAGGGCGCTCTGCTCGATCAAGGGGTTGCCGGCCGCCCGGTACAGCGCGCTGTGAAAGGCCAGGTCGGCGTCGATCATGGCCTTGATGTCACCCCGCGCCACGGCCTCGCGCCCGCGGGCGAAGAGGGAGCGGTCCAGCTGGGTGCGGCGTTCGGCTGCCCGGCGCGCGGCCAGCGTGTCCAGCGCGCCCCGCACCTCGTACACCTGGGCGAGCCAGCGCGGGTCCAGCGGCGTGACCTGCAGGCCGCGGCCGGGGGCGTCTTGCACGAAGCCGTCCTTTTTGAGCAGACGCAGGGCCTGCATCACCGGTTGGCGCGAGACCGCCAGTTGCTCGGCCAGTTCTTCCTGCGTGATGCGCTGGCCAGGCGCGAGCGAGCCCTCGCTGATCGCGTCGAGCAGTGCCCGGTAGACCTGGTCGGCCAGGTCGGGCGTGGTGGTCAGCTGCAGCAATTGGGCGGTCATGAGGTGAATCTCTGTACTCTGTATACAGAATACATCAATTCGATGCGTCTGTCAGGGTGAGGGCGCTGTCGCGCAAGGTGGCGAGGCGCGAAAACCCGCGTGACACAATGTTTTGCATGAACGCCACCACCACTTTCGACCCCGCCTGGCTGGACGCCCAGTACAACAACCGCGCGCTGGTGCCCGAACACGGGCAGATCTTGGAGCGCTGGGCGCGCGACTCCGCACAGGCGCGCCAACGCCTGGGCGGCCTGATCGATGTGGCCTACGGACACGGCCCGGGCGAAACGCTGGACATCTTCCCCGCGACGTGGCGGCCCGACACGCCGCCGGCGCCGGTGCTGGTGTTCATCCACGGCGGCTACTGGCGAGCGCTGGACAAGTCCGACCACAGCTTCATCGCCGAGCCCTTTGTGAAAAAGGGCGCCTGCGTGGTGGTGCCCAACTACGCGCTGTGCCCGGCCGTCACCATTCCTGACATCGTGTTGCAGACGGTGCAGGCCCTGGCCTGGGTGTACCGCCACATCGCGGTGCACGGCGGCGACCCGCAGCGCATCACCGTGGTGGGCCATTCGGCCGGGGGGCACCTGGCCGCCATGCTGCTCAGCTGCCTGTGGCAGCAGGTGGATCCGGACCTGCCGCCCGATCTGGTCAAGGACGCGCTGTCCATTTCCGGCCTCTACGACCTGGAGCCGCTGCGGCACGCGCCCTTCATCCAGGGTTCACTGGGGCTGACGCCGGCCGACGCGCTGCGGTCCAGCCCGGCGGGCATGCCGGCGCCCTATGTGGGCGAAGGGCGCGGGGTGCTGGTCTCGGTGGTCGGCGGGAACGAAAGCGACGAGTTCCGCCGCCAGAACCGCCTGATCCGCCAGGCCTGGGGCGAAGAGGCCGTGCCCGTGTGCGAAGAGGTGCCGGGGCGCAACCACTTCACCGTGGTCGACGCCCTGGTCGAGTCGCGGCACCAGCTGCACCAGCTGGCGCTGCAGATGCTGGACATCTAGCCCACCCCCGCGCCGCGCTGCGCGCGTCACCCCCTCAAGGGGGCGATGCGAGTGGCCCGGCAAAGCCGGTTCCACTGCATCCTCGACAACAGGCCCTTCACGCCGGAGGGGGAGTGGATCCAGGGCACCGCGGAGCCGGCTTCGCCGGGCCGCCAGTGCCGCCACCTGGGGGGTGACGCCGCAGGCGGCGCGGGGGTGGGCCACATTCCCGCGGCGCGGGGGGTTACATAAACAGGTGTTCGCCGGCGTTCTCGCCGCCGAGGATCACGTAGTTCACCTTCTTCAGATCGGTCAGCTGGATGCCGCCGGCGTAGCTGATCGAGCTCTGCACGTCTTCCTGCATTTCGCGCAGCGTATCGGCCAGTTGGCCCTTGATGGGTTCGAGGATGCGCTTGCCTTCGACGTGCTTGTATTCGCCCTTGTTGAAGTCACTGGCCGAGCCGTAGTACTCCTTGTAGAGCTTGCCGTCCACTTCAACCGTCTGGCCGGGCGACTCTTCGTGGCCGGCGAACAGCGAGCCGATCATCACCATCGTAGCGCCAAAGCGCACGCTCTTGGCGATGTCGCCGTGGTGGCGGATGCCGCCGTCCGCGATGATGGGCTTGGTTGCCACGCGCGCGCACCACTTGAGCGCCGACAGCTGCCAGCCGCCAGTGCCAAAGCCGGTCTTGAGCTTGGTGATGCAGACCTTGCCCGGGCCGACGCCGACCTTGGTCGCGTCGGCGCCCCAGTTCTCGAGGTCGATCACCGCTTCGGGCGTGGCCACGTTGCCGGCGATCACAAAGGCCTGGGGCAGCTTTTTCTTGATGTGCTCGATCATCAGGCGCACGCTCTCGGCGTGGCCGTGGGCGATGTCGATGGTGATGTAGTCCGCGCCCACGCCGTCGGCGGCCAGGCGGTCGATGACTTCGTAGTCGGGCGCCTTCACGCCCGAGCTGATCGAGACGAACAGGCCCTTATCGCGCATGCGCTTCGCATAGGCCACGTTGTCCAGGTCGAAGCGGTGCATCACGTAGAAGTAGCCGTTGGCGGCCAGCCACTCGCTGATGGACTCGTCCAGCACCGTCTTCATGTTGGCCGGCACCACCGGCAGCTTGAAGCGCCGGCCGCCGAACTCGATCGAGGGGTCGCACTCGCTGCGGCTTTCCACGCGGCATTTGCGCGGCAGCAGCAGGATGTTGTCGTAGTCGAAGATTTCCATGTGGGCCTTTCAGTCACCCCGCCGTGTTCGTGGTGGTGGGGTGGGTTGGTGAAAAGGCGCTTGGAACTGGCCGGTGACTGCTTTCCGGAGCCGGAAAAAAGAAACCGGGCGCAATTGCTTGGGCCCGGTGCTTGATTCTAGGCCGGTCGGGTGCTGTGTGGTTCTCCGGGTGCGGATATGGCGCTCATACGGCATTCCGTATGGGACGAACGGGCGCAAGGCCGCTTCCTACAATCGACGCATGCTGTTTGAAGACCCCTCCCCACTGCTCGCTGGCCTGAACCCCGAGCAGGCCGCTGCCGTCACCCTGCCACCCGAGCACGCGCTCATCCTGGCGGGGGCCGGCTCGGGCAAGACCCGGGTGCTGACCACTCGCATCGCCTGGCTGCTGCAAAGCGGTCAGGTGGGGCCGGGCGGCATCATGGCGGTGACCTTCACCAACAAGGCGGCCAAGGAGATGATGGTCCGCCTCACGGCCATGCTGCCGGTCAATGTGCGCGGCATGTGGATCGGCACCTTCCACGGCCTGTGCAACCGCTTCTTGCGCGCGCACCACCAGCCGGCGGGACTGCCACAGACCTTCCAGATCCTGGACACGCAGGACCAGCTCTCGGCCATCAAGCGCCTGTGCAAGCAGCACAACGTGGACGACGAGCGCTTCCCGCCCAAACAACTGCAGTACTTCATCAGCGGCTGCAAGGAAGACGGCCAGCGCCCGCGCGACGTGGTGGTGCGCGACGAGGAGACCCGCCGCAAGGTCGAGATCTACCAGCTCTACGAAGAGCAGTGCCAGCGCGAGGGCGTGGTGGACTTTGGCGAGCTGATGCTGCGCAGCTACGAAGTGCTGCGCGACAACGACCCGATCCGGGTGCACTACCAGCGGCGCTTCAGGCATATCCTGATCGACGAGTTCCAGGACACCAACCGCCTGCAGTACGCCTGGATCAAGATGTTCTCGTCGCCGCCGCTCGAAGGCCTGCCGTCCGCGGGCAACGCGGTGTTCGCCGTGGGCGACGACGACCAGAGCATTTATGCCTTCCGCGGCGCGCGTGTGGGCAACATGACCGACTTCGTGCGCGAGTTCCAGGTGCAGCACCAGATCAAGCTGGAGCAGAACTACCGCAGCGCCAGCAACATCCTCGACACCGCCAACGAGCTGATCGGCCACAACAGTCGCCGCTTGGGCAAGAACCTGCGCACCGACGCCGGCGCTGGCGAGCCGGTACGGGTCTACGAATCGGTGAGCGACTTCGCCGAGGCGCAGTGGATGGTGGATGAGATGAAGCAGCTCGAACGCGAGGGCATGGCGCGCAGCGAGATGGCGGTGCTCTACCGCAGCAACGCGCAAAGCCGCGTGGTGGAAACCGCGCTGTTCAACGCCGCCATGCCCTACCGCGTGTACGGTGGCCTGCGCTTCTTCGAGCGCGCTGAAATCAAGCACGCGCTGGCCTACCTGCGCCTCCTGGAGAACCCGCACGACGACACCAGCTTCCTGCGCGTGGTGAACTTCCCGCCGCGCGGCATCGGCGCGCGCAGCGTGGAGCAGCTGCAGGACGTGGCGCGCAGCAGCGGCTGTTCGCTGCACGACGCGGTGAGCGGCGTGACCGGGCGCGCCGGCGCGGCCATCGGCAACTTCGTCGCGCTGCTGGACGTGATGCGCGAGCGCACCCAGGGCATGACCCTGAAAGAGATCATCCAGCTGGTGCTGGACAAGAGCGGCCTGGTCGAGCATTTCCGCGCCGAGCGCGAGGGCGAGGACCGGGTGGAGAACCTGGAGGAACTGGTCAACGCTGCCGAGAGCTTCGTGATGCAGGAGGGCTTTGGCCGCGAAGCCGTGGCCCTGCCGGTGGACGAACACGGCACGCCGCTGCCCCAGGGCGCGCTGTCCCAGAGCCCGGTCAGCCAGGGCCTGGACCCGAACGCGCCGGTGCTCGACGCGCCGCTGGCGCCCGACGCCGAGACCGGTGAAACGCTCAGCCCGCTGGTGGCCTTTCTCACCCACGCCGCGCTGGAGTCGGGCGACAACCAGGCGCAGGCCGGGCAGGACGCGGTGCAGCTGATGACGGTGCACGCCGCCAAGGGTCTGGAATTCAACTGTGTGTTCATCACCGGGCTGGAAGAAGGTCTGTTCCCGCACGAGAACTCGATGAGCGACCGCGACGGGCTGGAGGAAGAGCGGCGCTTGATGTATGTGGCCATCACCCGCGCGCGCCAGCGCCTGTACCTCAGCCATTCGCAGACCCGCATGCTGCACGGCCAGACCCGCTACAACATGAAGAGCCGCTTCTTCGACGAGCTGCCCGAGGCCTGCCTGAAGTGGCTGACGCCTCAGCAGCCGGCCTGGGGCGGTGGTGGTGGGGGGAGTGGTGGCGGTGCAGCGCCCTGGGGCGCGAACCGGGGCGGGGCCTACGGCGGCGCGTCGCGCGCGGCCAACCCGGCCTGGTCACCCGGTTTTCTGTCCACCGGCAGCGGTAGCCCTCCACCCAAGGCGGCCGAGCCCGACCGCGGCATCGGCATCCGCACCGGGCAGAAGGTGTTCCACACCAAGTTCGGCGAAGGCAAGGTACTGGCGCTCGAAGGCGCCGGAGCCGACGCGCGCGCGCAGGTCAGCTTCAGCCGCCATGGCGTGAAGTGGCTGGCCTTGAGCGTGGCCAAGCTCACGCCGGTGGACGACTGAGCCGCCACATGAAAAAAGCCACCGGTACGGACGCACGGGTGGCTGTGAAGCAGTTGCTCAGCCTCTGATCGCTCACGCGAACTGGGCAACCTTGGAGAAAAAAAGCAGCCCCGCGCGGTGCGGGGCTGTTGGCTAACGATCAGAAGTCGTGACGGACGCCGATGGCGAAGACCTTCTGTTCCTTGGTCGTCACGCCAGCGGCGTTCTCGACTTCGACGGTGCTGTAGCCACCGTACAGGCTGGTGCGCTTGGACAGGGCGTAACGGGCACCGAGACCGAAGCCGGAAGAATCGGCGTTGTCGGCCTTGCTTTCGCCAGCGGCATAGCCCATGGAGACCTTCACGGCACCAAAGGGAACTTCAACGCCAATGTTGTAGCCGTTTTCCTTGTTGCCGGCGTCGGTCTTGCCGTTCTGGTACCCACCCGACAGAGCGAAGCTGCCGAAGTCGTACGATGCAGACAGCATGGTGTTTTCCAGCTTGGTTTTCTCATCCTGGAAGCCAAATGCGACATTCAGGCCACCGGTTTTGTAGCCCAGGTGCATGCTGGTCACGGTGTCATCGGCGCCGGAGGTCTGCTCAAAAGCGTGAGACAGCGAACCGTACACGCCGCCGAAGCTGGGGCTGTCGTAGCGGATCATGCCGTTGTTGCGGCTGGCGTACTTCATGGCCTTGGAGCTGAAGTTCTCGAAAGCGAAGCCCGTGATCGTGAAGCCGTTGGAGTCGAAGACGTTGAACTTGTTCGACAGGCCGCGCACATCGTCGAACGAGGTCAGCATGCGACCCAGACGCACGGAGCCGAAGCTGCCGGCCAGGCCGAGGCTGGACTCACCCTTGAAAGAGGGGGACTGCAGCGCGCCGGTATCGAGGTCGATGCGCTGTTCCAGCTTAAAGGTGGCGGCCAGGCCGCCACCCAGATCTTCCTTGCCCATGAAGCCCAAGCGGGGGGTGGTCAGGCCGGTGGTGCCGCCCGAGAACAGTTTGGTGTCGCTGCCGGCGCCGGTGTCGATGCTGCCGACCGAAGCGTCCACGCGGCCGTAGATGGTGACGGAAGACTGGGCCATGGCGGCGCCGGATGCGGCCAGAACGGCCAGTGCGATGAGGCTCTTTTTCATGTGATGTCCTTGTAGGAGGTCGGTGAAACAAGTGGGGCGGTGCCCCGCCTGATGCATGGGGCAAACAGGTACCTGTATTTCAGCGGGCGGTCATAAAAGTTCTGTGACAGTGTTTCGCAGTTGCTACAGAAGGTGAAGCGGTCAGGTCTTTCACACGGCTGTCATCAAGGTTTGCCAGTGTTGAGCAGGCGGGTCCAGCCGGCACCGTCGTTGTCGTTCACGACCCATAGCTGGCCTTGCAACACGACCATGCCTTCGGCCTTTTCGTGCAGCCAGTGGAAGTCCTTGCGCAGGTCCTTCACCAAGGTCTTCTTCAGCACGGCGCCTTCGACCACATCGGCTGCGTTCACGCTGTAGATGCGCTTGACCTCGGCGTTGATCGCACGGCCTTCGCCGCCGCCCTTGTCGCGCTCGAGCAGCAGCAGGCGGCCGTCGTCCAGGAGCTGGATCTCGGACAGGCCCATCCAGAATTGTTTGGCGTCCCGGCTGTGCTGTTCCAGCGGGACCAGCGCGCTGGTCCAGGCCATGGTCGGCAAGTACAGTTTGAGGATGGCGGCCTGCGGCTTGCCCAGGTCGTAACCGCGCTGCACCGCCATGTAGAGGGTCTGGCCGTCTGCGCTGGCGGTCACACCTTCGTAGCCGGTGCCTGTCTTGGCGCTGGCGAACAGCGCCTGCACGCTGGCCGGCAGCTTCACGCGCTGCTGCAACACGCCGGCGGCGTTCACCTTGATCAGCTCGTTGCCGTCCACCGTGGCGCCTTCGGAGGCGATCCAGAAACCGTCGGTCACGCGGGCGATGCCTTCGGGGTCCAGCTTCAGCGGCTGGCCGTTGTCGGTGAGCGGGATCACCTGGTCGATCACGACCCGGCCCTGCGCGGCCTCGGCCATGTTCAGGCGCCAGATGCGCGACTGCGCGAAGGCGTTGTCGGGCACGGCGTAAAGGTGTGTGCCGTCGGTCGTCAGGCCTGAAAGCGCGCCCCAGGGCATGGACGCGTCACGCGCCACGATCTGCGGTTCGCCCACCGGCGCACCCCGGGCATGGAAGCGGTAGAGGTTGATCGAACCGTCGCCTTCGTTGGCGGTCACCGCCAGCTGCTGACCATCGGCCCGGCGGGTAACGGTGGTGATGCCCTCGGGCGACAGGCCGGTGGGCAGCAGCTGCACGAAGCGTGGCTGCTTCGGGTCACCGACCTCGTGCACCTCCAGGAAGCCGCCGCGTTCCGAGCCCACCAGCAGGTAGTGCTGGCCGCCGAAGCGGGCACTCGCCACGCCTTCGATCTCCACGCCCTTGGCCGCCGAGCGGCCGTCGGGATAGTGGCCGAAGCGAACGGCGTTGCGCTCGGTGCGGTCACCTGTTTCGTACACCACCTCGCCACGCGTGTTCATGAGGGTGAAGCCACGGCCACCGGGCAGCGTGCCGTCCTTGTCCTTCTTGCCGTCGCCTTCGTTGGCCAGGGCGAACACGTCGTTGGACACCCAGGTGACCGCGTCCGGCTCGCGCCGGCCCTTGAAGCTGTCCTGGAAGGCGATCTCGCGGTCGCGTTGCAGGTCGGCGTTGCCCTGGCGTTCCACCGTACCGGCGGACAGCACGCGCAGCAGGCGGGCCTGGGGTGCGCTGAGGTCGACCAGGGCGACCGCGTTGTTCTCCTGCAGCGTCACGGCAGCGGTTCGGCCGTCTGGCGAGATCGACACAAACTCGGGTTGCGGGTCGGCCGGGTAGAGCGCACCGGGCAGTGCTGTGAGTGCCTCCACCAGTTCGATGCTCTGCAGGCCGCTGCTGGCGCCGCCATACAGGTCTTGCAGGCCCACCACGTCGATGCGGCCGGGGCGCTGGCCGCCCAGCGTGGCGTCGCCCTTGGCGTCGGTCTCCTCGTCCTCGATGGCGACCACCGCGCGCAGGGTCTTGCCGCTGCCGGCCAGCGCCAGGGAGTCGGGGCCCACGCCCACGCTCACGTCTTTCACATGTTTCACCGCGCGCGGGTTGCGGATGTCGTAAATGCGCAGGAAGCCACGGCGCGCATTGGCCACGTCGTCGTCCATGCGCAGCGCGAGCACGGCGTAGCGGCCGTCCGGGCTGACGGCTACCGAAGTGGGTTCCCCCACGCCGCCCAGGCGCACGTCCACGCGCGGCAGCATCACTGGGCGGGCCGGGTCGGTGATGTCCACCAGGCCCAGGGCACCGGCGTCGGCGCTGGTGTAGAGCAGGGTCAGGCCATTGGGCGTGCCCGTGATGATTTCGGCGACGCCGTCCACCGGCAGGTGGTGGACCAGCGCGAACGGACCGCGCACTTGGTTCGACGATTGGGCCAGAACCGGGGTGGTCATGGCGAAGGTGCTGGCCAGAGCGGCGGCCAGTGTGCAGAGGCGCAAGGTGTTCATGTGGGCGTCAACGGTGGTATCCGGCCAAAAGGGGGCCGGCGCCGGCAGCGTATGACGCGCATGTGTCGTCGGCGTGACGACTCGCTGTGCTTCAGGGCTGCGCTCTGAGCCAGGCGCGCACCTGTTCGGCGACCCAGTGCGGTTCGTCCAGCGGCAGGTCGTGGCCGGCGCGCGGGTGTTCCCGCAGCGGTGCACACCAGGCCCGCGCCAGCGCGTGTGAACAGCGCGGGTCCACCAGCCGGTCGCCCGCGCCGGCCAGCAGCAGCAAGGGCACGGCCGGTGCCTGCGCCGGGGCACGGTAGCGCGCGGCGGCCAGCAGCTGGCGCAGGGCGTTGGCGCCGCGCACCGGGTGCTGGCGCCGCGCGGTCACCCAGGCGGCGATCACCGCTGTATCCACGTTGCGTTGTCGGCTGGTCATCTGCCAGACCAGGCGTTCGGCGGCGTCGGGCGTGGGGCGGCCCAGTGCCAGACGCAGCACATGCGGCCAGTTGGGCAGTTGTAGGCGGTGGTGCAGGGGGCTGAAGGGCCGCAGGCTGGTGTTGACCAGCACGGCCCCGGCCAGCTCGTGCGGCGCGGTGTGCGCCCACTGCGCGGCCACCATGGCGCCCAGCGAGAGGGCCAGAACGTGCACCGGTGTGGTGATGCCCCGCCGCGCGACCTGCGCGCGCACATCGGCCACCAGCGCGTGCACCGTGGCGGGGCTGCGTTCCGCGTGGCGCACACCGTTGCCCGGCAGGTCCAGCAGGTGCAGCTGTGCACAAGGCAGCGCCTGCTGGAACACGCTGGGGAAACTGCCCCAGTGCGCTGCCTCGCGTGTGAGGCCGCGCAGCAGCACCCAGGTGTGCGCCGGGGTGTTGATGGGGGTGTTGTTGTTCATGCCGGGAACCACTGCGCCACAGCCTGCGCGTGGTGCTGTGCGCGGTCGACAGCCGGCGGGCGCCAGCGCTCATGGCTGCTCGCTGCACGGGCCAGAAAATCCAACAGCGCCAGGTGCCGGCGCAACACGCGCTGCTGCCGGTGGCCGATCAAGGGGTTGAAGATGCCCTTGCGCGAGAACAGCTGTCGGGGGTTCTTCTTGACCCACAGCCACGAGCCCATCTCCAGCGTCAGCGGCAGGAAGGTCCGTTCGACGTTCTCGCAGGCCTGCAGGTAGAGGTGGTCCCACAGGTCGCCATGGGCGAGGTACTGCGCGCTCTGCGGTTCGATGATGTACGGGTGGTGGCTGTGCGTCTGGTCGAACAGGTTTTTGAGCACCTGCACCTCGGCCAGGTGCGGCATGGGCTCGCGCGTGTGGGCGTAGGGGAACCACAGCCGGTCGCGGATGCCGAAGCCCGAATGGCAGTCCAGCGCGATGCTGAACGGCCGACCCAGCAGTTCGGCCTGCACCACGTCGCACAGCGCCTGGCTCTCGGCCTCCAGCGCGTCGCCCAGACGGCCGCGGTACCAGGGCAGGCCAGCGCTCATGCGCTGACCGCCCAGCAGCCAGGGCACCTTTTCTTGAGCGTCCACCGGGGCGTTGCGCATCAGGTCCACACCGCGCGGGTTGGCGCGCGTGGCCGCCCACATGCCGCCCGGGTTGACGATGGGCATGAACACCAGGCGAACGTGGTCCAGCAGGCGGTGCAGCCCGGTGTCCCAGGCCAGCCGCGTGACGATGTTCTGCAGGAAGGCGATGACCACCTCGGCCCCGATGCGTTCGAGGCCGTGCACGCCGCCGAAGTAGCCCACGGCGGGCAGCGCAGGGTCCGGGTTGCCGAGCGTGATGGCGTGCACCGGAAAACTGGGCCCGCCGGGCATGTGGATGCGCTGCGCTTCGCGCGCCTGCAGGTGGGGGTGACCGCGTTCGATGAGCTGTTCGAGCCACTGCAGTTCGGGCAGCAGCGGGTGGGGCGGGCGGTGGCTCATGCCGGTCGACACGGATCTGTCACAGCATGCCCCTAAGGTCGGGGCACATGTCGTTGCACAGGAGACCCTGCATGAACCACCCGGCTCTGAACCCGCACCGCCCGCGTTCCACACAGCGTCGGCTGGTGCGGGCCGCTGTGGTGGCCTGTGGCCTGGTGGCGGGGCTGGTGGAGTTGTTCGCCCTGCAGCGCCGGCGGCTGGCGGGGCGGCATCGGGCGGGTCTGAACGGTCGCTGAGCGCGGGCTCAGGCTTTGACGACGGAGGCTGCGACCGGTGCTGCTTTGTCGGGTACGGCGTCTGCCTTCGCCGGCGCTTCCTGGCGCATCTCGCCGACCTGCACCGACAGGTCCAGCAATCGGACCTTGGAGCTGTAGTAGCGGTCCAGGCGCCATTCCTTGAGCAAGTCCAGTGCGAGTTCGAAATCGTCGTAGTCGAGCTGGTAGAGGCTCTGCAGCGCAAACGGGGTTTCCGACTCCAGCGCCACGACCAGTGTCGACAGCGTTTGCGCGGCCGGGGATTCGGGTTTCTTTTCGATCAGCTTTCGGGCTTGTTTGAGGGCGCGCATGGCGAGGGTCTTTCTCTCAACGGTTTCTGGAAGGGGTACCGTGCGAACATTGGATGTACACGGCTTGAACCGAGCATATCGGAGCCCTCTCCGATTTTTGTGACAAAAAAATGGCAGCTGAATGACGCTGAGCTGACGTGCGCCTTGTTCCCGCCACCCCGTCGGCTGCATTGGCCATCACACACTCCAGGCCGCGGCCGCCAGCACGCCGCTGAGACCACCGAAGACGAGGCCGGCCAGCACGTCCAGCGGGAAATGCGCGCCGGCGTACACGCGGGCCCAGCCGGTGAGCGTGACCGTCAGCGCCATGCCCGCAAACGCCGGGTCGCCGACCGGCAGGTTCAACGCCATGAACCCCAGCACCGCCCCCATGACGGTGGCGTGGGTGCTCGGGAATCCGCCGCGCGCGCTGTGGCGCAGGTGGTTGGGGCTCAGACCCACCATGAAGGGGCGTTGGGCGCTCCAGCGGCGCGCCAGCCACTTGCTTACCAGCTGCACCAGTGCTGCGACCGCCAGGCACTGCGCCAGCCCCTTCAGCCCGACCGCCCCGTCGCGCAGCGCCACCGTCGTCATCAGGGCCAGCAGGGGGATCCAACTCCAGCGGCCCAGGGCCCGGGCCAGCGCGAGCGGTATGGGCCGTGCCGCATCACCGCCACCCAGCCAGGCGAACAGGCGTCGGTCCAGCGTTTGCCAGGCGGGCGCCACCGCCCGTGCGTCGGAGGCCGTGTGGGCGGTCATGGCAGCACCACGCCGGCCTTGGTGGTCACCGCCTGGCGCGAGTAGTCAGCCGCCACGGGCCGGGCGACGCTTCCCTTGGCCAGCACATGGTCCACAAAAGTCTGCGTGTAGAGCAGGTAGTTGTTGACATGGTTGCCGGTGGTATAGACGGTGCCGAACGTGGTGTAGCCGTCCCTGCCGCTGGCGATGAAGTCGTTGGTGGCGACGGTGTAGCTGCGCGTGAGGTCGATGGCGCTCCACACGCCGGTGCTGCGGTTGCGCACTTGCACGCTGGAGAAGCGGGATCCTATGGCCTGGCTCATGTCCAGGTGCCAGCGCAGGCCCGCGGCGTAGGGGTGTGAGCCGCCTGACTGGCCGGCGTCCAGGTGGCTGGCGACGGCGTCTTCGTCCGATCCGCCCCAGGCGCTGAGGGTCAGCAGGCTCAGTGCGAGCGTTGCCAGCAGAGCGCTGTGGGGCTTGAGGTTCATGGCAAGGGCCGATCGGCGTTGAAAACACACAGCATCGCCAACCCCCGTGAGCGCCCGATGACGGTCGCGTGAAAGCGGCGTGACACACCGCCACAAGCCAAAAAAAGGAGCGACCCGCAGGTCGCTCCGAGCCCCGTGTACGGGGAGTTCCCTTCGCGGTGAAAGATCAGGCACCGATCACGCCGCCGTCCTTCTTGGTGATGACGATGGTGGCCGAGCGCGGGCGCTGGCCGGCACCGTAGCCGGCGTTGGCGGGCCAGCGGCTTTCGTACTTGGCCGGATCGGCCACATCGGCCATCTTGGTGTTTTCACCCGGGTGCTGGATGTTGACGAACAGCGCGCGGCCGTCCGGCGTCTCTGCGATGCCGGTGATCTCGGCGCCCTTGGGGCCGACCAGGAAGCGCTTGAACGTGGCCGCGGTCTGTTCCTTGCCCGCGTGGGTGCGCACCTGCTTGTCGCCGTAGCTCAGGGTCTTTTCGCCACCATCGCCCAGGCGGCCAGGCAGGGCGGCCAACAGCATGCAGTTGGTCTTGTCGGTGTACGCGCCGTCGTCGGTCTCGATCCAGCAGATACCGCTGGCCTGGCTGAACACCAGACCGTCGGGTGAGGACAGGTCGTTCTCGTCGGTCAGTCCGGACAGATTGACACTGCCGCGGTCGGCGCCGGCCTCGGATGCGAACAGGTAGATGTCCCAGCGGAAGGCGTCGTCATGCGGCTGCTTTTCGGCCAGACGGACGATGTGGCCGTTGACGTTGCCCTTCTGTTCACGGCTGCCCTTCATGTCGGTGTAGACGCGCGGATTCGCGCTGTCGGCCGTCGCGACGGTGCGGTTGCTGTTGTTGGTGAGGGTGATGTAGACCTCGCCGTTCTTCGGGTTCACGCCGGCCCACTCGGGGCGGTCCATCTTGGTGGCGCCCGCCACGTCGGCGGCCAGGCGGGTGAACACCGCGATGTCCGCGTCACTCTTGAACTCGAAGTAGGAGCTGTTGGCGATCTTTGGGTTGTCCATCGACAGTTCCAGCCACTCGCCAGTGCCGTCGTCTTTGAAGCGCGCCACGTACAGCGTGCCCTTGTCCAGGTACTTGTCGCCGGCGGCCAGGCGGTTGGCGGTGCTGGCGTCAGCGGCATCCCACTTTGCCGCCGACACGAACTTGTAGATGTACTCGCCACGGGCGTCGTCGCCCATGTAGGCCACCACCGGCTGACCGGCTACCACGCGGGCGAAGGTGATGTTCTCGTGGCCCATGCGGCCCATGGTTGTGCGCTTGCGCAGCACGGCCTTCTGGTCGTACGGGTCGAGCTCGACCACATAGCCGAAGGTGTTCATCTCGTTGCGGTAGTCGTCCTTGGCGCTGGCGCCGATGGCGCTGTTGTTCCAGCGTGCGTACTGGTCATCCGTGCCGGCGCTCTCCCAGCCGTGGCGGCTGGCCGCGCCGGCGTTGCGACCGTAGCGCTTGAGCGCCTGCACCTGCTTGTCCTTCTTGCGGGCGTCGTCGTCCTTGGCGTCGCGGAAGAAGTAGCCAAACCAGTTCTCCTCGCCGCTGACATAGGTTCCCCACGGTGTTTTGCCCGAACCGCAGTTGTTCAGGGTGCCGCGGGCCTTGGTACCGGTGGCGTCGTACTTCGTCACCATGTGTTCGCTGCCGCGGGCGGTGCCGTGAATCGTGGCTTCGGTCATGGTGGTGACGCGGCGGTTGAGGGCAGAGCCGGGCTTGTAGGACCACTGCTTGCCATCGCTTTGCAGTTCGACCACCGACAGGCCGTGGATCATGAGTTCCTTGTCCACTTCGGCGGCCGGGCGGGGCAGCGTGGCGGCGCCGCCGTTGGCGTGGATGAAGAAGGACGAAAGCTTTTCGTCGGTGGTCGCTTCGTGGTTCATGGCGATCAGGCCGCGCAGCGAAGCGGAGGTCGACGGCCGACCCTGGGCGTCCAGACCGAACCACTCCATGCCGTCGTGGTGGTCGCCGGCGCGGTTGCCGAAGTCGGTGTCGGTACCGTCGTTCTTGAAGGCGGGCGTGCCCGCGGTCAGCGGGTCACCCAGCGCGTAGACGATCTGGGCGGTGTAGCCCTCGGGCACGACCACGGCGTCGGCCAGGCTCTTGGCCACCGGGTTGAAACCCAGTTGCGAGGCAGCCGACGGCAGCGAGGCGCCGGCGGTGGCGCAACCGCTCAGGCCAGTGGCGGCCAGCGTGCCCACACCGGCGGCGCCCATGGCGCCGCGCAGCAGGCCGCGGCGGCTCAGGCGCGCGTCCAGCACCTGCGCGATGCTGGCGTTCTGTGTGGGGTTGGAGTCTTCGATGTTGAAGTCGATGCGGTCGATTTGCTGGTTCATGGTGGGTTTCATCGTGGATGGCAGGAGCGATCCCTGGAGTCTCCAAACGGGCCGTGACAGCAATGTGACGAAAGCACGAACATTTAATGACCTGTACAAACCCAAGAAAAAAGGCAGAGCGCCAGAGCGCTCTGCCTTTGGGTCTGTGCCGAGCCCACCAAGGTGGTCCAGCGGTCAGCCTCCGATCACGCCCCCGTCGGTGCGACGCACCACCACCGTGGCCGAACGCGGACGGAGAACGCCCGTGGGCCACTTCGAGAACGCGGTCGGGTTGCTCGCGAGCCAGTTGTCTCGATTGCTGCTCGGTTCTGCGAGGTAGGCGCTCGGCGCGTTCGGGTGGCTGCCCACTTCGCCAGGGTGCTGGATGTTCACGAACATCGTCTTGCGATCGGGCGTCCAGGTGATGCCGGTGACTTCGCAGCCGTCAGGACCGACCAGGAAACGGCGGATTTCTTTGGTCTGCGGGTCGGCCACCAGCATCTGGTTGTTGCCGTTGCCGGCGAAGTCACCCGTGTTGGCGTAGCTGCCGTCGGTCTGAATCCACATGCGACCGAAGTCGTCAAAGGCCAGGCCGTCCGGGCTGTTGAACAGGTTGTTGGCCATGATGTTGGCCGACGGCGCGCGCGCGTCGGTGATCGATGGCTGCCCGGCCAGGACGAAGATGTCCCAGTCGAAGGTGGTGGCGGTGCCGCCATCGCCACCGGCTTCGTTCCAGCGCACGATGTGGCCCCAGACGTTGTTGGCGCGCGGGTTGGCCTCGTCCACCGGAGGGCGGGCCGAGCCGGCCGTGGTGCTGCCGTCCGGGTTGTTGACCGAGGTACCGCCACGGCGGCTGTTGTTGGTCAGCGTGACGAACACTTCGCCAGCCTTGTTCGGATTGACCGCGACCCATTCCGGGCGGTCCATCATGGTGGCGCCCACGGCGTCGGCGGCCTGGCGGGTCTTGATCATGATCTTGGCCAGCACTTCGGCGTCGTCGGCGCCAACGAAGTTCGGGTTGTCGCGCAGCGCAACGTTGCCAGCGCCCAGCGTGTCCGGCGTCAGCGGAATCCAGGTGCCGGTGCCCATCTTGTCACCCGCCGTGGTGCCGGCATCGAAGCGGGCCACGTACAGCGTGCCCTTGCCCAGCAGGTTGCGGTTGGCGGCACTGGTGGGGTTGGCTGCATCAAAAGTGCCTTCGGAGACGAACTTGTAGACGTATTCGTTGCGCTCGTCGCAGCCCATGTAGACGGCGACCTTGCCGCTCGGCGTGACTTCCAGCGCGGCGTTCTCGTGCTTGAATCGGCCCAGGGCGGTGCGCTTCTTCGCTTGGCTGCCTGGAGCGAAGGGGTCGATTTCGACGACGTAGCCATGGCGGTTGGGCTCGTTGGGCGTAGCGTTCACGTCAAAGCGTGGATCCACGGTGTGCCAGCGGTAGCCAAAGCCGGAGCCAGAGATGCCGTAGCGGTTCTCCAGCGTCGTGGCCGTGCGGGTCCCGTTCCAGCCAAAGTAGCCGTTGAAGTTCTCTTCACAGGTCAGGTAGGTGCCCCAGGGCGTGCGGCCATTGCCGCAGTTGTTCAGTGTGCCCAGTACCACGTTGCCGCTCGGATCTGATGCGGTCTGCATCAGCGGATGCCCGGCGGCTGGGCCCTGGATCGTGATGGGGGAGTTGCCGTGGATGCGGCGGTTGTAGGGCGAAGACTTGACATGCTGCCAGCTGCCATCGGCTGCGCGCTTGACGTGCACGATGCTGATGCCGTGGGCCGCCTGTGCCTTGCGCGCCTTTTCGTAGGTGAACGGTGCCATCCAGTCGTTGGCGACGGTGTCTGGCGCGTAGAAGTATTCCGGGTTGATGTACTCGTGGTTCATCACCAGCAGGCCTTCGTCGCTGCGGTCGCCGAAGCCGTTGCCAGCGGTGTTGAAACCGAAGAAATCCATGCCGTCGTGGTTGTCGCCGACCTGCTGTTCCTGCTCGTCTGCGGTGCCGGTGGCATCGGCTTTCCAGGCAGGGGCCAAGTCGTTGATCGGCGTTCCCCAGGGGACGAAAGCGGTGGCCACATACCCTGTGGGCACCACGATTTCGCTGCCGCTGGAGGTCGACACTGACGCGAAACCGAGCATTTGTTCTGCGGGCACCGCGGGTGTGACCGGTGTCGCTGCGTCGTCACCACCGCCACAGGCGGCCAGACCGCCGAGGAAGGGAATGGCCGCCAGCCCCAAGCCCGATTTCAGCAGAAGGCGTCGCTGGGGATTCTGCGCAATGGCATGGTCGACCAGTTCGGTCAGGCTGGTGTTGAGGGAGGTGTTGGAAACGCCGTCGTCGTCTCGGATGCTGTGCGCCACTGTGATCTCCTGCGAGGTTTAAACAAACCTGCAGTTTGGCGAGCGCGTGTGACCTTCCCATGAAGGACGAGTGAAGCCACCGTGACAGGTGGCTGCGCCGCGCTCAGCGCACCGGCATCGTCATCGCCGGGTGCATCTGGCCGGCCTTGTCGTCCATGTAGCCCTTGCCGTCCTTCACGCCCTTCTTGCCTGCGATCTGCCAGGCGGTGCGCTGGCCGACCAGCCGCGCGAGGAACTCCAGCTCCTCGTCGGTGTGGTTGATGGCGTTGGCCGGGCGGATGAAGCGACCGTTGCGAGCCGCGGGCTCGCCCCAGAACGCCTGGTGGTAGCTGGCTTGCGAGAACGCGCGGTCGGGACCGGCGGCCACGTCCACCGCGCCGTAGCAGTTGCAGAAGTAGGTGCGACCGCCCTGGTCGTCCATGATTTCGGTGTACACGCCCGTGCCGCGGATGCCGGCCGTCAGCGTGGGTGTGCTGATGGTGCGGTTGCTCCCCCGGCCGAACACGCTGACCACCGCCCCGGTGAGCAGGCGCAGCAGGCTCACCGCGTTGAGTGTGGCGCCGCGCTCGACGCTCAGGCGCGAGTTCTGCCGCACATGGAAGGCCGCGTCGCCAATGACGAACACCAGACGCGAGCCGGGACCGGTCTGGATCTGGTCACCGGTCTGCACCGTCTGCTGCGGCAGCATGCGCTGGCCGTTGAGCAGGATGTCCCCGACGAACTCCACCACGTTGCCGCGCTGCTGCGCCTGGGCGGTACCCCAGCCGCCCAGGGCCAGCCAGGCGCCGGCGGCGGCGATGGCTTCACGCCGCTGGAACCAGGTGACTTCGGCCTCGCTGCGGCCTTGCAGGGTGTGCTGGGTCATGCGTTGTCTCCGGGAGTGGTTGGGGGGAGCGCTGCCTCGTCCAGGAAGCTGTCACGGAAGGTGAACCAGATGGAGGTGTGGAACATGGCGGCCATCAGCAGCACCAGCGGGTACAGCACCACCTGCAGGGCCGCGGCGCTGCCCAGCAGACCGGCCAGCAGGCTCAGCAACAGGCCGACGGCCGCGAACACCGTGACCCAGCCGGCCATGTACACCAGCATGGCGCCCTTGTTGGCCCAGCAGGCCAGCAGGCTGAAAAACAGGCTCTTGACCGGGCTGACGCCGTGCCAGTGCACCAGCGCCGGCGCGTGCCAGAAGGCGGCCAGCACCGGCAGGTAGAGCAGCAGCATCCACCAGATCTCGCCCCCCGACAAGGCGGCGCGCACCGCCTCGGGCGTGACCTCGCCTTCGTTCAGCGCGGGAGCCGCCGCACCGCCGCTGGCCAGCAGCGCCGCCACCAGCATGAGCAGCAGGATCACCCCGGCGTACGCACCGCCCAGCGTCAGCATGGCCTTGGTGCGCTGAGGTCCTTCGCGAAAGGCCGTCACCAGCGTGAGCGGCATGGGAAAGCGCCCCGCTTCGGCTTCGCGGCTGGCGGCCATCAGGCCGAGCGTGGCGGCGGGCACCAGCACCAGCGCCAGCGCGGCGCCGATCAGCGGCACGGCCGACAGCACCGACACCGCGCCCATGAACATGAAGAACAGGCCACCCATGGCCAGAGGCTGGCGCAGGAAGGTGCGCACACCCTGGCGCACCCAGGTCAGGCCGGTGCGGGCGGGAACGATGTTGAGTTTCATGCCGTTTCAGTTGTCGCGGTCAACAGGCGGTTGTTCAGTTCGGAGGTCTGCTCCACGCGGTGGCGCAGCACGCGCTCGAAATGCGTGGGGTCGTGGGGTTTGAGCATGCTGGCTTCGCGCGGCAGGTGCCAGTCCCACAGGCGCGAGAGCCAGAAACGCAGCGCGCCAGCGCGCAGCATGGCGGGCAGCAGCTGGCGTTCGGCCGCCGTCAGCGGGCGCACCCCCTGGTAGGCGGCCAGCATGGCCTGGGCGCGGGCTTCGTCGTGCTGACCGTCGGTCTCGTCGGCCGCGTGGCGGATGCACCAGTCGTTCAGGCACACCGCGAGATCGAACAGGAAGCTGTCGTGGCCCGCGAAGTAGAAGTCGAAGAAGCCGGTGAGCTGCTCGCCTTCGAACATCACGTTGTCGCGGAACAGGTCGGCGTGCACCGGACCGCGCGGCAGCGCAGCGTAGGTGGTGCTGGCGGCCACGTGGTTCTGGTAGGCCAGTTCGGCGCGGATCAAGGCGCGCTGCGGATCGCTCAGGTGCGGCAGCACCACCGGCACCGTCTCGTTCCACCAGGGCAGGCCGCGCAGGTTGGGCTGGCTCAGCGCGAAGTCGCGCCCGGCCAGGTGCATGCGCGCCAGCATGTCGCCCACGGCGCTGCAATGTTCAACGCCCGGCGCCAGGTTGCTCTTGCCGCGCAGCTTTTCCACCACCGCGGCGGGCTTGCCTTGCAGCGTGTGCAGGATGCTCCCCTGCGCGTCGCCGGCCGGGGCCGGCACCGGGATGCCCTGGCCCGCCAGGTGTTTCATCAGCTGCAGGTAGTAGGGCAGTTGTTCGAAGCTCAGGCGCTCGAACACGGTGAGCACGTGCTCTTCAGTCGTGCCGTCGCGCTCGCAGGTGACGAAATAGTTGGTGTTTTCAATGCCGCCCTGGATGCCGCGCAGGTCGGTCAGCACGCCGAGGTTCAGGCGTTCGATCAGGGCGGCGGCTTCGGCAAACGGGACTTCGGTGTAGACGGCCATGGGGTCGGGGGAGGGGAGATCAGAAATCCAGCAGGCGCCAGCGGCTTTTGCCGGTGCTGCCGTTGCGGGCGGCGTTGGGGTCTTCACCACCGTTGGCGGGGGCCACGTCGTAGGCCGGGGCGCCGTTCTTGGGTTGCACCGTGATGCTGCGGGTCTGCCCGGCCACGCGCAGCTCGTCGACGCGGGTGAGCGCATCTTCGTGCCGGATGCGCTCGATGCGCGGCTCGATGGCGTCGGCCGGTGCCGGCGCGGCCGGCAGGGAGGCGGGCTGGGCCAGGGCTGCGCTGGTGCACAGCGCACACACGGCGGCCAGCAGCAGGGAACGGGGGGCAAGGGTGCGGGGCATGCCCGGATTGTAGGCAGGCCGCCCCGGCCGGCACCCGCGGCAGGGTCACGCATCCCCGACAATCGCTTCCATGCCCGAACAAACCCCGCCCACCCCGCGCCTGCTGCTCGTTGACGGCTCCAGCTACCTCTACCGTGCGTTCTTCGCCGGCGGCGAGGCCATGAGCACCACCCTGTCCGACGGCACGGTGCTCAAGACCGGTGCCATCCGCATCATGATCAACATGATGCAGAAGCTGCTCAAGGACTACCCGTCGACCTGGGCCGCCTGCGTGTTCGACGCCAAGGGACCGACATTCCGGGACGCGATCTATCCGGAATACAAGCAGCACCGCAGCCCCATGCCAGAGGATCTGCGCAGCCAGATCACCCCGATCCACGAGGTGGTGCGCCTCTCGGGCTGGCCGGTGCTGGACGTGCCCGGTGTCGAGGCCGACGACGTGATCGGCACGCTGGCCGTGACGGCGGCGCAGCAGGGCATCGAGGTGCTGATCAGCAGCGGCGACAAAGACCTGGCCCAGCTGGTCAACCCGCACATCACCATCATCGACACCATGAGCGGCAAGGTGCGCGACCTGGCCGGGGTGGAGGCCGAATTCGGCGTGCCCGCCCGCCTGATGCTGGACTATCAGATGCTGGTGGGCGACCAGGTGGACAACGTGCCCGGCGTGCAGGGCGTGGGCCCCAAGACCGCTGTGAAGCTGCTGCAGGAATACGGCTCGGTGGACGCCCTGATCGCGCAGGCCGATCAGATCAAGGGCGCCGTGGGCGAGAAGCTGCGCAACTCACTGGACTGGCTGCCCACCGGCCGCCAGCTGCTGACCATCAAGACCGACTGCGACCTGAACGGATGGGTGGCCGGCCTGCCGGCGCTGGACGCGGTGCGCATGGGCGAGCCGCAGAAGGAACCGCTGCGCACGTTCTACGAAACCTACGGCTTCAAGGGCCTGGCCAAGGCGCTGGGTGGCGGGGATGCACCCGCGCCCGCACCGGCACCCGCCGCGGCGTCGGGCGGCACCGACGACCTGTTTGCCGAACCGGCCGGCGTCGCTCCGCGCGTGAGCAACCTCGCCTACGACACCATCCTCACCTGGGAAACCTTCGATGCCTGGCTGGCGAAGATCGAGGCCGCCGATCTGGTGGCCGTCGACACCGAAACCACCTCGCTCGACGAAATGGTGGCGCAGATCGTGGGCATCAGCTTCAGCGTGACGCCGGGTGAGGCCGCCTACATCCCGCTCAAACACGAAGGCCCCGACGCGCCCGAGCAGCTGCCGCTGGACGAGGTGCTGGGCAAGCTCAAGCCCTGGCTGGAGAACCCGGCGAAGCACAAGCTCGGCCAGCACATCAAGTACGATCGTCACGTCTTCGCCAACCACGGCATCGAGGTGCAGGGCTATGTGCACGACACCATGCTGCAGAGCTACGTGCTGGAAGTGCACAAGCCGCATGGTCTGAGCAGCCTGGCCGAGCGCCACCTGGGCCGCAGCGGCATCAGCTACGAAGACCTGTGCGGCAAGGGCGCGCACCAGATCCCGTTCGCGCAGGTGGCGGTCGAGAAGGCGGCCGAGTATTCGTGTGAAGACAGCGACCAGACCCTGGACGTGCACCGCGTGCTGTGGCCGCAGATCGAAGCCGACGCCAAGCTCAAGTTCATCTACGAACTGGAAATCGCCAGCAGCGAGACGCTCTACCGCATCGAACGCAACGGCGTGCTGATCGACGCGCCCACGCTGGCCAAACAGAGCCACGAGCTGGGCCAGCGCATCTTCGCGCTGGAGCAGGAGGCGTACGAGATCGCCGGCCAGCCCTTCAACCTCAGCAGCCCCAAGCAGCTGGGCGAAATCTTCTTCGACAAGCTGGGCCTGCCGGTCATCAAGAAGACCGCCACCGGCGCCCGCAGCACCGACGAAGAGGTGCTGGAAAAGCTGGCCGAGGATTACCCGCTGCCGGCCAAGATCCTGGAGCACCGCAGCCTGATCAAGCTCAAGGGCACCTACACCGACAAGCTGGCCCAGCTGGCGCTGCCGCGCACCGGCCGCGTGCACACCCATTACGCGCAAGCGGTGGCGGTGACCGGGCGCCTCTCCAGCAACGACCCCAACCTGCAGAACATCCCCATCCGCACCGCCGAAGGGCGCAAGGTGCGCGAGGCCTTCGTGGCCGCGCCGGGGCACGTCATCGCCAGTGCCGACTACTCGCAGATCGAGCTGCGCATCATGGCCCACTTGAGCGACGACCACGCCCTTCTCAAGGCCTTCCAGGAGGGGCAAGACGTGCACCGCGCCACCGCGGCCGAGGTGTTCGGCATCGCGCCGGCCGAGGTCAGCACCGAGCAGCGCCGCTACGCCAAGACCATCAACTTCGGCCTGATTTACGGCATGGGCACTTTCGGCCTGGCCAAGTCGCTGGGCATCGAGAACGCCGCCGCCAAGACCTACATCGACCGCTACTTCGCGCGTTTTGCGGGCGTCAAGCAGTACATGGACGACACCCGCGCGCTGGCCAAACAGAACGGTTTTGTCGAGACCGTGTTTGGCCGCAAGCTGGTGCTGCCCGACATCCAGAACGCCAAGGGCGCCAAGCTCGCTTCGCTGGAGCGCCAGGCCATCAACGCGCCCATGCAGGGCACGGCGGCCGACCTGATCAAGCTGGCCATGGTGGCGGTGCAGCAAGCCCTGGACGAGCAGGGCAAAGGCACCAAGATGATCATGCAGGTGCACGACGAACTGGTGTTCGAAGTGCCCGAATCGGAAGTGGACTGGCTGCGCACCGACATCCCGCGCCTGATGGCGGGCGTGGCGCAGTTGAAGGTGCCGCTGCTGGCGGAGGTGGGCGTGGGGCCGAACTGGGACAAAGCGCATTGATGATGACCCACCCCTGCGCCGCCTGCGGCGTGCCTTGCAGGCCGCGCCACCGTCAGAGCCGGTGTCACTTCGGGCTGTCCCAGTCTGCGCAGGCAGACTGGGAGCCGCAGCCCTCAGCCCCCCCAAGGGGGCAACACCTGCGGCCCGGCGAAGCAGGTTCCGCGGTGCCCGCTGGATGGCTTCCCATCCGGCACCGGTTTGAACTTTGAAGCCGCTGCGCGGTCAGCCGAGTTTTTCACCACAACAGGAGACGACCCATGCTCAACGAATCCCAGACCCAGGACCTGTCCGCGCTGTTGCCGGGCCAGTCGACCGAAGCGGGCGCCACGCGGCGCACGGCGCTCAAGGCGGCCATTGGCGTGGGCTATGCCGCGTCGGTGCTGCCCACGCTGGCGCAGACGGCCATCAAGACGCCGGCTGACGGGCTGGTGGCGGGGGATGTGACCATCGACGTCAAGGGTTTTGGCATGCCGGCTTACCGCGCCGCGCCGGCGGGCAAGACCGGGCTGCCTGTGGTGCTGGTGCTGTCGGAGATTTTTGGTGTGCACGAGTACATCGCCGACACGGCCCGGCGCTTTGCCCGCGCGGGTTACCTGGCGATCGCACCGGAGCTGTTCGTGCGCCAGGGCGATGCCCAGGGATACGGCGAGATGGCCAAGCTGATCGCGGAGGTCATTTCCAAGGTGCCCGACGCGCAGGTGATGGGCGACCTGGACGCCACGGTGGCTTGGGCGGCCGCCAACGGGGGCGATGCGAGGAAGCTGGGCGTGACCGGTTTCTGCTGGGGCGGGCGCCAGACCTGGCTGTACGCCGCGCACAACCCGAACGTGAAGGCCGCGGTGGCGTGGTACGGACGCCTGGTGGGCAACCAGAACGAGCTGACCCCGCGCAACCCGGTGGACGTGGCCGCGCAGTTGCACGGGCCGGTGTTGGGGCTCTATGGCGGGGCCGACACCGGCATTCCGCTTGACACGGTTGATAAGATGAAATCCGCCTTGGCCGCCGGCAGTGCGGCGGCCCGGGCATCGACCTTTGTGGTGTACCCCGACGCACCGCACGCCTTCCACGCGGACTACCGGCCGAGCTTCCGCAAGGACGCCGCCGAAGACGGCTGGAAGCGGGCGGTGGCCTGGTTCCAGCAGC
Organism: Hydrogenophaga intermedia; assembly: GCA_943372305.1. Lineage (GTDB taxonomy): Bacteria > Pseudomonadota > Gammaproteobacteria > Burkholderiales > Burkholderiaceae_C > Hydrogenophaga > Hydrogenophaga intermedia_D. Next base: position 44,447 of record CALRYD010000013.1, on the reverse strand, counting down.
ACGGTGTGGCCTGAGGCCACCGGCGCGCACCGCACGCCAGGGCCGCATTCGCGGCCCTTTTTAGTTGAACGAACGACATGACCTTGATTGCAATCCTGCTGGGCACCGTGGCCGCTGGTGTCGGCAGTGTCTGGCTGGCCGCCGCGCTGAGCTTCGCCATGATGGCGCGGTACACGCAGCACATGCTCAGCCTGGCGGCCGGTGCGCTGATGGCCACCGCCTTCATGCACCTGCTGCCCGAAGCGTTCAACAGCGAAGCCGAGGCCAAGGACCTGTTTGCACTGCTGCTGGGCGGGCTGGTGTTCTTCTTCCTGCTCGACAAGGCTGAGCTGTGGCACCACGGACATGAACACCACCAGGACACGGCGCACGACGGCCACGGCCATGCGGGGCACGACCACGCGCCACATGCGCACGCCGGACACGGGCATGGCCACGGTCACCACCACCACGGCGGCGAGCGGCGATCGGGCGGCTGGGCGGTGCTGGCGGGCGACAGCGTGCACGCGTTCGGCGATGGCATCCTCATCGCCTCCGCGTTTGTCGCCGACATGCGCCTGGGCGTGGTGACCGCGCTGGCGGTGCTGGCGCACGAGGTACCGCACCACATGGGCGATCTGGTGGTGCTGCAGCAGACCTCGGGCACGCGCCGCGCCGCGCTGGTCAAGGTGTCGCTGGCGGGCACCGTCACGGCCCTGGGCGGGCTGGTGGGCTATGCCCTGCTGGGGCGGCTCAGCGACTTCCTGCCGTACTTCCTGGTGGCGGCGTCTAGCAGTTTCGTTTACGTCGCGCTGGCGGACCTGATCCCGCAGTTGCAAAAGCGCCTGGGTCTGCGCGAGACGGTGGGCCAGGTGCTGTGGTTGTGTGCGGGCATCGGCCTGGTGACGGTCGTCAGTAGCCTGGCGCATTGAGGGAGTCCCCCCCGCGCCGCCTGCGGCGTCACCCCACAGGGGGCGGCACTGGCGGCCCGGCGTAGCCGGTTCCGCGGTGCCCTGGACCAAACTCCCCTCCGGCGCGAAGTGTCTGAGTCGAGGATGCGGTGGAACCGGCTTTGCCGGGCCACTCGCATCGCCCCCTGGGGGGTGACGCCGCAGGCGGCGTGGGGGGGGATCAGTCCCCGCTGCCGAACGAAAGCTCGAACACCGAGCCTTTGCCCACTTCACCCTCGCCGCGGATGTGTCCGCCGTGCCGTTCCAGGATGCGGCGCACGGTGGCCAGGCCCACGCCGGAGCCTTCGAACTCGGTGGCGCCGTGCAGGCGGTTGAAGGGTTTGAACAGGCGCTCGGCACGGGCCATGTCAAAGCCGGCACCGTTGTCGCGCACGAAGAACACCGCGGGCTGGCCGGGCGGGCGCAGCGCCGGCCCGAATTCGATGGTGGCGTCCGCCTGGTGACGGGTGTACTTCCAGGCGTTGCCCAGCAGGTTTTCCAGCACGATGCGCGCCATGCGGGCATCGCAGTTGGCCATCAGGCCGGGAGCGATCTTGACCTGCACGGCGCGCGCCGGGTCGCGGTGGCGTTCCTGGCGGATCACGTCTTCGGCCAGTTCACTGAGGTTCACCTCCATGCGTTGCAGGCTCCCCTGGCTCACGCGCGCCAGCGCCAGCAGGTCGGTGATCAGGCTGCTCATGCGTTGCACCGAGGTGTCGATGCGGTCGAACATGTCGCGGTCGTCGTCGTCCATCCGTCCGTCCATCTGCTCGCGCAGCAGGTGGCTGAAGCCGTCGATGGAGCGCAGCGGCGATTTCAGGTCGTGCGAGACGGTGTAGGCAAACGAATCGAGTTCGCGGTTGAGGTATTCAAGCTGCTCGGTGCGCTGTGCCACCCGTTGCTCCAGCGTTTCCTGCAGTTTCTCGATTTCGCGGTCGCGGCGCAGGCGCACCAGTTCGGCGGTGCACCGGCTGGCGAAGATCGTCATCAGGGCCTGCAAGTCGGGTGTCAGTGCTTGCGGCTTCTTCCACAGGGCTTTGAGCACCCCGATGGCGGTGCCATCGGCGTCGCGCAAGGCCATGCCCAGGTAGGTTTGAAAGTCCTCACCGATCGGGAAGTGATCGGTCGCGAAACGATCGCTCAAACGCTCGGCAAAGTACCAGCCGTCAGGTGCCTGGATGGCCTGGGCGCAGGGCGTGCCATGGAGCCCGTAGCGGACGTTGGGAACGATCGCTCCGGCGTGCAGGGCCGCCAGTGTTTGCACGACGTCTGGCGATTCGATCTCGCCTACGATCACCAGATCGGCCTGGAGGGTCTGGCCCAGGTGGGTGACCAGCGAGCGGAAGAACGGTTCGCCGGTCTCGCCCGACACGCCTTTCGCCATGTCGATCAACAAGGCCTCGCGCTGCTTCTCGGCCGCGACGTTGAGCGTGAAGGCCAGTGCGCAGGGTTCGCCATCGATGTCGATCGTTTCGGACCAGATCCGGACCGGCACCACGTCGCCCCGCTTGCTGCGCATGTGGGTTTCGTACCCGTCCAGCCGGTCTTCCTGTTTCAGCTGCGTGATGTAGTCCATCCGGTCCTGCTCGCAGGCCCAGACGCCCGCTTCGAGCGAGGTTTTGCCCAGAAAATCGGTCCGGGAGTAGCCCAGCACGCGTTCGTTGGCGGGGTTGACCTCCACGAACCGGCCATCGGACATGCGGGTGATGGTCATGCCGAGCGGGCTGAAGTTGAAGGCCTTGGAAAAACGTTCTTCGGAGTTCTCCAGCGCCTGGCGCGAGGCCGCTTCGGCGCTCACGTCCAGCACCATCGAGATGACCATGCGCTCGCTGCCCTCGCCCACGAATTCCGCGTACACCTGCATTTCAAACTGGCTGCCGTTCTGGCGCACGCCCCGCGCACGCATGCCGTGCACCCGACCTTCGGTTTGCAGCAGGGCACGAAAAGCCAGTTGGTCGGCCGGGTCTGCCCAGAGCGGTGGAGGGGGCTGTCCGACGAGCTGCCTGTGCGAATGACCAAAGACGCGGACAAAGGCGTCGTTGGCGTCGATCACCTCGCGGGTGCTGACCCGTTGCACCAGGGTGGCCGCCGGGTTGTTGCGGAACAGCCCGGTGAACAGGCCCTCACTGGCCCGTGCGGCCGCTTCGGCCGACCTCGCTTGCGCGAGCGCCGCCTCCTGCGCTTCGACCACTTTCATCAGCCGCAGCCGCCCGAACAGGGCGCTGATCAGAGCGACCAGGATCACGCCCGCCTGAACCCACCACACGGTCCATCCCGTGGGGGGCAGATGGTCACTGAACAGGTTGTTCTGCTCCAGATAGTTGATGAGACCCAGCACCATGACAGCGTACAGGCCAGAGAGCATCAGGCTGCGCTGGGTGAGGAAGGCGCCGCCGATGGAGATGGCCGCAAACATCACGAACACGCCCGCGCTGCGCACGCTCCCGTTCAGCCAGGTGGAGACTGTCGCCGCCAGCAGCATCAGCACCACCAGCCCGAGGGCCACGCTGCTGGCATGCCCGCGCTGGAACATCGCCCACAGCAGCCCCAACATCACCAGTGTGCCGACGCCCAGAATGGGCAGCGGACCCGTGCCATCCCGAAAGAACAGGGCGATGGTGATCGCCAAGGAGGCTCCTGCAGCGGTCAGCAGCAGCGCTTTCAGGGCGGCGTGCTGGTGGCGTTCGAGCGCACCCGAAACACCGTTGGCCAGGGGATCGTCTGGGGTTGACGTGAGCGGACGGGACATAGGGCCTGTCAGGCTGTGGCGGGGTACCCGGCTGCCGTTGCGGCACCCAGCGTGAAGTAGAAGGTGGCGCCATGGTCGGGGGTGCTGTCGCCCTGGATGGTTCCCCCATGGCGCTCGACGATGCGGCGCACCGTGGCCAGCCCAATGCCGGTGCCTTCAAACCCGTTACTGGGCATGTGCAGGCGCTGGAAGGGCTTGAACAGTTTGTCCGCGTGTGCCATGTCGAAACCGATGCCGTTGTCGCGCACGAAGAAGTCGCCCGCTGTGCCCAGATGGGCCGGCCGTTGCCCGAACTCGATCACCGCCTCGGGCTGGTCGCGGGTGTACTTCACGGCGTTGCCCAGCAGGTTCTCCAGCGCGATGCGGGCCAGTCGCGCATCGCACTGCGCGTGCAGGCCGGGCACCACCTGCCAGCGCAGGGGGCGTTCCGGGTGCTTGTCCTGCTCGGTCTGCAGCACCTGCAACGCCATCGTGCTCAGGTCCACCTCGCTGCGTTGCAGCGTGCCCTGACTGATGCGGGCCAGTGCCAGCAGGTCGGCGATCAGCGTGCTCATGCGGTGGGTGCTGGCGAGCACACGGTGGAAGAGTTCGGCCTCGTGCGCATCCAGCCGCCCGTCCAGCGACTCTTGCAGCAGCTGGGTGAAGCCGTCGATGGCGCGCAGCGGCGACTTCAGATCGTGGGAGACCGAATAGGCGAACGAATCGAGTTCGGCGTTGAGCTTGCGCAGCTCGGCCGTGCGCTCGCGCACCCGCTCTTCCAGCGAGCTGTTCAGCCGCAGGATCTCGCGGTCGCGGCGCAGGCGCACCAGCTCGGCGTTGGCCCGACTGGCGAAAATCGCCATCAGTGCACGGGTGTCGTTGGACAGCTGTACCGGGTGGCGCCAGAACGCGTTGAGCATCCCGATGGGGGTGCCGTCCTCGTCGCGCAGCGACTGGCCCACGTAGGCCTCAAAGCCTTCGTCGGCCAGACCCTGGTAGCCCGGGAATCGCTGCACGAGCCCACGTTCATACACGCAGAGGGCGGGCTGCCTCAACGCCTCGGCGCAGGGCGTCTCGTCGAGGTCGAAGCTGTAGTTACGGTGGCCGCCGCCGTCTTTCCAGACCGCCAGCGTGCGCGCGCGGTGGTCGGTGCGCAGTTCGCTCACCGTGACCATGTCCGCTTCGATGGCCTGCGCCATGTGCAGGGTCAGCGCCTGGAACAGCGCGTCGCCGCTGGGCCCAGCCATGCCGCGGGTGAGTGCGAGCAGCTGGGCTTCGCGGCGCTTTTCCTCGGTGGTGTTGATGAAGCAGGACAGGATGCAGTCCTCGCCATCGATCTCGATCCGCTCGGCCCACATCCTGGCGTCGATCACCCCCCCGTCGACATGCCGCATGCGGGTGTCGTAGCCGCTCACGTGACCTTCGGCCAGGATGCGGTCGATGAAGGTCTGGCGGTCCGCCGAGCTCAGCCAGCCGCCCATTTCCAGCGTGGTCTTGCCCATCAGATCGGCCCGGTGCAGGCCCTGCACGGGGTCCCTAGCCTCGTTGACTTCGACGAATGTGCCGTCACTCAGCCGCGTGATCGTCATCTTCAGCGGGCTGAAGTTGAAGGCCTTGGCAAAACGTTCCTCGGACTTGCGCAGCCGCTCCATGGCCTCGTTCTGCGCACTCACGTCGATGATGGTGGTGATCACCAGGCGGTCGCCGGGGTCGTCGCTCATCTCGCTGGAGATGAGCGCATCGAATGGGCTGCCGTCTGCACGCTGGCCACGCGCGGCCACCCGTTCGGTGCGGCGGTGCTCGGCCAGCATCTCCACGTAGCTCATGCGCTGCGCCGGATCGGCCCAGAGCATGTGGTCGGCCTGGCCCAGCACCTGGTCGCGCGTGCAGCCGTAGCAGCGCTCGAAGGCGGGGTTGACGTCCAGGATCATGCCGTCGCGGGCCGACTGCGCCAGCATGGGGCTGGGGCTGTTGCGAAAGAAGCGGGCAAAGCGGTCCTGACTGCGATCGCGTTCTTGCTCCGTGCGCTTGCGCAGGGCCAGCTCTTGCAGCTGCCGCTCGAAGGCTGCTTCGGCCCGGGCTCGGCTGTAGAAGACCAGGATGGCCACCACGACCAAAACCGCTGAGTGTGTGATCCAGACTTTGGTGCCCACGTTGAAGTTCGGGGTGTACAGCCCGCCGCCGACTTCGGCGAGCGTCAGCACGCCCAGCGAAGCCGCACTGAACACCACCGAGCCGATCAACGCAGCACGCCCCAGGAAGATGCCAGCCCCTGCAACCGCCCCCACAAACAAGAATCCCCCAGCCGTGCGCACCGAACCAAAGGCCAGCACCGACACGTTGGCCGCCATCAGCACCGCATACACCATCAGGTGCGGCATGTAGGTGGTGTAGCCGAGGCGCACGAGTGCATAGGCCACCCAGCCGATCGCCGCCACCAGCGCGGTCGACCAGACTTCCATCGGGTTGCCGTTGCTCAGGTACACCAGGGGCGTCAGTACGGTCGCAGCCACTCCGACCAACAAGGCAACGGCCTTGAGGGTTGCCTGGTGGATGGCCTGGTCGGACGCCGCTGTCGGGAAGGATGCGGGTGATCTCACGGGTTGGGTGGTTCTTCGGCGCAGACCCTGACCGAGGGCGGTGGCGGGGGATCTTTCTTGGGTCGTCCTGCTTCTTCGGCTCAGGCGCGGGAAACTTGACCTTGGGCGCAAGGCAGGCCTGGCGTGTTGCACCACTCGCTCCAGCTGCCGGGGAAGAGCGCCGTGCGCCCCAGGCCAGCCACTTCCATGGCCAGCAGGTTGGGCACCGCGCTCACGCCGCTGCCGCAGTGGTGCGTGACACTGGCCGGGTCGCGGCCTGCCAGCAGTTGTTCGAATTCGGCGCGCAGCTGTGCCGCAGGTTTGAAATGGCCGTCGGGCCCGATGTTGTCGGCGAACGGACGGTTGAGGGCGCCCGGGATGTGCCCGGCCACCGGGTCCAGCGGTTCGACTTCGCCCCGAAAACGCGGTGCGCCGCGCGCGTCTATCAGGGTCTGGCCGGGCGCGCCCAGCCGCCCGACGATGCTGCGGGCGTCGGCGGTGGATACCACGGGCGCTTGCAGTGCAAAGCTGCCGGGCGCGGCGGGTGCCGGTTCGTCACCACTGGCGACCGGCGCGCCGGCCGCCTGCCAGGCCTGGAAACCGCCATCGAGCACCGCCACGGCTTCGTGGCCGCACCACTTGAGCATCCACCACAGGCGGCCGCAGTAGTTGACGCCCTGGCGGTCGTACACCACCACCTGCTGACCGGCGTTCAGGCCAGCGGCAGCCAGCCAGGCGGCGAAATCCTCGCGCGAGGGCAGTGGGTGGCGTCCGCCGCTGGCGCACGGCGCACCGTCGTGCGCGCTGAGGTCGCGGTCCAGGTGCACATGGCGCGCCCCCGGTATGTGGGCTTGCCGGTGTTGTTCGGGCCCGGCGTCGGGGTTCATCAGGTCAAAGCTGCAGTCGAACACCAGGGGAGGGGTGCCGCTGGCCATCAGCGCCTGCAGCTGGGCCGCGGAAATGAGCAGTGGGTACATACAGCCCATTGTGCGGGACGCACCCCGCCGCACCCAATACAGCAAAGGTTTGCACCTGTGCCGCTGTTCAGTGAAAAAGTGCTCGCGTGCAGGTCTTCAGTGCTCTTCGGCGGGCGCGTTGGGCACGGCCCGGGTGCGCAGCCAGGTGGCGGTGATGCCGCTGGCGATGATCAGGGCCATGCCCATCCAGCCGATCAGGGGCATCTGGTCGCCGAACACGACGATGCCCAGGACACCGGCGAACACGATGCCCGAGTACTGCAGGTTGGCCACCAGCAGGGTCGCACCGCTGGCGTAGGCGCGCGTCATGCACAGCTGGCCACCCAGCGCCAGCAGGCCAATGGGGAGCAGCCACAGCGCGGCCGGCCAGGTCCAGGGCGTGACGCCCACGAAGGCCATGCCCAGCAGTCCCGCCAGCACGGCGCCGATGGAGAAATAGAACACGGTGCGGGTTTCCGGTTCGCCCGCGCGGGCCAGCGACGCCACCTGCAGGTACGCCAGTGCGGCGAACAGGCCCGAGAGCAGGCCGACGATGGCGCCGATCAGCTGATCGGGTGCCAGGGTGGGGCGCAACATCAAGGCCACGCCGGCAAACCCGGCCAGCACCGTGAGGAACAGCGGGCCCTGCTGACGCACAGGTGCCCCGCGCCCCTGCAGGAGCAGCGCGCCGCCGAGCAGGAAAGTGGCGATCCAGACGCTGCTCATGTAGTTGAGCGTCATGGCCGTGGCCAGTGGCAGCACGGCGATGGCGTAGAACCATGCGGTCAGAGAGATGGTGCCCACCAGGCTGCGCCAGACATGCATCATGGGCACGGTGGTGCGCAGCGAAATGCCACGCGCCCGGGTGAAGCCCCACAGGAACAGCACACCGACCAGACCGCGGTAGGTCACGATCTCGAAGCTGTTGAAGTGCACCGAAGCGAACTTGATGCACACGCCCATGGTGGCGAAGAACACCGATGCCAGCAGCATCCAGAGAGGACCGCCCCCCCGCGCCGCCTGCGGTGCAGGCACTTCGTTCGAAGTGATCGCGTCGTTTTGAGTGGTTGCCACGCGAGAGGTGTCCCGGTCGAGGGTCACCGCAGAACCGGCTCCGCCGGGCTGCTGGTGACGCCCCCCTGGGGGGGTGACGCCGAAGGCCGCGCAGGGGGGAGCTTGTTCCTATACCACTCGTGGAAGTGCTGCATGCCGTCTTCCATTGGGCTCTGGTACGGGCCGACTTCGTTGTCGCCGCGCAGGTACAGGGCCTTGCGGCCTGCGTCCATGCGTTCGGCGATCTCGTCGTCCTCGACGCAGGTTTCCATGTAGGCGGCGCGTTGGGCGGCCACGAACTCGGGCTCGAAGGCGGCGATCTCTTCGGGGTAGTAGAACTCCACCATGTTCAGCGTCTTGTCCACGCTGATCGGGTGCAGCGTTGAGACGGTGAGCACGTGCGGATACCACTCCACCATGATGTGCGGGTAGTAGGTCAGCCACACCGCGCCCTGCGCCGGCAGCTCGCCGTTGCGGTAGCGCATCAGCACCTCGTGCCACTTCTGGTACGTGGGGCTGCCCGATTTGAGCAGGTTCTGGATGCCCACCGTCTGCACCGAATACTCGGGCTTGAACTCCCACTGCAGGTCGGCGCAGGTGACAAAGTTGCCGAGACCAGGGTGAAACGGCTCGACGTGGTAGTCCTCCAGGTAGACCTCGATGAAGGTCTTCCAGTTGTAGTTGCAGGTGTGCAGCTCCACATGGCTGAGCACCATGCCCTCGAAGCTCAGCGTCGACGCCGGGCCCATGCCGGCCAGGTCGGCGGCGATGTCGCGGCCGTTGTCTTCGAACAGCAAGCCGTTCCACTCGCGCAGCGGGTAGCGCTGCAGATCGGCGCAAGGGTCGTGCGAGAAGTGGGGTGCGCCCAGCAGGGTGCCGAGCTGGCTGTTGGCGCTCTGGCCGCCCGAATAGGTCCAGCGGTGCAGCGGGCAGACGATCTGGCCGCCGCTGTGGCCCTTGGCGCTGTGGGCCAAGTTGCCGCGTCCCTTGAGCATCACCGCCTGGCGGTGACGGCAGACGTTGGAGACCAGCTCGACGCCGTTGGCGGTGCGCACCAGCGCCCGGCCTTCACCCTCCTGCGGCAGGGCGTAGTAGTCGCCCAGTTCCGGAACCGCGTTGGCATGCCCCACGTAGCGGGGCCCGTGCTGAAAGATCGTTGTCTGTTCCCTGCGGAACAAATCCTCGTCGAAATAGCTGGAAACCGGAAGTTGGCTTTCGGCCTGCTGCAATTGAAGACTCAAATCAGACATGGTGGTCTTGACCTAAAGACTCCCCCTATGAAGGGGCAGGGTGAAGCGCTTGAACGAGTGAACGATCTGCGCGGGAAGGGTGGAAGTGCTGCGTCCCTCCGGGTGTGTGAGACCCGTCAGTTGAACAAGAAAAAAAGAGGCCGGATTGTACCCGTGGGGTGCGGGACGCTGGCGCGGGCGGTTTGTCCCTGTCGGGTGGTGGGTGTCAGCTGCGCAGAGGGTGGCCGGCTAAAATCGCATGCTTGCCCTCAAGGGGCGGTTTCCCCACACCCGAGCCCTGCATGACCCCTTCTTCTCCCGCCAAAGCCCCCCGCGCCCGCGCCGGCGCCGAGGTCGCCCCCAGCTACGAGGCCGCCCTGCAGGAGCTGGAGCAGCTGGTGGCTCAGCTCGACGCCGGCCAGCTGCCGCTGGACCAGCTGCTGGTGCGCTACCAGCGAGGGGCCGAACTGCTGGCCTTTTGCCGCACCCGCCTGGACGCGGTGGAGAACCAGATCAAGGTGCTGGAAGCGGGCGAACTCAAACCCTGGGACGGGGCATGAGCGCGGTGGAATTTGGCACCTGGCGTGCGGCGCAGCAGGCCCACATCGAACAGGCCCTGGCGGCCTGGGTTTCTGCGGATGCGCCGGCCGGCCTGGGCGAAGCCATGCGCTACGCCGTGCTCGACGGTGGCAAGCGCCTGCGCCCGCTGCTGGCACTGGCCGCCAGCGAGGCGGTCGGCGGCTCGCAACCCGCGGCCCTGCGCGCGGGTTGTGCGCTCGAACTGATCCACGCCTATTCGCTGGTGCACGACGACATGCCCTGCATGGACAACGATGTGCTGCGCCGCGGCAAGCCCACGGTGCACGTGGCCTACGGCGAGGCCCAGGCCTTGCTGGTGGGCGACGCGCTGCAGGCCCTGGCCTTTGAAGTGCTGGTGCCCGAAGACGGCTCGGTACCCGCCGCGCTGGCCGCGTCCTTGTGCCGCCAGCTGGCGGTGGCCGCTGGCGCCCACGGCATGGCCGGTGGCCAGGCGGTGGATCTCGCCAGCGTGGGTCTGGCGCTGGACCAGCCCGCGCTCGAAGCCATGCACCGCCTCAAGACCGGCGCCCTGTTGCAGGCCAGCGTGATGATGGGCGCAAGCACCGGCCCGCTCGACGCCGAAGCCCGCGAACAGCTGACCGTCTACGGCGCAGCACTGGGTCTGGCCTTCCAGGTGGTGGACGACGTGCTGGACGTGACCGCCGATTCGGCCACGCTGGGCAAGACCGCCGGCAAGGATGCCGCCGCGGACAAGCCCACCTTTGTGGCCCTGATGGGTCTTGAAGCCGCCCAGGCCTACGCCGACCGCGTGCTCGACCAGGCACACGAGGCCCTGCGCCGCAGCGGCCTGGCCCACACCGACACCCTGCACGCGCTGGCCGACTGGGTCGGCCGACGCGCAAGTTGAACAAAGGTCACATCGCATGCCTGCCATGAGCCACCTGCTGCCCACCATCGAATCGCCAGCCGACCTGCGCCGCCTCAGCCGCGCCCAGCTGCACCCCCTGGCCGCCGAACTGCGCCAGTACGTGCTCGACAGCGTGTCCCAGACCGGCGGCCACCTCAGCTCCAATCTGGGCACGGTCGAGCTCACCGTGGCGTTGCACTACGTGTTCAACACGCCCGAAGACCGGCTGGTCTGGGACGTGGGTCATCAGACGTACCCGCACAAGATCCTGACCGGCCGCCGCGACCGCATGCACACCCTGCGGCAAGCGGGCGGGGTCAGTGGCTTTCCGCGCCGCGAAGAGAGCGAGTACGACACCTTCGGCGTCGGCCACTCGTCCACCAGCATCTCGGCCGCACTGGGCATGGCCCTGGCCGCCAAGATGAAGGGCGAGAGCCGCCACGCGGTGGCCATCATTGGCGACGGCGCCATGACCGCCGGCATGGCCTTCGAGGCGCTGAACAACGCAGGTGTGGAACACGGCCGTCTGCTGGTGATCCTCAACGACAACGACATGTCGATCTCGCCCCCGGTGGGCGCGCTCAACCGCTACCTGGCCCAGCTCATGAGCGGGCAGTTCTACGCTGCGGCCAAGCACGTGGGCAAGACGGTGCTCAAGGGCGCGCCACCCCTGTTCGAGCTGGCCAAGCGACTGGAAGAACAGGCCAAGGGTATGGTGGTGCCGGCCACGCTGTTCGAGAAGTTCGGCTTCAACTACGTCGGCCCCATCGACGGCCACGACCTCGACTCGCTGATCCCCACGTTGGAGAATGTGCGCAACCTGCTCGACAGCGGCGAAGGCCCGCAGTTCCTGCACGTGGTCACCAAAAAAGGCCAGGGCTACAAGCTGGCCGAGGCCGACCCGGTGGCCTACCACGGCCCCGGCAAGTTCGACCCCGCGGTCGGCCTGGTCAAGCCGGCCACACCGCCCAAAACCACCTTCACCCAGGTGTTCGGTCAGTGGCTGTGCGACATGGCCGAAGCCGACCCCAAGCTCGTGGGCATCACGCCGGCCATGCGCGAAGGCTCGGGTATGGTGGAATTCCACAAGCGCTTTCCGGGCCGTTACTTCGACGTCGGCATCGCCGAGCAGCACGCCGTCACCTTCGCAGCGGGCCTGGCCTGCGAAGGCCTCAAGCCGGTGGTGGCGATCTACTCCACCTTCCTGCAGCGTGCCTACGACCAGCTGATCCACGACGTGGCACTGCAGAACCTGCCCATGGTGTTTGCGCTGGACCGTGCCGGCCTGGTGGGTGCCGACGGCGCGACGCACGCGGGCGCTTACGACATCGCCTACCTGCGCTGCATCCCCAACATGGCCATCGCCTGCCCGGCCGACGAGGCCGAGACGCGCCAACTGCTCTCCACCGCGCACGCACAACACCACCCGGTGGCCGTGCGCTACCCGCGTGGCGCCGGTGTGGGCGCTGCCGTGCCCGCGAGCCTGGACGGCCTGCCCTATGGCAAGGGCGAGCTGCGCCGCCGCGGCCGGGGCGTCGCCATCCTGGCCTTTGGCACCCTGCTGTACCCGGCGCTCGCCGCAGCCGAAACCTTGGGCGCCAGCGTGGCCAACATGCGCTGGGCCAAGCCGCTGGACCTGGACCTGCTGCGCGAGCTGGCGCAGACCCACCAGGCGCTGGTGACGGTGGAAGAGGGCTGCGTGATGGGCGGCGCCGGCAGTGCCGTGCTGGAGGCCTTGCAGGCCGAGGGATTGAACCTGCCCGTGCTCAACCTGGGCCTGTCCGATACGTTCATCGAACACGGCGATCCGGCCAAGCTGCTGGCCGGCGAAGGCCTCGACGCGGCGGGCATCGAGCGCTCGGTCCGCGCGCGGTTTGCCGCTTTGCTCGATGCGGCGCCCAGCCTCAAGGTGGTCGGCTGAGCCTGCGGCCCTGAAGCGATCCTGAAGAAATTTCAACGCCCATTTGACGGGGGTCGCAAATGGGCGGTCGCAAGCTTGCAGAAGGCTGAACGCTGACCCTCAAGTACCCCTGCGCAAGGGAAAACCCGCAGGGTAGGGGAGGGTGGCGCCTTCCTACAATGGCCCGGACTGTTGCAAGTCCTCGGTCCTCTCGGGCCGGGTGTGAAGTTCCAACCACGGAGTCATACAACATGGATCGTCGTTCCCTCATCAAGCACGCTGGCATCGCCGGTGTGCTCGCCGCCGGTGCAGCGCCCGCTGTGCACGCACAGGCCGCCATCCGCTGGCGCATCACCTCCAGCTTCCCCAAGGCGCTGGACACCATCCACGGCGCATCGGACGTGTTCGCCCAGAAGATCAGCGCCATGACCGGCGGCAAGTTCCAGGTCACGGTGCACGCACCGGGTGAACTGGTGCCCGCACTGGGTGTGGTGGACGCTGTCCAGGCCGGTACTGTGGAAGCCGGTCACACCGCGCCGTACTACTACTTCGGCAAGGACGACACCTTCGCCATGGGCACGGCCATCCCCTTCGGCCTGAACAGCCGCCAGCTGACCGCCTGGTACTACGACGGCAACGGCATGAAGCTGTTCCGCGAGTTCTACGACCAGTACAACATCGTCAACTTCCCCGGCGGCAACACCGGTGCCCAGATGGGTGGCTGGTACCGAAAGGAAATCAAGACCCTGGCCGACATCAAGGGTCTGAAGATGCGCATCGGCGGCTTCGCCGGCAAGGTGCTCAGCCGCATGGGCGCCGTGCCCCAGAACATCCCCGGTGGCGAGATCTACCAGGCACTGGAGAAGGGCACCATCGACGCGACCGAATGGATCGGGCCGTACGACGATGAAAAGCTGGGCTTCCAGAAGGTTGCCAAGAACTACTACTACCCGGGCTGGTGGGAAGGCGGCGCCCAGCTGGACTTCTACATCAACAAGGCCGCGTTCAACGCCCTGTCGAAGGAAAACCAGGCCATCGTCGAAGCAGCTGCCGCTTACGCGCACACCGAAATGCAGGCCCGCTACGACGCCCGCAACCCGGCCGCGCTCAAGCGACTGGTGGCCGGTGGCGCCAAGGTGCTGCCGTTCCCGAAGGTGGTGATGGACGAGGCCTACAAGCAGTCCATGGAGCTGTACGCCGAACTGAGCGCCAGCAACCCCAACTGGAAGAAGGTCTACACCGACTACTCGGCCTTCCGCAAGGACCAGAACCTCTGGTTCCGCTTCACCGAAGCCACGTTCGACCGCTACATGCAGTCGGCCAAGCTGTAAGCAGCACCCGGTGTCCGGCAAAAAACCCCGCACGCGCGGGGTTTTTTGTGGCAACACCAGGGCGGGCTGCTCCGTCAGCGTTCGCTCAGCCTGGCCGTCGTTGCGGCCACTAGACTGACCGCCCCATCCTCGGGCACCCACACCGGGCACCTTTTCTCAGCGGGGACACACCATGTCATTCCTACTCAAAATTTCTCGTCTCATCGACGGCCTGACCGACCTGATCGGCAAGCTCGCCATGTGGCTGATCCTGGCCACCACGCTCATCAGCGCGGGCAACGCCATCATCCGCAAGCTTTTCGGCACCAGCTCCAACGCGTGGCTGGAAATCCAGTGGTACCTGTTCGCCGCCGTCTTCATGCTCGGCAGCGGCTACGCCTTCCTTCGCAACTCGCACGTGCGCATCGACTTCATCTCTTCGAAGTTCAGCGCCCGTGGCCGCAACTGGGTGGACATTGGCGGCATCGTCCTGTTTGTGTTCCCGCTGTGCTACATGCTGGTGGCCGAGGGCTGGCCCCTGTTCCGTCAGGCACTGGAAAGCGGCGAGATGTCGTCCAACTCCGGCGGCCTGATCCGCTGGCCCGTTTATGCGCTGGTGCCCTTCGGTTTCATCCTGCTGTTCGTACAGAGCCTGAGCGAGCTCATCAAGCGCATCGCCTTCCTCACGGGCAATGGCCCCGACGTGCTGGCCCACGACGGTCCGAGCGATGAAGAGCTCATGGCCCAGCGTCTGCTGGAAGAAGAACAGCAGCGCCTCAAGGCTGCGCAATAAGGGAGCGAACCGTTCATGGAATTCATCGCAAGCAATTTTGTCCCGCTGATGTTCGCGGGGCTGCTGGTCTTCCTGCTGTCGGGCTTCCCGGTGGCCTTCTCGCTGGCCGCCACCGGCCTGTTCTTCGGCCTGATCGGCATGGAGGCGGGCCTCTTCCCCGACAACCTGTTCCAGGCGCTGCCGCTGCGGGTCATCGGCATCATGCAGAACGACACCCTGCTGGCCATCCCGTTCTTCACGTTCATGGGCATCATCCTGGAACGCAGTCGAATGGCGGAAGACCTGCTGGAGACCGTGGCCCAGGTGTTCGGCCCGGTGCGCGGCGGTCTGGCCGTGGCCGTGGTGCTGGTGGGCGCGCTGCTCGCCGCCACCACCGGCGTGGTCGCCGCAGCCGTCATCTCCATGGGCCTGATCTCGCTGCCCATCATGCTGCGCTACGGCTACAACCGCACCATCGCCACCGGCACCATCACCGCGTCGGGCACGCTGGCGCAGGCCATCCCGCCGTCGCTGGTGCTGATCGTGCTGGCCGACCAGCTCGGCCGCTCGGTGGGCGACATGTACGCTGCCGGCCTGGTGCCCGGCCTGATGCTGGTGGGGCTGTACCTGCTGTTCATCGCCGCCGTGGCGATCTTCAAGCCCGACTGGGTGCCCGCCCTGCCGACCGAAGCCCGCATCTACAACGAAGCCGATGGCAGCAGCGGTCACCGCTCCCTGCTGGTGCTGCTGGTGGTCTGCGGCCTGGCCAGCTACGCCTGGTCTCAGGTGCACGAGTCCGTCATCAACCCCTGGATCGGCCGCGAAACGCCGCCGGCGACCGACGAGGTGGTCATCCTGTCCATCACTGTGGGTTCGTTGCTGGCCCTGGCGCTGGCGCTGATCAACCGCGTCACCCGCCTGGGTCTGCTGTCCCGCCTGGGTGAGCAGGTCACCTTTGTGCTGATCCCGCCGCTGGTGCTGATCTTCCTCGTGCTGGGCACCATCTTCCTGGGCATCGCCACCCCCACCGAAGGCGGCGCCATGGGTGCGCTGGGCGCGCTGATCATGGCCGGTGCGCGCAAGCGCCTGGGTTTTGACCTGCTCAAGCAGGCGCTGGAGAACACCACCAAGCTGGCCATCTTCGTGCTGTTCATCCTGATTGGCTCAACGGTGTTCAGCTTCACCTTCAACGCAGCCGATGGTCACATCTGGGTCGAGCACCTGTTCGACAAACTGCCGGGCGGCCAGCTGGGCTTCCTGATCGTGGTCAACACCCTGGTCTTTGTGCTGGGCATGTTCATCGACTTCTTCGAGATCGCCTTCATTGTGATCCCGCTGCTGGCACCGGTGGCCGAGAAGCTGGGCATCGACCTGATCTGGTTCGGCATCATCATCGCCATGAACCTGCAGACCTCGTTCCTGACGCCGCCGTTCGGCTTTGCGCTGTTCTACCTGCGCAGTGTGGCCGCACGCAGCGACTACACCGACCATGTGACCAAGCAGCGCATCCCGGCCGTGACCACGGCGCAGATCTACAAGGGCTCCATCGCCTTCATCATCCTGCAGCTGATCATGGTGGCGGCGGTCATCGCGTACCCACAGCTGGCAACCGGCAGCCTGGACGCGAAGGTCGAGGTCAACGAACAGCAGGTCAATGACATGCTTGACAACATGCCGGGTCTGGAGGGGGCAACGCCGGGTGAGGGCGAGACCGATCCGACCGCGGGCATGGAAGGCGCCAGCGCCCCCGCCGCGACGGGTGCCGAGCCTGCCGCAGCCGAGGACGACCCCATGAAGGCGCTTCAAGAGGCGGCCAAGGAAGCCAAGCCGGCCAACTGACCACGTCCATGCAGATCGACGTCAAGATCCTCGACCCGCGCATGGCCGGGCAGCTGCCGGCCTACGCAACGGCTGGCAGCGCCGGCCTGGACCTGCGCGCTTGCCTGGACGCACCGCTGACCCTGGCGCCCAACGCCTGGCAGCTGGTGCCGACCGGCCTGGCAATCCACCTGGCCGACCCGGGCTACGCCGCCATGCTGCTGCCGCGCTCGGGCCTGGGTCACAAGCACGGCATCGTGCTGGGCAACCTGGTCGGGCTCATCGACAGCGACTACCAGGGCCAGCTCATGGTGAGCGCCTGGAACCGCAGCGACGTGCCTTTCACCATCGAGCCCATGGAGCGCATCGCGCAGATGGTCATCGTGCCGGTGGTGCAGGCCACGTTCAATGTGGTCGATGACTTCGCGGCCGCCAGCGAACGTGGTGCTGGCGGTTACGGGTCCACCGGCACGCGCTGATCCGGCGCGCTGTCCGAGGCAACAAAAAAGGGCTGCGTGAGCAGCCTTTTTTCATTTGAGTTGGTTTCAGTGCAGGGTCGGGCGCACCGCATCGGTGTCGTCGTCACCGCCATCGACCTGCATGCGGAAGAAGCCCGTGCCCAGCGTGCCGCGGCCCACTTCGGCCACATCGGCCTCGCGCACCGCGTGCACCTTGAGTTTGATGCGCAGCGCCATACCGGCCAGCGGGTGGTTGCCGTCCAGCACCACGTGGTCCGGGTAGATGTCGCTGATGAAGTACAGCCGGTCTTTGGGGGCGGCCGGGTTGCAGCCTTCGGGCAGCCCTTCGAAGCCCATGCCTTCTTCGATGTGTTCCGGCAGGAGGTGGCGGGGCTCCAGGAACAGCAGGCGGTCGTCGTAGTCGCCAAAGGCGTTCTGCGGCTCCAGCTGCAGCTCCAGCGAATCGCCGGGCTCGTGCCCTTGGAGCGCCTGTTCCAGGCTGGCCAGCAGGTCGTTTCCACCCACCAGGAATTCGACCGGTTCGTCGAGCACATCCAGCTCTTCACCCAGCGTGTCTTTGAGCGTCCAGGTCAGTGCCACGACGCATTGTTCCGTGATTTTCATCCGACAATTGTCCCATGACCTCTGCCCGAACCTCCAGCACCCCCAGCCCCGTCGATGCCCCGCGCCAGATGCTCGGCGGCCTTTCGCCCCAGCAGTTCATGCGCCGCCACTGGCAGAAGAAACCCCTGCTGATCCGCAACGCATTCCCCGGCTTTGAGCCGCTGCTCACGCGCCAAGAATTGTTTGCCCTGTCAGCGCAGGAGGCGGTCGAATCCCGCCTGATCGTGCACAAGCCCAGCGGCTGGACGCTCAAGCACGGCCCCTTTGCCCGCACCGCCTTCCCGCCCTTCAAGCAGCCGCGCTGGTCCCTGCTGGTGCAGGGCGTGGACCTGCACCTGGACGCGGCGCACGAGTTGCTCAGCCGTTTCCGTTTTGTGCCCGATGCGCGGCTGGACGACCTCATGATCTCCTGGGCCAGCGATGGCGGGGGCGTGGGTCCGCACTTCGACAGCTACGACGTGTTTCTGCTGCAGGCCAGCGGCCAGCGGCTGTGGCGCATCGGCCGGCAGAAAGACCTGTCGCTCGAACCCGATGTGCCGCTTAAGATCCTCAGCCACTTCGAGCCCGAAGAGGAGCACCTGCTCGGCCCCGGCGACATGCTCTACCTGCCACCGCGCTGGGCGCACGACGGCATCGCCGTGGGCGAGGATTGCATGACCTATTCCATGGGCTTTCGCGTGCCGCAGCGCGGTGGCCTTGCGGGTGAACTGCTGCAACGCATGGCCGATGAGTTCGAAGACGCCACGCTCTACCGCGACCCCGACCAAGCCGCCACCGCCACGCCAGCGGCCATGCCCGCCGCGCTCGAGGCTTTTGCGGCCGATGGCCTGCAGCGCCTGCTGGCCCAGCGCACCTCGCTGGCCTGTGCGCTGGGCGAGGTTATGACCGAGCCCAAGCCTCGCGTGTGGTTCGACGAACCCGGTCACGACTGGACGCCGGGCGCCGTCGCGCTGGACCGGCGCTCCCGCATGATGTACGACGACAAGCACATCTTCATCAACGGCGAGAGCTTTCGCGCGGGCGGTGCCGATGCGCGCCTGATGCGCGCTTTGGCCGACGCCCGTGGGCTCAGCGCCACCCAGGTGCAGCGGGCCAGCACCGATGCACAGGCCCTGCTGCAGGACTGGTTCGAAGCCGGCTGGCTGCACCGGTCCCTGACGGCTTGAATCCAGTGCAACGAAGCGAGCCATGACATGACAGAGCCTCTTCCCTCCGCACCGCAACTGCCCGAAGGGCGTTTTGTCGGACGTCAGGCTTTTGTCGGTTTGGTGCGGCAAGCGATCGAATGCGCGGCGCGCGAGGGTTGGCCCAGCCTGATGCTCAGCGATGCCGACTTTTCCGACTGGCCGCTGGGCGAGCGTGCCGTGGTCGAGGCTTTCAACGCCTGGGCCGGGCGCGGACGCCAACTGCGCCTGCTGGCGCAGGACTACCGCCCTGTGCGCCTGCAGCATCCCCGCTTTGTGCAGTGGCGGGTGACCTGGGCGCACCTGGTGGAGGCGCAAGTCTGGCCGGGTGCGGCGGCCGGTGAGCTGCCCAGCGCCATCTGGTCCCCCGGCTGGACGCTGGAACGGCTGGACCCGTTGCGCTGTGTGGGCGTGACCAGCTTCGATGGCGTGCGGCGCGTCGACCTGCGCGAACGCCTGGACGCCGCCTGGCAACGGGGCGGCCCCGGGTTTGCCGCCACGGTGTTGGGTTTATGAGGGGGGCCTGCCCAAGGTTTGGTGTTTTTGCAACAGTTGGATGTGAACAAAAGAAAAAATGGATGAGGGTAAATACGGATGCATTGAAAAAGGTATGATCATGGGCTAGTCTGAAAACCGGGAATCCAGCGGTTGGTTGGACTGGGTCAGCCGAGCCTGGATGCACCATTCGGGCTTTTTTTTGGCTGCATCAAGGTTTCGTTAGTTAGTTTGTTTGTTTAACCTTATCCATTGGAATCATTGCCATGAACAAGACCCTCGTGATCGCCAGCCTGTTCGCCGCCGTTGCCCTGACCGCTTGCGGCAAGAAGGAAGAAGCTCCCGTGGCTGCCCCCGCTCCCGCCGCTGAAGCTCCTGCTGCAGCTCCTGCTGCTCCGGCCGCCACCGACGCTGCTGCCACCCCGACCGTGGCCGACTCCGCCGCTGCTGCTGCCACCGCTACCGCCGCTGCTGCTGACGCCGCTGCCGCCGCCGCTGGCGCCGCTGCCGGTGCTGCTGGCGCCGCCGCCGGTGCAGCTGCTGACGCTGCCAAGGGCGCCGTTGACGCTGCCAAGGCTGCTGTCAAGCCCGCTCAGTAATTCCGAGCGCCGGGCCTTGCGGCCCGAACCCAAAAAAAAGCCGCTGTGCAAACAGCGGCTTTTTTTGTTGCCTGCTGGCCATCCGTGGGCCAGCCGAACAGGCCCCTTCGGGCCTTTTCTTATTTGAGATCGTCGGCCAGCACCTGCACGATGCGCTGGGCCGTGGCCGATATTTCGGGCTGGCCCTGTGCGTCCTGCACCGACACGGTGCTGCTGTTCTCGCCAGCGGCGCGCACCAGCACGCGGTACTTGACGGGTGCCGTGCTGGAGTTGTCGCTGCTGAACAGGCGGGCGAAAAAGCCCGGCTGCCCGGCCGCCTTGGTGTCGGCGGCCACATAGCGCACAAAGTACACGCCTTGCGCGCGGTCACGGTCCTCCACCGTGAAGCCGCTGCGGTCCAGCGACAGGCCTACACGGCGCCAGGCGCGGTCAAAGCCGTCGTCCAGTTGCACCACGGGCTGGTTGTTCACCGTGGCCACGCGTGCAGCGGTCTGTGCGGGGACATTGGCCGCCAGGGCGGCCTGGGCTTGCGCTTCGCTGGCGCCGAGCTTGAGCATCAGGCGGCGCAGGAACTCGTTTTCCAGCGCCGGGTCGGCCTTGCGCGGTTGCCAGATGGTCTGGTCCTTGCTGGCGCTGGTGTAGACCTCTTCCATCGCGCGGTGTGAGATGTAGATTTCGGTGCCGCCGGCGGCGTTGCGTTCCAGGCGGGTGCGGAACTTGTCGCGCTCGCCGGTGGAGTACAGGTTTTCAAACGCTTTGCCGATGGTGCGGCGGATGATGTCTTGCGGCAGCTTGGCACGGTTCTCGGCCCAGTCCGTTTCCATGATGCCCAGCGGCTGCTGTTCGACCGTGAGCAGGAAGCCGTTGTCCTGCCAGAAGTCTTTGACCGGGCTCCACAGCTTGTCGGCCGGGCGGTCAACCACCAGCCAGCGCTGGTCGCCCGAGCGCTCGAGGCGCACGTCGCCCACACGGCTGGCGGCGGTGTTCTCCGTCGCTGCGCTGGCGGGCTGGGCGGTCTGGTAGCCGCTGGCGGTGACCACCGAGCCGGGCACCTGGTAGCGCGCATCGCGGCTGAGCTGCGTCAGGTCGGGCGGGATGTCCAGCGTGCTGGTCTGCTTGGCGCTCTTGTAGTCGATCTTCTCTTCCTGCAGCACGCTGCAGCCCGAGGCCAGCAGTGCCGCTGCAGCGATCAGGCCCAGGCGGGCGAAGGGGGGCAGGGTGCGGGTGTTGTGCATGAGGAAGGGTGTCGGTGCGTGAAGCGGTGAACGCTGAAAGGATCAGGCCAGCAGGCCGCTGGATTGGAGCGCGCCTTCGACCAGGGGTTCCAGCGAGCGGGTCATGGGGGTCAGCGGCAGGCGCATGGTTTCACCACACAGGCCCATGCGGGCCATGGCCCACTTGAGCGGGATGGGGTTGGCTTCCACGAACAGGTTCTTGTGCACCGGCAGCAGGCGCAGCTGGATGTCCATGGCTTTGCGCACGTCGCCGGCGATGGCGGCCATGCACAGCTCGTGCATCAGGCGTGGCGCGACGTTGGCCGTCACGCTGATGTTGCCCTGGCCGCCGCAGAGCATGAGTGCCACGGCGGTCGGGTCGTCGCCGGAGTAGATGGCAAAACCTTCGGGGGCTTCGCGGATCAGCCACTGCGCACGCTCGATGTTGCCGGTGGCTTCCTTGATGCCGACCACGCCGGGCACGGTGGCCAGGCGCAGGGCGGTGTCCACCGACATGTCGGCCACGCTTCGGCCGGGCACGTTGTACAGGACGATGGGCAGGTCGCCGGTGGCTTCGGCGATCGCCTTGAAGTGCTGGTACTGGCCTTCCTGGGTGGGCTTGTTGTAGTAGGGCACGACCTGCAGCTGGCAGTCGGCGCCGACGCCGCGCGCGAACTTGGCCAGTTCGATGGCTTCGGCGGTGGAGTTGGCACCGCAGCCGGCCATGATGGGCACGCGCTTGGCGGCCTGTTCGACCGAGACGCGGATGATCTCGCAATGCTCTTCCACGCTGACCGTGGGCGACTCGCCCGTGGTGCCGACCACGCCGATGCAGTCGGTGCCTTCGGCGATGTGCCAGTCGATCAGCTTGCGCAGGGTGGGGTAGTCGACGCTGCCGTCGGGGTGGAAGGGCGTGACGAGGGCAACGATGCTGCCGGTGATGGTCTTCATGTGTTCGGACTCGGTTCAGGAGCGCCGCTCGGCGGCGTGAAATACGGTGTCGTTCCGGCGCGCGGGTGCGAATCGCACATTCTACCCAGCGGCACCCAGCGCAAAACGGGCCGGCAGGGCGTCGGCCGGCGGACGTTTTCGGACCGCCACGATCCGCTGCACATAGCGCGCAGGGCTGTCGAGGAAGCCGTTTTCGTAAGCGACCACGTGCAGGTCGGCGCAGGCCTGCAGCAGCTCCCCCGGCTGCAGCAGGAAGTCGGGTCGCGAGGGTTTGCCGACCGATTCGTTACCGGTTGCAAAAGTCTCGTAAATCAGCACGCCGCCCTCGACCACGCTGTCCACGATGACCGGCAGCAGCGGGCGCCAGAGGTAGTTGGTGACCACCACGGCGTCGAACCGCTGTTCAGCAAAGGGCCAGGGCCCGTTTTCGATGTCGGCCTGCACGGCCTGACCGACTTGGGCCACAGCGGCGATGGCTTCGGGCGAGCGGTCCACGCCCGTGACGGCGTGGCCGCGACCCGCGAACCAGCGCAGGTGGCGGCCATGCCCACAGGCCACGTCCAGCACCGTGCCACCAGCAGGAACCAGGTGCGACCAGCGTTGCACCCAGGGCGACGGGGCTTCGGTACCGTGCATCAGAAACAACTCCAGAGCTGGTCGGCCAGGTTGACGAGGAAATCCGGCCGGTTGTAGAGCGCCAGCGTGCCGAGCAGGGCCAGCGCCACGCCGGCCCAGATCAACAGCTTGAACGCCAGCGGCTTCATCACGCGGCGGCTCCCGCGCGCTGCGGTGCGCGGACGATGGGCGACTCGCGCACCGGCAGGTTGATCAGCGCGGCGAACACGCCCAGCGCGATCGAGATGTACCAGACGATGTCGTAGCTGCCAGTCTGGTCGTACAGCACGCCGCCCAGCCAGACGCCCATGAAACTGCCGATCTGGTGGCTGAAGAAGACGAAGCCGCCGAGCATGGACAGGTGCGCCACGCCGAAGATCTGCGCCACCACCGCGTTGGTCGGCGGGATGGTGGACAACCACAGCACGCCCATGACGGCTGCGAACACGTACACGCTGGCGGGCGACAGCGGCACGATCAGGAAAACGCTGATGGCCACGGCCCGAGCGAGGTAGATGAACGACAGGATGTAGCGCTTGGGAAAACGCTGCCCGAGCGCGCCCGCGGCGTACGTGCCCAGCACGTTGAACAAGCCAATCAGCGCCAGTGCGTAGCTCGCGACCTGGGGCGACAGCCCGTTGTCCTTGAGGTAGCTCGGCATGTGCACGCCGATGAACACCACCTGGAAGCCGCAGACGAAGTAGCCCGCCATCAGCAGCTGGAAGCTGCGGTACCGGAACGCTTCGCGCAGCGCCTGCACGATGGTCTGATCGCGCTTGGGTGCCACGCCGCCCACAAAACCCGGCTCGCGCAGGAACAGGGCCAGCGGCATGATCAGCAGCACCGCGCCGCCGAGCATGAGCAGGGCTTCCTGCCAGCCGAAGGAGCTGATCAGCCAGCCTTCCACCGGCACCATCAGGAACTGACCGAACGAGCCCGCCGCCGCCGCCACGCCCATGGCCCACGAACGCTTCTCGGCCGGGATCTGCCGCCCGATCACGCCGTAGATCACCGCGTAGGTGGTGCCGGCCTGGGCCGCGCCGATCAGCACGCCCGCGGTGAGCGCAAACACGCCCGGCGTGGGCGAGAGCGCCATGCCCGTCAGGCCGAGGCCGTACAGCACCGCACCCACCAGCAACACGCGGAAAGCGCCAAACCGGTCGGCCGCCATGCCGGCAAAGATGCCGAACAGGCCCCAGGACAGGTTTTGAATGGCCAGCGCGAACGCGAAGTTCTCGCGCGTCCAGCCCATGGTTTGCGTGATGGGCTGCAGCCACAGGCCAAAACCATGGCGGATGCCCATGGACAGGGTGACGATGGCGGCGCCGCAGGCGAGCACCTGCAGGGCCGAGAGGCGGGGTTGCTGGGCAGAAAACATCCAGCAACTGTAGCCAATACGCATCGCGGGCGTGGGCACAGAGGCGACCCGCAGCCATGAATTCGGCGCCCGCCACTGATGCGGCGCGTGCATCAGCGGCATTGAATCTGTTTATTCATACAGTATTTGGGTGCTGCACCCTTACAATCCGCCGCCATGGCTACCTCAAACAACGACTATTCCGAAGGCTCGATCCGTGTCCTCAAAGGGCTGGAGCCGGTCAAACAGCGGCCGGGCATGTACACCCGCACCGACAACCCGCTGCACATCATCCAGGAAGTGCTGGACAACGCGGCCGACGAGGCGCTGGCGGGTTTCGGCAAGAAGATCAAGGTGACTCTGCACGTCGATGGCTCGGTGAGCGTGGAAGACGACGGCCGCGGCATCCCGTTCGGCCTGCACCCGGAAGAAAAGGCGCCGGTGGTCGAACTGGTGTTCACCCGCCTGCACGCAGGCGGCAAGTTCGACAAGGGCAAGGGCGGTGCCTACAGCTTCTCGGGCGGCTTGCACGGCGTGGGCGTGAGCGTGACCAACGCACTGTCGACCCGGCTGGAGGTGACCTGCTTCCGAGACGGTCAGGTCGCCAAACTGGCCTTCGGCGCCGGCGACGTGATCGAGCCGCTGGTCATCAGCCCCAAGGGCGAAGGCGACCGCAAGCAGGGCACCACGGTGCGCGCCTGGCCCGACGCCAAATACTTCGATTCGCCCGCGCTGCCGCTGGGCGAACTGACCCACCTGCTGCGCAGCAAGGCGGTGCTGATGCCCGGCGTGCAGGTCACGCTGGTCAACGAAAAAACCAAGGACAGCCAGGTCTGGCAGTACAAGGGCGGTCTGCGCGACTACCTGGCACAGACGCTGACCACCGACCCGGTGATTCCCCTGTTCGAGGGCGAGGGCTACGCCGATGCCAAGGACGACAGCTTCGCCGACGGCGAAGGCGCGGCCTGGGCCGTGGCCTTCACCGAAGACGGCCATCCGGTGCGCGAGAGCTACGTCAACCTGATCCCCACCAGCGCCGGCGGCACGCACGACAGCGGCCTGCGCGACGGCCTGTTCCAGGCGGTCAAAGCCTTCATCGAGATGCACGCGCTGTTGCCCAAAGGCGTGAAGCTGCTGCCCGAAGACGTGTTCGCCCGCGCCAGCTATGTGCTCAGCGCCAAGGTGCTGGACCCGCAGTTCCAGGGTCAGGTGAAAGAGCGCCTGAACTCCCGCGACGCGGTGCGCCTGGTCGGCGGTTTTGTGCGCCCGGCGCTCGAACTCTGGCTCAACCAGCACGTGGACTACGGCAAGAAGCTGGCCGAGTTGGCCATCAAGGCCGCGCAGAGCCGCCAGAAGGCCGGCCAGAAGGTCGAGAAGCGCAAGGGCTCGGGCGTGGCCGTGCTGCCCGGTAAGCTGACCGACTGCGAAAGCCGCGACACCGCGCACAACGAGGTCTTCCTGGTCGAGGGCGACTCGGCCGGCGGCAGCGCCAAGATGGGTCGCGACAAGGAATGCCAGGCCGTGCTGCCGCTGCGCGGCAAGGTGCTCAACACCTGGGAGGTCGAGCGTGACCGCCTGTTCGCCAACACCGAAATCCACGACATCTCGGTCGCCATCGGCGTCGACCCGCACGGCCCGCTGGACAACCCGGACCTGTCGGGCCTGCGCTACGGCAAGGTCTGCATCCTGTCGGACGCCGACGTCGACGGCTCGCACATCCAGGTGCTGCTGCTCACGCTGTTCTTCCGCCACTTCCCCAAGCTGATCGAGGCCGGCCATGTGTACGTGGCGCGGCCGCCGCTGTTCCGCGTGGACGTGCCGGCGCGCGGCAAGAAGCCGGCGAGCAAGCAGTACGCGCTGGACGACGGCGAGCTGCACGCCATCCTGGACAAGGCCGAAAAAGACGGCGTGGCGCGCGAGAAGTGCCAGATCAGCCGCTTCAAAGGCCTAGGCGAGATGAACGCCGAGCAGCTGTGGGACACGACGCTCAACCCCGACACGCGCCGCCTCATGCCGGTGATGCTGGGCGGGCTGGACTTTGCCGGCACCGAAGCGCTGATCACCAAGCTCATGGGCAAGGGCGAAGCCGCTGCGCGCCGCGAGCTGATGGAACTGCACGGCGACTCGGTCGAGATCGACGTATGACACGGAGCCCCCACGCTCCGCCGCTGCGCGGGTCGCTGCCCCCCGGGGGGACTGATCCGGCTTGGGGCGGCCCGGCGCCGGATCGCATGCGAGGGCTTCACGGCTTGCTGCTGGTGGCCCTGCTGGGCATCTGCGCCACGGCTGCGGCCGAGGCCGAGCTCTGGGGCTACATCGACGGACAGGGCCGGCCGCATTACGCCGACCGACAGCTCGACAACCGCTACCAGCTGTTCAAGGCCGGTTCGGCGCCGGTGAGGCGCCTGCCGCCCTCCGCGGCGAGCGCGCCTGCCGGGCTGCTGACCTCGTTCGAACTGTCCACCGGCTACAAGGCGGTGCAGCACCTGATCCGCGAAGCCGCGACCGACCACGGCTTGGACCTGGCGCTGCTCAAGGCTGTCATCGCCACCGAATCTCGCTTCAACCCGCAGGCCGTCAGCCCCAAGGGCGCCGTCGGGTTGATGCAGCTGATGCCGGCCACCGCCGAGCGTTTTGGCGTCAAGGCCGACGCCGCGACGACCCTGCAGCAGCGCCTGACCGACCCGCGCACCAACCTGCAGGCCGGTGCGCGCTACCTGGCCCTGCTGCTGCGCCAGTTCGGCGGCCAGACCGAGCTGGCCCTGGCCGCCTACAACGCCGGTGAAGGCGCGGTGCAGCGCGCCGGCGGCCGTGTGCCCGACTACCCCGAAACCCAGCAGTACGTGCGCAAGGTCACGCTGCTGCACCAATACCTCTCGCCGCCGCGGGGCTTGCGCCCGGCGTCCGCCAGCCTGAACCTCTCGGCCACCGGCGCGCCCGCGCTGTGACCGTTTTTTCCGCAGATCCCCATGGACATTGACTCCCCTGAACTGCCTTTGCTGCCCGCCGAACCCGGCGACGACAGCCTGGCCGCCTACGCGCAACGCGCCTACCTCGAATACGCGCTCTCGGTCGTCAAGGGCCGCGCCCTGCCCGATGTGTGCGACGGCCAGAAGCCGGTGCAACGCCGCATCCTTTACGCCATGGACCGCATGGGTCTGGGCTTCAGTGGCAACACAGCGGCCAAGCCGGTCAAGAGCGCCCGCGTGGTGGGCGACGTGCTGGGCAAGTACCACCCGCACGGCGACAGCGCGGCCTACGACGCGCTGGTGCGCATGGCGCAGGACTTTTCACAGCGCTACCCGCTGATCGACGGCCAGGGCAACTTCGGCAGCCGCGACGGCGACGGTGCTGCGGCGATGCGATACACCGAAGCGCGCCTGGCAAAAATCACCGGCCTGCTGCTCGACGAGATCGACCAGGGCACGGTGGACTTCATCCCCACCTACGACGGCTCGTTCGAGGAACCGAAGCAGCTGCCCGCGCGACTGCCGTTCAACCTGCTCAACGGCGCCAGCGGCATCGCCGTCGGCCTGGCCACCGAAATCCCCAGCCACAACCTGCGCGAGGTGGCCGACGCCTGCGTGGCGCTGGTCAAGAACCCCAAGCTCAGCGACGAGGACCTGCTGACCATACTGCCCGGGCCAGACTACCCCGGCGGCGGCCAGATCATCAGCCCGGCGGGCGACATCGCCGACGCCTACCGCACCGGCCGTGGCAGCCTCAAGGTGCGCGCGCGCTGGAAGATCGAAGACCTGGCGCGCGGCCAGTGGCAGCTGGTGGTGAACGAACTGCCGCCCGGCGTGAGCAGCCAGAAGGTGTTGGAAGAAATCGAGGAGATCACCAACCCCAAGGTCAAGGCCGGCAAGAAGGCCCTGACGCAGGACCAGACCCAGCTCAAGGCCAGCATGCTGCTGGTGCTGGACACGGTGCGCGACGAATCGAGCAAAGACGCGCCGGTGCGCCTGGTGTTCGAGCCCAAGAGCAGCCGCATCGAGCAGCAGGAACTGATCACCGCGCTGCTGGCCCACACCAGCCTGGAAAGCTCGGCGCCGATCAACCTGACCATGATCGGGCTCGATGGTCGACCGACGCAGAAGAGCCTGCGCCAGATGCTGGAAGAGTGGGTCGCGTTCCGCCAGACCACCATCACCCGCCGCAGCCAGCACAAGCTGCAGAAGGTGCTGGACCGCATCCACATCCTGGAGGGCCGGCAGCTGGTGCTGCTGAACATCGACGAGGTGATCCGCATCATCCGCCACAGCGACGAGCCCAAGGCCGCGCTGATCGAGGCCTTCAAGCTCAGCGAGCGCCAGGCCGAAGACATCCTGGAAATCCGCCTGCGCCAGCTGGCCAAACTCGAAGCGATCAAGATCGAGCAGGAACTCAAAGAGCTGCGCGAAGAGCAGGGCAAACTGGAAGACATCCTGTCCAACCCGGCGAGCTTGAAGCGCCTGATGGTCAAGGAGATTGAGGCCGACGCCAAGACTTTTGCCGACCCGCGCCGCACGCTGATCCAGGCCGAGAAGAAGGCCGTGGCCGAAATCAAGGTGGTGGATGAGCCGGTCACGGTCGTCATTTCCAGCAAAGGCTGGGTGCGCGCGCGCACCGGCCACGGCCATGAGGCCGCCAGCTTCGCCTTCAAGGCCGGTGACGGCCTGTACGGCACGTTTGAATGCCGCACGGTGGACACGCTCATCACCTTTGGCAGCAACGGCCGCGTCTACAGCGTGCCGGTGGCCAGCCTGCCCGGTGCGCGTGGCGACGGCCAGCCCATCACCACGTTGATCGAGCTGGAGTCCGGCACGCAGCCGCTGCATTACTTTGCCGGCCCGGCCAACGCCACGCTGCTGCTCTCGGGCACCGGTGGCTACGGATTCCTGGCCACCGTGGACAACCTGGTCTCGCGCCAGAAAGCCGGCAAGGCCTTCATCAGCGTGGGCGAGGGCGAAACCATCTGCGCACCGTCGCACGCCGCGAACACTTCGGGTGGTCAAGCGCTGGTGCCCGCCACGCACGTGGCCTGTGCTTCCACCGGCGGCCGCATCCTCACTTTCGAGATCGGCGAACTCAAGCTGATGGAAAAGGGCGGTCGTGGCCTGATGCTGATCGACCTGGAAGACAAGGACACGCTGGCCGGCGCCTGCGCCTACACGCGCAGCATCCGCATCGATGGCATTGGCCGCGGTGGCAAAGAGCGTGACGAGACGCTGGAGATCCGCAGCCTGAACAACGCCAAGGCGGCGCGTGGTCGCAAGGGCAAGGCGGCCGATCTGGGCTTCAAGCCCAACCGCATCACGCGGGTGGAGTGAGCGCCGTGGACAGCATGAGTCTGTTTCTGTTGCTGGCGTGCTCTGTGCTCACCTTCGCCGTGGCGCGTACCCTGGGCAAGCGCCTGAAGGCCAAGCGCGAAGCCGAACGCGCCCAGCAGGCCGAACGCGATCTGGCGAAGCAGAGCCGGCAGGTGCGGCGGGCGGTGGAACGGCAGAAGAAGCGCTGAGGCGTTACACCGCCGGGCCGAGGGCCTGGCCGATGGGGTTGCGCACCAGGGTTGCCGGGTCCACCCGTGGGTTGCTCAGTTCGTCAGGGTGACGCGCACCGCGGACCCGTCCCCGAGCGTGGCGCAGGCGCCCTGCGGCAGGGGCAGCAGGCGCTCAACCGTGCTGGGCAAGGGCTTCAAGTCGGCCAGTTCGGTCCATTGGCCAGGGGCATCCCAGCGCAGCGCGTGCAATGCGCGGCGCGTCATGTCGGGCACCACGATGGTGGGGCGCTGGCCGTTGCGGTGAACGATCACGGCCAGGTCTTGCTCCAGCGCCCCCATGCGGTGGTTGGACACATCCATGGCCCTGGCAAACGGCACCAGTGCCGGGGGGCGGTAATGCAGCAGCTGCAGCACACCGCCAATGTGCGGTGTCGTCACGCTGGCCAGGTCGAGCAGGCCGTCGCCATCAAAATCGGCCATGCCCACCGGATTGAGCCACCGGAAGGTGGAGCCGGCGAACGGGCCGCGCGCGCGCTCCACCAGGCGCACGCCATCGCGCTGCTGCTCCGTTCCCAGCACCACCAGTGCGGCGCCACGCAAGGCATCCGCTTCGATCAGGATGATTTCTTCTCTCCCGTCCTGGTCGATGTCCACGATGCGCGGCACCCGGTCCTCGTAGACGCGATCGAACGGCAAGGCCCGCTCCACGATCTGCCAGGCGCCCTGCGCGTCGCGCACCTGCGCAAACACGCTGCCCGCGTGCACAACGGAGCCCAGTGCCCCGTGGGGGTACCGGCGGGTGGGTGAGCCCAGCCACACCCAGGCGAGGTCCCGCTGTCCGGCCACCAGCTGGCTGTCGGGCAGCCGCTGTTGCGCTGGCTCGGGGACAGGTCGCTGGTGGTGTCTGTGGGGCCGATCCGGCTCGCAGGCCTGCGGCTGGGGCACCACGGTCAGGTTCATGGCGCTGGACATCAGGGGGAACAGGACGGTGCACAGACACAGCGAGGTCTGCACACCGAACGAGCCCAGTCGGCGGGTGTTGGTGCGTTGCATGGTTGTCGGTCGCCGCCTGCGACGCGGTCTTACACTTTGAAGCGATGGGCGCCACAGGCTCCCGAGCCCGTCCCCGTGTCTGCCGCAGCCGAGACCTGACTCATGCCCACCTTCGGACCCCACCTCAAAGGTTTTCCGGCCGGATCCGTACCTCTCTCGCGCGGGCAGATCCCGGCGCAGGGCTGGCAGTTACTGCATGGCGACCTGGCGCTGCCGCTCGCCGTGCTCAAGCAATCCGCACTTCAACACAACCTGCACTGGATGCGCGACTTCTGCGCGCAGCGCGGCCTGTACTTGGCGCCGCACGGCAAGACCAGCATGTCGCCCGAACTGTGGCAGATGCAGCTGGACGCCGGCGCCTGGGGCATCAGCTTTGCGACCGTGTTCCAGGCGGCGGTGGGCGCGCGCCATGGCGTGCCGGTGCTGCTGATCGCCAACCAGGTGATCCAGCGCGCCGAGCTGGACGCGCTGGCGACGCTGCATTCTGAGCATCTGGGCCTGCGCTCGATGTTCCTTGTGGATTCGATCGGACAGGTGGACGCCATCGAGGCCTGGGCCGCCGACCGTTCATTTCAGGGCCGCTTCGAGGTGCTGCTGGAGCTGGGCCTCGCCGGGCAGCGCACCGGCACCCGCACGGCGGACGAGGCGCGGCAGACCGCTGCCCGCATCGCCGCCAGCCCGGTGCTGCAACTCGCGGGCATCGAATGCTACGAAGGCACGACCGCTCACTGCGACCACGCCAAGGACCGCGCCACCGTGCAAGGCGTGATGGACCGCGTCGACGACATCGCCCGCGAAGCCATCGACCAGGGCTGGTTCGCGCACGACGAGATCATCCTTACCGCCGGTGGCTCGGCCATCTTCGACCTGGTGGCCGAACGCCTGACCCCCGCGCTTGGCCGCCCGGTGCGCGGCGTGCTGCGCTCGGGTTGTTACCTCACGCACGACCACCAGCGCTACACGCGCTACCTCTGCTGCGTAGGTGAGCGGCTGAACCTGCGCGAGACCCTGAAGCCCGCGCTGGAGGTGCTGGCCTGCGTGCAGAGCCAGCCCGAGCCGGGTCTGGCGCTGCTGTCCATGGGCAAGCGCGATGTCTCGTATGACCTGGACCTGCCGCAGCCCGTGTGGCGCTCGCATCCGCCGCACATGGGTCAGGGCGGCGCGCCGCAGCCCGTGCCCGCCCACTGGCGCATCGACGCGCTCAACGACCAGCACGCCTACCTGCGCTTTGACGTCGCGGCGCCCCGCTCCGAATGGCCGCAATTGGGCGAGACCGTGGCCAGCGGCATCTCGCACCCCTG
Organism: Hydrogenophaga intermedia; assembly: GCA_943372305.1. GTDB lineage: Bacteria > Pseudomonadota > Gammaproteobacteria > Burkholderiales > Burkholderiaceae_C > Hydrogenophaga > Hydrogenophaga intermedia_D. Next base: position 12,393 of record CALRYD010000013.1, on the reverse strand, counting down.
CACAACCTTCGACAAGTGGCGCTGGCTGCCGGTGGTGGACGACGGCTACCGCGTGGTGGACGCGGTCACGACCTGGTTCTGATCCCACCGCCACAGAGGGTGCAGCATGTGCCGGGCCCGTGTCGGGCAGCCGGTTTTGAGGCGTCACCTCTAAAAATGCTGCGGTGCAATAAAAATACTTGCCATCCTCGGGATAACCCGTAGAATCGCGTTCATGCTGCACTGCAACATAACCCGGTGATCCGGGACTTGTTCAAGGGGCGGCTCCTGAAAACCCTCCACATCAAGGAACCTGACATGAACAACCCCGCCGAACAATTCGCCGCCGCCCAACAAGCCAACCTGGAAGCCTTTGAAGGCGCCATCAGCAAGGCCTTTACCGGCGCTGAAAAGCTGGTCGAACTGAACCTGGCCGCCTCCAAGGCCGCGCTGGGCGAGTCCTTCAACCACGCCAAGGCCGTGCTGGCTGTGAAGACCCCGCAGGAATTCATGAGCCTGCAGACCGCCTTCTTCCAGCCCATGGCCGAGAAGTCGACCGCCTACTTCCAGCACGTGCAGAGCATCGCCACCGAAGGCAGCGCCGACTTCACCAAGCAGTTCGAAGCCACCGTGGCCGACGCCCAGAAGGCCTTCGGTGCCTCCATGGAGCAGCTGAGCAAGAACGCCCCCGCCGGTTCCGAAGCCGCCGTGGCCGCCTTCCAGAGCGCCGTGACCCAGGGCCAGAAGGCTGTGGAGCAGACCCAGGCCGCCATCAAGAAGGCCACTGCCCAGGCACAAGCCAACTTCGCCGCCGCTTCCAAGCAGACCACCGACATGGTCAAGAAGGCTTCCAAGGTCTGATCACCCGATCGTGAACCTGGGGTGAACGGCCTTCGGGCTGTTCGCCACAACAAAAGAGGCTCCTTCGGGAGCCTCTTTTGTTGTGGTGATCCCGCATGGGGTCATTTCGGTTCTTGATCTGGATCGGGGTGTTCGGCGTCGGGGCGGCAAAAGGCAAGTCCCGACCCGGATGCTCCGGATGCCCGATGGCAGGCAACCGGCGACGGTTCACCGCCCCTGTGCTCAGGCCAGCGCGGCCGGGGCGGTCTCGATCTCGTGTTCAGCGGCGTGGCCAGCCGGTTCGCGCACTGCGGCCAAGGCCTGCCGTTCCGCGTCGTTGAGCACATTCATCGGTCGGGCCTGGGGCGGTGCGTGGGTGACTACCCCCATGCCCATGTGCGGCCGAAAGCTGTGCTGCACCTGCTGATCGCCCACCACGGTCAGCGGCTCGTTCCCCACCGCCCGCAGACGCCTGAGCGTGTCCGCAACCGGGGCGTCGTGCTTGTCGTTCGAGATCACCACCACAAAGCAGCGCGGGTGGTAGAGCCCCACCACGCACCGGAAGCCGGCCGCGCGGCGTATGCGGGCCGACATCGTCACCAGGATCTGGTGCTCCAGACCCGGCCCTGCCGATTCCGCCAGTTCGTACAGATTGCTCAGCAGCAGGCACACCACGGTGCATTCGCCGTCCAGCTGCGCTGTGCGCCAGAACGCGTGTTCGACCTGTGCCAGCAGCGCAGAACCGGTGGGCAGGCCGGTGGCCGGTTCGAGTTCCCGATGCAGGCGAGACAGGCGTACAAGCTGCCTGCTGGCCCGGTTGCGCAGCAGCACCAACACCGTCGAGATGAGAAAAAAGGTCACCGTCACCACGGCCGTGAGCAGCCAGGTGCCCAGACCAAAGCCCGGCACCTCCAGCCCGCGCAGGTAGATGCCGATGACCATGGCGGCGAGGCAGGCCACGGCCAAGACCATCCAGCGCGCGAGCTGGTCGCCGCGTCTCGCCGAGCGGATCACCGCCACCAGCGCCAGCAGCACGGGCACCATGTTCACGGCAGCCGCGACCATGAGCAGGGTGCGGAAGTTTTCGGGCGCCACCAGGCCGCCCAGCACCGCCAGGACCAGGGCCGCCACCAGCACCGCGGCGCCGCCCCAGGCTGTGAGCCGGTGCACCTGCGCGTCTTCGCGAGCCCCGCCCAGCCAGTTGCCCAGGTAATGCAGGGCCATGGCGCCCGCCAGCGGCCCCAGGCCTGCCTTGAGCACCATGAGCAGGCGCGCCGGCAGGGCGGGGAACAGCACCTCCGGCAGGCCGGTCATCACCACGCAGCTGGCGCCGGTGACCAGCACGAACACCAGGTTGCGCACCGATGCGAGGTTGCGGTGGCCCGGCACGTCGCCCAGCGCCAGCGCCGCGAGGGTCAGCAAGCCACCGAGCATGGCTGACCAGACGGCAATTTCAGGACTGGACATCTCGCGATTATGGGTGGTGCCCCGTGGCCGTCCTGCGCAAGAGTTCACGCTCCTGCAGTCCGGTCGGTCTTGCAGGAGACACTTGCCCCGATGCCTTCGCCCATGCAGTCCTTGATGGATTCGTGCGCGCCGGGCGCCGACAGTACGTTCGGCGTTGCCTGGATCGCTTGCCGGTCTTCGACCGACGCCCGCACCGCGCTCTTGCCCCCTGCGTGAGAAGCCTTCGGGCGGTTCGCCGAAGCGAAGGGCTCCTTCGGGAGACTCTCTTATTGAGTCGATTTGCAGCGCGTTGAATGTGTAAACTCAAATCCCCTATTCATTGAGGCACCCCATGTTTCTATCTCGACAACTGTCAGGCCTTGTTGCAGTCGCGGCACTACTTCTCTCGACAGGGTGTGCCATCAAGGCGCCCCAATACAACGCCGCACTGGACAACGTTGAACAGCTGAAAAAGGCGCCAGCAACTGTCAAGTTGGGCAGCTTTACCGTAGCGGCTGGTGCCAGCCCATCCATTGGTTTGCGCGGCAGTCCGATGGAGTCCCCTGTGGGCGCTGACTACGCAGCCTATCTGGCCGATGCCTTGCAGAAAGAACTCAAGCTTGCGGGAAAACTGGATCCCAACTCCAAGCTCGAAATCAGCGGGCAGCTGCTGAAGAACGACATTGCAGCAGCAGGAATCATCACCAACAGTGGTGAGGTAGAAGCGAGATTCGTTGTGAAGAACGACGGTGTACAACGCTATGACCAAGTCAAACGCGCCGAGCTGAGTTGGGACTCGTCGCTTCTTGGGGCTGTCGCCATTCCGCGGGCACAACAGCAATACCCGCTGATCGTGCAGAAACTGCTGGGGTTGCTTTGGGGCGATTCGAAATTCCAGGAGGCACTGAAATGAGCAATGCCCGATCTTTGCGACGCTGGTTGGGCGTCTTGTTCGCATTGTTCATTGCTGCCATCGTCTCAGGTTGTGCACATCCCATTTCGTTGACGGGCAACACGGATGCGCTGATCGGTACTGGCAAGAGCAAAGTGAATCACGCAGTTGGACTGCTCGTCAGCGAGGAAGATCGCAAACGTGAGTTTGTGACGCCCGGCGGCGGTGGCGACAAGGTCAGCTACCTGCCTTATCGGGATCTGGAAACCGGCATTTACATCGCTTTGTCAGAGAGTTTTGCCAAGGTTGTCCGCGTCAGCGGAGCGCAGGACCCCAAGGTAAAAGCCGAGCCTCTTCGCTACATCGTCACCCCCCAGATCACCACGACGTCTTATTCGCCAAGCATCGTCACTTGGCCGCCGACCATTTTCACTGTCGAGCTTGTCTGCAAGATCAGCGATGCAGAGGGACGGCCGGTGACTGAAGTGCGCGCCACTGGTGAAGGCCGAGCGGAGTTTGACGAGTTCAAAAGCGATTTTTCGCTGGCTGCCAAACGGGCTTCGGACGACGCCCTCGGCAAACTCATCAAGGCACTCGGCGCCGAGTCAAGCAAGCTGCGCTGACCCATTTTCAGTTTGAAGAAAGAGGCTCCTTCGGGAGCCTCTTGCGTTGGTGGGTTTCTGGCGTGCATGTTGGCAAGCCTGCACCACCTGCATCGGCGCGCCGTCGGAGTGGGGCCGGGCGAAAGCCTATGGTGCTACTGGCGCGCCAACCGCATAGAAAAAGCCACCCGCCACATGGTGCAGGCTGCGCAGTTCATCTGGCGCGTTCTCAAAGTGCCAGCGCCCGTTCGAGAAAACCCGCTCATCGGCCCACGCACTGACTACTTCGGCCAGGATCAGATCGTGCGGTCCGGCCACATGCGCGGTGGCGGGCAGCACGCGGCATTCCATCCAGGCGATGGCGCCTTGCACCAGCGGACAGCCTGTTTCAGGGCCTGACTCGAACGCCACGCCGCAGCGTTGCAGCTTGTCGGGGTGGTCCTTGCCGCTCTCGCCACCCACCGCGCGGGTCAGGTCGGCCTGGGCGACGCAGGGCACGCAGACGCTGAGCACGCCGCTGGCGTCGATGAGTTCGCGGGTGAGGGTGGCTTTGTCGATGACGACCGCCACCTTGGGCGGTGTGAAGTCCAGCGGCATGGCCCAGGCCGCGGCCATGACGTTGACGCGGCCGGCGTGTGCGCTGCCCACCAGCACCGTGGGGCCGTGGTTGAGCAGGCGGCTGGCCTTGTCGAGCGGGACGGGTTGCATGGCCATGTCCTCGCTCCTCCCTGAAAGTCGGTGGGTTTACGCCAGTTCGGCGATCAGCTCGATTTCCACACACGCGCCCAGCGGGATCTGTGCGACGCCGAAGGCGCTGCGGGCGTGGGCGCCGGCTTGCGGGCCGAACACTTCGCCGAAGAGTTCGCTGGCGCCGTTGGTGACCAGGTGCTGTTCGGTGAAGGTGCCGGTGCTGTTGACCAGGCTCATGACCTTGACGATGCGTGTCACGTCGTCTAGCGTCTTGCCGGCGGCTTTGCAGGCGGCGTCGAGGGTGCCCATGAGGTCGATGGCGATGGCACGGGCAGCCAGTTTGCCTTCTTCGGTGGCCATGGTCAGGCCCAGCTGGCCGACCCAGGGCTTGCCGTCTTTCTTGGCGATGTGGCCGCTCAGGAACACCAGGTTGCTGGTCTGCACGAAGGGCACGTAGGCGGCGGCGGGCACGGCGACGGGGGGCAGGGCGATGCCCAGTTGGTTCAGCTTGTCGTAGACGCTCATGAGGGGCTCCGGATGGGGGTGAAAAACGCTCGGGGCATTCTATCGACGGGGCTTTGTCCCTCAGGTTGCATCAGTGGGTTTCATGACCGTGATCGGCCACGATGGGCTCAGTCCTCGGTGGTCTGCAGCGCCGCCAGTTCGCCCGGCGGCGCCACGGTGACGGCCACTGAAAGCCGATGGTTCGCGCCGCCCTGGATGACGCCGCGCATGGGCGAGACGTCGGAGAAGTCGCGGCCGGTGGCCAGCTGCACGTAGTCTTCGCCGGGGCTGCTCCAGCCGCAGCGGTCGTTGGTGGGGTCAAAGTGGAACCAGGCGCCGGTGGGGGGCGTGCCGTCGCCCGTGGCCGCGCCGGCGGGCAGCGGTGCATAGACCGACACCCAGGCGTGCGAGGCGTCGGCGCCGATCAGGCGTGGCTTGCCCGGCGGCGGCTGGGTGAGCAGGTAACCGCTCACATAGCGCGCGGGCAGGCCCAGGCTGCGCAGGCAGCCGATCATGATGTGGGCGAAGTCCTGGCAGACGCCCTTGCCCTGTTCCAGCGCCTTGAGCGCAGGGGTGTTGACCTCGGTGCTGGCGCTTTCGTACTGGAGCTCGGTGTGGATGTGCGTCATGAGCGCACGGGCGGCGTCCAGCACCGGCAGGCCTGGGGTGAAGACCGGACGGGCGAAGGTGGCAAAGGCGTCGTCGCGCGGCACATGGGGCGAGGCGAACAGGAATTCGCTGGCCGCGTCGTAGGGCGCGCCCATGCGGTAGCGGAAGTGGTTGCGCACCCTCTCCCAGCTCTGCGCTTTCCAGGCGGGGCTGTCGGGCAGGGGCTCGGGTGGGCTGGTTTGCACGAGGCTGTCGGCCTCAACGCGGAGGGTTTCGTGCGGCGCCTGCAGCGAGAAAAAAGTGCGCTGGTTGCCGAACACGTCGGTGGTTTCGCTACGGGCCGCCGGCTCGGGCGTGATGCGCAGGCTGTGCGAATGCACGCGCTGGCAGGGCGTGTCCACCGGCGAGAGGTGCACCATGTGCTGCGCCATGTCGACGCTGCCCTGGTAGCGGTAGGTGGTGGTGTGCAAAACCCTGAGGATCACGGATATCCCCCCGCGTCGCCTGCGGCGCCACCCCCCACCGGGGGGCAACACCAGTGGCCCGGCAGAGCCAGTTCCACGGTGTTCCTGGTCTGGGTCTGTTGTGCTCGTGGCATGGCGCGCGCCGGTGGGCTGATCGTCATAGGCTTTGGTTGGCGCGGTCCGCGTGGCTGAAGTGCAGGCGGGTGATCTCTTCGGAGAGCTGCGAGACCGCGGCCTCGCAGTCGTCCAGCAGCACTTCCAGGTCGCCCCAGTGGCGCTCGCCGTCGGCGTTGCGCTGCCAGTTGCTCAGCTCGGCCAGCACCCAGGTGTCGGGGTCGGGCAGGCCCTGGGCCAGCACCGCATCCTGCACGGTGGCGGTCTGCGCCAGCTTGGCCAGGCGCGAACGCAGCGTCTGCACCACCCAGGCCAGCGAACGCGGGTTGTCCCGGTCCATCACCAGCAGGTCCACCAGCGCCACCATGTCGCGGCGCTGCTGGTACATGGCGTGGAAGGTGATGGTGCTGTCGAACAGGGCGATCACTGCCTCGAAACCGGCGGGATCGTGCAGGCAGCCGGTTTCCAGGCTCAGCCGCAGCGCACGCGAGAGGGTGGCGATGCGCTCGATGTGGCGGCCGATGGACAGCAGGCGCCAGCCGCTGTCGCGCACCATGCGGTCGGTCTGCGCGCCGGTGATGGCCGAGAGCAGCTCGCTCGCGCCCTGCAACGCGGCCAGGGCTTCGGCGGTGCCGTATTCGGCGTCGGCCGCCATGGCGGCGCAGTCACGGGCGAACCCGGCCTCCACGCGCTCGATCAGGTTCCAGTTTTCGGGTGAGAGCCGCTCGCGCACCTGCGACGCGGCCGACCGGAGCGCGCGCAGGTTGAAGCCGACACTGAAGCTCTGGCCAAAGAGCGCCGAACCCGGTGCGGGCGAGAGGCCCGCCATGAGCGAACGCGCGAACACGCGCGAGGCCTGTTCGGCCGCCGGCACGCCGGGCAGCACCAGCGAGTTTTCGAGCGCGGTGGCCGAGAGCCAGGCCATCAGCGGTCTGGAGTTGGGCTCTTCGCCACCGAGGTGGTTGAGTACGATCTGGGCGAGGCGCACCGCGTTTTCGGCGCGCTCGGTGTAGCGGCCGAGCCAGAACAGGTTTTCCGCCGCACGACTGGTGACCGGGCGCTTCTGGTGCGCCAGCGCCATGGTGGTGGGCGCGCTCTGCAGCAGGCTGGTGTGGTCCACCGGGCCGTCGGTGAGCACCCAGCAGTCGGCGCTGCTGCCCCCGCGCTGCATGCTCGCCATCAGCTGCCCGCGCGGTGCCAGCCGCACCAGTCCACCGGGCAGCACGCGCCAGCTCTGCGGGCCGTCGGCCAGCGCGAAGACGCGCAGCATGGACGAGCGCGGCACCAGGCGTTCGCCGGTCCAGGTCGGCGTCTGGCCCAGCGGCAGCCAGGCCTGCACGGTGTAGTCGTCGGGCTGGCGCGCCATGCGGCCGGACCATTCGTCGAGTTCGCGGGCGCTCAGGCTCTGGCCCATGGCCGTTTCCAGGCCCGAACGCGGGTAGGTGGGCTTGATCACGCTGCCCTTGATGAGTGGCAGCACTTCGCGCAGGGCGGCGTCTTCGCCGCACCACCAGGTGGCCAGCGAGGGCAGTGCCAATTCTTCGCCCAGCAGGTGGCGGCTGATGGCGGGCAGGAAGCCCAGCAGCGCGCTCGATTCCAGCGGCGCCGAGCCCGGCGCATTGGCCAGCAGCAGGTTGCCGGCGCGCAGCACCTGCAGCAGGCCGGGCACGCCCAGGGTGGAGTCGGAGCGCATCTCCAGCGGGTCGAGCCACTCGTCGTCCAGCCGCTTGATGAGGGCGTGCACCGGCTCCAGGCCGCTGAGCGTCTTGAGATACAGGCGCTGGTCGCGCACGGTCAGGTCGTTACCTTCGACCAGCGTGAGGCCGAGGTAGCGCGCCAGGTAGGCGTGTTCGAAATAGGTTTCGTTGTACGGACCGGGCGTGAGCAGCGCGATGCGGGCGTTGTCACCTTCGGGTGCCATGGACTTGATGCCGTCCATGAGCGCGCGGTAGCTGGAGGCCAGGCGTTGCACCTTCATGCCCGCAAAGGCTTTGGGGAACTGGCGCGCGATGGCGATGCGGTTTTCCAGCAGGTAGCCCAGCCCGGACGGTGCCTGGGTGCGCTGGCCCACCACCCACCAGCGGCCGTCGGGGCCGTGGGCCAGGTCGAACGCCACGATGTGCAGCCAGGTGCCACCGGCCGGCTGCACGCCCTGCATGGCACGCAGGTAGCCCGGGTGGCCCTGCACCAGCGCGGCCGGCAGCATGGCCTGGCGCAGCAGGGTCTGCGGCCCGTACAGGTCGGCCATCATGGCGTTGAGCAGGCGGGTGCGTTGCAACACGCCGGCCTCGATCTGCGCCCAGTCTTCGGGCGGGACGATGTTGGGGAACAGGTCCAGCGCCCAGGGGCGCTGCAGGCCCTTGGCGCTGTCGGCGTAGACGTTGTAGGTGACGCCGTTGTCGCGGATCTGGCGCTGCAGGTTGTCGGCGCGGCGGTTCAGATCGGCCAGGCCGTCGGTGCCCACATGGTCGAAGAAGGCCGACCAGTGCGGCGCCAGTGCGTGCGGGTCGGCCCCGTCGCGCAGCTCGTCGCGGTGGCCGGCGTCGGCCGGCATCGAAAGCGACAAAGCCCAGTCACCGGGCGATTCGGGACTGAGCTCGTCGAACAGGGAGTCTCTGGATTCTTCTGGGGTCACGGGCACGGAGTATGCCCGTGGCTCATCCTTCGGAGGGCTCCCGGGTGCATTGGGCCGTTGCATCCTTCACAGCAATGTGGCGGCGCTCAATGTCTGAGGTCGAGCGTGAACGGGAACTCGCGGCTGGGCGCCGCCGGGTTGACGACCATCTTGCCCGGGGTGTGGCCCATCTGGAAGAAGCGCGACAGGCGCCGGCTTTCGGCCTCGTAGGCGTTGATTGGGAAGGTGTCGTAGTTGCGCCCGCCCGGGTGGGCCACGTGGTACTGGCAGCCGCCCATGGACTTGTTCATCCAGGTGTCTACGATGTCGAACGTCAGCGGCGCGTGCGACGGGATGGACGGGTGCAGGGCCGACGGCGGGCTCCAGGCCTTGTAGCGCACGCCCGAGACGAAATCGCCCACGGTGCCGGTGGGTTGCAGCGGCACCGCACGCCCGTTGCAGGTGATCACGTAGCGGCTGTCGTTGTAGCCGCTCACGTGCACCTCGATGCGCTCTAGCGACGAATCGACATAGCGCACGGTGCCGCCGGGCGCGCCTTCTTCGCCCATCACATGCCAGGGTTCCAGCGCGCTGCGCAGGGTCAGCTCGATGCCGCGCGCGGCCACCTGGCCCACCAGCGGGAAGCGGAACTCGAAGTGCGGTTCGAACCAGGCCATGTCCAGCGGGTAGCCGAAGTCGGCCAGGTCGGCCAGCACGTCCTCGAAGTCCATGCGGATGAAGGTCGGCAGCAGGAAGCGGTCGTGCAGCTCGGTGCCCCAGCGCGTGAGCTTCTGGTTGAACGGCTGCTGCCAGAAGCGCGAGACCAGCGCGCGCAGCAGCAACTGCTGCGCAATGCTCATGCGCGCATGCGGCGGCATTTCAAACGCGCGCAGTTCCAGCAGGCCCAGGCGGCCGGTGGGGCCGTCGGGCGAGTACAGCTTGTCGATGCAGAACTCGCTGCGGTGGGTGTTGCCGGTGACGTCGATCAGGATGTTGCGCAGCGTGCGGTCCACCAGCCAGGGCGGCATGTCCTGCCCGTAGGTCTGGCGGTTCTTGCCGATTTCCTGCAGCGCGATTTCCAGTTCGTAGAGCTGGTCGTTGCGCGCTTCGTCCACCCGCGGGGCCTGGCTGGTGGGGCCGATGAACAGGCCCGAGAACAGGTAGGACAGCGAGGGGTGGTTGTGCCAGTAGGCGACCAGGCTGCCCAGCAGCTCGGGCTTGCGCAGGAAGGGCGAGTCCGACGGCGTGGCGCCGCCGAGCACGAAGTGGTTGCCGCCGCCGGTGCCGGTGTGGCGGCCGTCGGTCATGAACTTCTCGGCGCACAGGCGCGTCTGGTAGGCCGCGTCGTACAGGAACTCGGTGCGCTCGACCAGTTCGTCCCAGCTGCTGCTGGGGTGGATGTTGACCTCGATCACGCCCGGGTCGGGGGTCACCTGCAGCGTCTTCAGGCGCGGGTCGCGCGGCGGCGGGTAGCCTTCGAGCACGACCTTCATGCCCAGCTGGGCGGCCGTGGCTTCGATGGCCGAGATCAGGTCCAGGTAATCTTCCAGCCGCTGCATGGGCGGCATGAACACGTACAGGTGCTGGCCCTTGCCGCCGCTGGCTTTCTCGGCCTTGGGGCCGTTGGCGCGCTGCGGGTCGCGCGCTTCCACCACCAGGGCGGTGCGGGTGAGCCAGGCGGCCGATTCGCCGCGCTGCGGGAACTTGGCCAGCAGGGCCTGTGCGCGCGCCGTGCCGGGGCCGCTGGTGCCCTGGGCTCCGGGTTCACCGGCGCCGAAATCAGCACCTTGCATGGACACCACGCCGCCTTCGGCAAAGCCGCCGCCCATGGTGTGTGGCGAGACCTGGTGCTTCACGGTGGCGCCGCGCGGCAGCGGGTCGCGCGCGGTGTGCGGGTCCTGCTCGATGTGGTACGGGTAGTCACCGGCCGAGACCCAGGGCAGCGAATCCAGCGGCAGCCGGTAGCCCATGGGCGAGTCGCCCGGGATGAGGTACATGCGCTCGTCGCGGAAGAACCAGGGCCCGGTGGACCACTGGGTGCCGCTGACGCGGTGGTAGGCGCTCTTGCCATCTTGGGGCACGGGGCCGGCACCGTCGGCCTGCAGCGGCAGCACGTAGCCCACGGTGGCGTCCAGCCCCTGCGTGAACACACGGCGCAGGCGTGCGCGTTCGAGCTCGTCGTCGAGCTTGGCGTCGAACGGGTCCACGTTCACCGGCAGGCGGCGTTCGCGCCACAGGTAGTACCAGGTGTCCTCGTAGCCCGGGGTGATGTACTGGGTGGACAGGCCGAGCTTGCGCGCCAGGGTCTGCGTGAAGCGCTGCGCGTCGTCGGCGCTGTAGTGGGCCGGGTCGCGCTCGTCGGCCAGCAGGGCCGGGTTGTGCCAGCAGGCTTCGCCGTCGGCGCGCCAGAAGACCGACAGCGCCCAGCGCGGCAGCTGTTCGCCCGGGTACCACTTGCCCTGGCCCATGTGCACGAAGCCACCGCTGCCGTAGCGTTCGCGCAGGCGGCCCAGCAGTTCGGTGGCGTAGCCGCGCTTGGTCGGGCCAAGGGCATCGGTGTTCCACTCGGCGGCGTCGCGGTCGGCGGTGGCCACGTAGGTCGGTTCGCCGCCCATGGTCAGGCGCACGTCGTGTTTCACCAGGTCGGCGTCCACCTGCTGGCCCAGCGCCACCACACCGGCCCACTGCTCTTCGGTGTAAGGCTTGGTCACGCGCGGCGATTCGTACACGCGGGTGACCGACATGTGGTGGCTGAATTCCACCTCGCACTTGTCCACGCCGCCTTCGACCGGCGCGGCGCTGGAGGGCTGCGGCGTGCAGGCCAGCGGGATGTGGCCTTCACCGGCCAGCAGGCCGGACGTGGGATCCAGGCCGATCCAGCCGGCGCCTGGCAGGAACACCTCGCACCAGGCGTGCAGGTCGGTGAAGTCCTTCTCGGGGCCACTGGGACCGTCGATGCTTTTGACGTCGGGCGACAGCTGGATCAGGTAGCCCGAGACGAAACGCGCCGCCAGGCCCAGATGGCGCAGCAGTTGCACCAGCAGCCAGCCCGTGTCGCGGCACGACCCGCTCTTGAGCGTGAGGGTCTGCTCGGGCGTCTGCACACCCGGCTCCATGCGGATGGTGTACGAGATGTCGCGCTGGAGCATCTGGTTGATGTCCACCAGGAAGTCGATGGTGCGGCGCTTCTTGACGTCGACCTTCGCCAGGTAGGCCTTGAGCTGGTCGGTCAGCGGCGCGGTGGCCAGGTAGGGCGCCAGTTCCTGCTGCTGCGACGCGTCGTAGCTGAAGGGGAATTCTTCGGCCCGGGGCTCCAGGAAAAAGTCGAACGGGTTGTGCACCGCCATCTCGACCACGAGGTCGATCGTGACCTTGAACTCGGTGGTGGGCTCGGGGAACACCAGCCGCGCCTGGTAGTTGGCGAACGGGTCCTGCTGCCAGTTGATGAAGTGGGTGGCCGGATCGATGCGCTGCGAATACGACAGCACCTTGGTGCGGCTGTGCGGCGCGGGGCGCAGGCGGACCACCTGCGGGCCCAGTTTGACCAGGCGGTCGTACCGATAATGGGTGATGTGGCTCAGGGCAACGTGGATGGCCATGCTCGGGGACTTTCGACAGGGGGAACAACAATGACAACGC
>CALRYD010000012.1:0-90010 GCA_943372305.1 Hydrogenophaga intermedia | reverse complement strand
GACGCGCCGGTGGTGCTGCTCGACGAACCCTTCGCCGCGGTGGACCACCGCACCAGCACCGACCTGCTGGCCCTGCTGCACCGCTGGCAGCAACAGGGCAAGACGGTGATCGTGGTGCTGCACGACCTGGCGCAGGTGCGCGCGCACTTCCCGCTCACCCTGCTGCTGGCGCGCGAGCTGGTCGCGTTCGGCCCCACGGCCGAGGTTCTGACCCCCGCGCACTGGGCGCGGGCGCAGCGCATGCAGGAACCGTTTGACGACGACGCACCGCCGTGCGAGACCTCGTCGAAACCGCACAACCACACCCACAGCCACACCCACACGGCAGAGGTCCTGTCATGAACGACCTTGCCCTTTCCCCGCTCATGGCGTGGTGGCTCGCCAACCCGCTGCTCGGCCCGCTGGTCGAGTTCGGCTTCATGCGCAGCGCCCTCCTCGGCTGCATCGCGCTCTCACTCAGCGCGGCGCCGGTCGGCGTGTTCCTGATGCTGCGCCGCATGAGCCTGACCGGCGACGCCATGGCCCACGCCATCCTGCCGGGCGCAGCCATCGGCTACCTGGTGGCGGGCTTGTCGCTCACCGCCATGACCATCGGCGGCGTGTTCGCCGGTCTGGCGGTCGCCGTGGGCTCCGGCCTGGTCTCGCGCAACACCGTGCTGCGCGAAGACACCAGCCTCGCGGCCTTCTACCTGCTCTCGCTGGCGCTGGGTGTGCTCATCGTCTCGGTGCGCGGCAACAGCGTGGACCTGTTGCACGTGCTGTTCGGCACCGTGCTCGCGCTGGACGACGCGGCGCTGCTGCTGCTCGGCGGCATCAGCGCGGTCACGCTCGCTTCGCTCGCCCTGCTCTACCGCCCGCTGGTGATGGAATGCCTGGACCCGGGCTTCTTGCGCCAGGTCAGCCGCTGTAGCCCGGTGGCGCACTACGGCTTTCTGGGCCTGCTCGTCATCAACCTCGTGGCCGGCTTTCACGCACTGGGCACGCTCATGGCCGTGGGCATCATGGTGCTGCCCGCGGCCACCGCACGCTTCTGGGTGCGCCGCCTCGGCCCCCTGCTGCTGCTGGCCACCGGGCTCGCCCTGACCGCCAGCTTCTGCGGCCTGCTGCTCTCGTACCACGCCGACCTGCCGACCAGCCCGGTGATCGTGCTCAACCTGGGGGCGGCCTACCTGCTGTCCCTGCTCTTCGCTCCACACGGCGCCCTGCGCCATCAGCGCCCCGCCTCGTCCCATCTCCAAGCCTGAGGAACCTCCATGCACACCCTTTTTCGCCGCCACCTCGTCGCCTGCGCCATCGGTCTGGCCACCGCCGCCCTCAGCCCTGCGCTGCAGGCCCAGACCCCTGCGCCCATCAAGGCCGTGGCCAGCTTCAGCATCCTGGGCGACCTGGTCCGTCAGGTGGGTGGGGACCGCGTCGCGGTCGACGTGCTGGTCGGCCCTGGCAGCGACGCGCACGTGTTCCAGCCCGCGCCCTCGCAGGCCCGGCTGGTCGGTCAAGCGCAGATCGTGTTCTCCAACGGGCTGGGCTTCGAAGGCTGGATGACCCGCCTGCTCAACAACGCCCGCTACAAAGGCCGGCACGTGGTGGCCAGCCAGGGCATCCAGCCCATCCAGATCGAAGAAGAGCACGACCACCACAAACCGGGCGAAAAAAACGGTCAACACAACGGCCATCAACACGACGATGCCGACCCACACGCCTGGCAGTCGGTGCCCAACGCCATGGTCTATGTGGGCAACATCGCCAAGGGCCTGTGCGCGGCCGACGCCGCCGGCTGCGACAGCTACCAGAGGAACGCCGCCGCGCACACCGCCCAGCTCAGGGCGCTGGACGCCGACATCAAGGCCGCGTGGACCGCCATCCCGGCCGCGCAGCGCAAGGTCATCACCTCGCACGACGCTTTTGCCTACTACGCCAAGGCCTACGGTGTGCAGTTCCTGGCGCCCCAGGGCGTCAACACCGACAGCGAAGCCTCCGCCAAAGGCGTGGCGCAGCTGGTGCGCCAGATCAAAAAAGAACAGATCAAGGCGCTGTTCGTCGAAAGCATTTCCGACCCGCGCCTGATCGCACAGATCGGCCGCGAAACCGGCGTCAAGCCATCGGGCGAACTGTTCTCCGACTCGCTGTCCGGCACCGACGGCCCAGCCGCGAACTATGTGGCCATGATGCGCGCCAACACGCTGGCCATGACGCAGGCGATCACGCGCCCCTGACAGCCCCAGGCCCACAAGACTGCTCGGTTACGCTCGTATTTTTGCGAATCATTCTCGATTGACAAAGATCAATCCTCACCACCATGTCCCTGCATACCTCTTCTCGACGCCATATCCTGCGCACCGCCGCGGCCATCGCCGCCTCGCCAGCGGCCCTACCGCTGCAGGCCCTTGCTCAGGGCACGCGCACCCTCAAGGTGATCTCGCCCTGGGAGGTGTCCAACCTCGACCCGTCCAAGACCGGCTACGTCTTCACCCGGCTGGAGATTGCCGAGACCCTGGTGGAAGTGGATGACCAGGGCCTGCTGATCCCAGGGCTGGCCAGCAGCTGGACCAACTCATCCGACGGTCTGGAGTGGCGCTTCAAGATCCGCCCGACCGCACGCTTTCACGACAACACGCCCGTGTCCGCCGAGGCCGTAGCGGCCTGTCTGCGACGCGCGCTGGCGCAGCCGGGGGTGCTGCGCAACACCGGGGCACAGCAGATCATGGTCCAGGGGGGCGACGTCGTGGTCCGGCTGGCCAGACCCTTCAGTCCACTGCCCGCCTTCCTGGCGCACAACAGCACCCTGATCCTGGCGCCCGCGGCCTTCGCGGCCGATGGCACGGTCAAACAGCTGATCGGCTCTGGCCCCTACCAGGTGGTGGACGTCAACCCGCCGCAATCCCTGCGCACGCGCCGCTTCGCGGGCTTTGACGGCCGCAAGCCGCTGATCGAGGCGGTGGACTACCTCGGCGCCTCGCGCGGCGAGACCCGCGGCTTGATGGCCGCGGCCGGCCAGGCCGACCTGGTCTTCACCCACGACCCGGTCAACTTTGCGCGCCTGCGCGCTGACCGCAAGCTCAAGCTGCAACTGCAGCCCCTGCCGCGCACCATATACATCAAGCTCAACTCGGCGCACCGCTTCCTGTCGGATGTCCGCGTGCGCCGCGCCCTCAGCCTAGCACTGGACCGCAGCGGCATGGCAGCCACCCTGCTTCGCGCCCCCGAAGCCGCGGCCACACAACTGTTCCCGCCCGGCATGGCCGAATGGCATGTGCGCGGCCTGGCGCCGCTGGAACAGAACTCCGAACAGGCGCGTGCACTGCTACGCGGGGCCGGCTGGCAGCCGGGCAGCGACGGGCTGCTGCGCAACCAGGCGGGCGAGCTGTTCCGGCTCACGATGCGCACGTTCTCCGACCGGCCCGAACTGCCGCCCATGGCCACAGCCATTCAGGCACAGCTCAAGGCGGTGGGCATCGACATGGCGGTGTCGGTGGGCAATTCCAGCGAGATCCCCAGCGGCCACCAAAACGGCTCGCTGGAGCTGGCGCTGCTGGCGCGCAACTACGGCCTGGTGCCCGACCCGCTGGGCACCCTGCTGCAGGACTTCGGCCCCAAAGGCGGCGACTGGGGCGCCATGGGCTGGCACAGTGCCCAGGTCAGCCAGACCCTGGCCGAGATGGGCCAGTCGGTTAACGCCCAGCGCCGTTCTGCCCTGCGCGGCTCGATCGCCACCGTGCTGCAGGCCGAGCTGCCGGTCATCCCGGTGGCTTGGTACCAGCACTCGGTGACCGCCAGCACCCGCCTGACGAATGTGAGCGTGGACCCACTGGAACGCAGCTACCGCATCAGCCGCATGGGTTGGGCCGCGTGATGCTCGGGCGCCGACTCTCCCGCCTGCTGCTGCAGGCGGTGTTTGTGCTGCTCGCCGTGGGCACCCTGTGTTTTGCCATGGCAGAGCTGCTGCCGGGCGATGCGGCCTACCGCATCGCCGCCAGCCGCTACGGCTACGACGTGGTCAACACCGAGATCGCCGAAGCTGTGCGAGCCGAACTGGGCCTGGACCGCCCCGCCCTGGTGCGCTGGGCCGAATGGCTGGGGCAAGTGGGGCAGGGCAACCTGGGCCAGTCGATGGTGCTGGGCGATCCGGTGCTGCACCTCGTGGCCTACCAGCTGGGCCAAACCGTCTGGCTCTCGCTGGTGACCTGGCTGATGGCACTCGCCCTGGGCGTTTCGCTGGGCCTGTGGACCGCGCTGCATCCGCAGGGCTGGGCACGGCGCGCGGTGGACAGCCTCAATACCGTGCTGCGTGCAAGTCCGTCATTCCTGCTCGGCGTGGTGCTCACCACGGTGCTGGCGGTGGAGCTGGACTGGTTACCTGTCGCCGGACACGAAGACGCCGACCACGTGTTCCTGCCCGCGCTCACCCTGGCGCTGGCGCTGTGCCCGGGCTTCACCCAGGTCGTGCGCGAGGCGGCGCTCAAGCTGCTGCGCTCGGACGCCTTTGAGTTCGCCCAGGTCAAAGGCCTGCCGCTGCACACGGCCCTGCGACGCCACGCGCTGCCGCAGGTCCTGCTGGCGACTCTGGCCTATGCCGGCGTGCAGCTGGTGCTGCTGATCGAGGGCATGGTGGTGGTGGAAACGCTGTTTGCCTGGCCAGGCATCGGCCACGCGCTGGTGCACGCCGTCATCGCACGCGACGTGCCCATGGTCCAGGGCACCGCCCTCACCATGGCACTGCTGTTCGTGCTGCTCAACGGCACCATCGACCTGCTGCTGCACGCCCTGGACCCGCGCCTGGCCGATGCCTCCGCCCGCCCTGCCAGCAGCCTCACACCGGGTTCCCCATGACCACCCTGCCCCGCTTTCCCGTTGCGGTGCTGCTGCTGATCGCAGCACTGGCACTGCTCACCCCGGCCCTGGCGCCGGACCCGCACACACAGGACTTGATGGCCAGCCTGCAGGCACCGGATACCCTGCACTGGCTGGGCACCGACCACCTTGGCCGTGACAACCTGGCCCGCTTGGGCGAGGGCCTGCGCACGTCCATCGGTCTGGCCCTGGCCTCGGCCCTGCTGGCCGTGGCGCTGGGGACCGCACTGGGCCTGCTGGCCGCCGCGCGCACCGGCTGGACGGACCGCCTGCTCTGCGCCGCCGCCGACGGTGTGGCCGCCATTCCCGGCCTGCTCTGGGTGCTGCTGATCGCCGCGCTCGCACCCGGCGAGAAGTGGGCGCTCTACAGCGGCCTGGTGCTCACCGCCTGGGTGGAGTTTTTCCGTCTCGTGCGATCACACACCCGCTCGGCCCTGCTGGGCCAACCGGTGCAGGCCGCGCGGCTACTGGGCTTCGGGTCGGCGTACATCGTGCGCTGGCACGTGCTGCGCCCCATCGCCGGCGTGCTGGCGCAGCTGTGGGCTTATGCCGTGGCCAGTGCGGCGCTGGCCATCGCGGCACTGGGTTTCATCAGCGTGGGTGTGCGCCCGCCGCAGGCCGAACTGGGCCTGATGATGACCGAAGCCCTGCCTTACTACTACGAGGCGCCCTGGCTCCTGGCCACGCCGGTGGTGGCGCTGGTACTGGTGATCGGCGCACTGCAGGCCCTCGTCGGTCAGGCGGCCGACACACGTCCCGCGGGGGTGGAGGCATGAACATGCGCGAATCCCTTCCCGCCACCGACACCATGCTGAGCGTGCAGGACCTGGGCATCGACCTGCTGCCCGGCCCGGCCGCGCCCAAAGGCCGCGCCCTGCTGCGGGGCTGCAGCTTCGAGCTGCGCGCCGGCGAACGCCTGACCCTGGTGGGCGAATCGGGTGCCGGCAAATCGCTGCTGGCGCAGGCCATCATGGGCACGCTGCCGGCGGTGATGCGCGCCACCGGCCGCGTGCGGCTGCTGGGTACCGACACCGACGGCCAACGCCGCCTCACGCAACCACTTTTGGGGCGGCAGGTGGTGATGCTGCCGCAGGAGCCGTGGTCCGCTCTCAACCCGGTCATGCGTCTGCGCAACCAGGTGGCCGAAACCGGCCGTTTTGCTGCGGGTCTCGACTGGAAGGCCGCGTCTGAAAAGGCCGACCAGCACCTGGCCGCGCTCGGTCTGGCCCACGCCGGGCGGCAGTGGCTGCACCAGGTCTCTGGCGGCATGGCGCAGCGCGTGGGCATCGCCTGCGCCAGCCAGAGCGACGCGCGCGTGCTGATCGCCGACGAGCCCACCAAAGGCCTGGACGCCGGTGCCTGCGAACAGGTGGCGCAGCTGCTGGCCAGCGCGCAGCAGCAAGGCCAGGCCCTGCTGACCATCACCCACGACCTCGACCTGGCGCTGCGCCTGGGCGGCCAGGTGGCCGTGATGCGCCGGGGCCGCATCGTCGAAGCCGGCGACGTGGCCAAGGTGCTGAGGGCGCCGCAGCACGCCTACACCCGCGAACTGATCGCCGCCCAGCCGCGCCACTGGCCAGCGCTGGCCGCAAGGGCGGCACCGGCCAGTGGCGCACCTGTGATCACCGCCGACCAGGTGAGCGTGCGCTGGGGTGAGCGGGACGTGCTGAAGGGCGCAAGCCTGCCCATCGCCGCGGGCGATTCGGTGGCAGTGGCCGGCCCCAGCGGCTGCGGCAAGACCACGCTGGGCAATGTGCTGCTGGGCCTGGTGCGGCCGCACGAGGGCCGGGTACAGCGCCGCGCCGGCGTACCGGCCTGGCGCTTCCAGAAGCTCTACCAGGACCCGGTGGCCTCGTTCGCGCCACAGCAAACCCTGCGCCGCGGCATCGGCGACCTGCTGGCCCTGCACGGGCTGGACAGCGCACCGATGGCCCACTGGCTGGAGCGCCTGCGGCTGCACGACGGCTTGCTGGACCGCCGGCCGGACGAGGTCTCGGGCGGTGAGTTGCAGCGCCTGGCCATCCTGCGCACCATGCTGCTGCGGCCAGTGTTCGTGTTCGCCGACGAGCCCACCTCGCGGCTGGACGCCCTGACCCAGCGCGAGACCATGGCCGCCCTGTGCAGCGCCATGGCGGAGAGCGGTTGCGCCCTGCTCCTGGTCAGCCACGACCCGGACCTGGCGCGCCAAGCCACCCGGCAGCAGTGGCGCATGGCGAACGGGCGCCTGCAACCGTTTGCCTGAGCAGCGGCTACCCGGGCACGGGACCGACTGCGCTAAGCTTCGCGGTCCCTGCCCGCCCGGACCGCCCCTTGCCCCTCGCCCACCTTCTGCTCGCGCTCGCCGTCGTCTTCGTGTGGGGCACCAACTTCGTGGTCATCCGCTGGGGGCTGGACGGTCTGCCGCCCTTCCTGTTTGCCACCCTGCGCTTCGCGTTCTCGACCCTGCCCTGGCTGCTGTTCGTGCCGCGGCCCGCCGCGCCGTGGTTCAAGCTGGCCGCGTTCGGCGTGCTGCTGGGGGTGGGCCAGTTCGGCCTGCTGTTCCTGGCCATGCAGGGCAACATCTCGCCCGGGCTGGCCTCGCAGGTGGTGCAGACCCAGGTGTTCTTCACCATCGGCCTGTCGCTGGTGTTGCTCAAGGAACGGGTGCGCGGCTTCCAGATGCTGGGCCTGCTGCTGGCGCTGGCCGGGCTGGCGGTGATCGCCCTGCACCCGAACGCCGCCGTGGTCACCCTGCTGGGGCTGGGCCTGGTGCTGTGCGCCGCGTTCTTCTGGGCCTGCGCCAACCTGGTGGTCAAGTCGCTCGGGCCGGTGAACATGCTGCACTTCATGGTCTGGAGCAGCGCGTTCGCGGTGCCGCCGCTGCTGGCTATTTCGTGGTTCGTCGAAGGGCCTGCGCTGATGCAGAGCGCCCTCACCCAGGCCACGCCGCTGGTTTGGGCCAGCGTGCTGTGGCAGGCGCTGGGCAACACCCTGTTCGGCTACGGCGTGTGGAACTGGCTGCTGGCGCGCCACCCGGCCGCCACCGTGGCACCGCTGGCGCTGCTGGTGCCGGTGTTCGGCATGGGCGCGTCAGCGCTGTCGCTGGGCGAAGCCTTGCCACCCTGGAAGCTGGGCGCCGGCGCGCTGGTGCTCGGCGGGCTGGCCGTCATCGTGCTCTGGCCAAGACTGACTCACCCCCGCCAGGCTGCGCCCGACCCCCTTTAGGGGGCAATGCCTGCGACCCGGCAAAGCCGGTTCCACGGCATTGCTGGCTCAGACACTTCGCGCCGGAATCTTCAGCTTGAGATCACTTGGCCAGGCGGCTGAAGGTCTTGCGGAACTTCGCCACCTTGGGCGCGGCCACGGCCATGCAGTAGCCCTGGTGCGGGTGGCGCTCGAAAAAGTCCTGGTGGTAGTCCTCGGCGGGCCAGTAGTGCGCCAGCGGCAGCAGCTCGGTCACGATCGGTCGGCCAAAGGCGTTGTCGGCTGTCAGTTCGGCGATCAGATCCTGCGCGGTGTCGCGCTGTTCGTCGGTGGTGAAATAGATACCGCTTCGGTACTGCGTGCCCACGTCGTTGCCCTGGCGGTTCAGCGTGGTCGGATCGTGGACCACGAAGAAGATTTCCAGCAGCTCGCGCGTGTTGACGACCGCCGGGTCGTACACCAGCTTCACCACCTCGTTGCAGCCAGTGGTGCCGGTGCACACGTCGTCGTAGCTGGGTTGCGCGGCCTGGCCATTGCTGTAGCCGGACTCGACGTCGCTCACGCCGCGCACTTCTTTGTAAACGGACTCGGTGCACCAGAAACAGCCGCCGCCGAGCACCAGGGTTGAGAGGGTCATGGTGGGCTCCTTGGCGCGCAGTATGCGCGCAGCCCCAAGCACCCACAGCCGGCGGGGTTGGCCCCGGCCGGCGGCGGCGTCACAGGGCGCAGCTGGCGGGCAGGTCGGCCGCCAGGGCTGTGCCCCCGGACCGGGTGGCCTTGCCCTCGGTCACCGACACGGTGGCCGCGCGGGCGATGCCGTTCTTCGCCGCGACCACCTCGGCCATGATGGACAGGGCGATCTCGGCGGGCGTCTTGCTGCCGATGTACAGGCCGGCCGGGCCGTGCAGCGCGTCCAGTTCCGCCTCGGCCAGGCCGAAGTGTTCGCGCAGGCGCTCGCGCCGCAGCCCAGTGTGGCGCCGCGAGCCGATGGCGCCGACGTAGAAGGCCTCGGACTGCAGCGCGTCGATCAGGGCCAGGTCGTCGAGCTTGGGGTCGTGGGTAACGGCCACCACCGCGGTGCGGGCGTCGGGCTTCAGAAGCAGGATCAGGTCGTCCGGCATCTCGCGGCTGAGGGTCACGCCCTCCAGCGCCCAACCGACCGCGTGCTCGGCGCGCGGGTCGCAGACGATGACCTCGAAGTTCAGGCCCAGCGCCATCTGGCACAGGAAGCGCGAGAGATCGCCCGCGCCGATGACGATGAGGCGGTGGCGCGGGCCGAAGTGGGTCACCAGCGTCTCGTCGTCCAGTTCGGGCAGGCCGTCGCGCCGGCCCTCGTGCAGCGTGACGGCACCGGTGCGCAGGTCCAGCCGGCGCTGGGTGCTGCGGCGCTCCACCGTGGCCTGCAACAGTTCGGGCAGGCGGGTGTGGTCGGCCACCGGCTCCAGCACCAGTTCCACCGTGCCGCCGCAGGGCAGGCCGAAGCGGTGCGCCTGGTCGGCCGAGATGCCGTAGCGCAGCGTGGCGGGCCGGCCCTCGCTGCACACCGCAGCCACGCCTTCGTCGCGCACGCGGCGGATCAGGTCGTCCTCGATGCAGCCGCCCGAAACCGAGCCCACCGTCTCGCCCTGGCCGTTGATGGCCATGAGCGAGCCCGGCGGCCGGGGCGACGAGCCCCAGGTGCGGGTAAGGGTGACCAGCAGCACCGGCAGGCCGGCGGTGTGCCAGGCCTGCGCGCGGCGCAGCACCTGGGTGTCCAGGTCTTCCATGGCGCTGCTCCTCAAGCGATCTTGAAGGGCAGCTCGCGCAGCGGCTTACCAGTGAGCTGTGCGATGGCGTTGGCGAACGCCGGCGCCAGCGGCGGCAGGCCGGGCTCGCCCATGCCGGTCGGCGGCTCGGCACTGGGCACGATGTGCACCGCGATGGCCGGCATGTCGGTGATGCGGGCCATGGTGTAGTCGCCAAAGTTCTGCTGCTCGACCACGCCGTCCTTGAAGGTGATGGCCGCACCCGGCAGGCACATGCCCAGGCCCATCAGCGCGGCGCCCTGCACCTGCGCCTCCACCGTGCGCGGGTTGACCGCCAGGTTGCAGTGCACGCCGGCCGTGACCTGGTGCAGCACGGGCTGCCCGTCCTTGACCGAGGCCTCGACCACGTAGGCCACCACCGAGTCGAACGACTCGTGCACCGCCACACCCCAGGCGCGGCCGGCGGGCAGCGCCTTCTTGCCATAACCGCTCCGGTCCACCGCCAGTTGCAGCGCGGCGCGGTGGCGCGGGTGCCCGGCACCGAACAGCTTCATGCGGTAGGACACCGGGTCCTGCTGCGTTTCGCGGGCGATCTGGTCGATCAGCGTTTCCATCACGAACGCGGTGTGGGTGCTGCCCACGCTGCGCCACCACAGCACCGGCACGTTCACCTTGGGGTGGTGCACCGTCAGCCGCATGGGCAGCGGGTACGGCGCGCGCATGCCTTCCACCGCGGTGCCATCGATGCCGTTCTTGATCATGAAGCCCTCAAACGGACTGCCCGCCACGATGGACTGGCCCACGATCACGTGGTCCCAGGCCAGCACGTTGCCGCTGGCGTCGAAGCCGACCTGCGCTCGGTGCAGGTGCAGGGGGCGGTAGTAACCGCCCTTGATGTCGTCCTCGCGGCTCCACAGCGTGCGGATGGGCGCGCGCACCCCGGCGGCGTGGGCCGCCTTGGCGATGGTGCAGGCCTCGACCACGTAATCGCTGCTGGGAACGGCGCGGCGGCCGAAGCCGCCGCCGGCCGACTGCACCTGCACCTTGACCTGCTCGGGCTTGAGGCCCAGGGCGCCGGCCGCGGCCATGCCGTCCAGCCCCGGCATCTGCGAGCCGACCCACAGCGTGGCGCTCTGGCCGTTGTAGTCCACCGTGCAGTTCAGCGGCTCCATGGGCGCGTGCGCCAGGTAGGGGAAGACGAACTCGGCCTCGATCTTTTTCGGCGCGTTGGCCAAGGGTGCCATGTCGGCGTCGAAGTGCTTCGGCCCGGGCTGCGCGGCCAGCGTGCGGTACTGCGCCAGCTGGCGGGCGCTGTCCACCTTGTCGACCGCGCTGCTGTCCCAGTCGAGCTTGAGCGCGTCGCGCGCGGTCTTGGCGGGCCAGTAGCCGTCGGCGACGATGGCCACGCCTTCGGCGCCGCGGTCCAGCGGCACGCGCAGCACCGCCTTCACGCCCTTGACGGCCCGCGCCGCGGCGTCGTCCACCGACTTGAGCCTGGCGCCGAACACGGGCGGCCGCACGATCACGGCCGTGAGCTGGCCGGGGCGGCGAACGTCGATGCCGAAGTCCTGCCGGCCGCTGCTCTTGGCGGCGGCGTCCAGCCGCGTGGTGGGCTGGCCGATCAGGCGGAACTGCTTCGGGTCCTTGAGCGTGACGCTGGCGGGCACGGGCAGGGCCATGGCGGCCTCGGCCAGTTCACCGTAGGTGGCGCGCCGGCCACCGGCGCCGATGACCACGCCCTTCTCGGTGCGCAGGCTGGCGGCGTCCACGCCCCAGCGGGTGGCAGCGGCCTGCACCAGCATGGCCCGGGCGCGGGCGCCCAGTTCGCGGTACTGGGTGAAGCTGTGCTTGATGGAGTTGGAACCCCCGGTCAGGTGCATGCCGAACATCGGGTCGGCGTAGGCCATGTCGTTGGTGCCCAGCTGGCTGCGCACCTGTGCCCAGTCGGCATCCAGCTCCTCGGCCAGCACCATGGGCAGCGCGGTCTGCACGCCCTGGCCGAATTCGAGCCGGTTGACGGTGACGGTCACGGTGCCGTCGGCCGCGATGGCGACGAAGGCGCCGGGCATCTGGGTGGGCTTGAGCGCGGCGGCGGGGGCGGCCGTGCCCTGCGCCTGCGACAGCAGCGGGAACACGCCGAGCGCGAAGCCGCTGGCGGCGCCGAGCTTGAGGAAGGTGCGGCGCGGCGGTTCGGCCACGGTGGCCGGGTCCTGGTCGCGCGCCAGCATCTGTTGCAGGGCGCGCGGGAGTTCGTGCAGGGAAGCGTTGAACATGATGGAGTCTCCTTCAGGCCAGGGCGCGGGCGGCGTCGGCCACGGCGGCGCGGATGCGGGCGTAGGTGCCACAGCGGCAGACGTTGCCGGCCATGGCGGCGTCGATGTCGGCGGCGCTGGGCTGCTTGCCTTTGGGCAGCGACTTCAGGAAGACCGTGGCGCTCATGATCTGACCGCTCTGGCAGTAGCCGCACTGGGCCACGTCGTGTTTCACCCAGGCGTCGCGCACGGCCTGGCCGACGCGGTCGCCACCGGCGGTGACGGCTTCGATGGTGGTGATCTGCCGGCCTTCGACGCTGGCAATCGGCGTGACGCAGGAGCGCACCGCCTGGCCGTCCACGTGCACCGTGCAGGCGCCGCACAGGGCCGCGCCGCAACCGAACTTGGTGCCGGTCAGGCCCAGCGTGTCGCGCAAGGCCCAGAGCACGGGCGTGGAGGGGTCGACGTCCAGCCGCTGGGCGCGGCCATTGACTTGCAGGGTGGTCATGGTGGTCTCCTGGAAACGTTGGCGAAGGGCGAGGCAGACCCGCGAGGCTGGCCACGCGGAGGGCGCCAGTGTGGGGGACAAGCCCCCCGCCGCGCTAGCCTGAACCTGCGCGATGCTTGCCCATTCCTCCGGCCGCGCGGCGCCCGGCGGCCATCGCCGATACCATCGGCGGCTGCCCACACCCCCCGGTCCCGACATGCCCGATCCTTCCCCCACCGACCGCCTGGCCAGCACCCGCGCGTCGCTGGCGCAGCGCATCTTGGCCCACGCGCCCGCCGGCGACCTGCAGCGCACCCCCGAGTTACCGGGCCTGATGCTCATGCGCCTGGACCAGCCGCAGATCAACAGCTGCAACGTCTACGAGCCCTGCGTGGCGGTGATCGTGCAGGGCAGCAAGCGCGTGCTGCTGGGCGACCAGACCCTGAACTACGGCGAAGACCGCTACCTCATCGCGTCCATGGACCTGCCGGTCAAGACCGCCCTGATGCAGGCCAGCCCCGAACGCCCTTACCTGGCCGTGGCCCTGCGGCTGGACTGGCGCGACATCGCATCGCTGGTGCTGGACATGCCGGCCACCACCGGCCGCGCACCCGAGGCCGAACACCGCGCCATGACCACCGGCGCCTTGACGGCGCCGCTGCTCGAAGCCTTCGACCGCCTGCTGGCCCTGCTGGACCAGCCCGAAGACATCCCGGCGCTGGCGCCGCTGATCCGGCGCGAGATCCACTACCGCCTGCTGGCCGGTGAGGCGGGCGCCCGGCTGCGCCAGATCGCCACCGTGGACACCCAAAGCCACAAGGTGGCGCGCGCCATCGAACGCCTCAACGCCCGCTATGCCGAGCCACTGACCGTGGAGACCCTGGCGCGCGAGGCCGGCATGAGCCTGTCCACCTTCCACCACCACTTCAAGCAGCTCACCGCCATGAGCCCGCTGCAGTACCAGAAGCAGCTGCGCCTGACCGAAGCGCGCCGGCTCATGCTCTCCCACGGGCTGGACGCGTCCACCGCGGCGTTCCGCGTCGGCTACGAAAGCCCGTCGCAGTTCAGCCGTGAATACCGCCGGCTGTTTGGCGCACCGCCCTCCAAAGACATGGCCGACCTGCGCCACCTGGCCGAGCCACTGGCGGCCTGAACAGGCCTCCGGCCTCCCCTCAGCGCGCGGCCACGGCCCGCACCGCCGCCAAAAACGCACCCAGCGCCGCCTGCTCGCGGCCGGTGCGCCAGAGGCAGTGCGTGTCGTAGGGGGCCAGCGGCTGGGCCAGCGGTACGAAGGCCACACCGGGCAGACCGGCCTGCTGCAGCGCGGCCGGCACCAGGCCCACGCCCAGCCCCTGCGCGATGACCGACACCACGCTCAGCCAGTGCCGCAGTTCAAACGCCAGCGACGGCTCAAAACCCGCGTCCGCACAGGCCGCGAGGATGCGGTCGTGGTAGTCGGGCGAGACGGCTCGCATCACGATGGCAAACGCATCGTTCTTCAGCTGGTCCAGCGACAGCTGTTCCTTCTTGGCCAGCGGGTGACTGGACGGCAGGCAGGCCATGAAGGGCTGGCTGGACACCAGGATCTGCGAGAAGCCCGCCGGCACCCGTGTGGTGTGCACGAAACCCAGGTCCAGCCGGTCGTGCACCAGCTCCACCAGCTGTTCGCTGCTGGAGAGTTCGCGCAGGGCCAGCCGCAACCGCGGGTGGGCGGCGGCAAAGTCGCGCAGCACCTGCGGCAGGCCGCGGTAGAGCACGGTGCCGGCAAAGCCGATCTGCAACTGCCCCGCCAGGCCCTGCCCCACGTCGCGCGCCTCGCGCGCGGCCAGCGCCGCCTGCTCCAGCAGCGCCTGCGCGCGCGGCAAAAAGGCCAGCCCGGCGGCGGTCAGCGCCACGCCGCGGCTGTTGCGCTCGAACAGGCGCGCGCCCACATCGGCTTCGAGCTGCTGGATGTTGAGCGACAGCGGCGGCTGCGTCATGGCCAGCCGCTGGGCAGCGCGGCCAAAGTGCAGCTCTTCGGCGAGCACGGTGAAACAGCGCAGGTGGCGGAATTCCATGGATATGCATTATGTATGGATCCATCGCTGATCAATATTGGACAGCTATTCATGGCGCACCGACAATCCCCAGCACACAACCCCTCAACGGAGACCCGCACCATGGCATCGAACAAGAACACCTTCAGCTGGGAAGACCCCTTCCACCTCAGCGCCCAGCTGACCGACGACGAACGCCAGGTGCAGGACGCCGCCCGCGCCTCCTGCCAGGAAAAGCTGCTGCCGCGCGTGCAACTGGCCTTCCGCAACGAGACCACCGACGCGTCCATCTTCCGTGAGATGGGCGAGCTGGGCCTGCTGGGCCCGACCATCCCCGAGCAGTACGGCGGCGCCGGCCTGAACTACGTCTGCTACGGCCTGGTGGCGCGCGAGGTCGAGCGCGTGGACTCCGGCTACCGCAGCATGATGAGCGTGCAGAGCTCGCTGGTGATGGTGCCGATCAACGAGTTTGGCTCCGAAGCGCAGAAGCAGAAGTACCTGCCCAAGCTGGCCACGGGTGAATGGATCGGCTGCTTCGGCCTGACCGAACCCAACCACGGCAGCGACCCCGGCAGCATGATCACTCGCGCGAAAAAGGTCGACGGCGGCTACAGCCTGTCCGGCGCGAAGATGTGGATCACCAACAGCCCCATCGCCGACGTGTTCGTGGTCTGGGCCAAGGACGACGGCGGCCAGATCCGCGGCTTCATCCTGGAAAAGGGCTGGAAGGGTCTGAGCGCCCCGGCGGTGCACGGCAAGGTCGGCCTGCGCGCCTCCATCACCGGCGAAATTGTCATGGACGAAGTCTTCGTGCCGGATGAAAACGCCTTCCCGGACGTGCGCGGCTTGAAGGGCCCGTTCACCTGCCTGAACAGCGCGCGCTACGGCATCGCCTGGGGCGCACTGGGCGCGGCCGAAGACTGCTACTTCCGCGCCCGCCAGTACGTGATGGACCGCCAGCAGTTCGGCCGTCCGCTGGCCGCCAACCAGCTGATCCAGAAGAAGCTGGCCGACATGCTGACCGAAATCAGCCTGGGCCTGCAGGGCTGCCTGCGCCTGGGCCGCATGAAGGACGAAGGCACCGCCGCCGTCGAAATCACCAGCATCCTCAAGCGCAACAGCTGCGG
The DNA here is from genome assembly GCA_943372305.1 of Hydrogenophaga intermedia. Taxonomy (GTDB): domain Bacteria; phylum Pseudomonadota; class Gammaproteobacteria; order Burkholderiales; family Burkholderiaceae_C; genus Hydrogenophaga; species Hydrogenophaga intermedia_D. The sequence goes on along the minus strand of CALRYD010000012.1, from coordinate 74,332 downwards.
GAAGGCGCTGGACATCGCCCGCATGAGCCGCGACATGATGGGCGGCAACGGCATCAGCGATGAATACGGCGTCGCCCGCCACCTGGTGAACCTGGAAGTGGTGAACACTTACGAAGGCACGCACGACGTGCACGCCCTGATCCTGGGCCGGGCGATCACGGGGATTGCGGCGTTTGCGAACTGATCGGGTTCTTGCTGACCAACCAATAGGGCTGCCAGTGGCAGCCCTTTTTTGATTCAAAAAGCCACTCAACGAGAACCCAGGTAAACAATAGAAAATAGCAAAATTGCCAGCAAGGGAATTAAATTAAACAACAAAGCAGAACACGAACTGAGCGCCCGCGCCCCAGAACGAAATACGATGACCAACCAAAGCAAAAAAATCAAGCATACAAGCGCATGCGCGATAACCATCTCAAATTGGTGTGGAGACACACGGAAGAGACCAGTGCAATTAAAATAACCTGGGAATCTCCAAAGATTGTAGAAAAGCACATCAACCAAAACCACAACCAGAATCACGTTCAACAAGAACGTGATTTTCCCGAATGCGTTCAGCACTCGAAATTCATTCAAAAAATTCTGGACTGACGAAATCACCCTCATCCATTACCCCCAATCACCGGATACGATTCACAAACCACAATAGATCTTCAACTCGTTTTGTGAGCACCTTCACCGCTTAAACAACCGCCTGAGCAGCAACGTCTGAAAATCCTGCGTCTGCCCGGCGACCCCATACACAAAGGTGTCGCCATCGATCCGCCGGTACAGGAGGCGGTGGTGTGAACTGAGCACCGTCCGGTAATCCGTGATGCCCACGCTGGCGAGCAAGGGGCCCACCGGACCGTTGAGAAAGCCCGAGTCCACCTGGGCGAGTGGGGCAAAGATGTCATCTTCAGGGGCCTGCCAGCGTTCGTGCGTCCAGCGTTCCCGCATGAGGTCCTGCAGGTCCAGCAGGTCGGCCTGTGCGTCGGGCAGGATGATGATAGCCATACGGGTGGTCAGCGCTCCCGGCGCCGTTGAGCCAACTGTTTTCGGGATTCCTCGACCGAGAGATCCAAACTGGCTTGCCGGTCTGTTTCACCCAGAGCCAGCAGTTTGAGCAGAGCGATCAGCTCCTGCTTGTCCTGGTACTACTGCACCCCCTCAATCACCATGGCGACTCCGCCGTTCTGGGTGGTGATAACCGGCGCCCAGTAAGCCCGCCACACCATGGAATCCCCTTGTCCTATCCGGTCATGCGCTCGCAGCGATCATTTGCGGATGCACAAACGTTTTTCATCCGCAAGCCCGACACAACCGACCGTGAGCGGCACGCTGGCCATGGCATGGGCCGTATTCGGTCTGTTCGTCGCCTGGCCCACAGCGGCCCAACCAGCGACAGCCGCCCCCGAGGCGCCCCAGCAGCGGGTGGGCTCGCTGCTGTTCGACCGTACCGAGGTGACCATTGCCCAGTTCGCCCGCTACGTGCAGTCCACTGGTACCGTCACCCGGGCCGAGCGCGAAGGCGGTGGTTTTGAATATGTGGGGGGCTGGCAACGGCAACCCGGCTGGACCTGGCGCACGCCCGACGGTGTGCCGCCCGTCAGCGGCGACCTGCCCGCGGTGCACCTGACCCAGGCCGAAGCGCAGGCCCATTGCCAGTGGCGCGGCGGCCGGCTGCCGACGGCGGCCGAATGGACCGGCGCCGCCTACACCGAGCAGCGCCAGAGCGCACCCGCGCCCTGGGTGCGCGGCACCGCCTACCCCTACCCCACCGGTGCATCGCCACAAGGCGCCAACACCAGCGGTGCAGACCCCTGGCCGCGCGCCGCCCCTGCCGGCCGCACCGCAGCGGGCGTCAACGGCCTGTTCGACATGGGTGCCAACGTGTGGGAGTGGGTGAGCGACGCCCAGGGCAGCGAGCGGCGCACCATGGGCGGCTCCTGGTGGTACGGGCCGGAACAGATGCGGGCCGATGTCAGCGCCTGGAAAGCGGCCGACTTCTACGCGGTGTACATCGGCTTTCGCTGTGTGGCCGAACCGCGCTGAAGATGTCCTGCAACAGGGTTGGCGCGGATCACGAGGCGTCCTCGATCAAAAGCCAAGAACTTCGCCAAATGACGGTCGAACCCGTTCGCCGGCGTCGGCAGTGGCGCCAAGCCCAGATGCCTATCGACTTCCTGGCAAAGGCCACGGTGTGACCTGCCGTTCTGGCTCGCCCAGGGCCGGCGTTTTGAACAGGGCGATGCAGGCTGGCCAGTCGGCAGCCCGGTGGGCGCGCTGCATCAGGATGCGATGTACGACTCCAACTGCGCAATGGTCTGCTCGTGCTCTTCGAGCAGGTCGTCCATGATGTCGCGGATGGAGATCATGCCCGTGACCTTGCCGCTGTCCACCACCGGCAGGTGGCGGATTTTCTTTTCGCGCATGGTTTGCATGCAGGCGCGGGTGCCGGTTTGTGGTGTCACCACCATCACGTTGCTGGTCATGATGTGGCTCACCAGCGTGTCTTTGGAGCTTTTGTTCTGCAAGGCGACTTTGCGGGTGTAGTCGCGCTCGGAGATCACACCCACGAGCTGGTCGCCCTCCATCACCACCAGCGCGCCAACCTCGTGCTGGGCCAGCACCTCCAGGGCATGGAACACGGTGTCATCGGGTTTGACGCTGCACACCGGCAAAGAGCGTTTGGCCAACAGCGCGGATACAGGTTTCATGGGGTGCTCCTGGTGAACTTTGATCGGGCATCGGGCCGGTGGCCTCTTGCCGAAGATTACCGCAAGTGGCCCTGACTTCGGCATCCGAAGGGCGGTCAGGGCGTTTTCTGCGAGAGGTAAAAACCGTAACCGAAGTTCCCCTTGTACTTCTCGTACAGGGCGATCTCCTGCTCGTGTTCCAACACCACCGCCCGCGCCGCTTCGCTGTGGGAATGGCGGGTCAGAAAGTCGCCAAAACCGGCCTGCAACGGTCGGTAGTAATTGTCCAGCCAGCACAGTACGGGCAGCACAAAGTAACCGATGGGCGAATAGCCGTTTCGCTCCAGGACACCGATCTTGGTGGAGGCCGTGTCCACCTCGGCATACTCACGCGCCCAGTGCGCCTGCAGCTCCGGCGGTCGTTCCTGTGTGGTCCAGGTCAGTTCGGAAACGGCCAGCACGCCGCCGGGCTTGAGGAAGCGCCGCCAGGCTTTCACACCGCTTTCAAACCCCATGTTGTAGATCGCGCCTTCGGACCAGAGCAGGTCGAACTGGCCGTCGGCAAAGGGCAGCGCCTCCATAGAAGCTTCCAGCGGGGTGATGCGCCCGCCCAGGCCGTCCATCTCGGCGCGCTGACGCAACTGCGACAGAAAGGCCGGCAGGAAGTCCACCGCCGTGATGTGGGCCTGTGGCAGCAGCCGGGCCAGCGCCAGCGTAGACGCACCGGTGCCACAGCCAACGTCGGCCACCTGCAGCGGTGCGGCGGTGTCCAGGCCCGTCAGGTTCAGTGCGCGTGCGGTCTGGGCGTCGTCGCCCGGTCCCTGCCGCGGGTTGTGCTGGTGCAGGTCGATGAGCAGGTCGAGGTGTTCCATGCTGATGCGCTGGCACGCGCCAAGGTCACAGCGGCGGCCGAGGTGTGAATCGAGCCCACATTCTGATAGGTTCGGACGATGAGCTTGTCCCTCGACTTCCTCTCGCTGCCCCTGCTGGTGGCCGCTGCGCTGGTGTTCGTCAGCGTGCTGGCCGGCGTGGTGTCGGCGCGGGCGGGGTTTTCGTTCCTGCTGGTGTTCCTGCTCGCGGGCATCCTGGCGGGAGAAGACGGCCCCGGGGGCCTGGTGTTCAACGACTTCAGGCTCAGCTTCTGGGTGGGCAACGTGGCGCTGGCGGTGATTTTGCTCGACGGGGGTTTGCGCACCGAGTTCGACACCTTCCGCACGGGTTTGAAGCCGTCTTTGCTGCTGGCCACGCTGGGGGTGGTGGTGTCGGCCGGCATCACCGGCGCGGCGGCGCGCTGGCTGCTGGACCTGCCCTGGCCGCTGGCACTGCTGGTGGGGGCCATCGTGGGTTCCACCGACGCGGCCGCGGTGTTTTCGCTGCTCAAGTCGTCCGGTGTGAAGCTCAACGAACGGGTGGCCGCCACGCTGGAGATCGAGTCCGGCATGAACGACCCGATGGCGGTGTACCTGACGCTGACGCTGATCGGCGTGGCGCTGGCCGTCAACGCCGGCAGCGCGGCGGGCGCGACCGGGCTGGACGTGGGCGCCGTGCTGCTTTCGCTGTTGCAGCAGTTCGGCTGGGGGGCGGTGCTGGGGCTGGCGTCGGGGTTCGGCATGGCCGAGCTGCTCAAGCGGCTGGGACGGGGCGAAGACGGCGGCGGCGGCGTGCGCGCGCTGTTGCTGGTGTCGGGTGGTCTGATGGTGTTTGCCGCCACCACCTGGCTGGGCGGCTCGGGCTTTCTGGCGGTGTACGCCATGGGTGTGATCGCGGGCAACCGGGCGCGGCGGCAGGTGCGCTCATCGCTCTCGGCCATGGACGGCTACGCCTGGCTGTCGCAGGCGGGGATGTTCTTGTTGCTGGGGCTGCTGGTGACGCCCTCGAACCTGCTGCCCACGCTGTGGCCAGCGCTGGGCGTGTCGCTGGTGCTGATGCTGGGGGCGCGGCCGCTGTCGGTGTGGCTGTGCCTGGCGCCGCTGCGCTTTCCGCCGCGCGAGATCGTGTTCATTTCGTGGGTGGGGCTGCGCGGTGCGGTGCCCATCGTGCTGGCGGTGTTTCCGGTGATGGCGGGCGTGCCCGGCGCGCAGACCTTCTTCAACGTGGCCTTTGTGGTGGTGCTGGCCTCGCTGCTGCTGCAGGGCAGCACCATCGCCTGGAGTGCGCGGCGTCTCGGGGTGGCACTGCCCGACCCGGAGGACGAGGCGCAGGTCCGGCTGGTGTTCGGCGATTTCGTGATCGACGGCAGCACGATGATGGAGACGCTGTGCGCCTTCTACGGCCTGCCGGTGCCGGCCGACAGCACACAGGACGTGGCCGCCTGGCTGCGCGAGCAGATCCGGCGCCCGCCGGTGGTGGGCGACAGCGCCCTGCTGGGCCCAGCCGAGCTGAGCGTGCGCCGCATGGAAGGACAGCACATTGCCAGGGTGGGCATCCGCCTGGGCTGAAGCCTGACCTCCGAGGGAGGGTGTGGGTTATATTAATAACCCATCGGTCAGTAACAGCATGCCCTCCACGTCCACCGCCTCTGCCCAAGCCAGCGCCACCCGTCAGCGCCGCAAAGAAGCCCGCCCGGGCGAACTGCTGGAAGCCGCACTCGCCCTGTTTGTTGAAAAAGGTTTTGCCGCCACCCGGGTGGATGAGGTGGCCGCGCGCGCAGGGGTGTCCAAAGGCACGCTGTTCCTCTACTACCCGAGCAAGGAAGACCTGTTCAAGGCCGTGATCCACGAGACGCTGGCAGGCCGGTTCGACGAGTGGAACGCCGAGTTCGAAGCGTTTGAAGGCAGCAGCGCGGAGCTGGTGCGCTACTGTCTGCACAGCTGGTGGGAACGCATCGGCATGACCCAGGCCTCGGGCATCACCAAACTGGTGATGAGCGAGGCCGGCACCTTCCCGGAGGTGGCGGCCTACTACCAGCAACACGTGATCAACCCCGGGCACGACCTGCTCAAGCGCATCCTGCAGCGCGGCGTGGACCGTGGTGAGTTCCGACCCCTGAACCTGGAATACGCGGTCTACAGCCTGATCGCGCCCATGATTTTTCTGCTGACCTGGAAACACTCCATGGCGCCTTGCTGCCCGCCCAGCCAGCAGATCGAGCCCAAAGCCTTCATTGACAGCCAGGTGGGCCTGCTGCTGGGCGGCATGCTCGCCCGGCCTTGACCGCCTCCAAAACAGAGACCCACATGAGCGCCCAACCGAACCCGCACCGACGCCCTGCCTGGCTGAAATGGCTGCTGCTGGCCCTGCTGATCGCGGGCATTGCCTTCGGTGTGGCGCGGGCCTTGCAGAAGCGCGCGGCGCAGCGGGACGCGGCGGCCACCGCAGCGGCGGCCATGCAACAGGCCCCGGTGTACGAAATGGCCACACGAGACATGGTGCGCGTGCAGCGCCTGGCGCTGGACCAGGCGGTGGCGGTGTCGGGCTCACTCAAGGCGCTGCAGACGGCGGCCATCAAGGCGCGCGCCGCCGGCGAGGTGCAGGGCCTGACCAAGCGCGAGGGCGATGCGGTGAAAGCCGGCGAGGTGCTGGCGCGCATCGACAGCACCGAAGCCGCTGCCCGCGTGCGCCAGGCAGACGAGCAGGCCCGCGCCGCGCAGGCGCAGGTGGCCATTGCCCAGCGCAATTTCGACAACAACCAGAAGCTGGTGCAGCAAGGCTTCATCTCGGCCACCGCGCTGGACACCACGGCCGGCAACCTGGCCGCGGCGGTGGCGAACCACCGGGCCGCGCTGGCGGCGCTGGACATTGCGCGCAAGGGTGCGGCCGACACGACGCTGCGCTCGCCGCTGAACGGGCAGATCGCCGCGCGCCTGGTGCAGAACGGCGAGCGCGTGGGCGTGGACGCCCGCCTGCTGGACGTGGTGGACCTGTCGGCCTTTGAACTGGAAGCCGCGCTGGCCCCGGCCGACGCGGCCGCCGTGCAGCCCGGCCAGAAGGCCACGCTGACGGTTGAGGGGCTGGCGCAGCCGGTAGCAGCCACGGTGGCGCGCATCAACCCCAGCGTGCAGTCGGGCAGCCGCAGCGTTCTGGTCTACGTGCGCGTGCCCGCCGCGGCCGGCATGCGCCAGGGCCTGTTTGTGCAGGGGCAGATCGTCACCGGCCAGTTGCAGGCGAACGCCGTGCCGCTGTCGGCAGTGCGCAACGACAAGCCTGCGCCTTATGTGCAGGCGCTGGCGGCAGACCAGGTGGTGCACGTGCCCGTGGTGCTCGGTCGCCAGGGCCTGCACGGCGGTGAGGCCATGCTGGTGGTCGATGGCGTGGCCGGCTTGGGCGAAGGCACCCCGGTGCTGCGCGCTTCGGCGGGCAGCATCCGCGAAGGCACGGCTGTGAAGCTGGCGAGTCCTGCAACGGCACCCGAACCGGCGGCCAAGCCCTGAAAGCCCGGCCATGTGGTTCACCCAGGTATCGCTGCGCAACCCGGTCTTCGCGACCATGGTCATGCTGGCCCTGATGGTGCTGGGGCTGTTCAGCTTCCAGCGCCTGAAGGTGGACCAGTTTCCGAACATTGACTTCCCGGTGGTGGTGGTGACCACCCAGTACCCCGGCGCCTCGCCCGAGATCGTGGAGAACGAGGTCACCAAGAAGGTGGAAGAGTCGGTCAACGCCATCGCCGGCGTGAACGCGCTGAGTTCGCGCAGCTACGAGGGACAGTCGGTCGTCATCATCGAATTCCAGCTTCACATCGACGGGCGCAAGGCGGCCGAAGACGTGCGCGAAAAAATCGCGCTGCTACGGCCCACTCTGCGCGACGAGGTGAAAGAACCCGCGGTGCTGCGCTTCGACCCGGCCTCGCGCGCCATCTGGTCGGTGGCGGTCCTGCCCGATGCATCGAGTGCGAAACAACCCAGCGCGGTTGAACTCACCACCTGGGCCGAACAGACGCTGAAAAAGCGCATGGAGAACGTGCGCGGCGTGGGCTCGGTCACGCTGGTGGGCGGCACGCGGCGCGCGGTCAACATCGACCTCGACCCGGCCGCCATGGAAGCCTTGGGCGTGACGGCCGACCAGGTGCTGGCCGCCGTGCGCAGCGAGAACCAGGACCTGCCGGTGGGCACGCTCAAAGACACCGAACGCGACCGGGTGGTGCAGGTGCTGGCGCGCATGCAGAACCCGCAGGACTTTGAACAGATCATCGTGGCGCGGCGTGGTGGCAGCCCGGTGCGGCTGGGCCAGGTGGCGCGCATCAGCGACGCCACGCAAGAGGTGGAGAGCCTGGCGCTCTACAACGGCCAGCGCACCCTGCTGCTGCAGGTGCAGAAGGCGCAGGACGAAAACACCATCGCCGTCACCGACGGGCTCAAGAAGGTGGTGGACGAGTTGCAGGCGCAGTTGCCGCCCGGCGTGAAGCTCGAACCCATTGCCGACGGTTCGCGCCCGATCCGCGTGTCGGTGGACAACGTGCGCCGCACCCTGATCGAGGGCGCCGTCCTCACCGTGGCCATCGTCTTCCTGTTCCTCAACAGCTGGCGTTCCACGGTCATCACCGGGCTGACGCTGCCGATCGCGCTGGTGGGCACCTTCTTCTTCATGAACCTGTTCGGCTTCACCATCAACATGATCACGCTGATGGCGCTGACGCTGTCGGTGGGGCTGCTGATCGACGACGCCATCGTGGTGCGCGAGAACATCGTGCGCCATGTGCAGATGGGCAAGACGCCGTACCAGGCCTCGATGGACGGCACGCAGGAAATCGGTCTGGCGGTGCTGGCCACCACCCTGTCCATCGTGGCGGTGTTCCTGCCCATCGGCTTCATGGGCGGCATCATCGGCAAGTTCTTCCATGAGTTCGGCATCACCATGGTGGCGGCGGTGCTGATCTCCATGTTCGTCAGTTTCACGCTGGACCCCATGCTCTCGTCCGTGTGGCACGACCCCGAGATCGAGAAACACGGTCAGCACGCCACCCCGGTGAGCCTGTACGACAAAACCATCGGCCGCGTGACCGGTTGGTTCGACCGCGTACAGGACGACATGGCCGAGGCCTACCAGGGCGCGCTGCGCTGGTCGCTGGCCCACAAGCTGGCCACCATGGGCATGGCGCTGGTGGTGTTCGCCAGCAGCATCGCCCTGCTGCCGCTGCTGGGCACCGAATTCGTGCCCAAGGCCGACTTCTCGGAAACGCAGGTGAGCTTCCACACGCCGGTCGGTTCGTCGCTGGAAGCCACCGAGGCCAAGACGCGCCAGGTGGAGGCCGTGCTGCGCGAGTTCCCGGAAGTGAAGTACACGCTCTCGACCATCAACACCGGCAACGCGCAGGGCAAGATGTACGCCAACGTCTACGTGCGCCTGGTGGACCGCAAAGAGCGCAGCCTGAACGCCGACGCCATGGCGGCCAGGCTGCGCGAGCGCCTGCGCAGCGTTCCGGGTATCAACGTCACCCACGCCGGCCTGCTGGACCCGGTGGGCGGCAACAAGCAGATCGAGTTCTCCATCCAGGGCGACGATCTGGCCGAACTGGAGCGCCTGAACGCCCTGGTGCTGGAGAAGATCCGCGGCATCCCGGGCCTGGTTGACCTGGATTCGAGCCTCAAGCCCGACAAACCCACGGTGGACGTGGCGCTGCGGCGCGACATCGCGTCCGACGCCGGCCTGAACGCCGCCGCGGTGGCCAGCAGCCTGCGCACTCTGGTGGCCGGGCAGACGGTGGGCAACTGGCGTGCCGCCGACGGCGAGAGCTACGACGTCAACGTGCGCCTGGCGCCCGAGCAGCGCGCACGCACCGCCGATCTGGCCGCCCTGCCCTTTGTGGTGGGCAGCAACAGCGACGGCAGCGCCCGCGTGGTGCGCCTGGGCCAGGTGGCGCAGGTGGTGGAAGGCACCGGCCCGAACCAGATCAACCGCCGCAACCTCAACCGCGAAGTGGCCATCAACGCCAACGTGTACGGCCGATCGGCTGGCGAGGTGTCGGGCGAGATCAAGAAGGTACTGGACACCCTCGCACTGCCACCGGGCTACCGCACCGAGTTCGGCGGTTCCACCAAGAACATGCAGGAGTCGTTCGGCTACGCGGTCTCGGCGCTGGCGATGGCCATCATCTTCATTTACATGATCCTGGCCAGCCAGTTCCAGAGCTTCCTGCAACCGCTGGCGCTCATGACCTCGCTGCCGCTGACGCTGATCGGCGTGGCGCTGGCGCTGCTGATGTTCGGCTCGACCATGAGCATGTTCTCCGTCATCGGCATCGTGCTGCTGATGGGCCTGGTGACCAAGAACGCCATCCTGCTGGTGGATTTTGCGATCCGCGCACGCCAGGGGCTGGACGGCCAGGCGCCGCTGGACCGCGAAAGCGCCCTGCTGCTGGCAGCCAGGGTGCGGTTGCGCCCCATCCTCATGACCACGCTCGCCATGGTCTTCGGCATGGTGCCGCTGGCCTTTGCGCTGACCGAGGGATCGGAACAACGCGCCCCCATGGGCCAGGCGGTCATCGGCGGCGTCATCACCTCGTCCATCCTCACCCTGGTCGTGGTGCCTGTGGTGTACTGCTACATGGACGATCTGGCGACCTGGTTCCGCCGCTTGCTGGCCCCCCGCGCCCATGGTCCACAAACCCCTGCTCGGTAAAATGGTTCTGAATCGGCTAAAATACCCACCGGAGTATCTGAAATGACTTCCCCCAACACCCTGAGCCTGGACAAGGCCCGCTTCAACATGATCGAACAGCAGGTCCGCCCCTGGGAGGTGCTCGACCCGACCGTGCTGGCGCTGCTGGACTCGGTGCCGCGCGATCTGTTCGTGTCCGCCGCACACAAGGCCATGGCCTATGTCGACATGGAACTGCCCCTGGGCGCCGGCGCGGACCAGGTCATGCTGGCTCCGCGCGTGCAGGCCCGCCTGGTGCAGGACCTGACCGTGCACCCCACCGACAAGGTGCTGGTCATCGGCACCGGCAGCGGCTTCACCACCGCCCTGCTGGCCCAGCTGGCCCAGCGCGTGGTCTCTCTGGAGATCGACGAGGCCATCGCCCGCGCAGCACGTGAGCACCTGCAGGCCGCCGGCATCGGCAACGCCGATGTTCGCGTGGCCGACGCAGCCGCCAACGGTTTTGCCGCCTGCGCCGCCGAAGCGCCATGGGACGTGATCCTGGTGGCAGGCTCCGTGGCCGAAGTGCCCCAGGCCCTGCTGGCCCTGCTGGCCCCGGGTGGCCGCCTGGCCGTCATCGCCGGGCAGGAACCCATGATGCGCGCCACCTTCGTCACCCGCGTGGCAGACGCCAGCTACCGCACCGCCCAGCCCTGGGACACCATTGCCCCGCGCCTGCGGAACTTCCCCGAACCCTCGCGCTTCAGCTTCTGACCATGCAATCCATCCGCCCATCGCAATTTGGTGACTGGCTTGCGCACCTGGCCACCGAGCAGCCGGGCGTGAAGCCCGTGCTGCTGGACGTGCGCGAACCCTGGGAATTCCAGACCGCCAGCGTGAAGGCCGAAGACGGCTTTGCGCTGGTGCAGATGCCCATGCGGACCGTGCCCGCGCGCTACATGGAAATGGACCGCAACCAGCCGATCGCCTGCCTGTGCCACCACGGCGCCCGCAGCGCGCAGGTGGCGCACTTCCTGATGCAGCAGGGCTTCTCCAACGTGGTCAATGTCCACGGCGGCATCGACGCCTGGTCGCACGAACGCGACCCGGGCGTGCCCTTGTACTGATTCGCACGGCCCCTCTGCCCTACTTTTCGCGCCCGCTCCACCAGGAACCGCACATGAACGCCCACACCACCACCCTGTCCAGCCCGGTAGCCCATCGGTTCACCGTGAGCCGCGTCGCGCTGGGTGCGCTGCTGGCCCTGGGCAGCGTGTCGGTTGCGCAGGCGCAGAGCCTGGTCGAGCTGTACGAATCGGCGCGCGGCTACGACGCGACCTTCCTCTCGGCACGCTCGGCCTACGACGCCAGCCTGGCCAAGGCCGAGCAGGCGCGTGCCGGCGTGCGCCCGCAGGCAGGCCTGGCGGCCGGCGCCAACTGGAACAACCGCAACAGCTCGGTCGGCGCGCTGGACAGCACCTTCAACAGCCAGAATGTGACGCTGTCGGCCAGCCAGCCGCTGTACCGCCCGGCCAACGCCGCGGCCGAGCAGCAGGGTCAGCTGTCCATCGACATCGCCAAAGCCCAGCTGCAAAGCGCCGAGCAGGACCTGATCGTGCGCACCACCCAGGCCTACTTCGACGTGCTGGCCGCGCAGGACACCCTGACCTTCGTACAGGCCCAGAAGCAAGCTGTGAGCGAACAGCTGGCCGCCGCCAAGCGCAACTTTGAAGTGGGCACCACCACGGTGACCGACTCGCGCGAAGCGCAAGCCCGCCACGACCTGGTCATTGCACAGGAGATCGCGGCCGAGAACGACCTGCGCGTCAAGAAACTGGCGCTGGACCAACTGGTGGGCAAGGCCAACGTATCCCCCAGGCCGCTCGCCACGCCCGTGACACTATCCCCGCTGGTGCCGGCCGATCCGCAGGCCTGGGTGGCCCAGGCGGAGACCGCCCACCCGGTGGTGCTGCAGGCCACCAGAGGTCTGGAAATCGCCCAGCTGGAAACCAAGAAAGCCGAAGCCGGGCACAAGCCCACGCTGGACCTGGTGGGGCAATACCAACTCTCCCGGGCGCCGTCCAGCAGCGCCGCCATCCCGGGCTACGTGCGCAACAACACGGGCACGGTGGGCGTGCAGTTCAACCTGCCGCTGTACGCGGGCGGCGCGATCCAGAACCGCGTGAAAGAAACCCTGGCGCTGGAAGACAAGGCCCGCACCGACCTGGAAGGCGCCAAGCGCGGCGTCAGCCAGGCCACGCGCAGCGCCTACTTCGGCGTGCTGTCGGGCCAGGGCCAGGTCAAGGCCCTGGAAGCGGCGGAAGCGTCCAGCCAGAGCGCGCTGGATGCCAACAAGCTGGGCTACCAGGTGGGTGTGCGCATCAACATCGACGTGCTCAACGCCCAGAGCCAGCTGTTCCAGACCAAGCGCGATCTCGCCGTCGCCCGCTACAACGTCCTCATCGGCGGCCTGCGCCTCAAGCAGGCCAGCGGCCAGCTCAAGGCCGAAGACTTGCAATCCGTCAACGCGTTGCTGGCGCGTTAAGCACGCTTCCCCGGGGCACAGTCACCTCCGTGCTAGCGGCTCAAAACTGAGGCATGATTTGAAGCCGGCTCGCGCTCGCGTGCCTGTTCTAGCCCTGGATGCCGCCGTTGACCGATACTTTGAAGAACCTTGTGCTGGTGCCCGATGTGGAGCACCATCCTCTGGACGATTTCCAGAAGATTGCCGAGCTCATCCGCCAACGAGCACCGGACATTCGCCCCCTGGTATTGGACTGGAACTCTTGGCGGAAACAGCACTTGCAGCGCTGGTTGCTCGGCATGCGGCCCACGCTTGTGGTCGGGTTGCGTGACTTCGGCCCGCGCCTGCGTCCGTGGCGGGGCACGGCGCACCAGGGTGCCGCACTGGCCAAATCTCAGACATATGAACGCATGCGGCTGGCAGGGCTGCCCGTCATTCCTTGGTGCCCGTGGACCGCCACCACCACTATCGACCCGGCATGGATGGGCTCGTTCGTGATAAGCAAGCCAGATATCGGTGCGCGAGGACGGGACGTGAAGATCCGTTCCGTAACCCGGCTGGCTTTTGACGCCGGTCGCCGCGGCAAAGAAGCGTGGATCCTGCAAAAGTTCATCCACACAGGGCCACACCCAGTGTCCCACCGCGTGCTCACCCTGTATGGCCAGCCTCTGATGCACCTGCGCCACGAGAACCCGCAGGCCCAACCCTGTCACGACCCCGAAGACGGTCGCCAAGTGGCAGGACACAACCCGGTGGCCAGCCACCGCGACGCCCGGGTCACCATGGCGGAGGACGCGGACATCGAGGCACTGGCTTCTGCGGTCGCCATGCGCGGATTTCCCGATATTCCGGTGCTGGGCATCGACATCGTCCGAGCCGCGGCCGACGGCAGTCTGCATGTCTGCGAGATCAATGCCTATGGACAGACATGGCACTTCTCGTCCCAGCGCGGCCAAGTGATGCAACAGGCCAGGGAACTGGACCTGTATGCGCAGAAGAATGCCCTCGACACCGCCGCAGACCTGCTGGTCGCCGCCTGCAGGAGCCATGCCCGATGAGCTTGCCACCCCGCCCCTTCATGCGGGTACGCTGCCTACCGCTGGAGACCCATCCAGACGGGCGGCCACAGCTGCGCGTGATGGCCACACTGGACGGTGAGCCTCTGGCCACCGTGCACTTCTGGGCTGAAGCCGACGCCGTGCAACCGATGCGCGCCAGCGGACGGACCGCCTTGCTGACCTTCCTTCCGCTGGCCATGCGCCTGGGCGCCGCTCTGGAGGTAGAAGACGGACTCGACGCCCTGACCCGGGTGCAGGCAGATGAATGGCAACAGGTCATGTCGCGATGGCACCCGGGTGTGCTGCGTGCTGTCCCCCTGCACGCCCCGCTCCGGCCTCCCCCGATGGGCCAGGACACCGGCGTCACCGCCCGTGCCCTCATGCCGTTTTCGGGAGGCGTCGACTCCAGCCACACCCTCTGGCGACACAGCGCCGTGCGTGGTGTATCGCCCCTGCACGTCCAGACCGGCCTGCTGGTGCACGGCATGGACATCCCGCTGGACGATGCAAGGGCGTTTGCCGGTGCCCAGCAGAGAGCCCGACTCATGCTGAAGGCGCACGGAGCCCAGTTGCTGTCGGTGGCTACCGACATCCGCAACATCGAACGCAACCATCACCTGAACTGGGAAACCCACACACATGGCATCGTGCTCGCTGCCTGCCTGTCGCTGTTCGAGTCCGGCCACGATGCGGTGCTGATCGCCTCGACCTACCCAGTCTACGATCTGAGTCTGCCTTGGGGCTCCAACCCGGTCACCGACGTCATGCTCGGAGGGTCGACCCCCTTTCTGCACGATGGCAGCTCATGCAACAAACTGGCCAAGGTAGCGGACTTTGCGCAGGACGCCGTGCTGACTGCCCAACTGCGCGTGTGCTGGCAAGGCGAACGAAAGGACGCAAACTGCGGCCAATGCTTCAAATGCCTGACCACGCAAGCTTGCCTGTGGCTATCGGGTGTGCCCGCGCCCGCGGCTTTCGATCGCCCCGCCGCTGTGCACGACCTTGCTCGCATCCCCATCCGCAACGGCGTCAATCACCGGTTGGTGCAAGACCTGCAGAGCCGTGCAAGGCAAGCTGGCAGGAACGACATGGCCGCCGCACTGGGCGTTGCGCTGGGCCAATCCCGCTGGCGACGCCGACACCGTCTGAAGCAATGGCTGGCGAGGCTGGGCTTTTCTCGCACCACCTGACACTGAACACCATGCACACCGATGACATGACACGGCAAGCCCTCGACTGGGCGCAGCGTTTTGCACGCTGCGTGCGCGAACGCGATTTCGCGACAGGGCGCAAGCTGTTTCTAAGCAACGTACACAGCTTCGGTACCCGTACCCGCGAAGCACGGGGGCTCGATCAGCTGCACAGCGAGCAGTGGGCCCCCACCTGGGCACGTACCGAAGGCTTCGACTACTTCGACGGCAGCCTTGAGGTGCAGTGCAGCGACGACGGAAGCATGCTGGTCGTGCTGGGCCGCTGGCAGTCCCGCGGCGTCGACGATGCGGGGCAATGGGGACGCCAGACGCCGTATGCGCGCGCAGGCCGATGCACTTTTGTGCTGCTCAGGCAGACAGAAGGATTGCTTTGCGTGCACACCCATTTTTCGATGGACCCTGAACCGGCATGAACAGTCGTCGGCGGTCTGACCACATCCGACGACTGTTCATGCCACCACGCTTCCTGCTGCACCTTCGAGGTGCGGTTGGTGAAACCGCCAGACCCACCAGGATGAGCGAACCGTGGGGTGGCTGCAACGGCGCTGTGCCCCCCCTCAGGCGCTTCCGCGGGTTGACAGGGCCAACATCTGCTGCAGCTCAGGCAGGGTGTAATCGGTCCTCGGCGGCCAGGCTGGCGTACAACCCCTGGCGCTCCATCAGCTCTTGGTGGGTACCCTGCTCCACCAACATGCCCTTGCCCAATACGATGATCTTGTCGACCTTGCGGATGGCGTTGAGGCGGTGCGTGATGATCAGTGTCGTGCGGTTTTCGGACAGCCGCTCCAGTGCTTCCTTGATGTAAACCTCGGAATCGGGATCGAGCGCCGACGTCGCTTCGTCCAGCACGATGATGGGCGCATCCTTTAAGAAGGCGCGGGCGATCGCGATGCGCTGGCGTTGCCCGCCCGACAACAGCGATCCGTTGTCACCCACGGGCGAATCCAGCCCCAGCGGCAGTTTGTCCGCGAACTCGGCCACGTGCGCCAGGCGCACCGCCTTGCGAAGGGTGTCCTCAGAAACATCTTGCTGACCGAAGCAGATGTTGTCTCGGATCGTGCCGGACATCAGGAAACTGTCCTGGGATACAAAAGAGATCATGGACCGCAAGGTGCGCAGCGGAAGCGTCCGAATGTTCCGCCCGTCGATCAGGATCGCCCCGGACGTGACGTCGTAGAAGCGCGGCAAGAGCTTGGCAATGGTGGACTTGCCCTCGCCAGAGCGGCCCACCAAGGCCACCATCTGTCCCTGCCTGACCTCAAAGCTCACGTCGCGCAAGACCGGTTCGCCTGTCTCGCTGTAGCCAAAAGCAACGCGATCGAAGCGGATGTCGGTGGATTTCAAGGGCGTCGCGTCCTGCCCCGTATCCACTTCGGGCGCCAGGTCCAGGTGCTTGAAAAGCACCTCGGCCGAACCGATGCCTTTTTGCAGAGAGGCGTTGACCTCCGTCAGGTCCTTGATCGGCTTGACCAGCATGGACACCGCCAGCAAGAAGGCAATGAAGTCGCCCGACGACATGGTGCCGCCGGTCACCGGGTTCAACGCCAGCCACACCAGAAACGCAAGGGCCACCGACACCATCATCTGCACCAGCGGCGAACTGATGGTGCGCGTCAGGTCCATCTTGCGCGACTGCTGACGAAACAGATCGCTGGCGACGCGAAATCGCTCCCGCATGGTGTGCTGCGTACCAAAGATGCGGATCTCGCGGTACCCCTTGATCGACTCGCTGGCCGTCTGGATGATCTGCGTCTGCGACCCGATCATGCGTTGGGCCAGCTTGCGAAACCGCTTGCCCGTCAACGCCGCCAGCCAGCCGATGATGGGCGTCACCACAATGAACACGCTGGCCAGGCGCCAGTTGAGCCAGAAGATGTAGCCCAGCAGACCGATCACGTACAGACCTTCCTGCAACAACGTCTTGAGAGAACTGGTCACCGAATCGGCCACCGTACCCACCCCGTAGGTGACCTTCGAAATCAGCGTGCTCGACTCCATCTCGTCGTAGCGCCGGGCCGGCATGGCGGCAAAGGTGTCGTAGAGTTTGAGCTGCAGGTCATATACCAGTTCCTTAGCCACGCTGGCCAGGGAATAGGCCCCCAGGAAACTGCCCACGCCACGGGCAGCAAACAACCCGATGATGAGCAGCGGGAAAAAGACCTCGCGCCGTTCGCCCGCCTGGATGGAGTCGATCAGCAGCTTCATCACGTGCGCGAAGGCTGCGTTGCTGGCGCCGTAGATCACGAAGCCTACGAACGAGAGCACGTAAAGCAACCAGTGGCGCTTCGTGAAGGACAGGAGCCGGAGATAGGTCGCCGACGTAGCGGGATGCTCGCCAGATCGCTTGTGGGTGGTCGTGTTCAAGGTGGTTGGCGCGTCAGACAGGTCGGTGCGACATTGTCGCAGGAGCGTGATTCAGCCACGTGCCACTAGAACCCTCGGTGGTCAGGCCATCCCGTTGTGGGTCGGGACCAACTGCTCAGCCTCACGGCCAGGACAACATCGTCGGGCCGCCCCAGTCCAGCCAGCCGCGCCACAGCCACATGGGGTTACGCGCGGTGCTTCGCAGGGTTCAGGCCACCCATCGCGCCCGCAGCATGCAACGGTGCGCGCAGCGTCACATGCACGTGGCCACCCGTGCGCAGGTCCAGGGTCTCTCCGCCTGAGTCCGGTACATCCCCAGCACCCGAGGGGGAACGCTCCCCGTCGGCTTGGGATGGTCCGCAGGGCCAAGTCTGCCCCCACAATCTCTCTCCATGCTGATCCCTCCCAAGACCCAAGTGCCCCTGCGATGGAAGAATCAGCGCAAGTCCGTTACCACTGGCGCGATATTTGTGGCCATGTACCAGCTCATCCGGTACTGGTGCTCTGCCTCGTCCCCATGGAAGCAGCGCCCAGCCACTGGCCACCTGCGTGGGATCGACTTCTACACGGGCGCACAGCTCCCCTGGATCGTGGCCAGCGGCATGCGTGACTTCCGCCGGGCCCATCGCCGCTACCCGGACATTCGGCACCCCAAGTCCTACAACGAGAAAATTTTCTGGTTCAAGTTCTTCGGTGAAGTGAGGGCCGGGCTGGCCGGCAACAAGCTGACCCGGGCCGAACTGTTGCCAGACCACCTGGCAGGCCGCCTCCAGATCCCGGAAATCGTCTGGCACGCTCCTGATCTCTCGCTACCCGAGAACACCGAGCTGGAACCGGGGCATTACTACTTCAAGGTATCCCACGGCTGCGAGATGTTCAAACGGGTGCACTACCCGCTGAGCGCGGGCGAGCGGGCGAAGCTGCAACAACTCGGCAAACAGTGGCTGGCATCGCCATATGGTCTGGACAACGGCGAATGGTGGTACCACTGCTTCGAGCCGGAACTGCTGCTGGAAAAGGACGTCTGCGGCATCAAGGAGTCGGCCAGCTGGAACTGCATCACGATCAAGGGCCAGCTTGCACTGGTCTCTCTGCGCATCAAGTCGTCGAAAGGTGCAGGCATCCGCATCCGGCTCGATCCAAACTTCGAACCGCTCAACCCACTGGACGCGGCCACTGCGCATATCGTCGCTCACCTGCCATCCTGCAAACACGACATGAAGCGTTTTGCGATCGAGATCGGGCAGCACATCGATGGCGTCCGCGCCGATTTTTTGGCTGGCTCAGACAACGTGCCCTACCTGTGCGAACTGACTTTCGCGCCCGCCAACGCTCTGTCTCGTTACAACCCGAACGAAGAAGCCCAGCTGAACGCCGCCCTGCGCGGCAGTCCCACTGCCAAAGGTGAAGGCACCCGACAGGGCTCAACCGCCCGAGCTGGCCGATGAGGGGAATCCACGCCGGACCGGAATCACGCCGCTCTGACCAGGCCTACACGCAAGCCCCATGCAGCAACAGCACAGCCAATCATCCCAGCCAAGCCAGCGAAAAACCGTAGAGGTCGAATGCCGGAGCGAGCAGGTCAACGGCTGACGCACCAACCACGTTTGCGCTGCGCTGGGCGCCAGGCGGTTGGACCTCTGGTGGCAATTCAGCGGCACCCTTGTCCCGCAGGCCCCGAGCACCGGGAACTACGCCCTCACGTCCTTGCTGCCCTGGGCGATGCACCATGGTGTCGACCTGCACATCCGGGCGTGCGTGGACCAGACACTGCTGGAGAATGCCGAGGAGTCCATCGACGCATGGTCTTTGTGGCGCCCCGACTTGTACAGACGTATCCGGGTGACAGCCGACCAGTCATGTTCCAGCATCCCACAAACCCCAAACCGCGCGGCCCTCATGTACTCCGGTGGTGTGGACGCCAACTACAGCCTGTTGGCCCATCGGCTCCAGTTGCTTGGTCACCGCAACCGCTGCATCGACGCAGCGGTTCTGGTGCACGGCTTTGACATTCCGCTGGCCGATGACACCTGGTTCCTCAAGGCCCAGCAGCACGCTGCGTTGCTTCTTCAGGCGTTCGACTGTCCGCTGATACAGGTCAAGACCAACTGGCGCTCGATCTGCAAAAACTGGGAGATGGAGTTTGGGTTCGGTGTCGCAACGGTCTTGCATCAACTGGACCATGACTTCGGGTGCGGCCTTTGGTCTGCCGACTTGCCGTACCACCACGAACTGACTCCATGGGGGAACAACAGCATCTCCAACCCGCTGCTGTCGGGCGGCAGCTTCCCCATCCGCTCGGTGAGCGCTGGTGCCACCCGTGTGGAACAACTGAAGCTGATCAGCACATACCCCGTCATCCGCGAGCATCTGCGGGTGTGCTGGAGAAAGCCTGCGAACGGACTGAACTGCGGGGCTTGCGAGAAGTGCGTGCGAACACGACTCACACTGCTGGCCTTGGGCTACGATGCGTCAAACGCATTTGAAGGCTCCTTGTCCGCAGACACTGTCCTGAGCGTTGACCTGAGCAGCCAGGCGCAAAGTGAACTGCTGGAAGACGTGCTGAGGATTCCCGACAGCAAGATCCCACCCGACATGCTGCATGCACTGCAGCAACGGATCGCACTCCACACAAGCCATAGCAGGCGCACCAAGGGCATGCTTCGCAGGCTTTTACGAAGGGGGTAACGAAATAGAGGGCCGTGGAAACGGCCACAACCGGCGAAGCCGACCAAGGGACCTCGCACGATGAATGATCTGAACCTGCATTGGCAGCCGTGGAGCAAGGTCGCCGCCTGTATGGGGACGCTGTTGCATCCGCCGCATCGGCTGCTCTTCATTGCCAACCCGGGCAACGCCGGTGACGCGCTGATCGCCAGTGCGACCTGGCAGTTTTTCGAAGACTTGGGTATGCGCCCCACACAGGCGCGCATCCGTGACATCCGTCGTGGCGACACCGTCATTTATGGAGGCGGTGGCAACCTGATCCCCCTTTACCAAGATGCCCGGAGCGCGATGGAAACCAGCCTGAAGGTGGGCGTCAACCGGTTCGTGCTGCTGCCCCACACCATTAGGGGACACCAGGAACTGCTGTCCAGTCTGGACGCCAGGTTCACCCTGTTCGGTCGCGACGAGGCCACTCTGCAGCATCTGGCAACACATGCCAGCGCAGCGCAATGGGACATGGCGCCCGACATGGCGCTGGGCATCGACGTCGGCAGGCTACAGCACCGCGTCGCCATGCTGCCGTGGCGGTGGACCTGGGGCTGGACGGGTCTGCGCCGGAGCCGGCGGGCGCGCTACCAAGGCTGGAAAAGCTTGTCCGACCTCATCCTGCCCGATACAAGGGGTCATCTGGCGGTGTTCCGCAGCGACCAGGAAGCGACCCATCAACGAGGGCCGATCGAGCAAGATCTTTCTGGCCTCTACCACTCGGACCTGCGCGACAGGGACGAATGCGACGCGGTCGCGACCTGGTTCCTGCACATCATTGCCCGCGCTTTCAGCGTGTCCACCGACCGGCTCCATGTGGCCATCGGAGCCAACGCTCTGCACAGACCGGCCTGTCTGTTCGACAACAATTACGGCAAGAACCATGCAGTGATGCGGGCATTCCCATCCCTCGCGCCACACGTGAGCCTCTGCTTCCCCGCATTCAACACGGCGTGAAACACCGAGCGATTGACAGCGTTCTGAACATCAACATCATGGGGCGGTGCATCTCCATCCTGCGGCTTCACGCTTCACGGTGCAACAAGGTTTTTTTTCGTGCGGCGCGCCCAGCACCCCAGTCCAGACGATCACGTCCAGTTTGTCGCGGCATCACATTCACAAAGTGCCGTCGGACATCGCCGCCGCGGTGATGAGAGACTTGGTCGAACACGGTTCTCTAGCCGCCGTGAATCACCCAGAAAGCGACCTCTACCCCAACCATTCCCTCAGCCCTATGCCTTCGGAACCCAGCATTGCAGTCACTTTAGCGCCAACGCCCGCCTCCTTGAGCACCCGCCAAAAACACGTGCTTCTGTACTTCAACCATGTGTTCAACAAGCGCCACCTCGAGAAATTCGAGGCACTTCGAGACGCATTTTCTGAATACGGTGACACCTTTACGTTGTATTTTGCAGAGAACAGCGATTTGGTCGCTCCCACCGAATTCCACGCACATGGAACCGACCGACCGATGCTGAATTCGTTGGGCTACCCATGGATGCACAACCGACTCATGCCCGGGCATGCCAATTATCCACTCATGCATTTTGCACAGTGCCACCCGGGCTATGCGTCTTACACCGTCATTGAATTCGATGTCGAATTGACCGGATCATGGAAATCTTTCTTCAATTTCTGCATGCGAGACGACGCAGATTTCCTGGCCACACATATCGCAGACCAAAATAAGCAGCCTGATTGGTTTTTCTGGGATACCCTGAATTTATCAAAAGGGCCAACCGGAGAACGCTTCCATCACAGGCAACTGCGGTTTTTTGGCCCCATCTACAAAATCAGCAACAGAGCAATCAAAGCCGTACATGCAGCATACAAAGAAGGAGCGATCGGGCACTTCGAAACCCTGCTCCCAACCGTCGTCTCCGACAACGGCTTCATCTGCCGAGATATCAATGACCTACCACACCCAAAAGCCCGTAAAGACGATCGCTGGTACACCAAACAGTCACATGATCCTGCCGGCAAACTGAAAAAAAGCTCAATGCGCTTCAGGCCCAACAGACTGTTCTCGGGCTGGAGATCGATGACACTCTACCACCCAGTGAAATTTGGCAAAGGTGAGAGGCTGGAACATCTGCGCAGGGAATTCGCAAAACTGGTCCGCCGCAAGAAGCCGGCATGAGTCAAGGAACCTGACGAGCAGCATTCAGCTCAACAAAGCGCAACAACAGAAAAATGCAGCAGTCAGCGATCAGTTGTTGAGTGCATGATCAGTATTGCCCAGAGTCACCATGCGCCACCACAGCCAGCGGCTCGGGAAATCTCGACGCATACCGAACGTTTCGCCTGAAATACCAAAGGTTTTTTAGTAAATCCCGCCACATTGATTTCACAACCCCAGCACTCAAGGGCGGAAAGGCACCACCTCTACTTCCATGCGCAGTGCGAGCATAGCTCTGATAAGCATCCCAATAGCGTCTCGGAATCGAACCATCGGCAGGGTGCCAAAGTTTTTTGTTGCCGGCAAAGTGGATCAAGCATGGCGAGAGAAATTCTGCAAGAAAGTTGTTTCGAGCACTGTACTGCCAATTCCACAATGGAGACAGCTCCATCCAGCAACCGTTTAGCAAGAGATTTAGCAAGCTCTGATCATGGCAAAACAGCACATCTCTGTGCGTCCTGCTCAAATGACAAATTCGATCAAAGCATTTTTGTGCCTGCCACTCAGACGACTGGATCAGCAACACCCCAGCATTGAAGTAGGGCCTGTTTTGCCGGCCCAATGCCTTGAATTCCCTCGGAATACGGGTTGGTCGCACCACCTGATGCACATCCAGCGAGGCTGCCAATACATGACGCTTCATATCGAGAGAGAAGATCTCCCCGATATTTCGCGTATTTATGTAGATATCGGTATCGAGATACAGAACTTTTTCGTATACCTTGGTCAATTCTTCGATCGCCGGAATACGCCAATACGTAAACTTTTTCAATCTCGAATTTTCCGGCAAGGTTGCCGTAAATTCCTCTGTATCGATATGCTTGAATAACACGAAATCTGGTAACTTTTTCGACAGATCGTCATTCGAGCATATCACCACATCGAAATTTTGCCCCTCACAAGACATCAGACGCTGCACAACGAATAGGGCAGAGTCCAAAAATCCTTCATTACAAACAAGCGTTACACAATACTTTTTCATATCCCCCTCACACAAACTCAACCCTCATCAAGAATCGACATATCAAGATCCGGAAAACGGCTTCTCTCGACAGTCCAAACTAAATACGAGCCCAAAAAGCATACCAGTAGTTGTGTACGTTTCTCAAAAGTCTGGACACGTGATGCCGCTTCAGAACATCTGATGGCAACTGGATGGTGGATACCCAATGCGCCAACCTGATGGCAGGACGATCCAGCGACAAGCCCATGCCGGTTTTGGCCAGATGGAACCGAAGCTGCTGATCAACAGGCAGAAAGATCCCCCGATCGCGGACGTGATTCAAGAATGACTCGGCCCCAGCCCGACTCCAAAGCAGGCCAGATGTCAGGATCGGAAAGCAATAGGCTCGATAAAGACACCAAGACCCCACATTGGCCACCGACCCGCGCCGCTTACCATAGGTTTCGGTCAGATTCAAACAATGCCATTCAAGAGCCGGGTTTTCGCGGACATAGTCCAAGACGCCGGATAACAGCTGCACCGAATCGCGATCCGGGGCAACGTCGTCCTCCAGCACCAGCAAAAAATCATCTGAGGACGAAAGAAATGCTTCGAGTACCCCAAGATGGCTCAGGAAACAGCCCAGCTGACCTCGGTTCAAATCCACACCGTTGAGTCGTCTGGCCGCTCTGGCGTCGTAGAGTTCATGATCAAGGTAATTGGTGAGCGATGGCTCCACAGCCTTGTATCGCTCCCAGCCCACACGCAGAGCATCCAGATCGCTTGAAACGCTTTGCAAGCGCTCAGGCGAACGATCCAGATTGATCACGCGAACTTGCAACTTTTCTAACACTCCATCACCTCACATCCGACAGGCCCGACTTTTACCAAAAAGACGCTCCATAACCCACCCAGCATCCGGGCGTTCAAATGATCGCCTTAACGGAGGAGGAGCCACCAACCCGGAGCACACGGCGTGAGATTGGTGTGCTCATTGGCTGGGCAACGACCGCAGCCCCCCGCAAGCACGAAACACAACCCCAATGCGGCGTCCTGTGTGTCTCAGCCACTTGATGCAGAGGAAAAACTTCAAACAGGCTGAGAACCACAACGACGCTTGCTCGTTCACGAAAAGCCAGGCTTCTCTCTGCTGACCGCCCTTGACGGCACGCCTCAGATACCGGGTTGCCAAGAACCACCGGTATGCGCTGTGGGTAGGGAACCGCCAAGCATTCTTGTCGTGTGTGCGTCGATAGCAACGCAATGCACAGTCTGCGGGTGTGGCGGCGGTCAACTGTGCGCCATCCGGACGGGCTGGCGCATAGCCCCGATACAGGCGCACACCAGGCTGTTCCTCGTACCAGGGTCTGCTACCGAGCGCCAGCAACCGCACACAAAGGTCGGTGTCTTCGTCGATGGACTGGTCTGCGTCCAGACCGCCAGCCTCGACGAATCCGGACCTGTGGATCCAGAAGCCACCACTGGTGGCTGCGACCGCTTCTCGAACCGGGGCATGGCGTGGCACCAGGCCCCGCGCCAGCCGTTTACGCCGCCGCAGCACGTCCCCCACCAGCCCCTCACGGCGCTCTAGGGTGCTGGAAAATCCCCAGCGAGCCTGCGACACCGGTCCGTCTGTTGACAGCACCCGGGCGCAATAGTCGGGCAGGATCTCGTCGTCATCGTCCAGGAAGAAGATCACCTCACCCGCTGAACAGGCGACGCCCAGGTTGCGCGTGGTGGACGCGCCGTTGGCGCCAACGTTGACGATCACGCGCAGCCGTGCATCCGTTTCCGAGGCCAGCACCTGAGCGGCCGGTACACACGACTTGTCATCCACGACCAACACCTCGCCATTGGCCGGGCAGGCTTGCAAGGCCGAACGCACCGCCCGGACCAGCAGGTCGTCGCG
Source organism: Hydrogenophaga intermedia (assembly GCA_943372305.1). Taxonomy (GTDB): domain Bacteria; phylum Pseudomonadota; class Gammaproteobacteria; order Burkholderiales; family Burkholderiaceae_C; genus Hydrogenophaga; species Hydrogenophaga intermedia_D. Next base: position 49,242 of record CALRYD010000012.1, on the reverse strand, counting down.
GTTATGCGTCGGGATCACGATTGTGCAGGTGACCATCAACCCCCCCAGATCCGGTAGGTGTCCCTGAAGTAGTCCACGCACGCCTGGTTGGCCTCGGTGCGGCCGTGGCCTTGGTGCACCAGCTTGCGCAGCGACGCTTCCTTGACCTCGTTGGAGTTGCCCTTGGTGCGGCGTGCGTCCTCCGCGTTGAGCCAGATCGGCACCTGGTTGAGTGCCAGCTGCCCGGAGAGCCAGATGTCGTCCACGGTCCAGAGGATGTCGGGGATGACGAAGGCGGCGTCGGTGAAGAACTCGGGCCGCACCAGCACGCCACCCCAGCCTTCGAGCATGTCCACGTAGCCGCTGCCCACGTTCTTGCGCGGCTTCCACAGGCCCAGGCTGGCCAGCCGCTGAAGGCGGTAGGTCAGGCCCTTGGGACGGCGTCCCGAACGGGGTTGCCGGTCGCCACGGAAGGCATGGTTCGAGTAGTCACAGACGTCGCCGCCCTCTTCTACGATGCAGCAGCCAGGGTGCGCCCGGCTAGCGTCCATGAAGCGCTGCGCCCAGTCGCGATCGTAGACCTTGTCGTCGTCCCCGAACAGGATGGCCACGTCCTGTCCCTGGTACTCGCGTACGGCGGGCAAAACCTTGGTGGCGGGGCCCAAGTCCTCGTCCACCAGCCGGATGTTCACGCCCGCCGGCACCGCTGGCAACTGGGTAGTGTCCCATTCGAAACGGCGGTAGCGCCGGGGCAGATACAGGTTCACAGCCATCACCTCGGCCTTCTGGTCCAGCAGCGACTGCAGCGTCTGCGACAGGAAGGGGAATCGGGGGGGAATGGCCGTGAGCGAAAGGACAAGCTGTGTCATGGTGTTCTCAGATCTGCCCGCCGAAGCGTTGCCAGTAGGCCTGCATCCAGGACACGGCACCGGAACCGTAGTGCGGGAAGCGGTCCCAGTTGCCCTTGGGCGGACGGATCAGGTCGATGGGGCGCGGACGGCCGTGGAAGGCGAGAATCTTGGCGGTGAGTGGTGGCGGTGCGGGCTCCAGGAAGCGGTCCAGGAAGAGCGGACGGCGCAGGTGGTACTTGAAACTCACGATCCATTCCTGCGACCAGTAGCGGATGTCGGGCACCTCGCCGTGCAAGTAATCCTGTTCGATGAAGTACTTCTTGACCAGTGCATCGCGATCGGCCTGCAGGCGGTCCACCACCCAGCCCAGCGAGCCGATCTCGAAGGAAAACACAGAACTCATGGTGCGCGGTGCGCCCGGCTTGCCCTTCCAGGGCTGCGAATCCATTGCCACCAGCGTGCCCGGCACCTCGAACATGGCATCGAGGCTGCCGCAGATCACCGAGTCCAGGTCGATGAACAGGGCACGGCCCTTCAGACCGTAGAGGTGTTGCGAGAACACGCCGATCTTGGGCCATGCACCGTTGTAGTAATGCCAGTCGTCCAGCCCGAAGAGGGGAATGGGGTACACCTCCACCTCTGGCAGCAGCCCCTCGGCCTCATTGGTCAGGCACACAAACCGGAAATCGCCACTGATGAATTCGCGGCAGGCCCGGTAGAGCACGTTGACGTATTCAGCAGGGTATAGCGTGCCCCACTTCATGCAAAGCACCACGCGGTTCGGAGTCATGTTGTTTCTTTCAGTGGCAGTACGGTGTGGCGCGAGCGCAGGCGGCCCGTGCGAATCAGATAGGCGATCCGGCCAAACAGATTGCGCGCCTGCTCGGCATACTTGGTCCAGCGGCGGCGCAGCGGGTAGCGCCGCACAGCGCTGAAGCGCTCGCCGGTGATGGTGCTCAGGCCTTCGTCCTGGGGATGGGCCGGGAAAGGTTCGAGGCTGAAGTGGCGGATGTCGTGGCGGTGCACCTGCTCCAGCTCGCGGTCGATGGGCGCACGGATGGGCAGAAGCTGCTGCAGCAGGCGCTGTGCCGTTTCGCGCTGGATCAGATAGGCACCGAAACCGGTGAAGGCGCCGATGCAGGCGTTCAGCTGATAAGGTCCGAGCAGGCCCTGACAGACCGGCTGTTTGGCGCGTATCTTGGCCAGTTTGAGCATGTCCCAGTGCGCGAGGCCGCGCAGGGCGATGCGCAGCGCCTGCATGAAGTCGTCGTGGAAGACCATGTCGTCCTCCAGCACCAGCAGCACCTGGGCGTCCGACTCAACCAGCCGCTGCCAGGCCTGCAGGTGGGAGTGGTAACAACCGATCTCGCCGGGCAGCACGTCGCCGCCAGCGTGGTGCTGGAAGGCTTTCAGATCAACGCTGGGCAGCAGTTCGTCCCAGCGGGCCCGGCCATCCACCGCGGGCAGCAGCTCGTAGTCCAGCCCCAGGGTGGCCAGGCGTTGCTGCATGCGCTCGCGTCGCTCGACCGAGCGCGGCAGGTTGATCAGCAGCACCATCAGGCCCGGCAGCTGCAGCCCAGCGCTCATGAGGCGAAGACCTTCTGCGCCGGGCGGTTCCAGTAGTCGGGGTCCTGCAGGATCTCGGCGAACCGTTCGGCCGCGTTGCCGGCACCGAAGGACGCGTCCATGCCGGTACGCTGCCCCCAACGGTCCAGCAGGAAGCGGTCGATACCGGCCTGGTCGAATGCCGATGCCGCGTGCACCGACGAAGCCTGCGCCCGGTTGGTCTGACGCGTGCCCACGTCCAGACTCGGCAGCCCCAAAAACGGCGCCTCGCGCACGCCAGCGCTGCTGTTGCCCACCATCACCGCGGCGTGCTTCATCAGCTCGCTGAAGTAGTTGAAGCGCATCGACGGGATGAGGCGGAAGCGCTCTTTGGGCAGGCGTTCCAGCACTGCAAAAATGTCTTCGGTACCCGGGTCGTTGTTGGGGGCGATGACCACGAAGCACTTGCCACTCGCCTCCAGCCGGCCAAAAAGCGACGCGGCCTGGGCGCCGATGGTGTCGGCCTCGGACGTGACGGGGTGGAAGATGACGATGCCGAAATCGTCGAAGGGAATCGCATAGCGCGCCTTGACCTCGTCAATGCTCACACCCGAGGGCCGGGCGTGCGTGTCGAGTTCGGGCGAGCCGATGTTGTAGACACTGTCGGGCGATTCACCCAACGCCAGCACGCGGGCCTTGGCCGCGTCAGAACTGACGAAGTGCGTGGCGCAGAGCTTGGTGTTGCAGTGACGGATGCTCTCGTCGATGGTGCCCGAGACCTCGCCACCTTCGATGTGCGCCGAGGGGATGTACTTCATCGCACAGACGATGGACGCGGCCATGGCCTCGACGCGGTCTCCGTGGATCACCACCAGATCGGGCCGGTGTTCATGCACGAAGTCCGAGAACCCCAGGATGGTCTTGGACAGGATGAACTCCTGTGCATCGCCTTCGCGCTGGTTGACGAATTCGAAGAACTCGGCGCCGGGGAAGCGTCGCACCTCCAGCCGCGTCTCACCATAGCGGCGCATCATGTGCATGCCGGTGATGAAGAAGCTGATGGCAAAGCCCGCCTGCTGGGCAGCCACAGCCAGCGGTTCGAGCTTGCCGTAGTCGGCCCGCGTGCCAGTGATGAAGAGCAGCTTCTTCGACATCAGCTGTTGGCTGCGGGTGCTACGCCGTCCAGATCGGTCCACAACAGCTGCTGGTTGCGCTTCACAGAACGCGTGAGCTTCGCACCGATCAGGCGGTCAAAGTGCTGCACCGAGATTTCGCCCGATCCCGGGCGGCGGGCCCAGATGTCCTTCTCGCCGATCACATGACCTGCCGGCAGGTCCTGGTCGGCCACGATGGATCCACGGGCGAAGCGGTACACATCTTCTTCGGGGCCGGTGCGCACCTTGGGGTTGTGCAGCGCGGTGTGGATTTCCTTGGAGCGGTCGATCAGGAAACGCAGCTCGGCCGGGTCCATGGAACACGGAATGTCCGGACCCTTGCGATAGCGCGTGTCGGTGAAGTGGCGCTCTAGGATGCAGGCGCCCAGCGCGACCGAGGCGATCGCCATTTCGGGCCCGATGCTGTGGTCCGAGAAACCGATGACCGCTTTGGGGAAGGCCTTGCGCAGCTCTGTGATGCCCTGCAAGCTCACGATCTCGGGCGGTGAGGGGTAGAGGTTGGTGCACTCCAGCAGCGCGTACTCGATACCCGCATCGTCCAGCGCCTGCACCGACGGGCGCAGCGATTCGATCGTCTGCATACCGGTGCTCAAGATCACCGGTTTACCGAAACCGGCGATGTGGCGGATCAGCGGCACGTGGTTGGCTTCTCCGGAACCGATCTTGAAGCCGGCCACGCCGATCTCGGCCAGGAAGTCGGCAGCCGCGCGCGAGAACGGCGTGGAGATGTAGATCATGCCCAGCGACTCGGCGTGCGCCTTCAGCGCGATCTCGTCGTCCTTGCCGAGAGCGCAGCGCTGCATCACTTCCCAGATGGACACATCGGCGTTGGGCGGGAAGATGGCCTTGGCCTCGTCGGTCATTTCATCCTCGACGAAGTGCGTCTGGTGCTTGACCATTTCGCAGCCGGCCTTGTGTGCGGCGCTGACCATGGCCTTGGCCACGTCGAGGCTGCCGCCGTGGTTGATGCCGATCTCGGCGATGACCAGCGGGGGCTGTTTCGGTCCGATTTCGCGGTGGGCGATCTTCATGCGTGTGCTCCTTGGGGTCAGACGGCTGTCCAGCCGCCTTCGACAAAGTATTGTTGACCTGTGCAGTAAGCCGACGCGTCCGAGGCCAGGAAGATCATCATGCCCACCATGTCTTCGCGTTTGGCCATGCGGCCCAGCGGCACGCGCGCGGTGTAGCGGCGCACGAACTCGGGGTCGTGGTTGTTCTGCACGCCGCCGGGCACCAGGGTGTTGACGCGGATGCCCTTGTCGCCCCAGTAGGTGGCCAGCCAACGGGTGAGGCCGTGCACGCCCGCCTTGGCCGCCGCGTAGCTGGGCAGGGAGTTGAACTTCATGCCCTCATAGATGCGGTGGTCGGGGCCGACCACGCCGTAGGTGCTGGAGACGTTGACCATGCTGCCGCCACCGCTCTTGAGCATGGCCTTGCCGCCTTCGCGCGCCACCAGGTAGACACCGGTCAGGTTGACGCGGATGGCCGACTCCCAGACCGCCAGCGTCGATTCTTCAAACGAGGTGAACACCGCGCCCTGGCGCATCAGGTGTTCGCCGGTCGCGGCGGCGTTGTTCAGCACCACGTCCACACGACCGAACTTGGCCATCACCTGCTCGAACAGGTTGACCACGTCGGCCTCGGAGCTGACGTCGCAGTGGATGCCAAAGGCTTCGCGGCCATCAGCGGTCTTGATGGCCTGGGCCTTGCCGACCGGATCGGCGGCGGCCAGATCGGCCATCACCACCTGGGCGCCGTGTTCGGCCATGCCCTGGCAATACGCCGAGCCCAGCAGGCCGGTGCCGCCGGTGATCACCACGACCTTGCCGGTCAGATCAAAACGTTGTGTCGTCATGTTGTGTTCTCTTGAAGTTTTCAGGTGAGCAGGCCGAGGCGCTTCTTCATCAGGTACTCGACAAACTCGAAATCGGATTCGTTGTCGATGTCCGGGCTCTTGGCAGTGCCGATGTCGTAGCCATGCGTACGGCCCGAGAGCAGGCCGGTACCGCGGCGCAGGTAGTCGGGGGAGAGCACGTAGATGGACGCCACGTGCTCGAACACCCGGGGTGCGTCCTGCCGGCGCACGATGGGTTTGGGCAGCTTCTTGCAGATGCGCAGGATGCCGTCCTCTTCTTCCAGCATGTTGAAGTAGGGGTTCTTGCGCGCGTCGCAGACGGTGAACACGGCGTCCACGTCGGACGCACGGAACTGCGCGATGGCTTTGGAGATGTCTTCCACGTCGCGCAGCGGCGAGGTGCAGTCCAGGTCCACGAACAGGTCCACCGGCGCGCCGTAGTGCGCCTCGCAGGCGGCCAGCGCGTGTTGCCACACCTCCCACTTGCCGGCGGTGTCGTTGGCCAGTTCGGCCGGGCGCATGAAGGGCGTCTCGGCCCCCGCCGCGCGCGCGGCCTCGGCAATCGCCGGGCTGTCGGTGGAGATGACGACGCGGTCGATCTCGGGGCAGGCCAGGGCCTGCTCGATGGACCAGGCGATCAGCGGCTTGCCCAGCATCGGCCGGATGTTCTTGTTGGCCACGCCTTTGGAGCCGCCGCGGGCGCCGATGACACAGGTGGTGCTCATGTGTGCTGTCTGTACGTTGAAAAAGAGGCGTCAGCCCTGGAGGTCGGACGGCCGCACGTGCTGGCGCTGCTGTGCCGAGCGGTGGGCCGCCAGCGCCACCTGCAACACCGAAACGGCTTCGTCCAGCGCGGACGCGGCCGGCAGTGTCGGCGTTTGCAGGCGCTGCAGGAAGTGCCGCATATGGGCCAGAAACAGGTGGTTGCGCACGAAACCCTCGGGCACACGGTGCACCTCGCGCGCGGGCTGGCCCGCCTCTTCCAGCGTGACCAGACCTTGCACGTAGTCCCAGCGCAGCACGCCCAGTCGGCCCACGATTTCCATCTCGCGGCCGTAGCCGGGGCGCAGGTAGTCCAGGTGCACCTGGGCCAGCGCACCGCTGGCCAGCTGCAGACCGATCTGGGCCACGGCTTCGGTCTCGATTTCCAGCGTGGCGGCCTGGCGCATCATGGCCGTCACGTCGGCCACCGGGCCCAACAGCCATTGCACCAGGTCCAGCTCGTGGATCAGGTCGAAGGTCACGCCGCCGCCCAGGGCCTTGAAGGCACCGTAGCCCTGGCGGTGGTCGGTACCGGGTCGCCAGTCGGGCAGCCACTGGCCCACGGCCGCGCGCATGTGCCAGACCTCGCCCAGGCGACCCTGCGACAGGCAGTCGCGGATCCACAGCAGGTTGGGGTGCGAGTGCAGCATGAAGCCGGCTTCGACCACCAGGTTCTTCTGCTTCACGGTGGCCAGAAGTTCGTTCACACCCGCCATGGACGCGGCGAGCGGTTTTTCCAGGAACAGGTGTTTGCCCGCGCGGGCGGCCTGCAGGGCCACCTCGATGTGCTGGTCGGTGCGGTTGGCCACCACCACGGCGTGGACGTCGGACGCCAGCGCGGCGGCCAGATCGGGCACCCGGGTCACACGCGGATCCAGCGTCTGGGCCTCGGGCCGGTAGCTGAAGGCATGCACCTCGACGCCCAGTTCGAGCAGGTTGGCGATGTGCCGTTTGCCGATGGAGCCGGTGCCGACAACGAGAACTTTCATGGGAAACAGCGGTGGGCGGCGGGCGCAGCGGGTGATGGACGGGGACATGCGGTACGCCCCGGTTCGCGGGCGCAGGCCATTACTATACGTGGCCCTGTCTTCCTCCCTGCCGATGCCCGCGCCCGACGCCCCCTCCTCTCCCGCAAGCCGCCCCTTTCCGCCCACCCTGCGGCTGTCCCTCATGATCGGGCTCTACGGGCTGCTGTGGTACTTGCTGCTGCCGGTGCTGCTCGTGTTTCTGTGGCGGCGCGGCCGCAAGGAACCGCTGTACCGCCGGTTCTGGGGTGAACGTTTCGGCGCCTTCACCACCCGGCTGCAACGCCCTCTGTGGGTGCATTCGGCGTCCATGGGCGAGATCCGCGGCGCGGCACCGCTGGTGCGCGCCCTGCTGGCCGCCGGCCACCCGGTGCTGGTCACCACCCTCACGCCCGCCGGGCGCAGCGCCGCACAAAAGCTGCTGGCGGCCGAGATCGCCGAGGGCCGGGCCGAGGTAGCCTGGGTGCCGCTGGAACTGGGCTGGGCGGTGCGCCGCTTCATCCGCCGGGTGCGCCCGCGCGCAGCGCTGATGACCGAGATCGACACCTGGCCGGTGCTGGTGGCCACCATCCGCCGCCAGGACTTGCCGCTGGCCATTGCCAACGCGCAGTACCCGGCCAAGAGCCTGGTGCGCGACCAGAAATGGTTCGGCTTTCGCGCCGGCCTGTTCCAGGCCTACCAGCTGGTGATGTGCAAGTCGGAAACGCATGCCCGGCGCTTCCGCGACGTGGGCTGCGAGCGTGTGGTGGTCGCGGGGGAAACCCGGTTCGACCTGCCGGTTTCGCCGCAGCAGATCGCGGCCGCGCAACAGCGGGTGGTCAGCTGGGGCATCGCCCCCGGCCAGCGCCCGGTGATCGGCTTCGCCAGCGCGATCGTCGGTGAGGACGAGCAGTTCCTGCAGGCTTTCCGGCAGATCCAGACCGCGCTGAATCAGAAGGGCTTGTCGCGCCCGCTGTTCGTCTACGTGCCGCGCAGCCCGCAGCGTTTTGACGCGGTAGCCCAGCTTTTTGAGGACGGAGGCCTGCGCGTGGCGCGTCGCAGCCAAGTGCTGGACGCTGCCCTGGATCCCACGCCCAATGCACCAGACATGGCCGGCATCGACCTGCTGCTGGGCGACTCGCTGGGCGAAATGTACTTCTATCTCTCGCTGTCGCAAGTGGTGGTCGTCGGTGGATCGTTTGTGGACAGCGGCGCACACAACGTCATCGAACCGCTGGCATTGAAGAAGCCGGTGATGGTCGGCCCCAGCATCTGGGGCATTGAATACCCCGGCGTTGAAGCGCTCGAAGCGCAGGTGCTGCAACAACACATGACGATTCACAGCCTGTCAGCGGCGCTGGTACAGCTGCTGACCGATGAACAGGCGTATGCCGGTGCCATCGCGGGCGCGGAGGCTTTTTATGCCGAGCATGGCGGTGCGACCCAAAAACACATGGCGGCACTGCTGCCGTGGTTGAACCAACCCGCATGAGTACCCGACCGCTCGCCCTGCGCACCTACGGATTGCTGGCCCGCGCGCTCGCGCCGGTCTGGCGTTTCGGCCTGCAACGGCGCCTGACCCGCGGCAAGGAAACCGCGGCCAGCGTGCAGCAGAAGCTGGGGCTGGCCTATGACACACGGCCACCCGGCACCCTGGTCTGGGGCCACGCGGTGGGCGTGGGCGAATCGCTGGCACTGGCCGGGCTGTTCGCCCGCCTGGGCGAGCAGCGGCCGGACCTGCACTTCCTTATCACCACCACGGCACGTACATCGGGTGACGCGCTCAAAGGCCGGCACGGTCAGTCCATCCTGCCGCCGCGCTGCCAGCACCAGTTCGCACCGGTGGACACGCCCGACGCGGTGGCGCGCTTCCTCAACCACTGGCGCCCGGCGCTGGCCGTGTGGTGCGAGATGGACCTCTGGCCCGCGCTGATGGACGCCACCGATGCGCGCGGTGTTCCGCGCGTTCTGGTCAATGCCCGCCTGTCGACCGCTTCGCTGGCCAAGCGGCGCTGGGGCCGCTGGATCTACGCCGCGCTGCTGCCGGGCTTTCGCGCGCTGTTCGCGCAGAACGCCGAATCGGTCGACGCACTGGTGGCGCTGGGCGCGCCGCGGGAGCGCATCGCCGTCACCGGCACCATCAAGACCCTGTCGCCGCCCCTGCCCTGTGACGCCGACCTCCTGCGGCGCTGGCAGACCGCGCTGGCTGGCCGGCCCGTCTGGCTGGCCGCCTCCAGCCACCCGGGCGAAGAAGCTCTGGTTCTGCAAGCCCATGAACGGCTGCGCACGCAGCATCCGGACGCCTTGTTGCTGATCGCGCCGCGCGTGCCGACCCGCGGCGCCGAGGTGCTGGCCCTGTGCCCAGCTGGCACGCTGCAGCGCAGCGCCGACCCGGCCACGCTGCCGTCCGCAGGGGCCGGCGTCTATCTGGCCGACACCATCGGCGAGCTCGGCCTGTGGTACCGGCTGGCGCCGGTGGCGCTGGTGGGAGGCTCCATCGCCGAAGTCGGCGGTCACAACCCGCACGAACCGCTCGCACTGGGCTGCGCCGTGCTGCACGGACCGAACGTGTGGAACTTCAGCGAGAGCTACGCCGAACTCGACGCACAGGGCCTGAGCCAACCCATCGGCAACGCCGACGAGCTGGCGGCGGCCGTGCAGGCAAACTGGCAGAACGCGCAGGCCCGAACACCCCACCGTCCACGCGATCCGAAGATCGAGGCGATGGTTGAGCGACTGGACGCGCTGCTGAAAAACTGAATCCAACGCGAAGATGCGCAAATCCAGAGCCCCCGCAGAACCGGCTTAGCTGGGCTGCAGGGTGCGCCCCCCTCCCGCGCAGCCGAGGGGAAGCCGCGTCAGCGGCGCTGGGGGGTCAGTGCGAACTCTCGCCAACTACAGCATCGGGTTTGACCGTCTTCAGAAGCGCCAGCATCTCACCTTCAATGCGGTGCAGCGCGTCGGCGGTGTGGCCTTCAAAGCGCAGCACCAGCACTGGCGTGGTGTTGGACGCGCGGATCAGGCCAAAACCGTCCGGCCAGTCCACCCGCAGGCCGTCGATGGTGGACACCTTGGCCGGTGCCGCGAAGCGGGCTGCGTCCACCAACTGCGCCACCACGCGGTGCGGCTCGCCTTCTGCGCAAGCCACGTTGAGTTCGGGCGTGCTGTGGCTGGACGGCAGGTTTTCCAGCACAGCGTTGGCATCGGGGCTGCGGCTCACGATCTCCAGCAGGCGGGCGCCCGCATACGTGCCGTCGTCAAAGCCGAACCAGCGCTCCTTGAAGAAGATGTGGCCGCTCATCTCGCCACCCAACGGGCTTTCCAGCTCCCTCATGCGCGCCTTGATCAGCGAGTGGCCGGTCTTGTAGATCACCGGCACGCCACCGGCGGCCTCGATGGCCGGCGCCAGGCGCTGTGAGCACTTGACGTCGAACAGGATGTTCCCGCCCGGCACGCGAGAGAGCACGTCCTGCGCGAACAAGATCATCTGGCGGTCGGGGTAAATGTTCTGGCCGCTGCGGGTGACGATGCCCAGGCGGTCGCCGTCACCGTCGAAGGCCAGGCCGAGCTCGGCACCGGTCTCGCGCAGGGCTTTCTGCAGATCCAGCAGGTTCTCGGGCTTGCTCGGGTCCGGGTGGTGGTTGGGGAAGTTGCCGTCCACCTCACTGAACAGTTCCACCACCTCGCATCCCAGGGCGCGGAACAGCGCGGGTGCCGACGCGCCGGCGATGCCGTTGCCACAGTCCACCACCAGCTTCATCGGTCGCGACAGCTTCACGTCGCCCACGATGCGGGCGGTGTAGTCGGCCAGCACGTCGACCGAGCGCACACTGCCCCCCGGCAGGCGCACGCCGGCATCGGCCTCGATGCAGCGGCGCAGTGCCTGGATCTCTTCGCCGTAGATGGCCTTGCCGGCCAGCACCATCTTGAAACCGTTGTAGTCCTTGGGGTTGTGGCTGCCCGTGACCTGGATGCCGCTGCGGCACAGCGTGGCGGCCGCGAAGTACAGCATGGGTGTGGTCGCCGGGCCGATGTCGATCACCTCGATGCCCGTCGCCACCAGGCCGCGGATCAGTGCCGCCGCCAGCCCCGGCCCGCTCAGGCGCCCGTCGCGCCCCACGGCCACGGTCTTCTCGCCCTGGCGCTGCGCCTCGGTGCCGAAGGCCAGGCCCAGGGCCTCGGCCACCGCCTCGTCCAGCGTGCTGGGCACGATGCCCCGGATGTCGTAGGCCTTGAAGATGGATGCGGTGACTTGCAAGCGAGGCTCCCGGATGAAGATGGATGGGGCGGATTGTAGGCAGGCCTTGTGGTGCCCACAGGTCCGAAAACGGCCAGTTTGTGAAGCTCAGGCGCCGTACCATCACCCACATGGACCCCTTGCGAAGCCCCGACGACGACGCACGCTACCGCGCACTGTGTTCCCGCGACGCGCGCTTTGACGGTCGGCTGTTCGTGGGCGTCACGTCCACCGGCATCTATTGCCGGCCGGTGTGCCGGGTGCGCACGCCGCGGCACGAAAACTGCCGCTTCTTTGACCACGCCGCGCAGGCCGAACTGGCGGGCTTTCGCCCCTGTCTGCGTTGCCGGCCCGAACTGGCCCCCCTGCAACGCCATTGGTCACACGAAGACGCCACCGCCATTCTGTCCGAGCAGGCCACCCGCTGGCTGGACGACCCGACCCACTGGTGCGGCGACGGGGACGCGGCGCCGGCGATGGAGCGGCTGTCGGCCCGCCTGGGCGTGAGCGACCGTCACTTGCGGCGCGTGTTCGAGACCCAGCTCGGCGTTTCGCCGCTGCAGTACCTGCTCACGCGCAAGCTGCTGACAGCCAAGCAGTTGCTGGCGGACACGGGCCTGCCCATCACGCAGGTGGCGCAGTCGAGCGGCTTTGCCAGCCTGCGCCGTTTCAACGCCGCCTTTGCAGAACACTACGGCCTGAACCCCAGCCAGATGCGTCGGCAGCCTGAATCCGCCCGAACCGCCGACCTCTCGCGGCGCGCCGTGGCGCTGACCTGGCGCCCGCCCTACGATGCCGTCGCCATGCTGCGTTTTCTGGGCAACCGGCACCTGCCCGGCATCGAATGTGTAGACAGCGGACCGGGGCTCACGCTGCGGCGCACGGTGCGGCTCGCGCACGCCGGCCATTTGCACACCGGCTGGTTCACAGCGCGGCTGCAACCCGACACCCACCGCCTGTGGCTGGACGTGAGCGACAGCCTGCACCCGGCGCTGCCAGCCCTCATCTGGCGGGTGCGGGCCCTGTTCGACCTCGACGCCGATCCGCTGTCCATCAACGCCGTGCTGCACGCCGACTTCCCCGCCGGTGACGGGCTGCGCGTGCCCGGCGCGCTCGACGGGTTTGAACTCGCGGTGCGCGCTGTGCTGGGCCAGCAGATCAGCGTGGCCGCGGCGCGCACGCTCGCGGCGCGGCTGGCCGAACGCCTGGGCGAACCGATCACGACCGGACATCCGCAGCTCACACGCCTGTTCCCCGACGCCGAAACCATCGCCCGTGTGGACCCTCAGGTGCTTGGCGAACTGGGCATCGTGCGGCAGCGCCAGGCCGCGCTGCAGGCCCTGGCCCGCGCAGTGCTGGCCGGCACGGTGGACCTGGACGCGGGTGCCGATCCCGAACCCACCCTGCAGGCGTTGGTCGCAATGCCCGGTATCGGCCACTGGACCGCGCAGTACATCGCCATGCGCGCGCTGCGCTGGCCCGACGCGTGGCCGGTCGGCGACGTCGCCCTCACCCAGGCCCTGGGCCTGCCCGACCACCGCAGCGCTGCGGCGCACCGCGCAGCCCAACAACGGTCGCAACGCTGGCGACCCTGGCGCAGCTACGCCGTCATCCGCGCCTGGTCCGGCGCCCACGTTGCAGAGGAATCATCCGAATGAACCCACACACCGCCCTGCACTGCACCACCCACAACACGCCGCTGGGCCCGGTGCTGCTGCTGGCCAGTCCCCACGGACTGGCCGGACTCTGGTTCGAGGGTCAGCGCCACCACCCCTCGGCCGACCGCGTCGCGCAGTGGACGGTGGCCCCCAGGGACCCGTTGTTGCGCGAGGCGGTGCGACAACTCGACGCCTATTTCGGCGCACAAGGCCACCGATTCGACCTGCCATTGGACCTCTGCGCTGGCACCCCTTTCCAGCAAACCGTCTGGCACGCGCTGCTCGGCATCCCCGGCGGTCACACCTGCAGCTACCGTACGCTCGCGCAGAAGATTGGCCGTCCGCTGGCCATGCGTGCAGCGGGCGCCGCCGTCGGGCGCAACCCATTGAGCATCGTCGTGCCTTGCCACCGCGTGGTGGGCAGCGACGGCAGCCTCACCGGCTATGCCGGTGGACTTGAACGCAAGCGCGAGCTGCTGCGGCTGGAGTCGGCATTGATCGCAGAACCGCATCAATCCACCGGCAAAACAGCATCAGCACAGATCCATCCCGCTTCGGAATTGGCGCGACACTGAATACATGTCGCTCGCCCTCGGTCTCGAATTTCTGCTGCTCGCCGCCCTGTGGGGCTCATCGTTCCTGTTCATGCGCCTGGGCGCCGCCGAATTCGGCCCGCTGCCCACCGCCGGTTTGCGTGTGGCCCTGGCCGCGCTGTTCCTGCTGCCCGTGTTCCTGGTGCGGGGCGTGTGGGCGGATTTTCGCCAGCGTGCCCGCGCCATCCTCTTCGTGGGACTGCTCAACTCCGGCATCCCCTTCGTGCTGTTCGCCTTTGCGGTGATGCACATCCCCACCGGCATGACCGCCATCCTCAACGCCACCGTGCCGCTGACCGGCGCCGTGGTCGCGTGGCTCTGGCTGGGCGATCGGCCGGGGGCCTCGCGCATGCTGGGTCTGGGCATCGGCTTTGCGGGCGTGAGCCTGCTGGTCGTCGGCAAGTCCGGTTTTGCGGCACTGACGGGCGGCGGAGCCGACGCTGGCGTCACGCTTTTGGCCATGGGCGCCTGCCTGCTGGCCACCCTGTGCTACGGCATCGCCGCCAGCTACACCAAACGCTACCTGACCGGTGCCCACCCGCTGGCCACCGCCACGGGCAGCCAGATCGGCGCAGCACTCGGGTTGGCCCTGCCCACCTGGTGGCTCTGGCCGTCACAACCGGCCAGCTTCACTGCCTGGAGCGCGGTCGCAGCGGTCGCCCTGCTGTGCACCGCCATCGCCTACATCCTGTTCTTCCGCATCATCGCGCAGGCCGGGCCGTCCAAAGCGCTGACCGTCACCTTCCTGGTCCCGGTTTTTGCATTGGGCTATGGCGTGTGGTTCCTGGGTGAATCCATCACCGCTTGGATGCTGGTGTGCGGCGTGGTCATCGTCTGCGGCACGGCACTGTCCACCGGACTGCTGCGTCTGGACTGGCTGGAGCGGCGCAGCCAAGCCTGAGTGCGCGGCAACCCTTTGGCGGTGCGCCGTCGGCCAACCGGAGCGCACAAAGAAAAACCGCCCAGACCTTGCGATCTGGGCGGTTTTTGTATGCTGGCGGAGTGGACGGGGCTCGAACCCGCGACCCCCGGCGTGACAGGCCGGTATTCTAACCAACTGAACTACCACTCCGCAGTGGTGCAGCTTTTTGCCTGTCGCTTTGCAGCTTCAGGCCAAGTGCCACAAACTTGGCGACCCTACGGGGATTCGAACCCCGGTACTCACCGTGAAAGGGTGATGTCCTAGGCCTCTAGACGATAGGGTCATAACCTAAGAACCGAACTTTGCATTGTAGCAGAACCAAAATGCACAGCTCTTCAAATTGTGGTGGAGGTAAGCGGGATCGAACCGCTGACCTCTTGCATGCCATGCAAGCGCTCTCCCAGCTGAGCTATACCCCCACAGGGATACTGTTTCGTACGTTGTTGCGATCAACTCAGTGCGAATCAGCAAGACTCAAATTATAGACCAGTTTTCAGCGTTTTTGCAAGCGGTCCAAAATTGTTTGCTGAAAATGCAGTTCGAGCACCGCGTCGAGCGATGGCGTCTGGGCCGTGCCCATGACCAGCACTCGCACCGGCATGGCCAGCTGCGGCATCTTCAGGCCATGGGCGGTGATGGTCTCTTTGATGGCCGCCGAGATGGCCGCCTTGTCCCAGCTGCAGGCCGCCAGCTTCTGCGCCAGCGTGTCCAGTGCCGGGCGGATGGCGTCGGTGATGTGCTGCGTGCGCTCAGCGTCCGACGGCGTGACATCGGCATAGAAAGCCGCTGCCCAGTCGGCCAGCGCCACGGTGGTGTCGCAGCGGTCCTTGAACAGGCCGCAAATGCGGGGCAGGCGTTCATCGGCGGTGATGCCGCGTTTGCCCAGCTGCTCGCCGACCAGCTGTGCCAATGCCGAGTCGTCCATGGCTTTGAGGTGCTGGGCGTTGACCCAGCGCAGCTTGGCTTCGTCGAAGCGGCCGGCGCTGCTGCCCAGGTGGTCCAGGTTGAACCAGCCCAGGAACTGCTCGCGGCTGAAAATCTCGTCATCGCCGTGGCTCCAGCCCAGGCGCGCGAGGTAGTTCACCATGGCATCGGGCAGATAGCCTTCTTCACGGTACTGCGTGACCGGCTTGGCGCCGTTGCGCTTGCTCATCTTCTCGCCCTGCTCGTTGAGCACGGTGGGCAGGTGGGCATACACCGGCGGCTCATTGCCCAGAGCGCGGAAGATGTTGATCTGGCGCGGCGTGTTGTTGACGTGGTCGTCGCCACGGATCACGTGCGTGATGTCCATGTCGATGTCGTCCACCACCACGCAGAAGTTGTAGGTGGGCGTACCGTCGGGGCGCGCGATCACCAGGTCGTCGAGTTCGTCGTTGCTGAACTCGACGCGGCCCTTGACCTTGTCTTCCCACACCACCGAACCGCCCTGCGGGTTCTTGAAGCGCAACACGGGTTTCACACCCTCGGGCACGGGCGGCAGCACCTTGCCTTCTTCAGGGCGCCAGGTGCCGTCGTAGCGTGGCTTTTCCTTGTTGGCCATTTGGCGTTCGCGCAGGGCGTCGAGTTCGGCCACGCTCATGTAGCAGGGATAGACCAGGCCCTTGGCCTGCATGTCGGCCAGCACCGCCTTGTAGCGGTCCATGCGCTGCATTTGGTAGAACGGGCCTTCGTCGTGGTCCAGACCCAGCCACTTCATGCCTTCGATGATCACGTCCACCGCGGCCTGGCTCGAACGCTCCAGGTCGGTGTCTTCGATGCGCAGGATGAAGATGCCCTGGTTGGCGCGGGCAAAGGCCCAGGGGTAGAGCGCGGAGCGGATGTTGCCCAGGTGGATGAAGCCGGTGGGCGAGGGAGCGAAGCGGGTGCGGACGGTCATGGGACGGTTCAGAAAAATCGGGGGCTGTGCATCAGAGGCTGGAGAGGCCGCGGTTCAGATCGGCGCGGATGTCGTCCAGGTGTTCAAGGCCGACGGCCACACGGATCAGGCCCTGGCCGATGCCGGCGGCCTGGCGTTGCGCTTCGGACAGTTTGCCGTGCGAAGTGCTGGCGGGATGGGCACACAACGTTTTGGTGTCGCCCAGGTTGGTGCACAGGGACAGGACCTGCAGTGCGTCGAGCACGTGGAAGGCGCGCTGGCGGGCCTGCGCGGGGTCGGCCGCCTTGACGTCGAACGACAGCACCGCACCGCCCAGCCCCCCCATCTGGCGCATGGCCAGTTCGTGCTGGGGATGGCTGGCCAGACCCGGGTAATGCACCCTGGCCACCGCGGGGTGCGCCTCCAGCCAGTGCGCCAGCGCCAGGGTCTGCGCGCTCTGGGCCTTCATGCGCAGGTCCAGCGTTTCCAGGCCCTTGAGCACCACCCACGCGTTGAAGGGCGAGAGAACCATGCCGGAGTTCTTCTGAACCGGCAGGAATTTGTCGCGCACCAAGGCCTCGGCCGCACACAGGGCGCCGGCCATCACACGGCCCTGGCCATCCAGGTACTTGGTGCCGGAATGCATGACGATGTCGGCGCCCATCTCCACCGGCCGCTGCAGCGACGGGGTGGCGAAGCAGTTGTCCACGGCCAGCAGCGCCCCGGCGTTGTGTGCGATGTCGGCCAGCGCCTGGATGTCGCACACCTCGCCCAGCGGGTTGGTCGGCGTCTCGGCGAACAGCAGTCGGGTGTTCGGTCGCATCGCAGCCCGCCACGCGGCCAGATCGGTCTGCGGCACCACCGAGGTCTCGACGCCGAAGCGGCCGAATTCGGAGCCGATCAGCTTGAGCGTGGAGCCGAACATGGACTGCGAGATCACGACGTGGTCACCGGCCTTGAGCAGGCTGAAGCACATCAGCATCACCGCCGCCATGCCCGAGGCGGTGGCCATGCAGGCCTCCGTGCCTTCCAGGGCCGCCAGGCGTTGCTCGAAGCTGGTGACCGTGGGGTTGCTGCTGCGGCCGTAGGTGTAGCCGTCTTCTTCACCGGCAAACCGGCGCGCGGACGCTTCGGCCGAGGGCTGCACATAGCCGCTGGTCAGGTACAGGGCCTCGGAGTTTTCGCCGTACTGGCTGCGTTCGACGGCCAGCCGCACCGCGAGGGTTTCGCGGTGCAGGTGGGCACCAGCGGAAGAGGGGTCCGTGCTCATCAAGCGCTCACTCAGGCGGTCTGTGCGTTGGGCAGGGCCAGGCGCGAGGCGTCCTCCTGGCCTTCTTCGGTCTGGTCGCGGCCCTGGTTCATGCGGGCGATCGTTTCCTGCGTGATGTCACCGGTGACGTAAACCCCGTCGAAGCAGGACGCGTCGAAACCGGCCAGGCCTGGGTTGAGCGAGCCGATGGCCTGCTTCATCGCGTCCACGTCCTGGTAGATCAGCGCGTCGCAGCCGATGAGTTCGCGGATCTGCTCGACTGTGCGGTCGTGCGCCACCAGTTCCTGCGGCGTGGGCATGTCGATGCCGTAGACGTTGGGGAAGCGCACCGGCGGCGCGGCGCTGGCCATGTAGACCTTGCGGGCGCCCGCGTCGCGCGCCATCTGCACGATCTCTTTGGACGTGGTCCCGCGAACGATGGAATCGTCCACCAGCAGCACGTTGCGGCCCTTGAATTCGCTGGCGATCACGTTGAGCTTCTGGCGCACCGACTTCTTGCGCACGCCCTGGCCGGGCATGATGAAGGTGCGGCCAACGTAGCGGTTCTTCACAAAACCTTCGCGGTACGGCAGGCCCAGGATTTGCGCGAGTTCCATGGCGCTGGGGCGCGAGGATTCCGGGATCGGTATTACCACGTCGATTTCGTTGGGTGGCACGGTGGAGACCAGGCGCTTGGCCAGGGTCTTGCCCAGGTTCAGGCGGGCCTGGTAGACCGAGATGCCGTCGAGTACCGAGTCCGGACGGGCCAGGTACACGTACTCGAAGATGCAGGGGTTGTGGCTGACGTGGTCGGCGCACGGCTGGAAATGTGTCTGCCCCTGCAAGTCCACGAAGAGCGCTTCGCCCGGTGCCACGTCACGCATCAGATCGAAGCCATTGCCTTCGAGCGTGACCGATTCGCTGGCGACCATCACCGAGCCTTCGGCGTTGCGG
This sequence comes from Hydrogenophaga intermedia, assembly GCA_943372305.1. Classification (GTDB taxonomy): domain Bacteria; phylum Pseudomonadota; class Gammaproteobacteria; order Burkholderiales; family Burkholderiaceae_C; genus Hydrogenophaga; species Hydrogenophaga intermedia_D. The sequence continues at coordinate 30,603 of CALRYD010000012.1, read as the reverse complement.
CCCACGCACAAGGGACGGATGCCGTAGGGATCGCGGAAGGCCAGCAGGCCGTGACCGGCGATCAATGCCACCACCGCGTACGAACCCTTGATGCGCTGGTGTACGCCGCGCACCGCTGCAAACACGTCGGCCGGCTTAAGCGACACACCGCGGGTGGACTTTTCCAGCTCGTGCGCCAGCACGTTGAGCAAGACCTCGGAGTCGCTCTCGGTGTTGATGTGGCGATGATCGGTCTGGAACAGCTCCTGCTTGAGCGCCTTGGCGTTGGTCAAGTTGCCGTTGTGCACCATGACGATGCCGAACGGCGCGTTAACGTAGAAGGGCTGCGCCTCTTCTTCGCTGAAGGCATTGCCCGCGGTCGGGTACCGCACCTGGCCCAGGCCCACATTTCCGGGCAGCGCACGCATGTTGCGCGTGCGGAACACGTCGCGCACCATGCCCTTGGCCTTGTGCATGAAAAACTTGTTGCCCAGTTGCGTGGCAATGCCGGCCGCGTCCTGACCACGGTGCTGCAACAGCAACAGCGCGTCATAGATCAGCTGGTTGACCGGCGTCTGGCTGACCACACCCACGATTCCACACATGTTCGAATCCTCAACGACAGAATAAAAAAACCATCACGCCAGGTGCCGGGCCAGGGCCTCGGGCAGCAGCGGTTGCAGGGCGTGCAAGGTGTCGGACAGCACACCGGCCACCGGCGACTGGCGCCAACGCTCATGGGTGTGCAGCGGCGTCATCTGGACCACCATCGTCAGCCCCAGCAGGATCACGGCGCCCCGCAACAGGCCAAACGCCCCACCCAGTACACGGTCCACCGGCCGCAGGCCGACGGACTCCACCAACTTTTTCACCAGCCAGGACAACAGGCCGCCGATAAACGCAGACGCAAGGAACACCACTGCAAAGCCCATGGCCACGCGCAGAGGCTCCGAAAAGCCCTCCACCGGCAACCAGACCCCGACCGGGGCACCGTAACGTTGGGCCAGGACAAAGGCCACCACCCAGACCGCGACGGACAGCACCTCGTACACCAACCCGCGCCACAAACCCACCACGGCCGACAACAGCAGCACCGCCAGCAAGGCCCAGTCCAGCCAGCTCATGTCAGGCGCCTCACAGCGTGAGGATGGCCGCCGGCAGCCCCAGCGCCTTCACGCGTGCGGCGGCCTTGTCGGCCTCGGCTTTGGTCGCGTAGGGACCCACGCGCACGCGGATGCGCTTGCCTTCGGCGGTTTCGGCCACATGGGTGTAGGTCTTGAGGCCTGCGCGTTCGAGCTTCAGTCGGGCCTCACGGGCGCGGGCCACATCGGCGAACGCCCCCACCTGAACCACGATGCGCAGGTTGGCAGCGTCGGTCTTGTCAGACGTCTTGTCGCCCGCCTTGTCGGCAGTCTTGCCTTCGAGCAAGGCGCGGGCACGGTCGGCTTCGGTGGCCGCGGGCTTGGCCGCCGGCTTGGCGGGCTCGACCTTGGTCACCGCCTCGGCTTTGGGTTTGGCCTCGGCTTTGGGTTCTGCTTTGGGTTCAGGTTTGGCTTCGACTTTCTTGGGTGCCGCAGCCTTCGCCACCGCCACCGGCTCCACCACCTCTTCGCGGGGACCCAGGCTTTCGCTGGCCGAGACGCTCGCGGTGGTGGTCGATGCACCCGCTGGCGCAGGTTCGGTCACCGGCGCCTTGGCCTTGGGCGCGGGCAGCGCCGGCGGCGTGTTCTTGGCCGGGATCACGATGGGAATATCCACCGGCAGCGGGCGTGGCTGCGTGTCGAACAGCAGCGAAAAACCCACCACGCCCAGCAGCACCAGCACCACCGCACCGATCAGGCGGTGCCGTGCCCGCCGGCGCACCGCCTCGATGCTCTGCGGCGGCGCCGCGGATGCGTTGCCCTGGGAAGCGGAACGGGATGTGAACATGCGGGTGGATCAGGACGCCATCCAAGCCTGGCGAGGGGCGCAAACTGACAGATGTCAGGCGTGATTCGGCCGTGTGGGCGGGCTTCAGGACGCCAGGTGTTTTGCGGACAGACGGGGCACGCCGTCCTGCAAAACCCCGCCCACGGTGTAGAAGGAACCGAAGACCACGATTCTATCAGCCGGGTCTGCGGCGGCGACCGCCGCGCGCAGGGCGTCCATGGGCGTGGCGTGCAGGCCGGCCACGCGACCCTGCGGGCCACTCAGGGGCTTGGGCAAGGTCTCGATCTGGGCGGCCAGCGCCTGCGCGGTGCTGGCGCGCGGCAGCGGCAGATCGCTCAGGTGCCACTGGTCGATCAGCGGCGCGATGCGCGCCAGCATGGCGCCCAGGTCCTTGTCGGCCATGGCGCCGAAAACAGCGTGGGTGACCGGGTGGTAGCCCATGGCGTCCAGGTTTTCGGCCAGTGCAGCCACCGAATGCGGGTTGTGCGCCACGTCCAGCACCAGGGTGGGCTGGCCGGGCACTATCTGGAAGCGGCCCGGCAGCTCCACAAGTGCCAGGCCGTTGCGCACCGCCTGCGCGGTGACCGGCAGGCGCGCACGCAGCGCCTCAATGGCGGCCAGCACGCCGCTGGCGTTGACCAGCTGGTTGGCGCCCCGCAGTGCCGGGTAGGCCATGCCGGCGTAGCGCCGCCCGCCGTGCGAGGGGTGCATGGCCCAGCCCCACTGCTGCTGGTCGCCAGCGAAATGGAAGTCCTTGCCCAGGCGCCACAGGTCAGCGCCCACTTCCAGCGCGCGGTCCAGCACGCTTTGCGGCGGCACAGGGTCGCTGACCACCACCGGGCGGCCGGTGCGCATGATGCCGGCCTTTTCGTAACCGATGGCCTCGCGGTTGGGGCCGAGGATGGCCATGTGGTCCAGCGCGACGCAGGTGATGACGGCGCAGTCGGTGTCGACGATGTTCACCGCGTCCAGCCGGCCACCCATCCCCACCTCCAGGATCACCACATCCAAACCGCTGCGCGAGAGCGTGCGCAGGATGGCCAGCGTCGTGAACTCGAAATAGGTCAGTTCGATGACCTGACCGTCGTCGTCCTGGCCCAGCCGGGCGGCCTCCACCTCGGCAAAGGCCGGCAGCAGCGCGTCGGCCGACACCGGCTCGCCCTGCAGGCGGCAGCGCTCCTCAAAGCGCACCAGGTGCGGCGAGGTGTACAGCCCCGTGCGGTAACCGGCTTCGCCGTAGATGGCTTCGAGCATGGCGCAGGTGGAGCCCTTGCCATTGGTGCCGGCCACGGTGATCACTGGGCAGTCCATGGCCAGACCCATGCGGCGGGCCACACGCTGGACGCGGTCCAGCCCCATTTCGATGCCGCTGATGCCCTGGGGGTGCAGTCGCTCGCAGTGCGCGAGCCAGTCTTGGAGCGTGTTCATGCCCGGGATTATCCCGGCGCCCCGATCCACCCGCCGGCCGAGGGACACGGACCCAGACGCGGACCGAGGTTTCACCGAATGGGTGGGCCAAGCCACCCAGCAACGGGTGAAATGCCCCACCAACGGTTATCCGGCATGCCAAAAGTACTTTGATTTCATTGGATTTTTAACTTGGCAGGTGGCTGGCATGGCAGCTGCATCAGAGCCTGCGAATGTGCACTTTGCACACCCAAACCGCCCAACACCATGCTCTCCCCCAACACCGCCCTGCACGCCGAACAAGACGCCCTGCTCGTCGCCATCGGCGCCGTGCTCGCACCGCTGGCCCAGCTGTGCGTGGCCCGCGGCCTGCCCATCCAGGCGGTGGAATCGCAGCTGCGCCGCAGCTTCGTGCTGGCGGCGTGGCAGGCACACCAGGCTTCGGGCACCACACCCAACACCAGCCGTGTCAGCGCTTCCACCGGCCTGACACGGCGCGAGGTCGGTCGCCAGCTGGAAAACGAGCTCGCACCCGCAACCTTGCACCACTCGCCATCGTCCCAGGTGTTCACCCGCTGGCTGACGGACCCGGCCCTGCGCGACGCACAGCAACACCCCATCGCCCTGCCCCGCCAGGGCGACGCCCCCAGCTTCGAGGCGCTGGCCCAGTCCGTTACCCGCGACGTGCACCCCCGCACCCTGCTGGACGAACTGTGCCGCCTGAACCTGGTGAGCCTGGACAGCCGCAGCGATACCGTGCAGTTGCAGGCCGATGCCTTCGTGCCGCGCGGTGACTGGGCCCGCATGGTCGGCTTCCTGGGCCAGAACGTGGGCGACCACCTGCGCGCTGCCACGGCCAACGTGCTGGGCAGCGGCCAGCAGCACTTTGAACAGGCGATCCACGCCGATGAACTCTCCGACCAGTCCATGGCCGCCGTGCGCCAGATGGTCAGCCGCGAATGGAAGCAGCTGCTCGACACCCTGGTCCCCCAGATCGAGGCCCTGATCGAACAGGACCGCCAGGCCCGCCGGCCGATGGATCAACAGGTCCGCATCGGCTTTTTCTCCTGGACCGAACCCATGTCATCCCCTGTCACACATCCACAAGGAGCGCCCCATGAACAAGCATGACCCCATCCCAGCCGGCCTGACCCGGCGACAAACCCTGCTGGCCATGCTCGGCGCGGCCAGCCTGAGCGCCTGCGGCGGGGGCGGCGACGTCGCTGGCGTCGGCCAGGGTGGCACGGGCGCCTTCTCCGTCGGGCCGATCACGGGTCTGGGCTCCATCATCGTCAACGGCATCCGCTACGACGATTCGAGCGCCAGCATCAGCAGCGACGACGACAGCCTGAGCACCAGCTCTCTGCAGCTGGGCATGATCGTGGCGGTGCAGGGTTCGCCGGCCGTCAACGGCCAGTCCACCGCCACCCGAATCGTATTGGGCGGCGAACTGGTCGGGCCGATCAGTTCCATCAACGCCAATGGCTTTGTGGTGCTGGGTCAGACGGTCAACGTCACGTCCAGCACGTTTTACGGCCCGTCCATCTCGGGCGGCTTGTCCGGTCTCGCCGTCGGGCAAGCGGTGGAGGTACATGGCATCGCCGACACGACCCCCAACAGCCAGACGGCCACCTTCGTCGCCCGCAAGTCCTCTCCGTCGGAATACAAGCTGCAAGGCAAGGTCACCGCGCACAACGCGGGAGACAAAACGTTCAGCATCGGCAGCCTGTCCATGAGCTACGCCAGCACGGACGCCGATGATGTCCGCGTCACGCCCGTGGTCGGCGCCCTCGTGCGCGTGCGCCTGCAGGCGGCCAGTCCCGCACCAGCGGTCTGGTCCGTCACCCGCATCCGCAAGCCGGAAGACTCGTTCAGCGGCTTCAGCGGCGAGGTGGAGTTCAAAGGCACCATCACCGCGTTCACCAGCACCGCCAGCTTCAGCGTCAACGACCTGCCGGTGAACGCGAGCAGCGCGAGCTTCCCTGAAGGCACCGGCGGCATCGTCGCCGGTGCGTTCGTGGAGGTCAAAGGCACCCTGGTCAACGGCGTGGTGGTGGCCACCCGCGTGAAACCGGAAGACGACGGTGGGTCGGGCGGCGTGGGCACCGAATTTGAACTGCACGGCACCATCTCCGGGGCCAGCAGCACAGGCACCAGCGGCAGCTTCACGCTCACCTCTTCCGGCGGTGTGGCGGTGACTGTGCAGTGGAACAGCAGCAGCGTCGAATTTCGCGATGGTGCCTCCGCGGCCAGCCTGGTCAATGGTCAACAGATCGAAGTCAAGGGCACGATCAGCGACGGCAGCACCGTCACGGCCACCCGCATCGGATTGGAGGACTGAACCGACTCACAGCCCCGTCGGTGCAGCCACCCCTGGTGGGCAGCACCGACGGGCTCGCGTGACAGAATCCAGGAATGACCACGCTCTACGGCATTCCCAACTGCGACACCGTCAAGAAGGCCCGCACCTGGCTGACCGAGCACGGCGTCACGCACACCTTCCACGACTTCAAAAAACAGGGCGTGCCCCCAGCCGCCCTGGACCGCTGGCTGGCCGCGACCGGCCACCACCAGCTGGTCAACCGCAAGGGCACGACCTGGCGCGGCCTGGACGAGGCCATCCGCGCCGCGGTGGTCGACAACACCAGCGCCCGCGCCCTGCTGCTGCAGCACGCCAGCGTGATCAAGCGCCCGGTGGTCGAGTGGGCCAACGGCTCCGTCACGGTCGGTTTCGACGCAGCCGACTGGTCCGCCCGCATTTGAACAACCGGTTCGTCCGGTCACCGCCGCCTAAAATCGCGGTTTCGCCTTCACTTTTCCCAACGGATTCCCCCATGAGCACCACCCAGATCAGCGGCGTTGCCGTCAACACCCAGGCCAGCGTCTATTTCGACGGCAAATGCGTCAGCCACGGCATCACCTCCCCCGATGGCACGAAAAAGTCGGTCGGCGTGGTGCTGCCCGCGACCCTGACCTTCAACACCGGCGCGCCGGAGATCATGGAATGCGTGGCCGGCGGCTGCGAATACAAGCTGGCCGGCACCGATGCCTGGCTCAAATCCGGCCCGGGCGAGCAGTTCAGCGTGCCCGGCAACAGCAGCTTCGAGATCCGCGTGACCGAGGCCTACCACTACATCTGCCACTTCGGTTGATCAATCCAGACACGGACCCGACATGGCCACCATCCTCCAACACCTGCCCGCCCAGCAGAAGGTCGGCATCGCCTTCTCCGGCGGCCTCGACACCTCCGCAGCCCTGCTGTGGATGAAGCAAAAGGGCGCCCTGCCCTACGCCTACACCGCCAACCTCGGCCAGCCCGACGAGAGCGACTACGAAGAGATCCCGCGCAAGGCCATTGCCTACGGCGCTGAAAAAGCCCGCCTGGTGGACTGCCGCCTGCAACTGGCGCACGAAGGCATCGCCGCCATCCAGTGCGGCGCTTTCCACATCAGCACCGGCGGCATCACCTACTTCAACACCACCCCGCTGGGCCGCGCCGTCACCGGGACCATGCTGGTGGCCGCCATGAAGGAAGACGACGTCCACATCTGGGGCGACGGCAGCACCTTCAAGGGCAATGACATCGAGCGCTTTTATCGCTACGGCCTGCTCACCAACCCCAGCCTGAAGATCTACAAGCCCTGGCTGGACCAGCGCTTCATCGACGAGCTGGGCGGCCGCAAGGAAATGAGCGAGTTCCTGATCGCCAACGGCTTCGACTACAAGATGTCGGTCGAGAAGGCCTACAGCACCGACAGCAACATGCTCGGCGCCACCCACGAAGCCAAGGACCTGGAACACCTCGACAGCGGCATCCGCATCGTCAACCCCATCATGGGCGTGGCGTTCTGGAAGCCGGAAGTCGAAGTCAAGGCCGAAGAAGTCACCATCCGCTTCGAAGAAGGCCAGCCGGTCGCCCTGAACGGCCAGACCTTCGACTCGCCGGTCGAGCTGTTCCTCAAGGCCAACGAAATCGGCGGCCGTCACGGCCTGGGCATGAGCGACCAGATCGAGAACCGCATCATCGAAGCCAAGAGCCGCGGCATTTACGAAGCCCCCGGCATGGCGCTGCTGCACATCGCCTACGAGCGCCTGGTCACCGGCATCCACAACGAAGACACCATCGAGCAGTACCGCATCAACGGCTTGAAGCTCGGCCGCCTGCTGTACCAGGGCCGCTGGTTCGACCCGCAGTCGATCATGCTGCGCGAAACCGCCCAGCGCTGGGTGGCCCGCGCCGTGACCGGCGACGTGACGCTGGAGCTGCGCCGCGGCAACGACTACTCGATCCTCAACACCGAGAGCCCCAACCTGACCTACGCGCCCGAGCGTCTGAGCATGGAGAAGGTGGAAGACGCGCCGTTCAGCCCGCTGGACCGCATCGGCCAGCTGACCATGCGCAACCTCGACATCACCGACACCCGCGCCAAGCTGGGCATCTACGCCCACACCGGTCTGCTGTCCATGGGCGACGGCACAGCGGAGATCTTCAAGCTCGAAGGCGGCAAGTAAGCGCTTCGGCTCTTCCTCCACAAAAAACGGCCCAAAAAGGGCCGTTTTCTTTCAACTTCTCGGTAGGCGAGAAGAAGCGAATGCAGACGAATTTCAAGAGTTCGGCCCACCCCGCAGTAGCCCTCTGAACCAAGCCCGATATTGTGTTCAAAGGAGTCCAACATTGATCAGGGTATACGAGATTCTCCACTTGTACCCACTAGCGCTTTATTTGCTGCTTGCGCTGGTGGTGTTTGTCGTACTACAGCCTGTACTGGTTCGTGGCCTCGCTCAACACCTACTTGGATCCGTGAAGGAGTGCCCTGAGAACTTGAGACTCCATTGGCAGCTCTTTCACTCCGCCAAGTGGGCATGCCTCGTCGTTATCGGCTGCTCAGTAATTGCTTACAAACTCGGCGTTTAGACAAGAGCGCGCTACCGCCACCGATGCCAGATACGGAGAGCTCATTCATCAGCATGAGGAAGCTCGTTTCTCGCAAAACCTGCCCAAAAGCAATCCGTGCGCCAATGCTCGGATCACACATGGAAGTCAGATCACCACCGGCTCCGGCTCCAGCCGGATGCCGAAGCGTTCGTACACGCTGGTCTGGATGGCTTTGGCCAGGGTCATGACCTCGCCGCCGGTGCAGGGGTGTTCGGCGTCGCCTTTGTTCACCAGCACCAGCGCCTGCTTTTCGTACACGCCGGCGTGGCCCATGGTCTTGCCTTTCCAGCCGCAGGCGTCGATCAGCCAGCCGGCGGCCAGCTTGATGCTGCCGTCGTCCATGGGGTAGTGCACCACCTTGGGGTCGCGCGCGATGATGTCGGCGCACTGCTCGGGCGTGACGGTAGGGTTTTTGAAGAAGCTGCCGGCGTTGCCGATGACGGCCGGGTCGGGCAGCTTGGCGCGGCGGATGGCGACCACCCAGTCGAAAATCTGGCGCGCGTCGGGGTTGCGGTTACCGGTCTCTTCCATCTTGCGTTCCAGGTCCAGGTAGCCCAACACCGGCTTCCAAGCCTTGGGCAGCCAGAAGCGCACACGGGTGATGAGCGCACGGCCGGCCAGACCGAAGCTCTGGTTGTCGGCGGCCACGTGCTTGAAAACGGAGTCGCGGTAGCCGAAGCCGCACTGCGCGGCTTCAAGCGTGAAACTCTCGCCGGTCTGCAGGTCGATGGCGTCCAGCGAATGGAAACGGTCCTGCAGTTCCACGCCATAGGCGCCGATGTTCTGCACCGGCGAGGCGCCCACGGTGCCGGGGATCAGGGCCATGTTCTCCAGCCCGGGCCAGCCCTGGTCCAGCGTCCAGGCCACGAAGCTGTGCCAGTTTTCGCCGCCACCGGCCTCGACCAGCCAGCCCTTGTCGGTCTCCTCGACCAGACGCTTGCCTTCGACTTCGACCTTGAGCACCAGGGCCTTGATGTCGCCGGTGATGACCAGATTGCTGCCGCCGCCGAGCACGAAGCGCGGGGTGATGGCCCAGTCGGGCGCGGTCATGAGGGCGCGCACATCGGCTTCGCTGCGGATGCGCGCGAGTTGCTGCGCGCGGGCGGCGATGCCGAAGGTGTTGTACGGCTGGAGGGGGACCTGTTTCTCGACTAACATGCCCCGGATTGTCTCATTCACCTTTTGCAGAGTGCCCCGTCATGCCTTCTTTCGACACCAAACTTGAAGCCGATTTCGTGGAAGTGAAAAACGCCGTGGAGAACACGGCCAAGGAAATCGGCACCCGCTTCGACTTCAAGGGCAGCAGCGCCGCGGTCGAACTCAAGGACAAGGAGATCATCCTGTTCGGCGATGCCGACTTCCAGCTCCAGCAGGTCGAGGACATCCTGCGCAACAAGCTGACCAAGCGCAGCGTGGACGTGCGTTTCCTCGACGTCGGCAAGGTCGAGAAGATCGGTGGCGACAAGGTCAAGCAGGTGATCAAGGTCAAGAACGGCGTCAGCAGCGAAGACGGCAAAAAGATCCAGCAGGCCATCAAGGCCAGCAAGATGAAGGTGCAAGCCGCCATCCAGGGCGACGCGGTGCGCATCACTGGCGCCAAACGCGACGACCTGCAGGCCGCCATCGCGCTGATCCGCAGCGAGATGAAGGATCTGCCGCTGTCGTTCGACAATTTCAGAGATTGAACATGCCCCCACGCTCCGCCGCTTTGCGGGTCGCTGCCCCCCAAGGGGACGCACCCGCCTTGGGGCGGCCCGGCGGCGGGTGGTGGCCCACCCCCGCGCCGCGCTGCGCGCGTCACCCCCCAGGGGGCGGCGTGGGCGGCCCGGCGAAGCTGGTTCCGCGACGCCCTCGACACAGACACTCCATGCCAACGCATCTTCTGATCGCTGCTGCTCTGGGGCTCGTGCCTCTGGTCGGTTTTGCCCAGTCCGTGGCGCTCACCGGCGTCTCGGGCAGCAAGGCCCTGGTGGTCATCGACGGGGCTGCACCCCGCTTTCTGTCGGCCGGACAGTCGCATCAGGGTGTGAAGCTGCTGAACCTGCAGGGCGAAGCGGCGACGGTGGAGGTGAACGGGCAGCGCCAGACACTGCGCGTGGGCGATGCGCCGGTGAGCGTGGGCCGTGCAGCGCCTGCGGGCGGCGGTGGTCAGCGCATCGTGATCACGGCCGACGCCCGTGGTCACTTCCTGCCACCTGGGCAGATCAACGGAAGAGCAGTGCAGTTCATGGTGGACACCGGCGCCACCAGCGTGGCGCTGAGCGAGGCAGATGCCCGACGCATCAACCTGAAGTTTGAGAATGGTCAGCGGGTGGGCGTGAACACCGCCAACGGCCAGGTCGTGGCGCACCTGGTACGCCTGGACACCGTGCGCATCGGAGACGTCACCGTCTACGACGTGGAAGCACTGGTCACACCGCAAAGCATGAGCTACGTGCTGCTGGGCAACAGCTTCCTCAACCGTTTCCAGATGCAGCGGCAGAACGACCAGCTGACGCTGGAGAAACGTTTCTGACCCCCTGCGTCGCTGCGCGCCTTCCCCCTGAAAGGAGGACCACGCCAGTGGCCCGACGAAGCCGGTTCCACGGCGTGTGCTGAATCAGGCACGTGCGCCGAGGAGACCGGTGCTCAAGCCTGCGCAGCGGTGACCACGATCTCGATCTTCCACGACGGGTCGGCCAGCGCGGCCTGCACCGTGGCGCGCGGCGGAGCCGTCCCGGGCACCACCCAAGCGTCCCAAATCTCGTTCATCGCGCCGATGTCGCGGATGTCGGTCAGGTAGATCTGGGTGCGCAGGATGCGCGACTTGTCGCTGCCGGCTTCTTTGAGCCGCAGCTCCACCTGCGCCAGCACGTCGGCCGTCTGGCTGCGGATGTCGCTGGCCTCGCACTCGGGCACCATGCCCGCGAGGTAGACCACGCCGTTGAAGACCGCGGCCTCGCTGTACCGGGTGGCCATGCCGATGCGGTGGATGTCGCGGCTCATGGTTTCTTCGCTCCCAGCTTGCTTTCCTTGCCCGCGATCAGGCGGTTGATGTTCTCGGCGTGGCGCCAGACCAGCAGCAGACCCATGACGGCCAGGCTCAGGACCATCACGCCGGGGGCGTTCCAGGCGACGTGGTGACCGAACAGGTAGAACGCCGGAGCGAAGACGGCGGTGACGATGGAGGCCAGCGAGGAATAGCGGAAAAAGTAGGCAATGATGACCCAGGTGAGCAGGGAGGCCAGACCCAGCCAGGGTTCAAAACCGACGATGACACCCGCGGCCGTGGCCACGCCCTTGCCGCCCACGAAGCGGAAGAACACCGGCCACAGGTGGCCCAGGAATGCGGCCAGACCGACCAGCGCCACGGTGCCGTCGCCCAGCCCGAAGGCATCGCCCCAGCCCTTGACCACGAACACCGGCAACCAGCCCTTGAGGGCATCCAGCAGCAGCGTCAGGATGGCGGCCTTCTTGCTGCCCGATCGCAGCACGTTGGTGGCGCCTGGGTTCTTGCTGCCGTAGGTGCGCGGGTCCGACAGGCCCATGGCGCGGCTGACGACCACGGCGAACGAGAGCGAGCCGATGAGGTAGGCCACAACGGTGGCGATGACGGGGTACAGGGCTTCCAAAATGCAGATCCTTCAAAGTGCTGCAGGGGGCCGGCCAACGCAGCCCGGGCAGCCGACTATTCTGCCAGCGCGCACTGCACTGGCTTCGCGCCCAGGGGCCCGGCCAGCACGGCGGGGTCGATGCCGACCAGATAGCCACGCCGGCCACCGTTGATGAGGATCTTGGGCAGGTCCAGCACGGTGGACTCGACGTACACCGGCATGTCGCGCTTCAGACCAAACGGCGAGGTGCCACCGACCAGATAGCCGCTGTGGCGGTTGGCCACCTCGGGCTTGCAGGGCTCGACCGACTTGGCACCGATCTGGCGCGCGAGATTCTTGGTGGAAACCGTCCGGTTGCCGTGCATGAGGATGGCCAGCGGCTTGGCAGCCTCGTCCTGCATGATCAGCGTCTTGACCACGGCGAACGGGTCGAAGCCCAGCACCGCTGCACTGTGCTGGGCGCCACCGTGTTCCACGTATTCGTAGGGATGCTCGGTGAACGCCACGCCATGCGCCTTGAGCCAGGCAGTAGCTGGCGTCTCTGAAACGTGGGTTTTCTTGGACATGTAGATCAGTCGCTAAGAGGGGCCCGCGCCAGGATGCGGTGGAACCGGCTTCGCCGGGCCACTCGCATCGCCCCCTTGAGGGGGTCGCGCGCAGCGCGGCGGGGGTGAGCCGTTACTGCGCCGGGTCGCGGTGTTCCCAGCGGATGGCGTCGATCTGCTTCAGCAGTTCAGGTGAAAGCTCGACGCTCCAGGCATCCAGACACTGGTCCAGCTGCGCCAGCGAGGTCACGCCGATGATGGTGCTGGCCACCTTGGAGTTGCGGTAGCAGAAGGCCAGGGCCAGCTGCGATGGCGTCAGCCCGTGTTCGCGCGCCAGCGCGTTGTAGCGCTGGGCCGCGGCCAGCGCTTCGGGACGACCCCAGCGCTGCGCCTTCATGCTGTCGTACAGGGCCATGCGGCCATGGTCGCCCACCAGGCCGGTGTCGTCGTATTTGCCGGTCAGCAGACCGAAACCCAGTGGTGAATACGCCAGCAGGTCCACATTCAGGCGGTGGCAGGTTTCGTCCAGGCCGTTCTCGTAGCTGCGGTTGATCAGGCAGTACGGGTTCTGCACAGTGGCCACGCGCGGCAGGCTCAGCTGCTCAGCCAGCCGAACGAACTCGTGCACGCCGTAGGGCGATTCGTTGGACAGGCCGATGGCCCGCACCTTGCCGGCCTTCACCAGCTCAGCCAGGGCTTCGAGCTGCGCTTCGATGGTCGGTGCCGCACGGTCCTTGGCTGGGTCGAAGTACAGCGCACCGAAAGCCGGCACGTTGCGCGCCGGCCAGTGAATCTGGTAGAGATCGATCACATCGGTCTGCAGGCGGCGCAGGCTGCCTTCGCAGGCTTCGATGATGCCGGCCTTGCTGACCTCGCCGCGCAGCCAGGGCATGCCGCGCGCCGGGCCTGCCACCTTGGTGGCCACCACCAGCTTCTGTCGTACGCCCGGGTTTTTCGCGAACCAGTTCCCGATGATGGTTTCGGTCGCGCCGCAGGTCTCGGCCTTGGCCGGCACCGAATACATCTCGGCCGCGTCCAGAAAATTGACGCCGCGCGCCAGCGAGCGGTCGAGGATGGCGTGGGCGTCCGCTTCGTTGACCTGCTCACCAAAAGTCATGGTGCCCAGGCAGATGGGGGTGACGTGCAACGGGCTCGCGCCCAATTCAACGGTGTTCATGAAAAGACTTGTAAATGCGGTGAGTCGGCGAAGCGCGGGGATGGCATTGCCCGCAAAGGAGCGGTAAGTTTAGGGGGCAACGCGGAAACCAATGCGTCGCGAGCGGGTCAAAGAAAAGACGCTACGCACCACAACCTCAAACCATTGATCGGGAGCCCTCCATGCAACACCTACAACGCCTGTCCGTTCTGCCCCTCGCCGCCGCCCTGGCACTGGGCGGCTGCGCCAACATGACCGAGACCCAGCAAGGCACCGCCAAGGGTGCTGCCATTGGCGCCGCAGCCGGTGCCGTGCTGGGCGCCATCACCGGCGGCGGCAAGAGCGCCACCACCGGGGCCGTGCTCGGCGCCGGCGCCGGTGCACTGGGCGGCTATGTCTGGTCCAAGAAAATGCAAGAGCAAAAGGCCGCGATGGAAAAGGCCACCGCCGGCACCGGCGTGGCGGTGTCGCAGACACCGGACAACCGGCTCAAGCTCGACATCCCCAGCGACGTCTCGTTCGACGTCGGCCGCTCGGCCATCAAAGGTGACTTCGCGGGCGTGCTCAACCAGTTCGCCACCAGCCTGAACGCCAACCAGGCCACCGTGGTCTCCATCGTCGGTCACACCGACAGCCAGGGCAGCGACGCCATCAACAACCCGCTGTCGGTGGACCGCGCCAACAGCGCTCGCGACTACCTGATCTCGCGCGGCGTGGCCGCCACACGGTTCAACACCGAAGGCCGAGGCGCGCGCGAACCGATCGCCGACAACGGCACGACAGACGGCCGCGCTAAGAACCGCCGGGTGGAAATCTTCGTGGCCGAGCCGGCCACGACAGCCCAGAAGTAAGGTCCCCACGCCCCGCCGCTGAAGCGGGTCGCTGCCCCCCGAGGGGGCTGACCTGCCTTGGGGCGGCCCGGCGGCAGGTCGATAGCCCCCAAACTACACCGCCGCCGCGGGTCGCAAACGGGACGGACTCACCCCCGTCCCGTTTTGTGTTTCCAGCGCGCCTCTTCCTGCAGGCGCAGCACGCGACGCTGCACCTTGCCGGTGGTGGTCATGGGCAGGGTGTCGATGAACTCGATCTCTTTCGGGTATTCGTAGGGCGCGAGCTGGCCTTTCACATGCTGCTGCAACGAGACCACCAACGCGTCATCCCCCTGCACGCCCGGCGTCAGCACCACATAGGCCTTGACCACCGCGCCACGCTCGGCGTCGGGCTTGGGCACCACGGCAGCGTTGGCGACGGCCGGGTGCTTGACCAGACAGTTCTCGATTTCGCTGGGCCCGATGCGGTAGCCCGCGGCCTTGAACACGTCGTCGCTGCGCCCCTGGTACCAGAGGTAGCCGTCGGCGTCGCGCGTGGCCAGGTCGCCGGTGCGGCACCAGCTGCTCGATGGATCCCCCGTGAATTTGGCGCGCGTGGCGGCCTCGTTCTTCCAGTAGCCCAGGAAGAAGATCGGGTCCGGCTCGCCGTGCACGTCCAGCCGGTGCACCGCCACGTCCCCCGGTACGCCCACCGGGCATTCGTTCCCGTCGTCGTCGATCACCGCCACGCGGTGGCCGGGATAGCCCTTGCCCATGCTGCCAGGCATGGCCGGGTAGAGGCGCGAACAGTTGCCCACGATGTAGTTGATCTCGGTCTGGCCGAACATTTCGTTGACCGTGACGCCCAGCTGGTCGCGGCAATAGGCGAACACAGCGTCACCCACTGCCTCGCCCGCGCTCATGATGGCTTGCAGCTGCAGGGTGAACCGTTCGCGCGGGCGCGGGTGGGCCTTCATCATGGCCTTGAGCGCGGTGGGGAACAGGAAGGTGTGCGTCACGCCGTGGCGCTGCATCAGCTCGAACGCCAGCTCGGGCGTGAAGCGCCCGTTGTGCGCCACGATGGACCGGCCGAAGTACAAGGTAGGCAGCAGCGCGTCCATCAGACCACCGGTCCAGGCCCAGTCGGCCGGTGACCAGAACACGGCCTGGCTTTGAACCGAGGCGTCCCAGGGGTCGAAGCCGAACCAGTTCTGGCTGCAGACGAAGCCGGTGAGGTTGCCGATCAGCGCGCGGTGCGGGATGAGCGCGCCCTTGGGGTTGCCGGTGGTGCCACTGGTGTAGATGAGCACGGCCGCCTCATCGGCCAGCGTGTCCACCGGCTTGAAGTGCGCCGGTTCCTGCGCCAGCACGGCTGCCCAGTCGAGCACGCCCGGACCACCGCCCACGGCCAAGACGCTGTGCAAGGCCGGGCAGTCCCCGCTCACGCCCTGCACCGCCCCCACCGTGCTGGCGTCGCACAAGGCCACCACCGCCTCGCTGTCGTGCAGGCGGAACGCCAGCGCCTCCGGCCCGAACAGCTGAGACAGCGGCATGCCCACCGCGCCCAGCTGCAGCACCGCCATGTAGGCCACGGCGGTTTCGAAGCGCTGCGGCAGGACGATGGCCACCCGGTCGCCGCGCTGCACACCCAGTGCCGCGAGCGCGTTGGACAGGCGGTTGGCCTGGGCCTGCAGTTCGGCATAAGTGTGGGTCGCATCGGGCTGGCCGGGCGCGGTGGCGATCACCGCCGTCTGTTGCGCACGCTGAGGATCGTCGGCCCAGCGACGGGCGCACACCTGCGCCATGTTGAAGCGCTCGGGCACGGACCAGCCGAAGTGCGCGTGCAGCCGGGCGTGGTGATCCTGGGGATAAGACGCGGTGTCGCGGCCTTGACGGCGTGGCATGCAGAGGTCTCCTGCGGTTCCTTATGATGAATCGAATGTATCAAGCCAGCCGCCCCTCCCGCAGCACTTTCGTGACCGTGCGCGACCTGCGCTACCACGTGCGCACCTGGGGCGACCCGACGCCCGACCAAGCCCCCTTGGTGCTGGTGCACGGCTGGATGGACGTGGGCGCCTCGTGGCAGTTCATGGTCGATGCGCTGGCGCAGGGGCGCTGGGTGATCGCCCCCGACTGGCGCGGCTACGGCCTGACGCAGACCCCACAGCCAGCGCCCGACAGTTACTGGTTTGCCGACTACCTGGGCGACCTCGACGCCCTGCTCGACCACTTCTCGCCCGGCCAGCCGGTGGACCTGGTGGGCCACAGCATGGGCGGCAATGTGGCCATGATGTACGCCGGCGTGCGGCCGGCGCGCATCCGCCGCCTGGTCAACCTCGAGGGCTTCGGCCTGCCCGCCACCCGCCCCGCCCAGGCACCCACCCGCCTGGCCCAGTGGCTGGACGAAATCCAGGCGCTGCGCCGGGGCGAGATGGACCTCAAGACCTACGAGAGCGCCGACGGCGTGGCCCGCCGCCTGATGAAAACGAACCCTCGCCTGGGCGCCGACAAGGCGGCGTGGCTGGCGCAGCACTGGGCCGCGCCCGACGCGCAGGGGCGCTGGGCGGTGCTGGGCGAGGCCGCTCACAAGGTGGTCAACCCGCACCTGTACCGGGTGGAGGAAGCGCTGGCCATTTATGCGCGCATCACGGCACCGGTGCTGTCGGTCACCGCCAGCGACGACAGCCTGGGCCAGTGGTGGAAGGGCACGTTCTCACTGGCCGAGTACCGCGAGCGCTTGCGGCATGTGCCACAGCTGACCGAAGCCCACATCGACGACGCCGGCCACATGTTGCAGCACGACCAGCCCGAACAGCTGGCGGCGCTGCTGGAAGCGTTTCTCGCCTAACGGCAGCTGTCCGCGATCTCGCGCCAGGTCTGGTCGTAGGCGCCGGTCGGGTCGGTCTGCAGATCGCTGTGGCCCAGTGGCCAGGTGCGCCACTGCTTGGGCGACGGTGCTGCGTCGTACAGGCGGCGCCCCAGCGCCACGGGTACCGTGCTGTCACGGCTGCCGTGCAGCAGCCACACCGGCGGTGCCACCTGGGCGATGCGTTCAATGGAGGCCATTCGCTCGCTGCCCAGCAGCGTCAGCTGGCGTCCGAACCAGCCCACGCCGGCCTCGGCCACGTCCGGGAAGCTGGTGAACGCACTCTCCAGCACCAGCGCGCAATACGCGGGCGTGCCGCGTAGGCGGTGCGCCAGGTGCACCGCCACGGCCGAGCCCATGGAATGGCCGTAGATCACCCAGCGCACCGGGCGGCCTTCGCGCTGCGCCGCCGCCTGCAAGGCCTGCCAGGCGGCCCAGGCGTCGGCGTGGATGCTTTGTTCGCTGGGCACCCGGGGACTGGAGGCGCCCCAACCACGGTAGTCGGGCAGTGAGACGTCCAGCCCGGCGCGCAGCATGGGCGCGGTCTTGCCCAGGTTTTGCCAGGCATGCCGGTAAGTGCCGTGCAGGTAGAACACCCGCACCGGCGCCACCTGGCCCGGCTGGGCGGCCAGCTGCAACACCTGCACCTGTTCACCCGAGCCACCCACTTCCACCGCCAGTGCCGAGGCGTCCGGCCGTGTGGCCAGCAGGCGCTGCCATTCGGCCGCACCTTGCAGCACGCTGGGACGGTAAATCTTCTGGCGCTGCCAGGCGTCCAGCGAGGCACAGCCCGACAGACCCAGCACCATGGCCAATGCCGCGGCCAGCACAGACCTGAGCCCTGACGCGGGCGACTGGCTTGTTTCAAGTGTTGTCGTGGTGTTCACAGAGGGCAGGCACAATCGCGCGCTGATTACTTTCGATGTAAGGATTGTTCCATGCCATTGCGTCTGAGCGCCGTGCTGCTGGCCACGGTTTTAGCAACCCCGGCTGGGGCCGCTGATTGGTCTGTGTGTCCCGGCTGGGACCAGGCGGCCGCCGATGAAGACTCGTACGGCTACTGGGCGTTTGCATCTCCCTACACCTACCACTGGTCCGACGAAAACGCGAAAGACCACCGGTCGGTCGTCGCACTGAGCATCAGCCGCCATCTGCCCAACCAGCGTTTCTGCGGCGCCAGCCTGTTCCGCAACTCCTTCGGTCAACCATCGGCCTATGCGTTCACGGGATGGTTCTGGCCCCACCCGCTTCAGTCGCACCCCGAGGTGTACGCCACGGTCAGCGCCGGCATCATCTACGGCTATGTGGGCAGATTCAAGGACAAGGTTCCACTGAACTTCGGTGGCTTCTCGCCAGTGGTCATCCCGACCGTGGGCTACCGCCTCACCCCGCAACTAGCGGTCGAGGTTCAGGTGCTGGGCACAGCCGCCGTCATGTTCGGCACCAGCTGGCGTTTTTGACGCGGCGCAGGCCCCGTCACGCGCAGCGCGGCGCGTGAGAAAATCAGCGGTTTCGTGGCGGGATCCACACGACCCACCGTCGTGCGGACCGCATCCACGCCCACCGCCTTTTTCAAGAGAACACCATGGAAGCCGAACGCACCAACGCCATCCGCAATCAACTGGCCGACCTCAGCGCACGCGTGGTCGAGCTCCGGAGGTATCTTTGACTACGATGCCAAGGCATTGAAGCTCTCGGAGGTCACCAGCGCGCTGGAAGACCCCACCGTCTGGGACAACCCCAAACGCGCCCAGGAACTGGGCAAGGAAAAGAAATCGCTGGAGGACGTGGTGGTCGTGCTCGACCGCCTGACCGGCGAACTGGCCGACAACACCGAGCTGTTCGAGATGTCCGAGGCCGAGGGCGATGACGCAGGGCTGGAGACCATCGAGGGCGAAGCGAAGAACGTGCAGGCCGAGGTCGAGAAGCTCGAGTTCCGCCGCATGTTCAACAACCCGGCCGATCCGCTGAACTGCTTTGTCGACATCCAGGCCGGCGCCGGTGGCACCGAAGCCTGCGACTGGGCCAGCATGCTGCTGCGCCAGTACCTGCGCTATGCCGAACGCAAGGGCTTCAAGGCCACGGTGGAAGACGAAACCCCGGGCGACACCGCGGGCATCAAGAGCGCCACCATCAAAGTGGAAGGCGAGTACGCCTTCGGCCTGCTGCGCACCGAAACCGGCGTGCACCGCCTGGTGCGCAAGAGCCCGTTCGACAGCTCGGGCGGCCGCCACACCTCGTTCGCCTCGCTGTTCGTCTACCCGGAAATCGACGACTCGATCCAGATCGATATCAACCCGGCCGATGTGCGCACCGATACCTTCCGCGCGTCCGGCGCGGGCGGTCAGCACATCAACAAGACCGACTCGGCGGTGCGCCTGACGCACATCCCGACCGGCATCGTCGTGCAGTGCCAGGACGGCCGCAGCCAGCACAGCAACCGCGACGTGGCCTGGCAGCGCCTGCGCTCGCGCCTGTACGACCACGAAATGCGCAAGCGCATGGAAGAGCAGCAGAAGCTGGAAGACACCAAGACGGATGTGGGCTGGGGTCACCAGATCCGCAGCTACGTGCTGGACAACAGCCGCATCAAGGACCTGCGCACCAACGTCGAAATCTCGGCCACCCAGAAGGTGCTCGACGGCGACCTGGACCCGTTCATCGAAGCCTCGCTCAAGCAAGGCGTCTGACCCCCGTTCCCAAGGAATCCCCCGATGAGCTCAATGCGTGAAGGCCCCACCACCGTGGTGCGCCGCGAGGACTACACCGCGCCCGCCTACTGGATCGATACCGTCGATCTGAGCTTCGACCTCGACCCGGCCAAGACCCGCGTGCTCAACCGCATGCGCCTGCGCCGCAACCCGGACGTGGCGGCCCAGCCGCTGCGCCTGGATGGCGAAGACCTCAACCTGGCGCGCGTACTGGTCAATGGCGGCGGCTGCTCGTTCAAGATGGACGGTCAGACCCTGGTGCTGGAAAATCTGCCAGAAGGCCCCGAGCCCTTCGACCTGGAAATCTTCACCACCTGCGCGCCCGAGAAGAACACCCAGCTCATGGGCCTGTACGTGAGCCAGGGCACCTTCTTCACGCAATGCGAGGCCGAGGGTTTCCGCCGCATCACCTACTTCCTGGATCGGCCGGACGTGATGGCCAGCTACACCGTCACACTGCGCGCCGACAAGGCGAAGTACCCGGTGCTGCTGTCCAACGGCAACCTGGTCGAGCAGGGTGAACTCGAGGGCGGCCGCCACTTCGCCAAGTGGGTCGACCCGCACAAGAAGCCCTGCTACCTGTTTGCCCTGGTGGCGGGCCAGCTGGTGGCGCGCGAGCAGCGCATCGTTGCCCGCAACGGTAACGAGCACCTGCTGCAGGTCTATGTGCGCCCTGGCGACATGGACAAGACCGAGCACGCCATGAACTCGCTGATCGCCAGCGTGATCTGGGACGAGGCCCGCTTCGGCCTGCCGCTCGACCTGGAGCGCTTCATGATCGTCGCCACCAGCGACTTCAACATGGGCGCGATGGAGAACAAGGGCCTGAACATTTTCAACACGAAGTACGTGCTGGCCAACAGCGCCACCGCGACCGACACCGATTTCGCCAACATCGAATCGGTGGTCGGTCACGAGTACTTCCACAACTGGACCGGCAACCGCGTCACCTGCCGCGACTGGTTCCAGCTCTCGCTCAAGGAAGGCCTGACCGTCTTCCGCGACCAGGAATTCAGCATGGACCTGTGCGCCGAACCCTCGGCGCGCGCGGTCAAGCGCATCGAAGACGTGCGCGTGCTGCGCACCGCCCAGTTCCCCGAAGACGCCGGCCCCATGGCGCACCCGGTGCGGCCCGACCAGTACGTCGAGATCAACAACTTCTACACCGTCACCATCTACGAAAAGGGTGCCGAGGTCGTGCGCATGATGCAGACCCTGGTGGGACGCGCCGGCTTTGCGGCCGGCATGAAGCTGTACTTCGAGCGCCACGACGGCAGGGCCGTGACCTGCGACGACTTCGCCCAGGCCATGGCCGACGCCAACCCGGCCAGCGAACTGGCCCGCCTGCTGCCGCAGTTCAAGCGCTGGTACAGCCAGGCCGGCACGCCCCAGGTGCAGGCGCGCGGTGTTTACGACGCCTCGGCCCGCAGCTACACCCTCACCTTCAGCCAGACCTGCGCGCCCACGCCCGGTCAGGCGCTCAAGGAACCGTTTGTGATCCCGGTGGCCATCGGCCTGCTCGACGCGGCAGGCAACGATCTGCCGCTGCAGCTGCCGCACTGGCAACAGGCCGAAACCGGCACACGCAGCTTCGTGCTGACGCAGGCCACAGAGAGCTTCACCTTCGTCAACATCGACGCCGAGCCGGTGCCCTCGCTCTTGCGCGGCTTCTCGGCCCCGGTGGTGCTGAACATCGACTACACCGATGATCAGCTGCTGCACCTGCTCGCGCACGACAGCGACGCTTTCAACCGGTGGGAAGCCGGCCAGCGCCTGACCTTGCGCCGTGCCCTGCGCACCGTGCAGGCCGACGGCCCGGTGCACGCGCCGCTGGACGCTGCCGTGCTGCAGGCACTGCGTGCGGTGCTGCACCACCCCACGCTGGATGCAGCGTTCAAGGAACTGGTGCTAACGCTGCCCAGCGAAACCTACATCGCCGAACAACTGGCCGTGGTGGACCCGCAGCGCGTGCACGCGGTGCGCGAGGCCATGCGCGACCAGCTGGCCCACGCCCTGCACGACGACTGGGTCTGGGCCTACGAACAGCACAAGGACAACGGCGCCTACCGCCCCGACCCGCGCAGCACCGGCCGCCGCGCCCTGGCCGGCCTGGCCCTGCACATGCTGTGCCTGGCCGCACGCGAGAACGGCAACCCGGTCTGGCCGGGCAAGGCCTACCAGCGCGTCAAGGACGCCGGCAACATGACCGACCGCTTCAACGCGCTGTCGGCCCTGGTGGCCAGTGGGCAGCCGCTGGCGCAGGATGCACTGGCCCGCTTCCATGCCATGTTCAAGCAAGACGCGCTGGTGCTCGACAAATGGTTCGCCCTGCAGGCCGGCCAGCCCGACCGCGGCGGCCAGGTGCTGCCCCTGGTGCGCCAGCTGCTGGCCCATCCCGACTTCCAGATCAAGAACCCGAACCGCGCGCGCAGCGTCATCTTCAGCTACTGCAACGCCAACCCCGGCGCCTTCCACCGCGCCGACGCGGCCGGCTATGTGTTCTGGAGCGAGCGCGTGCTGGAGATCGACGCCTTCAACCCGCAGGTCGCCGCCCGCCTGGCGCGCGCACTGGACCGCTGGAAGAAGCTTGCCGAACCCTACCGCAGCGCAGCGCGCGAAGCGATCGCCCGCGTGGCCGCCAAGAGCGACCTGAGCAACGACGTGCGCGAGGTCGTGACCCGCGCTTTAGCCGAATAAGGAGGATCCATGACCAAACGCATTTCCCTGACCCGCTACCTCGTCGAACAGCAACGCGTCGACGGCCACATCCCCGGCGACCTGCGCCTGCTGCTGGAGGTGGTGGCGCGCTCGTGCAAGAGCATCAGCCAGGCCGTCAACAAGGGTGACCTGGGCGGCATTCTCGGATCGGCCGACACCGAGAACGTGCAGGGCGAGATGCAGAAGCAGCTGGACATCATCGCCAACGAGGTGCTGATCGAAGCCAACGAATGGGGCGGTCACCTCGCGGCCATGGCCAGCGAAGAGATGGACAGCATCTACGTGGTACCCAACCGCTACCCGCAGGGTGAGTACCTGCTGATGTTCGACCCGCTGGACGGCTCGTCCAACATCGACGTGAACGTGTCCATCGGCACCATCTTCAGCGTGCTCAAGAAGCCCGAAGGCAGCCCCGGCGTGTGCGAGGCCGACTTCCTGCAGCCCGGCTCCCAGCAGGTGGCCGCCGGTTACTGCGTCTACGGCCCGCAGACCACGCTGGTGCTGACCGTGGGCGACGGTGTGGCCATGTTCACGCTGGACCGCGAGCAAGGCTCCTTCGTGCTGATCAAGGAGCACGTGCAGATCCCGCCCGACACCAAGGAATTCGCCATCAACATGAGCAACATGCGCCACTGGGCCGAGCCGGTCAAGCGCTATGTGGACGAATGCCTGGCCGGCAAGGAAGGCCCGCGCGGCAAGGACTTCAACATGCGCTGGGTGGCCAGCATGGTGGCCGATGTGCACCGCATCCTCACCCGCGGCGGCGTCTTCATGTACCCCTGGGACAAACGGGAGCCCGACAAGGCCGGCAAGCTGCGCCTGATGTACGAAGCCAACCCCATGAGCTGGCTGGTCGAACAGGCCGGCGGTGCCGCCACCAACGGTAAGCAACGCATCCTGGAGATCCAGCCGACCAAGCTGCACGAACGCGTCAGCGTGATCCTCGGCTCCAAGAACGAGGTCGACCGCATCACCAGCTACCACGGCACGCTATAATCTTGGGCTTAAAGCCGGTGTAGCTCAGTCGGTAGAGCAGCTCATTCGTAATGAGAAGGTCGGGTGTTCGATTCATCTCTCCGGCACCAACAAAACCCCTCGGAACCCGCATAAATGCTAGGTTCCGGGGGCGTTCCTAAGGGTCCCCTGTGGTAGAACTCGTGGTAGTTCTGCGACATGCGCCTCACCCTTGGCTCCCTCCTAGTGACCATCAAGTACACGTACCCGCGTGGTTCCACCACGATTTATCAGCGGGCCGTTCCGACCGACCTTCGGGGCCGTTACCCAGGGGCCACGATCAAACAAGACCTGAAGACCGCCGACCCGATCAAGGTGGCGCGGCTGGTCGAAGACCTCAACCGGAAGCTAGAAGCCGAATGGGCTGGCCTGAGGGCCGCCCCTGAGTCTTCCCCTCAGTCCCTGAAGGCCCACGCCGTGGAGTTCCTCAAGACCTGGGGACTCGCCCCACAAGGGGCACGGGGGGTAGCAGGCCCTGGGAATGATCCTCAAGCCTTGGCCCTGCTTCACGATCACATCGACGGCAAGCGGGAACGCCACGCCGGGGGCGATGAACACCTGTACCGGGAAGCCGACCCCGCCGACTACCTCACGCCTGTGGAGATTGAAGCCGGGAAGCTGCTGCACGGGGTCCGGGGCGACACCCTCACGGATGCCCTGAACGTCCACCTTGAGCACCACACCAAACGCGACGACCTCAAGTTCACGACCTACGCCCGCCGCGCCTTCGCTTCGCTGGTGGCCGTAACGGGGGACAAGGACATCAAGGCATTCACACGCGCCGACGCCCGCCGCTTCATAGAAGAGAGCCTGAGCGACGGCAACAAGACGGCCACAGTACGCCGCCGCCTCAACTCTTTCCGGGCTGTGTGGAGCGCCTATCGCCGGGAGTGCGACCCACACCTGCCAAACCCGTTCGACAGTCTGGTGATACCGGGCGAAGGCAAGGACAAGAAAGCGCGGGTGTCGCTGACCGGGGATGAACTCTCCCGGCTGGCGGTGGCTTGCTACAACAAGGACGATGCCCAGCGGTGGATTCTCGCCATGCTGACCGACACCGGGGCACGCCTTGCCGAGGTCGTGGGGCTCGCCCTGGCGGACATCGTGACGGATGCCGAGGTGCCCCACATCGTCATCAAGCCGCACCCCTGGCGCAGCCTCAAGAACACCGACAGTGCCCGCACCGTGCCCCTTGTGGGTGTCGCCCTGTGGGCCGCGCAGCGGGTCAAAGCGACCGCGACCGAGGGCCAGCGGTTCGCCTTCCCGCAGTACACGACCGAGACAGAGTGCAGAGCCACCAGCGCATCAGGCGCCCTTGCTGGGTGGATACGCCGTTTGCCGATGGAACACACCTCCCACGACCTACGCCACACGATGGCCGACAGGCTTAAGGCGGTGCAGTGCCCCAAGGACATCCGCTATGCGATTGACGGCCACGCCGCGCAGGATGTGGGCGACACCTACGGCAGCACCGGCCACGGCCTCAAGGTCAAGGCGGAATGGCTTGGAAAGATTGCCCTGAAGGTGTCGGCATGAGCACCCGGAACAACACCCCGCAGGGCACCACTGCCGGTGACGATGGGCGCGACCTTCAGGGCCGCATCGCCGTCATGGTGGACCACCTCAGGCCCCACGCTGTGAGCCTTGACGCCCTCTGGGAGGCCATGCCGGGGGCCTTCCTGGCTGCCTTCGGGCGGGAGGTGGACAAGGCCGACTCCTACGATCTGGCGCTGTGTCACGCGGCCCTGGGTGCATTCGACATCTGAGCGGCGACACCTACCGGGGGCCGACGGCTGCGTGATGTGCGCTTGCGCCCCTTGTTCATGAGCTTGAGGGCTTCTGCCCTTGCCTCCCGTTCCTCCAACGCAATGAGGCCCCGCGTTGCCTTGCCTTCAATGCCACGGGTGGCGACTGCCTCCAATTCGTTCAGGCGTGCTTGAAGCTCTTCCGGTGTAGCAGCCGACAACAGACGTTCTTCGCCCCGTATGTAAAGACCATCCCGTCTAATCGCGGGCAGCACATCGTGTGTCACCCATCGCTGGAAGGTCTTCGCCTCAGCCTTGCGGCTTCTGAAGATCAAGGCGTACACCCCGGCTTCGTTGATCGTGGTCAGGGTCTGCTTCCCCCCTGGGGTGTGCACAGTAGTAACACCCTTGGTGTCGGCGTCCAAGCGAGCGATGGCCCGCGCTGTGTTGCTCAGGCCCAAGGCTTGGCACACATCCTGGGCGACAAACCACACCAGCCCTTTGGGGTCCCGGAAGATTCGCAAGGGTGCGCCCTGCCAGTCAAAGGCCGTGGGTTGATGGGTTTGAAGGCTGTTGAGCATGTTCGTTCTTTCATTGGTTGGTGGTTGCTCGGGAGCACAAAAGACAAAGCCCCTCAGGTGTCGAGCGGGAACACCTTTGGGGCCGGAGTGGGTAGCGGCTGGGGCTGTCAGTCAGGCGAGGCACTGCCAGTGAAGACACACCATGGAAGGTGAAGCCGGAAGGCCATCAACTGAGCCACAGAGAGATGGTCTGAGGGGGCACAGTTGGTGCTGTTCCGGTGTCGCTGGGTGCTGCCACGGGGGACGGGGAGCAGGGTTGTCTTACCTTGGTGGTCTTCCTCCTTCTGTTCATCTCTATCTGGCTTTGACTTTGAATGTGGCTATGACTGTGACTAGCAATGCACAGCGATGCACCTGCATGCATGTGCATGTCAGAAGTCAGCGGGGCAGTTGCTGACCGGCGTGCTTGTGCGGGTGGTGCTGCCCTGCTGCGCCCATCGCTTGTTGGCTGCCGCTCGCTTGGCTTGCGCCTGTTCGATGGCCTCATCCCTGGCACGGGTCAACACCTCGTCATACACCCGCCCCTGTTCATCCACCAGCAACAGGCAGGCATCAATCAAGGTCTGAATGTGTGCGGCTTCCGGTGTGTTCGGGAGCACCATCAGGCGCCGTTCAAGTTGATCGCGGGGAAGGATGAAACCTTCGACCGTCCACAACTCACACCGCACCAGATCAAGCATCCCGCGAACGGCCAGCGGCAAGCGGGCCACCCTGGCGGCATGGTCGATCATGTAGAGGCGCAGGTACGGCAGGCGGCTGTTTGGCGTGGTCGTGCTCATCTCAGGCCCCTGGCTGCTGTGTGTCGTTGCCTTGGGCGTGGCCCTGAGGGAGTAGCGTCACGGCGGCGCCGATGCGTGGAAGCCGGGGCATGGTCACGCCGATGGTGGGGCGCTTGATGGGTGGGCGTTGCTGGCCGGGGTGGTCGGGTATGGCGAGGAAGGACCGCAAGGCCAGATCAACGGCGGCGGAGTTTGTGAGCTTCAGGCCGGTGCGCCGTTCGTGGTCCCGCATGTGGTTCTTGAGGGCATCGAAGGTGGAGGCGCGGAAGGTGATGGCCCGTTCAATCAGCACCTCTTGCGAGGCGTTCGGGCATGGGCTGGCGGTGGTGTTGGTGAGTGCTTTCATTGGCTGAGATGGAACAAGGGAACAGGAAAGACAACGCCCCCGGCCACCGGGCACGAATGCCAGGCAGACGGGGGCGCGAGGGAGGGAGGCGGCGGGCTCTTCTATAAGCAGGAGGAAATCGACTGCACCGCGATGGCTACGGCGGGTGCGGCCAGTCCCTCTCCCTATAGGTGTGGGGTAATCGACTGCACTGCGATGGCTACGGCGCCGGTCGGTGTCATCTCCTAAAAGAGATACTTAATCGACGGCGGGCGCACTGATGCCGGTGTTTTCGGGGCTCGGAACGGTTCCCCGAGGTGGGCCGGGGGGTAGGTACACACCGAGAGTGTCGAGGGCCTGAGGGCCGGACACGGTTCTCTAATAGTGCCGGGTAATTGCCAGCCGCTCAGGAAGGCCGCTACGGGCCTCTTACGGTTTCAAGCTGGGTAGCCCTGGTCGATGACTCAGCGGGTCGCAGGGAGGGTGTGAGGGTGGCCGGAAGGGGTCACAGCGGATTCACGGGCACAGAGGCCCCAAGACCCGACAACACAGATGCCCACGGGCAAGCGATCAAACAACGGCGGGGGCCTGTGCTTCCTTCCTTGCATCAACCACCCGCTTGACCGTGGAGCGGCTCGCCCCGGTGGCTGTGCACACCTGAGACCACGACATGCCACGGTCCAGCATGTCCGCGATGACGGCGTGACGCTCGCTATTCGCCACCCTCCCCCGGTAGAGGCCCGCTGTCTTGGCCTTTGCGATGCCCTGGGCCTGACGGCGTAGGCGGTCGGTGTAGTCCTTGCGGGCCACCGCCGCCAGCATGTCCAACAGCATCCGGTTCACAGCATCCAACAGGGCGGCAGTCGTTTCGTCCAGGTTGGCCCCGGTGCCCATCCAGGATGTCGGGAGGTCAAGGGCCACCACCCGAATACGCTTGTCGCTCAGTCGCTGCTTCAGGGTTTCCCAGTCCTGGGTGTTCAGCCGGGAAAGCCGGTCCACCTGCTCCACCAGCAGCACATCGCCGGGGTGGGCATCCGCGATCAGGCGGAACAGTTCGGGCCGGTCCAGCTTCGCCCCGGATTCATTCTCGGTGTACCAAGCGGCCACAGTGAGGCCCCGCTCGGTGGCGAACTGTTGAAGCGGGCCACGGGCACGGGTGGCGTCCTGATCGTCGGTAGAGGCGCGAAGGTATGCACGGACAAAGGGCATGGACAGGCTCCGGTTTCGTTTGAATGGTTCGCATGATATCGGTTCCGTTAACGTTGTCAAGCTACGAAAAGCGAACCAGTGAAACCACCGCCCGTATGGGCATACCAAAATCGAACCACATTGAAACCGAAGGACCCTACCCTAAGGGTCAGCGCTGGGCGAAGATAGTTAGGTGGAGACTCATGCTCTGCTGGTCCGATTTCAACCACCCGTGCTTGACCCGATGCCAAGCCGGATGCTTGCTCACTTCTTGCGGCAGTGCCCTGGTCAGCTTCATCTCGACCTGCATACCACCCTCCGGCTACCTGTTCTAGCCTGACATAAGGTGACCGACGGTTGCGTACCAGACGAATATTCAACACCAACATCGGCGACTCCACAACGACAGCGGCCGGCCCGTGTTTATGAGCAGTAAGCCGCAGGCTCCGAGACCCGCGAACTCAAGTGCCTCCGCCTTACGCATCGACACTCGCTCAAAATGAGCGCGTCTTGCCAGTGGAGAGCTCCGCCCAGCAAAAGCCGAAAGAACAGCTGGGGGACCTGTCGGGGGGGGGGACGGGGGGAAGATTCGCAGCGTCCCGGATCGAATGAGCTCTCAGATTTTTGAGTTTTTTTATTTAGGCAAAAACTAGAACTAATGGACTAATATTTATGGATGTCTCGCAAGGATTCACCCCTCCTTCCGCACAAATTTGTGTGTTTCTCGCCTAGGCGGTACCATGGCGTGAATCAGGGGCTCCGATGCGCTACGACGAGTTCAAAAATGAGCTTGCAAGGGCCGGACTGACCGTTCGGGAGTTCGCAGAACACATCGGTGTTAGCGCGGCTACGGTCAGCAACTACGCCAGCAGGGTGAAGGTCCCATTGCACTTCGCGGTGGTGGTCACCCTCATGGCCGAGATGAAGCAGAGTGGTTTGGATTTCGGTAGCGCCCTGAGCCACATCGAGCGCAACAAGCAGCGAGCAGCGAGCTCGTCTCCTGCACAAAAAGTTCAACAAAGTTTGTTTTCGGAGCCTTCGAGTGAAGAATAAATCAGGGCCAATCTGCATAGACCTGGGCTTCCCCCAGTTTCCCGGACTGGTTGCTTAGCCCACTAAGCCTTGCTCAAAGTCGACTGGGCTGAGGAAGTCTAGCTTTGAGTGTTTGCGCACCGGGTTGTAGAAGCGCTCGATGTAGTCGAACACGTCGGACCTGGCTTCTTCCCTTGTCCGGTAGACCTTGCGGCTGAGCCTCTCGGTCTTCATGGATGAGAAGAAGCTCTCCATCGCGGCGTTGTCCCAGCATTCCCCACGACGGCTCATGCTGCAGGTGATGCCCTGTGCCTTGAGCAGTTGCTGGAAGTCGTCGCTGGTGTACTGACTGCCCTGGTCCGAGTGGTGCATCAGCGAGTTGGGTTTGCCGCGCCGCCATAGAGCCATTAGCAAAGCGTCGCTCACCATCTTGGCCTGCATGGTGTCGCTCATCGACCACCCCACGATACGCCGTGAGAACAGGTCCATGACGGCGGCCGCATACAGCCAGCCTTCAGCCGTCCAGATGTAGGTGAAGTCAGCCACCCACTTCTGGTTCGGTCCGAAGGCCTCGAAGTCGCGTTGCAGATGGTTGGGCGCGATGTGGTTCTCGAGCCTGCTGCCCGTATCTCCTGGTAGCCTGCGCCGCTTGTGCCTGGCCTGCAGCTTGGCCTGGTGCATCAGCCGGATGACCCGGTTCATCCCGCAACTCTCGCCCAGCGCTCGAAGGTCGTGCCATACGCGTGGACTGCCGTAGGTGCGGTCACTGAGCTCGAAGCTCTCTCGGATGAGACGGGTGAGCCTGGCGTCGTCCTGGCTGCGCTGACTCGGCGCTCTACCCATCCATTCATAGAAGCCACTGTGGGAGACCGCCAGAACCCGGCACATGGTGCGGGTGGGCCAGACACTACGATGCCGCGCGATGAAGCCGTACTTCACTGCGGGTCCTTGGCAAAGTAGCCGAGCGCTTTTTTTAGGATGTCGCGCTCCGTGGTCACCCGGCGCAGTTCGCGCTGCAACCGCTCCACCTCGGTGGCTGCCTCACTGCGCAGCGGCCGGTTCGGCCTGAGGTCCAGCACCCCACCACGCTCCTGGGTGACCCACCGTCTGAGCACACTGGCCTCAATACCCAGGTCCCGCGCAATGTGGGTGACGGTAGCGCCTGGCTGCTTGCAAAGCTTCACTGCCTCACGTTTGAATTCGTCCGTGAAGCTCCTTCGGGTTCTTGTCATGCCTATCTCCTGAACACATCATGTCATTGGATGTGTCCGGGGAACTGGGGGAAGCCCA
>CALRYD010000011.1:0-93883 GCA_943372305.1 Hydrogenophaga intermedia | reverse complement strand
CCCCGGCAAAAGGGGGTCGGCTGGACGCCTTCATCCACCCACGAACAGGAGATACCCCATGGCTGCATTGAAAGGTTCGAAAACCGAACAGTGCCTGAAGGACGCCTTTGCCGGCGAATCCCAGGCCAACCGCCGATACCTGTATTTCGCGAACAAGGCCGACGTGGAAGGCCAGAACGATGTGGCAGCGCTGTTCCGCTCCACCGCCGAAGGTGAAACGGGCCACGCCCACGGACACCTGGAGTTTCTGGAGCAGTCGGGCGACCCGGCCACCGGCCTGCCCATTGGCAGCACGCGCCAGAACCTCGCGTCGGCCGTGGCCGGCGAAACCCACGAGTACACCGACATGTATCCGGGCATGGCCAAGACCGCGCGCGAGGAAGGCTTCGACGAGATCGCCGACTGGTTCGAAACCCTGGCCAAGGCCGAGCGTTCGCACGCCAACCGTTACCAGAAGGCCCTGAACGAACTGGTGGACTGAACGAGCCACCCCCTGCGCCGCTGACGCGGCTTCCCCCTGGTAGGGGGACGACACCTGCGGCCCGGCGAAGCCGGTTCCGCGGTGTCCCTGGAAGGGCTTCCCCTCGACCGGAAGCCCCTTCTGCAAGTGTTCGGTTGAGCGTTTGCAGAAGCCCGAGAGACAACCCCCACGATCAGTCGCGCCGCAGAGCGCGAGAAGAGGAGTGAGCATGGCCACCGAAGGCAACCTGCAGGCGCCCACGCGCCACCCGCTGGACTGGCAGAAACCCGATTTCTACGACGAGGAAAAGTGCTTTGTCGAGCTGGAACGGATCTTCGACATCTGCCACGGCTGCCGCCGCTGTGTGAGCCTGTGCGGGTCTTTCCCCACGCTGTTCGATCTGGTCGACGAGAGCAAGACCATGGAAGTCGACGGTGTGGCCAAGCAGGACTACTGGAAGGTGGTGGACCAGTGCTACATGTGCGACCTCTGCTACATGACCAAGTGCCCGTACACACCGCCGCACGAATGGAACCTGGACTTCCCGCACACCATGCTGCGGGCCAAGGCCATCAAGTTCAAGAAGGGTGAGGTCAAGACCAGCGAGAAGCTGCTGGCGTCGACCGACGTGCACGGCCAGTTCGCGGGCATCCCGATCGTGGTGCAGGTGGCCAACGCGGTGAACAAGACGAAGTTCGCCCGCGGCGTGATGGAGAACGTGCTGGGCGTGGACAAGGACGCCTGGCTACCCGAACTGGCCACGAAGAAGTTCCGCTCCGCCGCACCCGAGTCGCAGAACACCCAGGTAGTGGATGGCGAGAAGACGCCGGGCAAGGTGGTGATCTTTTCCACCTGCTACATCAACTACAACGAGCCCGGCATTGGCCTGGACCTGCTCAAGATCCTGGACCACAACGACATCCCCTACACGCTGGTCGAGAAGGAAAAATGCTGCGGCATGCCCAAGCTGGAGCTGGGTGATCTGGACGCGGTGGGCGCCAGCAAAGAGGCCAACATTCCCGTGCTGGCCCGTTACGCGAAAGACGGCTTTGCCATCCTCGCCGCCGTGCCCAGCTGCGCGCTGATGTTCAAGCAGGAAATCCCGCTCATGTTCCCCGACGACGCCGACACGCAGCTGGTGAAAGAGCACATGTGGGACCCGTTCGAGTACCTGATGGCGCGCAAGCGCGACGGCCTGCTCAAGACCGACTTCCCGCAGGCGCTGGGCAACATCAGCTACCAGATCCCCTGCCACGGCCGGGTGCAGAACATCGGCCGCAAGACCGAAGAGATGCTCAAGATGGTGCCGGGCACCACGGTCAACACCATCGAACGCTGCTCGGGCCACGCCGGCACCTTCGGTGTCAAGAAGGGATCGCACCAGCAGGCCATGAAGATCGGCAAGCCGGTGTTCAAGGCCATGGCCACCATGAAAGACGGCGCCAAGCCCGACTTCATCAGCTCCGACTGCCCGCTCGGCGGTCATCACATCGCGCAGGGCTTTGAAGTGAACGGCCTCGGCGCACCGGAACTCAACCACCCGCTGACCCTGGTCCGCAAGGCCTATGGCTTGAAATGACCTGCACGGTCGCCCACCCCTGAAGGAACTACACCATGCAACTCACCGGCCACATCACCCCCGACAGCCTCATGAGCCTGGAGGCTTACAGCAAATGGCGCAAGACGCACAAGGGCGAGGTCATCGCGCACCGCCAGCTGCGCAGCGTGGCGCTGGGCGAGCACCTGAACGTGCAGTTCGAGAGCGAGCTCACCATCCGCTACCAGATCCAGGAGATGCTGCGCATCGAGAAAATCTTCGAGGAAGAGGGCATCCAGCAGGAGATCGAGGCCTACGCGCCGCTGGTGCCCGATGGCCACAACTGGAAGGCCACGGTGCTGATCGAGTACACCGACATCAACGAACGCAAGCGTGAGCTGGCCCGGCTGATCGGCGTGGAAGACCGGCTGTTCGTCGAGGTCGAAGGCTATGACCGCGTCTACGCCATCGCCGACGAAGACCTGGACCGCGAGAACGACGAAAAAACCAGCGCGGTGCACTTCGTGCGCTTCGAATTCACGCCCGCCATGCGCGCGTCGGTGCGGGCCGGCGCGGCCGTCAAGCTCGGCTGCGACCACACCCACTACCCGGTGCACCAGCAGATCCGGCCCGAGACGCTGGCCAGCCTGGCGGGCGACCTGCGCTGAGCCTTCAATCGGCCCGGCAGGCGGCCCAGAGGTCCCATTCGGGGCCAGCGGACGAGCGGATGTCCAGCGCTGCCCCGGTCACCGGGTGTGTCAGCGACAGGGCCGCGGCGTGCAGCCACAGCCGCTGCTCGCCCAGATGCGCCGCCACCGCCCGGTTCAGC
The DNA here is from genome assembly GCA_943372305.1 of Hydrogenophaga intermedia. Classification (GTDB taxonomy): domain Bacteria; phylum Pseudomonadota; class Gammaproteobacteria; order Burkholderiales; family Burkholderiaceae_C; genus Hydrogenophaga; species Hydrogenophaga intermedia_D. The sequence goes on along the minus strand of CALRYD010000011.1, from coordinate 91,057 downwards.
GGCCCTTTGCCGTGGGTCGCGTCGCCGATGATGGGGTGAGCGATGTGTTTCATGTGGCGGCGCAGCTGGTGGCGTCGACCGGTCAGCGGCTGCAGTTCCAGCAGGGCGCAGCGGGTGGTGGCGAATCCGCCCTGCGGCAACGGCACTTCGTAGCGCTCCAGGGTGCGAAAGCGCGTCACGGCGTCCTGCACTTCCTCGCGCTCGGTGCGCATGTCGTCGGGCATGCGCTTGAGCGGGTGGTCGATCAGGCCTTCGTCGGCTGGCCAGCCGCGCACCACGGCCTGGTAAGTCTTGTGCAGACCTTCGCCCGCTTCAAAGGCCTGGCCCAGGGCGCGCGCGGTGGTGGCGTCCAGCGCGAACAGCAGCACGCCGCTGGTGCCCTTGTCCAGCCGGTGCACCGGCCACACCGGCTGGCCCAGTTGGTCGCGCAGCAGCTGCAGGGCAAAGCGGGTTTCACCCGCGTCCAGACCGGTGCGATGCACCAGCAGGCCCGGCGGTTTGTGGACCGCTGCCAGATAATCGTCGCGAAAAAGGATCTGCAGCATGTTGTTTCTATTGTCCCCGGCCAAGGCACTCGACTACGAGACGCCCGCCCACATCAAAACCCACACCCAGCCGCTGTTCGTGCCCCAGGCCAGCGAGTTGATCGAGGTGCTGCGCGAAAAGTCACCGCAGCAGATCGCCGAACTGATGGACCTGTCGGACCAGCTCTCGGGCCTGAACGTGGCGCGATACCAGGCCTGGCGCCCGAAGTTCACCGCCCAGAACGCCAAGCAGGCCGTGCTGGCCTTTGATGGCGACGTGTACGGCGGTTTGGACGCGAAGACGCTGGGCGAGGCCGAGCTCGACTGGCTGCAGCAGCACCTGTGCATCTTGAGCGGCCTGTACGGTGTGCTGCGCCCGCTGGACTGGATGCAGCCCTACCGGCTGGAAATGGGCACGCGCCTGGTCACGCCCAAGGGCAAGAACCTCTACCAGTTCTGGGGCCGTCAGGTCGCCCAGTACCTCAACGAGCGCGCCCAGGCCGACAAGACGCCCGTGGTGATCAACCTTGCGAGCGAGGAGTACTTCAAGGTGGTAGACCGCAAGGCGCTGCTGCCGCGCGTGGTGACCTGCGCCTTCGAAGAGCGCAAGGGCGACCAGTACAAGGTGGTCAGTTTCTTTGCCAAGCGCGCGCGCGGGCTGATGGTGCGCCACGCGGTGCAGCACCGCGTCACGCGGGTCGAGCAGCTCAAGGACTTTGCGCAGGAGGGCTACCGCTTCGTGCCCGCAGCGTCCGAGCCCGACCACCTGGTGTTCCGCCGCGACAGCGCGGCCTGAGTCGAACGTATCGGAGGAGCGCGCATGACGCAGACCGTCACGCCCGAATTGCGGCAGTGGATCATCGAACAGTCCAGCGCCGGCTGCCTGCCCGACGTGGTGCTGCAGGCCATGGTGCAGGCCGGCTGGCAGGCCAAGGTGGCCGAGGCAGCGCTGGAGCAGACCCTGACCGAGCACTTGCAGCAGCTCGCCAGCGCCCGCGCGGTCCAGCCGGCGCCGCTGCGTGCCGGACCAGCCGACACCGCCCAGGCCTTGCCCGACGTGCGCCTGCACGACGCGCCGCGCCGGCTCGACCTGGGTGACCGGCAGGTCGAGGTGCTGTTTTCGCTGCAGCTGCCGCGCGTGGTGGTGCTGGGCGGTTTTCTCAGCGCCGAAGAATGCGACGGCCTGATCGCGGCGGCACGCCCGCGGCTGGCGCGTTCGCTGACGGTGCAGACGGCGACCGGCGGCGAGGAACTCAACCCCGATCGCACCAGCAACGGCATGTTCTTCAACCGCGGCGAAAACGAATTGGTGCAGCGCATCGAGCAGCGCATCCACCGCCTGGTGCACTGGCCGGTGGACCATGGCGAGGGCATGCAGGTGCTGCACTACCGGGCGGGCGCCGAGTACAAGCCGCACTACGACTACTTCGACCCCCACGAACCCGGCACGCCCACCATCCTGCGCCGCGGCGGCCAGCGCGTGGCCACGCTGGTGATGTACCTCAACGACCCGGTGCGCGGCGGCGGCACGACCTTCCCGGATGTCGGGCTGGAAGTCGCCCCTCAGCGCGGCCATGCGGTGTTTTTCAACTACGACCGTCCCTCGCCGGCCACGCGCACCCTGCACGGCGGTGCGCCGGTGCTCGAAGGCGAGAAATGGATCGCCACCAAGTGGTTGCGCGAAAAAACCTTCACCTGAACACCATGAACACCCCCGAACATTCCCAGCTTGGCAAAGTCTCGGCCTACGTTGACCGCTACGACGCCTCGCTGCTGTTCCCGCTGCCGCGCGAGACCAAACGGCGCGAGATCGGCATCACCGGCAGCATCCCCTTTCTGGGTGCCGACCTATGGACCGCGTTCGAGCTGAGCTGGCTCAACCCGCGCGGCAAACCGCAGGTGGCGCTGGCGCACATCACCATCCCGTGCGAGAGCACGCACATCGTCGAGAGCAAGTCCTTCAAGCTCTACCTCAACAGTTTCAACAACACGGCCTTCGAGTCGGCCGACGCGGTGCGAGAACGCATCCGCGCCGACGTGAGCGCGGCCATCTGGCACGGCGGCCCGGTCATGGCCGGTGCGGGCGTGAAGCTGCTGCTGCCCGAGGCGTTTGACCGCGAGCCGGTGCACGAGCTGAGCGGCCTGAGCATCGACCGGCTGGATGTGGAGTGCACGCACTACCAGCCCGCGCCCGAATTGCTGAGCGCGGCGCTGGACGAGCAGCCCGTGACCGAAACCCTGACCAGCCACCTGCTCAAGAGCAACTGCCTGGTAACCGGTCAGCCCGACTGGGGCAGCGTGCAGATCAGCTACACCGGCCCGCAGATCGACCAGGCCGGCCTGCTGCAATACATCGTGAGCTTTCGCAACCACAACGAATTCCACGAGCAGTGCGTCGAGCGCATCTACATGGACGTGATGGCGCGCTGCAAACCCACCAAGCTGGCGGTGTACGCGCGCTACACCCGCCGCGGCGGGCTGGACATCAACCCCTGGCGCACCAGCCACCCGCAGCAGCCGCCGGGCAACGTGCGCACCGCGCGGCAGTGATCTTTGTCGGCGCGCGATGCCTCCTTCGAGGATGCGGTGGAACCGGCTCTGCCGGGCCACACGCATCGCCCCCTTGAGGGGGTGACGCCGCAGGCGGCGCAGGGGCGGGCCAGGTTCAGATCATTTTCTGGATCAGCGCACCCTTGAACAGCACCGGTCCGGTCGGGCCGCGCTCGCTGGGCACGCCGCCCAGCGGTTCCAGGCTCACCGCCAGGGCCGGCACGCCACCCACGGCCTGCTGATCGGCCGCCAGCTTGAGCAGCTTCTCCGGACTCAGCACGCCCAGCGAACGCGGCGCCGAGCCGGGCGGCAGGGCCCACAGCTGCAGCGACTTGTCGGCCGCTTCCTGGTAACCGCCCACGCGCTGCAGGGTCAGCTGGCGGCTCTTGGGGTCGAAGGTGACCAGCATCGAGGCGCTGGCCTGGTCGTCGTTGAGCACCGCCACGTATTCGATCTGCGGGGTCGCTTCCAGTCGGGCCTGGAGCTCGCCGATCTGCGCGCCCAGGTTGTCGCGCAGGCCCACGGCGACGACCACGGCCACCACGGTGGCCAGCGCGCCGGCCGCGGTGGTGCCACGCCACAGGGAAAGGCTGCGCCACCAGCCGCCGCTGGCGGGCTTGGGTTCGGTGCGGGCCTGGGTCATCACCTGTTGCTCGCGCTCGGCGCGCACCAGGTTGTCGATGCGGGTCCACACCGCGGCGGGCGGCGCTGCGGGCGTCTGCAGTTCGTTCACGCTGACCATACGGCTTTGCCACACCAGGGCGGCGGCGCGCACCGGCGCGCGCTCGCGCGCCAGGGTTTCAAAACGGCGGCGGGCGCCGCCGCGCAGCGTGCCCAGCGCATAGGCGGCGGCCAGGCGGTCGAGCAATTCGGGGTGTCGATGGATGTCCATGTCCGCTCTCTCAGGCGAAATGCGCCATGCAGGTGCGCAGCTGGTCCAGCCCGCGGCGTATCCAGCTCTTGACCGTGCCCAGTGGCAGCTTCAGCTGTTGGGCCAGTTCTCCGTGGCTGAGGTCGCGCAGGTAAGCCAGGCTGACCACTTCGCGCTGTTTGTTGTCCAGCCGCGCCAGGCACTGGTGCAGCGCCCAGGCCTGCTGGCTGGCCAAGCTGGTGTCCATGGGGTTGGCGCTGTCGCCTTCCAGGGTGTCGGCCAAGGCTTCGTCCAGTTCGTCAGTCAGGTGTTCGCGCTCGGCCTTGTGGCGGCGCAACTGGTCCAGCGCGCGGCTGCGCACGATCAGACCCAGCCACGCCATGGGCGGGCTGAGGCTGGCGCGGTAGTCGGCGGCGTTTTTCCAGACCTGCAGAAAAGCCTCCTGCAGCGCATCTTCGGCCCATTCTCGATGGCTGGTCACGCGCAGGGCCAGGCCGTAGAGCTTGCCCGAGGTCTGGTCGTACAGGGCCTTGAGCGCGGCTTCGTCGCGCGCGGCCACACGGTCGATGAGGGCGAGGAGGACGTGGTCGGGTTCGTCGTGCATGCGTGCATTGTGGTCCACGGCGGCGAACTTTGCCCGCCGCAGACCGGACCACAGTGTGCGCCAGTTCATCACATCCTCCGTTTCCGAGGCACCACCTGCGTGGGCACGGTCAGCGCCGAGACGGCCTGCACCTGCACCGGCAGGGCGGCGCCCTCGACCACCTGGTCCGGATGCCAGACCCGCACGCGCGCCGCGCCCTCGGGCACATCGCTCAGGGTAGCCACACCCTGGGCGTTGGTCTTGACCACCCAGGGCGTGTCGGCCACGTAGACGAACCCGCGCATCGACCCATGCAGGTGGCAGCCCAGCTGCAGCGGGCCAGCCTGGGCGAGGGTCACCTCGGCGCTGGCGCCGGTTTGCCCGTCCACCTTGCCGGCCAGCCGCAGCTCAAAGCCGGCATCGGGGCGCGCGGACAGACCGGCCAGTCCCGCCGGCATGCCCCGCACATGGTGGTCCCAGCCGTCCTGGTTGGTGAAACGCACGCGCGACCCCACCGGCACCACGCTGACCGTGGGCACGAACTGCATCTTGTGCTGACCAATGCTGGCCTGCACCGGTGCTGGCGCCTTGCCGCGCGCGCCACTGGCCGGCTCCACGAGCACCACCGCATCGGGCAGGGGCTGTCCGTCCTTGCCGGTCACGGTGACCTGCAGCGTGCCCGCCGTGGCCGTGGCCACCGCGCCGACCCACACAGCGGCCAGTGCGGCGCGAAGACCGGAGCGAAGCGTGCTCATCGCGCGTTCACCACGTCACGGTGCATCGGGGCCAGCAGGGCCAGCAACTGGTTCTGGCGCGCAAACGGCACGCCGCGGGCGTCCATGCTCTGCTGCAGCACCTCCACCAGGGCGTTGAAGTGGGCGCGCGTGATGTCCATGCTGGCGTGCGCTTCCTTCATGTCCGGTCCTTTGTAGACGCAGGGGCCGCCGGCGAGCTGGCAGACCTGGTCGCTCAGCTGGCTGGCCAGGGCGTCGAGTTTCGTGTCCTTGAACTGCTCGCCGATGCGCGCGTCGGCCCGCAGGCGCTGGGCGAAGTCGTCCATCAGCGACCGGATGCCGGCTTTCTGGCCCAGCGCGTCGAACAGGCCGGGCGCGGGCGCCACAGGGTAGGCCGACGCCGGCGAGGGTTTGGGCGTGGACAGGGATTGCGCCAGGGCGTGGCCGCTGGCCATGGCCAGCAAGGTGAGGGCGGTGGCGGTGATCAGGTGTTTCATGGTGTGTGCGGTGCGTGTGGGGTTCAGAAAGCCACTTGGGCGGAGGTGTAGATGCCGGTCTGCTGGCGGCCACCGGTGGTGGCGGGCACGATGCGGCCCAGGTTCACCCAGGCGGCGGTGATCGAGACGTGTTTGCTCGGCGTCCAGGCGACGAACAGGTCCATCCAGTCGTCGGCCTGCAAGCCGTTGCCCAGCCCTGCGGCCGCGCCGGCGCGCCGCAGCTTGTTGGGCATGCCGCGGTACTCGAAACCCACCGCCAGGTCCTTGCGCAGCAGCCAGGCGGCGGAGAGTTCGGGTTGCAGTTCGTAGCCGTCGTCGGCCCCGCCCAGCGTGGCTCCGTGGCCGAGCAGGCCGCCCTGGTTGGCGCGGGTGGCGCGCAGCGTGCCGTTGACCAGCACACCCTGCGCCAGGAAGAGCTTGGTCGCGCTCACGTACACATCGGTGCCGCTGCGGTCGGCGCCCAGGGCGGTCAGGGTGCCGTCCAGCCCGCTCGAGCGCAGGCGCTTGTGCTGCACGCCCACGGCGATCTGCGGCATCAGCGTGTCGCTGTCGACGATGGCGTCGCCCGCCACGCGCCACTTGGCGCCCAGCACGTCCTGCTTCAGGTGCAGCCCTGGCAGACCGAGCGCCGTGCCGGTGGCGCGGGTGTTGAAGTCCTGGTGGCCGAACGAGAGTTCGACCCGGTCGTTCAGGCCGATGGCCACGCCCGCTGCCGTCAGGCCGTAGTCGCGCGTGACGGCGCGGCTGATGTAGGCCGCTGTGCCGGTTTCGCCTTCGGCGCCCGGGCCACCGATCACGGCCCAGGGGCTGAGGCCACCGCCGGCGGTGCCTTCAACGGTGGAAACGCCGCCGGTCAGCAGCAGTTTGCCGGTGTCGGCATGGGCGGGCGCCAGGCCCAGGCAGGAGGCGGTCAGGGCGACGACCGCCAGGCTCCGTTGCAGGGTGGAAGAGGAGCAGGGGGTGTGGACGGGGGGTGTCATGGGCATCGTGTGTTCAAGCGTGCTGAAGGGTTGGGTGAAGGGTGTGCCTTCGGGAGGCCACGTCTCCACTACGCAGCACAGTCACCGGCGGATGCGGCGCCGTGCAATCCCCCGCCTTTTTTGTGGGTATGTGCATCCAGCCGGCGGGTGCCTTGCGTATCCAGACCGACACGTGCCGCTGGCCAGTCAAACACAGCCCCACCCCACTTCACCCTCTGGAGATACGAATGAACCTGAACACCGCACAACCGACCGCCATGACCACCGACCGCCGCCAGTTCCTGGGTCGTGGTGCCACCCTGTCGGCCGCCGCTCTGGCACTGCTGGCCGGCCGCGATGCATTGGCCGCCAACCAAAAGGGCAACCCCGCCAAGGACGTCGACATCCTGAACGTGGCACTGGGTCTTGAGCACGAGGCCATCAACGCCTACCAGCTGGGCGCGGGCAGCGGCCTGCTGCAGAAGCCGGTGCTGGACGTGGCTGTGCAGTTCCAGGGCCACCACAAGGTGCACCGCGACGCTCTGATCGCCACCATCCAGAAGCTGGGCGGCAAGCCCGTGGCTGAAATGAAGCTGGAGGACTACGCCAAGGCGCTGAACGCCGCTGCGCTGAAGAACCAGGGCGACGTGCTGGACCTGGCCGCACGCCTGGAACTGGGTGCCACCAACGCCTACCTGAGCGTGATCCCCGCCATGACCGACCGTGAGCTGGCCAAGGTGGCCGCGCGCCTGGCCGCCGACGAAACCATGCACTTCACCGTGCTCACCAGCGCCCTGGGCCGTCCGTTGCCCGTTGGCGCCCTGTCCTTCGGCGCCTGATTCCGGTGTGTTTCCCAAGGGGCCTGCGCTGAACGGCCCCTGGGACCCCCGACCTGTTTCCCGTCCTGTCTTTCAACAACCGCAACCGAGGAGTATTCCCATGTTCATCAAGTCCATCCTGGCCGCCAGTGCCGCCATCGTCCTTTCCGCTTGTGCGTCCAACATGGCCGCGCCCGCCGCGCCCTTCTCGCAGGCCGGCCTGCCCGCCGCCGTGCAGGTGCCGGCCGGCCACAAGGTCTCGATGGAAACCGTGGGCGTGGGCCAGATCACCTACGAATGCCGCGCCAAGAAAGACATGGCCGGGCACGAGTGGGTGTTTGTCGGTCCCGACGCCAAGCTGATGGACCGCATGGGCAAGCAGGTGGGCAAGTACTACGGCCCGCCCGCCACCTGGGAAAGCAACGACGGGTCGAAACTGACCGCGACGCAACTGGCGGTGGCGCCTGCCGCGGCCGGCAGCATTCCGCTGCAACTGGTCAAGGCCAACCCGGCCATGGGCATGGGCGCGATGCAGGGCGTGACCTACATCCAGCGCGTGGCCACCCAGGGTGGCGTGGCCCCGGCCACGCCGTGCGATGCCAGCAAGGCGGGCACCAAGCAGATCGTCAACTACCAGGCCGACTACATCCTGTGGAAAGCGGTGTGAGGCACTGAGGCAGGGGACGCGCCGCGCAGCCGCGGTGCGCAGCAGGCCCGGGAAGGGCGGTCAGGGCAACCTGACCGCCCTTTTGCGTTGTGGGGTCCCCCAAGCCGGTGATGGGCTGTCGCAATTTTTTTGTTCGGTCCTGCATCCGATGAGCGCATGGGGGCGTATCCGAGAGGCGGAAGCATTTTCCGTTTCACAGGAGACTTTCCATGCAATTGAAACTCAGCCCGGTGTTCACCGCCTGCGTGTTGGCCGTGATGGCCGGTTCCGCCCTCGCTTCCAGCCACCGCGAGGCCCCCTTCATCACCACCAGCCCCAAGATCGACGGCACCGACTTCTACATGTTCCGCAGCTACGAAGGCGTGGACGCCTCGGGCGCCGGTGGCCGCAGCGACTACGTGACCCTGATCGCAAACTACCAGCCGCTGCAGGACGCCTACGGCGGCCCGAACTATTTCGCGATGGACCCGAACGCCCTGTACGAAATCCACGTCGACAACAACGGCGATGCCAAGGAAGACATCAGCTTCCAGTTCCGCTTCAAGAACCAGCTCAACAGCGTCGCCATCCCGGTGGGCACACAGCAGGTGGCGATCCCCCTGATCCAGGCCGGTGGCGTGAGCAACGTCAAAGACGCCAACCTGAACCTCAACGAGAGCTACACCGTCAGCATCGTGCGCGGCGACCGCCGCAAGGGTCAGGTGCAGACGCTGACCAAGGTCGGCAGCGGTGCCACCACCCTCGAAAAGCCGGTGGACTACATCGGCGTCAAGACCCTGGGGAATGGCAGCGCTTACGAGGCCTATGCCCAGAAGCACATCCACAGCGTCACCATCCCGGGCTGCGCGATGCCCGCCAAGGTGTTCGTCGGTCAGCGCCAGGAAGGCTTCGCCGTCAACCTGGGCACCGTGTTCGACCTGGTGAACGCGCCGGACAGCGTGTTGCTCAACCCCGACCTCAAGGACGCGGCGGGCAACGGCGGCAAGCACCCGATCCAGCAGAAGAACGTGACCACCATCTCCATGGAAGTGCACAAGAGCTGCCTGACCAACGGCACCGAGCCGGTCATCGGCGCCTGGACCACCGCCAGCCTGCGCCAGGCGCGCCTGCTCGATGGTGCACCGGCATCCGGCCACCAGACCAGTGAGCGCGCTGGCGGTGCCTGGACCCAGGTGTCCCGTCTGGGCAACCCGCTGGTCAACGAAGTGGTGATCGGCCTGCCCGACAAGGACAAGTTCAACGCGTCCAAGCCCAGCGGTGACGGCCAGTTCCTGAGCTACGTGACCAACCCGACGCTGCCGGCCCTGCTCGGCCTGGTGCTCAAGGGCAACCTCACGGCCCTGGCGCCCACCAACCTGCCGCGCACCGACCTGGCCACCACCTTCCTCACCGGCATCACCGGTGTGAACAAGCCGGCCAACGCGGTGCCGTCGGAAATGCTGCGCCTGAACACCAACATCAACCCGGTGCCGTTTGCCGACCAGAACCGCCTGGGTGTGGCCGGCGAGGTGCTGCGCGTCGGCGGGGTGGCCAACCTCTCCAGCGCCAAGGACCTGGCGGGCTTCCCCAACGGCCGCCGTCCCAAGGACGACGTGGTCGACATCGCCCTGGTCGCCATGCTCGGTGGCCTGTGCGTGATCAACGGCGACAACAACGCCCTGGGCCTCAACGGTGTGCCGGGTGTGCCCAGCCTGACGTCCCAGTGCAAGCCGTCGAGCGTGCCTGCGGGTGCCGACTCGGCCAAGGTGCACGACGCGGTCGACCAGGCCACGGTGCCCTTCCTCACGCGCTTCCCGTACCTCAACACCCCCAACCCCGGTTCGATGTAACTCGGCCCAAGAAGGATCTGCACCATGAAACACATGAGCATTCCGAGACTGGCTGCCCTGGCGCTGTGCGCTGGTCTGCTGGTCGGCTGCGGCGGCGGGCACGACAACGCGGCGGTGGAAACGCCTGACACGTCGTCGGTACCCGACGCCGTGGCCAGCAGCGTAGACGCGCTGATCAGCTTCGTTCAGGGCCTGGTCAGCGACGACACGTCCGAACCGCTGTCGCTGGGCACGGTGGTGCCGGCGACCGACGACACCAGCGAACCCGCAGGGCTCTGACCATGAAGCCCCTGACGCTGGCAGCCGGCCTGCCCCTCATGTTCGCTACCAGCGTTGCCTGGGGGGCCGCGTCGGCGGTGCCCCCAGGCCCCGACCACCAGGTGGTCGAGGTGCTGCCCCAGGTCACCACCGTGCGACCGGCGCTGCGCGCCGCGTCCACCCCCATCACCACGCCTCGGGCGCCGGAACAGGCGGCCCGCCTGGCGCGCGAGGCCATCGACACCGCGCGCCGCACCGGCGATGCGCGCTACTGGGGCCGCGCCCAGACCGCGCTCGGCGCCTGGTGGGACCACCCCAGCGCGCCCCCCGATCTGATGGTGCTCCAGGCCACCGTGCTGCAGGGGCAGCACCGGTTCGCCGAGGCCCAGTCACGTTTGCAGCAGGCGCTGCAGGCGGCGCCGTCCCACGCCCAGGCCTGGCTGACACTGGCCAGCCTCTACAAGCTCGACGGTCGCTACGCCCAGGCCCAGGACGCCTGCGCCAAGGTCGCCGCCACGGGCGCTGCGCTGTACGGCCGCATCTGCACCACCGAACTGCGCAGCTTGCAGGGCGCTTCGGTCGGTGCCGCATGGGAGTCGTTGCAGGCGCAGGTCCGCGCCGAGCATCCCGCCATCGAATCCTGGTTGCTGTCGCTCTGGGGTGAACACCTCGAGCGCCAGGGGCAGACCGCACAGGCCTTGCAGCGTTACCGGCAGAGCCTGGCGCTGGAGGCCGACCCGTACACCGCACTGGCCAAGGCCGACCTGCTGTTGCGCCTGGGTCGCGGCCCCGAAGCGCTGACGGTGCTCAGCGCCGCCCCCGACACCGACGCCGTGTTGCTGCGCCGCGCACGCGCACACCGCATGACCAACCAGCCCGAGTGGAAAACCCTGCGCGCCGAGCTGCTCAACCGCCAGCAGGCGCAGGAGCAGCGCGGCGAACAGCTCGATGCCCATGCCCGCGAATACGCCCTGACGGCGCTGTGGCTGCTGGACGACGCCGCCCAGGCCCAGCGGTGGGCGCAGCGCAACCTGGCGTTGCAGAAGGAGCCGGTCGACTGGCGGCTGGCCCTGGACGTCGCCCGCCAGACGGGTGATCGCAAGGGGTTCTTCCAGCTGCGTGCGCAGCTGGAGGTCTCGGGCCTGATGGACAAGAGCCTGCCCAAGGAGTGGAACGATGTTCTCTGATCGCTGCTGGATGCCATTGTTTGCCCGCCGTCTGTGTGCCGCGGCGCTGGGCGCCCTGTGCCTGTTTGCCCCGCTGCAAGCCCTGGCCCACAAGGGCAGCGACGCTTACCTGGTGGTCGGCACCGCGCCCGATGGCCAGGCCAGCCTGCGGCTGTCCGTGGCGCTCAAAGACCTGGACGTCGTGCTGCCCATCGACACCGACCAGGACGGTCAGGTCACCTGGGGTGAAGTCCGTGCGGCCGCCCCGGTGGTCTCAGCCCACCTCGGCCAGGTCCTGCAAGGCTCTGGCGCCGAAGCCTCCGACACCTGTTCACCCGACTGGTCCGCCCAGGGGCTGGAGCGCCGCAGCGACGGTGCGTACTGGGTGGCCGAGGCCATCTGGCCGTGTGGCACAGACCGGCTGCGCATGCCCTACCACCTCATGGAAGAGGCCGACAGCAGCCACCGCCTGCTGGTCTCCGGAGAGTGGGGCGGGCAACCCGTACTCGCCACCGTGGCGCCGGGTGAGGTGCTGGAACTCGGTCGGCCGGCGTCGGGTTCGTCGGCCCAGACGCCCGCCGCCACCGTCTGGAACTACATTTGGACCGGCGCGACCCACATGCTCGAAGGCTACGACCACATGGCGTTCCTGCTGGCGCTGGTGTTGCCGCTGTACCTGCCCCTGCGGCGCCCGCTGCAGCCCATGCACGTCAAACCCTTGCAGCCCGCGGTGCGGTCCTCGGACTGGCTGCGCATGTTCAGCACGGTGACCGCGTTCACCCTGGGCCATTCGGTCACGCTCGGTCTGGTGGCCATGGGCTGGCTGCGGGTGAGCAGCGACTGGGTGGAACCGGCCATCGTGCTGTCCATCGGGATCTCGGCCCTGCTGAACCTCTACCCCGTGCGTTGGCTGCGCACCGATGTGCTGGCCGGCGTGTTCGGCCTGGTGCACGGCATGGGCTTTGCCGGCCTGCTGCTGGACGCACAGGCACCGCTGTCCCTGCTGCCCTGGGCCCTGCTGGGTTTCAACCTGGGCATCGAAGCGGCGCAGCTGCTGATCCTGCTGGTCTGGGTGCTGGTCTGCCAGCCCCTGCTGGCCAAGCCGTGGTACGCCACGCGTTTCGTGCGGGGTCTGTCGTCGGCGCTGGTGGCGTTTTCGGCGATCCTGCTCTCGCGCTTCGCCGTCTGATCCCGACCGCGCGCCGCCGCCGGCTCAGCCGGCGGCGCGCTGGAAGCCCTGCAACAGGTTGACCGCGTTGGTACCGACCGCGTCCACCGCGTAACCCCCTTCGAAGGTGAATACCGTGGGCAGGCCGGCGCCGGCCAGGGCCTCGCCCACCGCGAAGTAGTCGTCGCTGCGCAGGGTGAAGCCCGAGATCGGGTCGCCCTCGAAGGTGTCCAGGCCCATGGGCACCACCAGCGCGTCGGCGCCGAAGCCGGCCACCGCCTGCAGGGCCTGGTCCAGCGCGGCGCGCCAGGCGGCAAAACCGGTGCCGCGCGGCAGTGGCAGGTTGAGGTTGAAGCCCTCGCCCGAACCCGCGCCGCGCTCGTCCGCATGCCCCAGGAAGAAGGGGTACTCGGTCATCGGGTCGCCGTGGATCGAGACCGTCAGCACGTCGGCGCGCTCGTAGAAGATGGTCTGCGTTCCGTTGCCGTGGTGGTAGTCCACGTCCAGCACCGCCACGCGCTGCTTCCCGCCGTCGCGCAGGGTTTGCGCGGCGATGGCGGCGTTGTTCAGGAAGCAGTAACCGCCGAAGAAGTCGGCCCCCGCGTGGTGGCCGGGCGGGCGTGTCAGGGCAAAGGCGCTGCGCGCGCCGCCCAGCACCTCGTGCGCTGCGGCCAGCGCGCAGGCCGCGCCGCCGCGCGCAGCGGCCCAGGTGCCGGCCATCAGCGGCGAGCCCGAGTCGAACGAGAACAGGCCCAGCCGCGCGGCAAAGTTGCGCGGCAGCACGTCGGTGCGGAAGGCGTGCCGGTTACCCAAGGGCCAGACCGACGGGAGGGCATCGCGTTGCGCGTTGGCCGGGTCCATAGCCACCCATTCGTCCCAGGCGCCGGCCAGAAACTGCGTGTAGCGCGCGGCGTGCACGCGGGCGATGGCCCCGTCCAGTTCGGTGTCAGCGATGGTCGGCGTGAGCAGTTCGCCCAGCGGCCGGCGCTGCAGCTCGGCCAGCACAAAGTCCAGCCGCGCCGGTACCTCGTGGCACGGCACCATGCGGCCGCGGAACATCTCTTCGCGCCCCTGGTGCAGCGCGTGGTGGGGGTTGTGAAAGGTTTTCATCATGGCCGTCAGTGTCGCACCGCCCGCCGCACCGGGGCTATATTGGCTGCGTTGTCCCACGACCTTTTCAGGAGTCCCGCATGTCATCCGGAAAAATCCTCGTCGCCCAGGGCGGCGGCCCCACCGCGGTCATCAACCAGTCGCTCGTGGGCGTGGCGCTGGAGGCGCGGCGCTTCCAGAACGTGCAGCGCATCTACGGCGCGCGCCACGGCGTGCGCGGCATCGTGGACGAGAACTTCGTCGACCTCACGCAGGAGACCAGCCACAACCTCGAAGCCGTGGCGCGCACGCCGGCCTCGGCCCTGGGTTCCACGCGCGACAAGCCCGACCTGAAGTACTGCCAGGAGATCTTCAAGGTTCTTAAGGCGCACGAGATCGAGCACTTCTTCTACATCGGCGGCAACGACTCGTCGGACACGGTGCGCATCGTCAGCGAAGAGGCGCGCAAGGCCGGCTACCCGCTGCGCTCCATCCACATCCCCAAGACCATCGACAACGACCTGGTGGGCAACGACCACACGCCGGGCTTCCCGTCGGCGGCGCGCTTCGTGGCGCAGGCCTTTGCCGGCGCCAATCTCGACAACGCTTCGTTGCCCGGCGTGTACGTGGGCGTGGTGATGGGGCGCCACGCGGGCTTCCTCACCGCCGCGTCGGCGCTGGGCAAGAAGTTTCCGGACGACGGCCCGCACCTGATCTACGTGCCCGAGCGGGTGTTCGAGATCCCGAAATTCCTGGCCGATGTGAAGGCCATGTACGAACGCCATGGCCGCTGCGTGATCGCGGTGAGCGAAGGCATCCACGATGCTTCAGGCCAGCCCATCATCACCCAGCTGGCGAAAGACGTGGAGAAAGACGCGCACGGCAACGTGCAGCTGTCCGGCACCGGCGCGCTGGCCGATCTGCTGTGTGAGGAGATCAAGGCCAAGCTGGGCATCAAGCGCGTGCGCGGCGACACCTTCGGCTACCTGCAGCGCAGCTTCATTGGCTGCGTGTCAGACGTGGACCAGCGCGAGGCGCGCGAGGTGGGCGAGAAAGCGGTGCAGTTCGCCATGTGGGGCAACGTGGACGGCTCGGTGGCGATCAAGCGCACCGGTTTCTATTCGGCCGACTACGAGCTGCTGCCGCTGGAAGCCGTGGCTGGCAAGACGCGCACGATGGAAGACGAGTTCATCACCGCCAGCGGCACGGATGTGACCGACGCCTTCCGCCTGTATTTGCGCCCGCTGCTCGGCTCGGACATGCCCGACGCCTTCCGCCTGCGCTTCAACCCGGTGGCCAGGGTGCTGCGGCCCTGAGCGGTCGGGGAGCCAGAGAGCTGGCGGCCTGAGCAGGCGCCTCAGTGTTCGTCGAACAGCCGCTGCACCGCGCGCGGGTCGTGCGTTTGCGTCAGTGCCAGCTGCAGCAGCACGCGCGCTTTGGGCGGGCTGAGGGTGTCGCCCGTCACGGTGCCGTGGGTCTCGTCGTCGAACTCCATGCCGCGCGCCAATAGGCCGTGGGCGCCGCGCGGGGCGCGCACCACCACCACGCCACGCGCCACCGCCTCCAGGATGGCCGGCTGGACCCGCTGGCTGACCGAGGCCGTGCCGGCGCCCGCGTGCACGATGCCCTGCGCGCCGGCCGCCACGAACGCGTCGATGGCGGTGCCGTCGTCGTCTTCGTGGCCGTAGGCGATGTGCACGCTCGGCAGGCTGTGCAGGTGGCTCACAACGAACGCGCTGTCGGCGGTGTGGCGGCGCAGGCCGCCGCGGTAGAAGTGCGCGTGGCGATCGCTCACCAGTCCCAGCACGCCGAACAGCGGTGCGCTGAAGGCGTCCACGGTCATGGTGTCGGCCTTGTGCAGGTCGCGGGCGCCGATGATGCGGTCGTTCATCACCACCACCACGCCGCGGCCGGCGGCCTGTTCGCTGGCGGCCACCACGGCGGCGCGGAACAGGTTCATCGGCCCATCCGCGCTCAGGGCGTTGGCCGGGCGCATGGCCCCCACCAGCACCACCGGCTTGCGGCTGCGCACGGTGAGGTTGAGGAAGTAGGCGGTCTCCTCCAGCGTGTTCGTGCCGTGGGTGACGATCACGCCATCGAAGGTGTCGGTGGCCAGCAGGGCGTTGATGCGCTGCGCCAGGGCCAGGCGCAGCGCGCCGGTCATGTCCTGGCTGGCCACCTGGGCCACCTGCTCACCGGTGATGTCGGCCACCTCGGCCAGCGCCGGTACCGCCGCCAGCAACGCATCCACCGGTGTGACGGCCGGGCGGTAGCCCACGTACTGCGTGGCCGAAGCGCTGGCGCCCGCGATGGTGCCGCCGGTGGCCAGCAGGTGCAGGCGGGGTCGGTGCACGGTGTTCAGCCCAGTTCTTTGAACGACTGCAGCGCCGACAGCGGCGTGAAGTCGCCCGCGCGTTTGTCCTTCATGGACGCGATCGATTCGCGCACGTGCGCGTTGCTCCAGATCGCGCCCTGCAGCCAGCCCATCTGGCGCAGGCTGTCTTCCACGCTGTGGTCGCGGGCATAGGTGACTGCCTGCTTGGTGCCCCAGATGGCGATCGGCGGCTTGCTGGCGATGTCTTTGGCGCATTGCAAGGCGGCCGCCAGCATCGCTTCGGGCGTGTCGAACACGGCGTTCACCAGCCCATACTGCTCGGCCTTGGCGGCGCCCAGGCGGCGGCCGGTGTAGGCCAGTTCTTTCACCACCGCGAACGGCACCAGCTTCGGTAACCGCTGCAGCGTGCCCACGTCGGCCACCATGCCGATGTTGATCTCCTGGATGCAGAAGAAGGCGTCCGCCGTCGCGTAGCGGATGCAGCCGGTGGTGACCATGTCCACCGCGCCGCCGATGCAGCCGCCCTGGATGGCGAAGATCACCGGGCAGCGCAGGTTCTCGATCTTGGTGAAGGTGGCCTGCATGTCGGTCAGCAGGTCGAAGATGGCGGCGCGGCCTTCGGGGCTCTGGTCGTCCATCTGGATGGCGCCGGCAAAGGTCTCCAGCGCCATGCCGGCACTGAAGTGCTTGCCGGTGGAGCTGATGACCAGCGCCCGCGCCGTGCCCTCGCGGTGCAGCTGTGTGACGATCTCGTCCAGCTCGCGCCAGAAGGTCGGGTGCATGGTGTTCATCGCTTCGGGGCGGCTGAGCACCAGGTGGGCGATGTGGCTGTCAATCCAGTTCAGGGAAAAGCAGGTCGGTGCGTTCATCGGGGGCCTTGTGGTGGGAAGTCTGGCGTTCACTGTAGCCGTGGGGCGCCGGGCTTTCTGTCCCCGCCTTGACGAGCGTGCCCACGCGCACGCCCAGCAGCCGGAAGCGCCGCGTCAGGTCCACCCGCTTGAGGCACAGCCCGGCCACGCGGCGGATCGTGGCCGCGTCGGCGGTGTGCAGGTCGATGGTCTGGTCGCGCGTGACCTTCTCGAAATTGTCGAAGGTGATCTTGATGCCGATGGTCTTGCCCACGTAGCCCTTGCGCTGCAGGTCACCGGCCACCTGCTCGCACAGCCGGGTGAGGATGGCGCCGGCCTCGGCCCGGTCGCGCACCGCGTGCAGGTCGCGTTCGAAGGTCGTCTCGCGGCTCATGCTCACCGGTTCGCTTTCGGTCACCACCGGGCGGTCATCACGCCCCCAGGCGGCCGCGTGCAGCCAGGCGCCGTAGCTGCGGCCAAAGCTGTCCACCAGCCAGGGCAGTTCGCGCGCCGCCAGCTCGCCGATGGTGTGGATGCCGTGGCCCTGCAGCTTCGCGTCGGCCTTGGGGCCCACGCCGTTGATCTTGCGGCAGGGCAGGGGCCAGATCAGCGTCTGCAGATCGTCGGGCTGCACGATGCTGATGCCGTTGGGTTTGTTGAACTCGCTGGCCATCTTGGCCAGCAGCTTGTTGGGCGCGACGCCGATGGAGCAGGTCAGCCCGGTCGCCTGGAAGATGCTTTTCTGGATCAGCCGCGCCAGCACCCGGCCGCCTTCGCGCTGGCCGCCCGGCACGTGGGTGAAGTCGATGTAGACCTCGTCCACCCCACGGTCCTCCATGACCGGCGCGATCTCGGTGATGGTGCTCTTGAACAGGCGCGAGATGCGTTTGACCTCTTCGAAGTCCACCGGCAGCAGGATGGCGTCGGGGCAGAGCTTGGCGGCCTTCATCAGCCCCATGGCCGAGCCCACGCCGAACTGCCGCGCCGCGTAGGTGGCGGTGGTGGCCACGCCGCGGCCCGTGTAGTTCTTCAGGCGCGGGAAAAAGTCCAGCGGGATGCGGTCCAGGTTCTGCGCGTCCCACTCGCGTTCCGGGTAAGCCTCGCGCAGGCGGGCGAACATGTCGTCCTCGCGCCGCCGCCCGCCACCGATGACCACCGGCAGGCCCTTGAGCTGCGGGTAGCGCAGCAGCTCGACCGACGCGTAGAACGCGTCCATGTCGAGGTGGGCGATGCGGCGAAGCGGTGGGGCCGGGGCGGTCACAACGGCGAGCATAGCGCCGCGCTGCGGGTCTAAACTGGGGCACACGCGGCCGCCTCTGGCCGTGGTTTCGGGAGCTTGCACATGAACACCACTTTCCCCCGCCTGCTCACGGCCTTGCTGGTCGCGGGCGGCATTGCCGTCGCGGGCCTCTTTGTCAGTGGGGGCCTGGAGCGCTTTCGCATGGCCGATCGCAGCATCTCGGTCAAGGGCCTGGCCGAGAAGGACGTGCAGAGCGACTTCGCCATCTGGACGCTGAACTTCCGCCGCGCGGGCAACGAGTTCGCCGGCGTGCAGCAGGCCCTGGCCGGGGACCGCGACAAGGTGCGCGCGTTCCTGAAAGCGCAAGGCTTCCAGGACGATGAAATCGAGGCCAAACCCCTGTCGGTGCAGGACCTGCTGGCGCGCGACTACGCGCAGGGCAACGTGCCGTTCCGCTTCAACGGCAGTGGCCGCATCGTGGTCAAGAGCGCGCGCGTGGCCGAGGTGGAAAAGGCCGCCCTGGCGCTGGACCCGCTGATCCAGGCCGGCGTGCAGCTCGGTGGCGAGGGCGAAGGCGTTGCCGGGCCGCGCTACCAGCTGCGCGGCTTCAACGACGTGAAGGCCCCCCTGCTGGCCGAAGCGACCAAGAACGCGCGCGAGCAGGCGCAGAAGTTCGCCGCCGAAGCCGGCGCCACGCTGGGCCCGCTCAAGAGCGCCAACCAGGGCGTGATCCGCATCAGCGGCGACGACGGGCAGGACTTCGACGACGGCAGCTCGCGCACCAAGCGGCTGCGCGTCGTCAGCTCGTTCGAGTACGAGTTGAGGTAACCCCCTGCAGCGCTGCGTGCTACCCCTCCAAGGTGGCGGCACTGTCCATCCGGCAAGGCCGGCCCGGCGGTGCCCTGGGCTGGCCGGTTTCCAGCGCCGGAGGGGTAGCGACCCGCGCAGCGGCGGAGCGTGGGGGCTGTATCCCTCTAGATGGCTTTCTGCACCAGCCAGCCCTTGAACAGCCAGGGCAGGCTGGGCGGTGCACCGGCGGCCACGCCACCCTTGCTTTCGGCGCTGATGGCCAGTTCCGTCGCGCCCTGCAGGTCCACCGGCAGCACCGGCATCTGCAGCGTCTTGTACTTGCTCCCGACGATGCCCAGCGAGCGCGGTTTTCCGCTGGCGTCCAGCGCCCAGACCTGCATGCTGTCCTCGCGGCCTTCCTTGACCTCGTTCAGGCGCTGCAGCTGCAGCTTGTTGTCCTTGGCGGTGAAGGTGGCCAGCATGGCCGGCAGGCCCTGGCTGTCCACCAGCACGGCCACCTGGGTGATCTGCGGCTGGTCGGCCAGCTTGGCTTGCGCGTGGGCGATCTGCGCCTTGAGCTGTTCCACCATGCTGGCGCTGGCGGCCCAGCCGATCAGCAGCACCACCATCAGGGCAACGGCCAGCATCCGCCACCACGTCGACACACGGCGGTCGGCGGGGGCTTGAGAAACAGCGGGATCGGTCGATGTCATGGTGGTGGGCAGGCGGTCGGTGTCTTGTGGATCCCCACAGGGATGTCGGGTGCTTTCAGGCCTAACATGCGGCCGCCGCCATGGTGGTGCGGCCGGGCCCTGATTCTCCCACGCGTCCTGTAGCCGCCCCTCCCGTGCCTGTTGTCCCTGAACCATGTCGTCTGCCGACCCCGAAACCTCTGCCACCCACTGGCCCGACAGCGCCTCGGAAGTGCCGCTGCAGGCGGTCTCGCGCCTGATCTACGCCAGCCTGAGCAAGGTGGACGGGCCGGTGCTCGACGAAATGCGCCGCATCCGCGACCACGCGGTGGTGCACAACCAGGCGGCTGGCCTGCGCGTGGCGCTGCTGCACATGAGCGGCTGGTTCGTCGAGTGGATCGAAGGGCCCGAGGCTGGCATCCGCACGCTGCTCGACCGCGTGTCGCAGGACCCGCGGCATCAGGGCTTGCAGGTGGTGCACCACAGCAGCGGCAAGCCGCGGCTGTTTCGCCCCTGGATCGGTTCCATCGTGCAGTCCGACGAAGGCCCCACCGCGTTTGCCCGCCGCCTGTTTGCCCTGCAAGACCGGCAGGTGCGCGCCACGGCGCTGGAGCCCGCCAGCGTGTGGCTGCGCCTGTGTTCGCCGCCCGCCGCCGACATGCCGCTGACCGATGGCACCTTCCCCCGCGCCATGCTGCTCTCGGCCCAGGGCGCGCACGCGTTCGAGCTGCTGCAGGCCCTGGCCACGCACCAGAAGCGCCCGCTGGTGCGGCGCCGTTTTGCCGGCGCGGCCGACGCGGCGCGCGACGTGGAAAGCGACTACCTGGACCTGCCTTCCCTGGGCCAGGTGGGCTGGCGCCTGGTGGCCAATGCCCGCAAGGGTCTGGCCATGGGCATGGCGCACGCCTTCTTGCCCGACCATGCGGCCATGGTGCTGCTGCTGGGCGACGACGCCGCGCGCAACCAGCACCTGATCGAGCGGGTGTTGTCGGCCAACCGCCAGGTGCACCATGCCCCTGTCATCGTGGGGCTGGGGACGCGTGCGCAGCTGACACCCGAGCTGCAGGAACTGGTGGAACGCCAGGGCCTGCCCTGGGTGGCGGCGTGCAGCCCGCTGCAGCGCCCCGATGCAATGGACCTGTGGGTCGTGCTGCGGCCGGTGCTGCAGCAGATCGGCTGAAGATCGGTTAGCAGCCCCCACGCTCCACCGCTGCGCGGGTCGCTGCCCCAGGACCGGGTAGGGACCCGGTCCTTGCCGGGTCAGGGGGCTGAGCCTGCCTTGGGGCGGCCCGGCGGCTGGCCCTCGCCCCCACGCTCAGCCGCTGCGCTCAGGCGGTCGGGTAGGTGCCCGGCAGCAGGATGGACTTGTCCACGTTCTGGATGTTGGTGTGGCCGCAGAAGGCCATGGTGATGTCCAGTTCCTTGTGGATGATCTGCAGCGCCTTGAGCACGCCTTCTTCACCCATCGCGCCCAGGCCGTAGACCATGGCGCGGCCGATCATGGTGCCGCGCGCGCCCAGTGCCCAGGCCTTGAGCACGTCCTGCCCGCTGCGGATACCGCCGTCCATCCACACCTCGATCTGGTCGCCCACCGCGGCCACGATGGCGGGCAGCGCCTCGATGCTGCTGGGTGCGCCGTCGAGCTGGCGGCCGCCGTGGTTGCTCACCACGATCGCGTCGGCGCCGCTCTGCACCGCCAGTTGCGCGTCTTCCACGTCCATGATGCCCTTGAGGATCAGCTTGCCGCCCCACTGTTCCTTGACCCAGGCCACGTCTTCCCATGACAGGGTCGGGTCGAACTGCTCGTTGGTCCACGAGGCCAGCGACTTCATGTTGGTCACCGCCTTCACGTGGCCCACCAGGTTGCCGAAGGTGTGGCGCTTCGTGCCCGCCATGCCCAGGCACCAGCGCGGCTTGGTCATGAGGTTGATGATGTTGGCAATGGTGGGCCGCGGCGGCGCGGTCAGGCCGTTCTTCAGGTCCTTGTGGCGCTGGCCGATCACCTGCAGGTCCAGTGTCAGCACCAGGGCGCTGCACTTGGCCACCTTGCAGCGGTTGATCATGCGGGCCATGGCCTCGCGGTCGCGCATCATGTAAAGCTGGAACCAGAACGGCGCGGTGGTGTTGGCCGCGATGTCCTCGATCGAGCAGATGCTCATGGTGGACAGCGTGAACGGGATGCCGAACTTCTCGGCCGCCTTGGCCGCCTTGATCTCGCCGTCGGCGCTCTGCATGCCGGTCAGGCCCACCGGCGCGATGCACACCGGCATCTTCACGTCCTGCCCCACCATCTTCGTGGCTGTGCTGCGGTTCTCCATGTTCACCGCCACGCGCTGGCGCAGCTTGATCTTCTGGAAGTCGTCGCTGTTGGCGCGGTAGGTGCCCTCGGTCCACGAGCCGGAGTCGGCGTAGTCGTAGAACATGCGCGGCACCCGCTTCTCGGCCAGGACGCGCAGGTCTTCGATGTTGGTGATCACGGGCATGGGACTTGTCTCCGGGTGTGTGGAATCTGGCGATGGTAGCCAGCCCACCACCAAAAGGCTTGTGAAAGCGCGACCGCCGGGTTTGAAGAAATTTACGCAGCCGCGTTTACGGGGCCAGCGCGCTGGCGCGTTCGGCGTCGGTCAGCGGCTCCAGCCAGCCCAGTTGCTGCTCCAGCACCGCCAGCGTCGCTTCCGACGCATCGGCCCCCGCCGCCTGCCGCGCGGTGATGCGCTCGCGCAGCACGTCCACCGGCGCCTCGCAGGCCAGGACGTGGAACGGGCAGCCCTCGGCCTGCGCCAGCTCGGCAAAGGCCCGGCGCTCGGCCGCGCGCAAAAAGGCCGCGTCCACCACCACCGTCCAGCCGTCCTGCAGCAGGCCGCGGGCGCGGGTGCGCAGCGACGCGTAGGTCTCCTCGTGCGCCTGCGGCCGGTACAGGCCTTCGTTCAGGCCCGAGCCGCTGGCCGCCAGCGGGCTCACGCCGTGTAGGCGCTTGCGCTCCACGTCCGAGCGCAGGCGGATCGCGCAGCCGCTGGCCTCGGCCTGCAGCCAGCGGCCCGACGCCCAGCTCTTGCCGCTGCCCGACAGCCCGTGCGTGATGACCAGCCGCGGCGCTGGCGGGTGCGCAATGGCCTGCGCCAGCGCCAGGTAGCGCCGCGCCTCGGCCAGGCTGGCCTGCGCTTCGGGCGTGCCCGCTTGCTGCGCCGCGCGCAGGGCCGCCACCTTGGCCCGCACGCCGGCCCGGTAGCTCGCAAAAAAGCTCCACACGCTGGGCGCCGACACATCGCCACTGGCGTCCAGCCATTCGCTCAGCAATACGTTCGCCAGCCCCGGCTGGCCGTGGTCCAGCAGGTCCATCCAGGCAAAGGCCATGTCGCTGGCCACGTCGATCCAGCGCAGCTCGTCGTTGAACTCGATGGCGTCGAACGGCAGCACCTCGTCCGGGTGCGCGCCTTCGGCAGAGACCAGCACCAGGTTGGCCAGGTGCAGGTCGCCGTGCCCCTCGCGTACTCGGCCCTTCTGGCGCCGCCGCGCCAGCAGCGGCTCGATGGCCACGAAGCGCTGCTCCGTCCAGTCGCTCAAGGCCTGCACCTGCGCCGCGTCGGCCGGCTCGCGCAGCGCGCTGCGCAGGGTGCTGAAGTTCTCGCGCGGCCAGCGCATGGCCGCCGCCGGGTGGCCCCAGGGCTGCTCAGGCCCGGCCGCCGCCGCCCGCGCCTGGAAGCGCACCATGCGCCGCGCCAGTCCGCTCAGGTGCTCGGCCGTCAGCGCGCCGCGCGCACACACATGGTCCAGCCGCGCGGCCTCGTCAAAGCGGCGCATCTGCACCGCGAACTCGACGGCCTGCGCCTCATCGCCCGGGCGGCCCCAACGCGGCTCGTCCAACGTGCCCACGATGGGCAGCACCCCAAGGTACAGCTGCGTGGCCGGGCGGTCGTGCTGCTGAAAACGCCGGTTCACGCGGATCTCGGTCTCGCAGGCGTGGCGCCGCGCGCCCAGGGTGCCGAAGTCCATGAACGGGAACCGCACCGGCTTCTTGATCTTGTAGGCAAAGTCGCCCGCCAGCAGCACCCAGGCACCGTGCGTCTGCATCAGGTCCACCCGCTGCACCGGGTGCGGGTAGCGCGCCGGGTCCAGCAGCGCGGTGATCAGCGGGGGCAGGGTGTCGCTCATGCGATCCACTGTAAGGGCGCTCACCCTCTGGCTGGCTGACGCCGAGCGAAGCCCGGGCACGCCGCCCTGACAATGGCACAGCCCGCCCATTCATCACCGCGCAGACCCCGCCATGAACCTCGCCCACCTGCTGCAGCGCCAGGCGCTGGAACACCCCGATCGGCCCGCCCTCTTCAGCGGCACCCAGCCCGTGGCCAGCCATGCGCAGTGGGCGCAACGCGCCGCACGTGTGGGCGCCCGCCTGCGGTCAGCCGGCCTGCAACCGGGCGACCGCGTCGTGCTGTTCATGCGCAACCACCCGCGTTATCTGGAGCTGCTGTTCGGCGCCTGGTGGGTTGGGCTGGTGGTCGTGCCGGTCAACGCCAAGCTGCACCTGAAAGAGGTTCAGTGGATCGTGAATAACGCGGGCGCGCGCTGGGCGTTTGTGACAAGCGACGTCGTGCCCGACCCGGCGGAACTCACTGGGCTGGACGGCGTGACGGACGTGGACAGCGCCGCCTGCGACGCGTGGATGAACGAAGGCGATGGGCTGCCCGAGATCGAAGACCGCGCCCCCGACGACACCGCCTGGCTGTTCTACACCAGCGGCACCACCGGCCGGCCCAAGGGCGTGATGATCACGCACCGCAACCTGCTCACCATGGGGCTGGGCTACTTCAACGACGTGGACCACGTCAATCCGCAGGACGCCATCGCCTACGCCGCGCCCATGTCGCACGGCGCCGGCCTCTACGCCATCCCGCACCTCATGGCCGGCGCGCGGCACGTGGTGCCCGCCTCGGGCGGGCTCGACGCGGCCGATCTGTTCGAGCTGGGCCGCGCACTCGGCCCGCTCTCGCTGTTCGCCGCGCCCACCATCGTCAAACGCATCGTCGACGAGGCCGAGGCGCAGGGCCTCACGCCCGAACAATGCGGCCAGCGCTTCAAGACCATCGTCTACGGTGGCGCGCCCATGTACGCCGCCGACATCCGCCGCGCGCTGCGCACCATGGGCCCGCGTTTCGTGCAGATCTACGGCCAGGGCGAAAGCCCCATGACCGGCACCGCCCTCAGCCGCGCCCACCTGGCCGACACCGCGCACCCGCGGCACGAAGCGCACATCGCTTCCGTCGGCGTGGCGCAGACCCCCGTGCGCATCCGCGTCGCGGGGCCTGATGGGCAGTCACTGCCCGTGGGCGAGGTGGGCGAAGTGCTGATGCGCGGCGACAGCGTCATGGCCGGCTACTGGCGCAACCCCGAAGCCACCCAGGCCGCCATCCGGCAGGGCTGGCTGTGGACTGGCGACATGGGCGCGCTCGACGCCGACGGCTTCCTCACCCTCAAGGACCGCAGCAAGGACCTGATCATCAGCGGCGGCAGCAACATCTACCCGCGCGAGGTGGAAGAGGTGCTGCTGCACGCACCCGGCGTGGCCGAAGTGGCCGTGGTCGGCGCGCCCGATACCGAGTGGGGCGAAATTGTGGTGGCGTTTGTGGTGCCGCAACCGGGTGCGGCGCTGGACGCGATGGCGCTCGACGCCTTCTGCCTGGGCCAGATCGCCCGCTTCAAGCGGCCCAAGCGCTACGAGGTCGTCGAGGCGCTGCCGAAGAACAACTATGGGAAGGTGTTGAAGACGGTGCTGCGGGCCAAGGTTTGACCCGCTGCGCCGTCGAACACGACGAGACAACGGCCCATGTAGAGACTGAAGGCGATTGCCAACAAAGGTGTTGCAGCGATCCCCCAGGTGAGCAAGTCGGGGAAGACGCTCTCAAGGACCATGAACATCTGCTGGAAGGTGGCCAACGGAGCTGGCACGTATTGCCGCAGCTCCCACACGGTGGGCGCGATGAACAGGTGATAGTGAACCAGCAACAGCACGGGTGGCATCAACCAGAGGACGAAAGCGGCCACGGGTTGCACAGTACCCACAACGCAAAGTGCCAGGAAGCGCCAACTGAAACGCGACGCCAGATGGCTGCGAACGTTCTGCCAATCGCGCACGAACACTAGAGCACTGGTGGCCAGCCAGACCAACCAGAGGCTCAACGGCTCTGAAATCACCTTGCCAAGTCCTCCGGCCAAGGCCGTGATGCCTGCGTCAGCAGCCCGAGCGACCAGGTCAAGCAGCACGTATACGGCAACAGCGGCCGCGCTGGGTCGCCATGAACGATCTGCGGAATTGCTGCCCAAATGGCGGGGCCGCAGGACCAGGAGCGGCGCGATGTAAATGAACAGCGCCAACAGGATCATGGTGAACATGAAGCTGCGAAGGCCCAGCAGCACCAGAACCATCAGCGCAGTGCCTCCCAGTGCCACCACAAGCCACCCGGGGCGCACAAGCTGCTGCAGGGTCCAGCGCAGCGACTCAGCAGCGAGCGAATCCATCTCTGATGCGCTCAGCGCCTTCAGGGCACGGTGTTTCAACAGTGCCAGGGCATAGGTGCCACCCCACAAGCCCAAGAACAACAGAACAAAGGCGGGCAACGGGTCGAGCGGCACTTTGAGCAATCGCATCACCTGCGCCATCCCGGCCGGGACGAACTGGCCCACACCCAAAGCCTTGCCGGTGAAATCGCCCACGGCGTACTGCATCAGCACCGCCGCCACCAGCGCATGCAGGGTCCACCAGAGGGCGATGGCTGTGCTGCGCCTCAGTTGAGAGGTGGTGAGTTCAATCATTCAAGGAGAGGGGCATGTTCCGGCACGGGCGATCTCAGGTCTTCTTTGATGATGGTGGCGGTGAACGCAGGGGAGTTTCGAGCTCTATAGAGCTCAAAGCCAAATCCAAGCAGTACCAGCGCTGAAAACGCCACCCAGCGCGATAGTTGCAACTGCTTTTGGACCGTGAAGACCAGCAACGCAATGACCATCCATGCGCCAGCTCCCAGGAGGAACTGAGTCGCTCTGCGTTTGAGGTCAGGCTGCTTTTGGTTCTCTTGGGGCTCCGCCTTGCTGAACCCAAGCTGCTGGCGCAGGATGGGTTCGCTGCCCTTGCTCAAGGTGCAGACCAGTGGTCCTTTGAGCCGACTGGTCGTGCGCATCTGGACACTGTAGGCATCACCGCCGATCTGGAACGGATGGGTGCTGTTCAATCCGAACTGCCGTCTGGTGCTGACGACATCACCGTTGACGGTGATGACTTCTTTCCCGCTCCAGTTGCTGTACCAGACTTGAATGGTTTTGCTCCCTTCCTCGAACCGGAAGGTCATGCCCTTGAAGAAGTGATACGGGGTGTCGTCGTGCATGGCTGGAGCAGTCTTGGGGGCTGGAGCAACCCGCGATGGTGTTGAATGCGGTGTGGCGGGACCGGGTGTGAGGTCCGAAGCCTGAGCACACTCGGGTGCTTTGAAGCTCAAAAATGCTCTTTTAAGAACATTTTTGGCTCAATATAGTCGGCAACTGCTCTTAAAAGAACATTTTTCGGCCTTTGAACCCCCGGGTAGTGGAACACCTCTTCTCAAGTCGATTGACGGTCTGGCTGCGCTTGCGAGGCACGCTCCGCCATGAACTCGTCGGACGCCTGTGGCCCGCGCAGGAAAAACGCATTCCAGTTGAACCCAACCGGCGAAATGATGCGGTCCATACCGCGTACCCGCACCTGCACGTCTTTGACGCCATCGGGCAATTGCACGTCCGCCGGCAGGCGCACGGCTTGCGAACCGTTGTGGGTGAAGACCGTGGTGGTGTTCATGGCGGTCTTCCGGTGAGATTCGGCGCGAGTACTTGGCAGTTCGAGTGCAAGACACCGTTCATTCAAAGAGCAATTCAAACGTTTGTGGGACAGCTGGCAAGCAGGCAAAAGGCAAGACCTGACCCCGTTGCGCGGTGACCCCGTTGCGCGTTGCGCTGACCCCGTTGCGCGGTGTGGCCGAAGTGGCCGTGGTCGGCGCGCCCGACCCGGAATGGGGCGAAATCGTTGTGACCTTCGTGGTGCCGTTGCCGGGCGCGGCGCTGGATTCGCGACTTTGGATGCTTCCTGCCTGGATCAGATCGCCCGCTTCAAGCGGCCCGAGCGCTATGAGCTGGTCGACGAAGAACAACCTTGGGAATGCGTTGAATAGTGTGCTGCTAATCAAGTGTCAACCGAAACAATCAGAAAATGGATCGTCGATGTAGTCTTTTGAATGAGTCGATTTTCTCTATAAATGAACCAGTATCTAGGTAGTAGTTGGGGTAGGCGTCGCGAATAGACTTAAGCGATTCTGCCCCGACAAGTACAACCTGTGCGCCCGTATAGTCTGCAAGCTCAGGGAATAAAGCGAGCTGCCTGGATCGTAAAGGTAGTTGTCGTTCGAATCTTTGGTATTCCAGCTGTGCTAACTCTGCTTCATCTTTTGTGAAGGCGAATATCTGGAGTCCGGGTTCATCTGGAAGCAATAGCAGTATGAAGTAGGCGGCATTTTTTGTTTGTGGTTTATCTGTGGCTCGCAAGGCAATGCTATAGGCGGCGAGTCGCTTCCGAACTTCTAAACGTCTATCGTATTCCACTAGTCGCTTAGCAACCTCCTCCCTTGAAAGAGGCAAGCTTCGAGAGGCGTTTACTTCTTCGGAGTATTCAAGTGCGAGTGAGGCTACTTGGAAATACGCAAGCCACATTGCTTCCCCTTGGCTAGCCTTTAGTGCCTGTCCTAGAACTGCACCAACTGTCTCGACGGCAGTGGCCCAAGCGTGCTGAGCTTCAGTTCTTAGTTGTACTTCAAGTAACAGTTTATTGAACTCGGGTTTTGCTTGGCTTTGGAATTTATAGACTAGGTGAATTCCTCGGTATCCTGATGCTTTTGGGTTGGTAATGTAGTCGTCAATTGAAATGAGTTCATGTTTAGATCTGCTTCGTTTAAAATTGTCTCTCAACGCATATACATCGGATATCTTTGAGACGACCGCGCGGCATCCACCGATGTCTTGCATTTGACTAAGGCGCATGGAATCCCGGCTGAGCTTGCCCAGAATGGATCTAGATCGCTTCAGTCTCTGCACAACAATTGCGTTGATTCCAAGTCGGGTTACTTTGTTCTTTAATCCAACGGTGATAGTATTTAATGGGAATGCATGAGATGCACGCCAGTTTCCGAGAACTTCCCATGCGTCGTCGTTTCCTTCAGTAACTCCAAAATCAGTGGCAAGTATTCTCCCTGCTCGATCAACGCTTGTGCGGCTGTATTTAGGTTTTGTGTAGGACATTCTAAACTCCGTCAATATTTACTCGATCGTGCATGCAGCACTTTGGGGCGCTGCTCCCGTCAGGTGCTGTGCTAATCGGAAATCGCATCAGTAGTTTTATTGATTTTGGGGCGGAGGCCTTAGCCGATCGCGATGATGAAATCGCGAGCCTGGCTTTGTTGTGACTCTCTCGTACAGTTTTGTCAACTCTTGACGGAGGATTGAGTGTCTGGCGGATGTGCTTATCAAGCACATTCTATTTATTGAAGATGACAAACTTCTTTGTGGGCTAGTGATGGTGGCGTTTTGTCGCAATTTTCATTGTTTACACTCAATCCATTTCTCCGAAACCATGCACATGCCTTGGGACGACTGATGTGGTCCTCTGCTACCAGTACCCTCGCGCTGTCAAACAGCGCCTTCTGGAGTGTCTGTGCGGAGCAATTTCCTGGTCCTGTGAGCCGGAAATTAGTTTCGATTCCTGTGACGATCTCTGATAGATTTAACCGGTACTGGATCGATGGATTTTCTTTGAGTTGATTGGGGTGGTTATATTTTGGATCCTCACCATTGGTGCGTGTCCATGGCTCCAGATGCTGTACCCCGTCTAGTGGAATATGCCAGATGCTGCACTCAAATGCAGACTCCTGTTGCTTGATATCGATCTGTGGTCGATTAGGTCCGATGAGCCAGCCGTGAGCTCTTGCTTCGGTTCGAAATCCAGGCCTCCCGTCCGCTTGTTGTTCTGAATAAATTTTGACTAATGTCGAGCTGATGCGGTTGTATGGTCGAATTGAGTGCAATGTATTGTTGTTCGAAGAGCGAACGTATTGGGGCGTGTCGGTGGATCGGCTGGGGAAAATGCCTATCTCATTGAGTGAATTATGTCTTTGGTGCCATAGCATAGTGTCAATCGCATCAAAAAAATCTAAGTCTATGATGTGCGAGATTGCGCCTCTGCGATCAGGCTTCTTTCGGTAGATTTTGCCTTCGACAGGAAGGCCTGCATCCACTACCATAATAAAGCAACCCCTGAATGGGATGTTGAAGTTCTTCGATCTTACGACGTATCCTTTTGCATGCTCAATCAAGGATCGAACCCCAAGATTGTCAGCTGGCCCACCGTCAATTAGGTGTAGGTACTCAGGTTCGCTTCCTTGAGCTTCTGGTATGCGGTAGTCTTTCAATGTCGCTGCATTCATTACGGCGGGAAATGCCGCAGATGAGGCCATGGCACTGGCGATAGGATAGTTGTCAATTCTGGATCCTATTCTTTGGAAGGAGTCTTCCGTATACGTGAATATTCTGCCCCCATGTGTAATGTCTGTTGCACTTATAAGTAGTGTTGGGCGACGTCGGCCGATTTTCCCAAGTTCGCCGTACAATGGTGAGTTTCCGTTAAATAACTTTTCATTGAAGGTTTCTGCCAGAAGATCTGTTCTGTCTTCGTTTGTTAGTATGACTCGTGCAATATTTATCGGGTTGAGGTTCTTTAATATCCACGATTGTAGTATGTCGGTGGAAAATATTTCGACTGCGTTTTCTGCCCAATGCGGCTCTTCGCCATATATGGAGAAATAGCTTGCGGCAAGTGTGCCGCCACTGACGGCCGATATTGCTGAGACATGTTCTAGTATGCCTAGATCATCAAGTTCTTTTAGTACGCCCAGTCCGAAATTTGCAGCTCTGCTACCTCCGCCCGAAATTGCGACTCCGACGAATACGTCTCGTAACTCGTCTAGACATTGAGTTGGTGGGGCGTATCCACTTGGCGTGCGTGCCCTTGATACGTATTGTGTGTTTTCGCAGACAGGGCCTGTAGTTTGTACTAGAGGTTGGTTTTGAAAGTGCCTTTCTTTTGTTATCACGTAGATGGAAATCCCCAGAGTGATAACTAACGCCCCAAGACGAAGTGCCTTGAATTGTTTCATCCGTAGCATCGTTGCCTCCTTGGTTGTGGCATAAATTCTTGTTGTTTCTGCACATTGCTAGGAATGGTGTGTGTCATGCCTAACCCTAAGTGACTTCAAGTCTTTTTGGGCAAATTCCCAAGTCTGGATCGCGATTGCCTTCCCAATGACGATGTAGTCATTGAGCGAAAGTCGTTGTAAAAAACCGACTGAACGGATCCTCCCGGTAATCCGCAAACGGTCCGCAATCCACAAACCCGAAGCGTCGGTACATCGCCACCGCCGCATCAAACGGCGGTGTGCTGCCGGTTTCCAGGCTGACCCTTGCGTAGCCGCGCTGGCGGGCCGGGTTCAGCAGTTCGGTCAGGATGGCCTGCGCGGCACCCTGGCGCAGGTGGCGGGCGCTGGTGCGCATGGACTTGAGCTCGCCGTGGCCGCCGGCGGTGGCGGTGGTGGGCGTCAGTTCCTTCAGGGCGCCCATGGCAATCAGTTCGCCTTCCTGGTGTGTGGATGAACCTTCGGCAGGTAGCCGCCAGGCGGTGAGAAAGGTGATCTCCGGCCGGCGCAGGCCGTCGAGGTCCAGCGCGAACACGCATTCGGGTGGTGAGGCGGCGCGCATGCCGGCCAGGTGCTCTTCCAGCAGGGCCAGCACCTGCGGGTGCGTGAGTTCGCGGTCAACGCGGATGTGGAACGGGCGTGCGGGCCCGCTGTGTTCGGTCATATCGCTCCCTCCCTGGGGGCTGGTGTTGTGGTGATCTGCCCGGCATTTTGTACGGTCTGTTACGAATTGGGCAAGGGTCGGTTAACCCCGTTCGGGTTGCAGCGCCGTTTCAGCCGGGGTCTTCCTTTTTTCTTCATCCATTCACAGGAGCCCCCGCCATGTCCGTTCCCGTTCCCCGTCTGTTGCTGTCTGTGCTGATCGCGGCCAAGCTGGCCGCCTGTTCCAGCGGTGCGCCTGTGGCCGCTCCCTCGGCGCCTGCGGCCGAGCCGCCACGGGCGGAGGCGCAGGCGGACGCTGCCGTGGCCAGCCCGGCACTGCCGGTGGCGCCGCCGGCTGTGGCACCGGCGGCAGCACCGGCCCGGCCGATGGCAGCGGGCAAGGTGGCCCACGAGATGACCCGTATGGCGGTGATGCCGACGCTCATGCCCGCCCCCATGCCGATGCCCGTGCCGGACCAGCCGTCGAATGAGCGCTACGGCCAGATCAGCGACAACCCCATCCACCGCGTGGCCGAGGCGCCGGTGTCCACCTTCAGCGTGGACGTGGACACGGGCAGCTACAGCAATGTGCGGCGCTTGCTCAACGGCGGCGCGCTGCCGCCGGCCGACGCGGTGCGGGTGGAGGAGCTGATCAACTACTTCCCTTACGACTACGCGCTGCCGCGCGACGGCCGGCCGTTTGCGGTGCACACCGCGCTGGCGCCCGCGCCATGGAATGCGCAGCGCGTGCTGCTGCGCGTGGCCATCAAAGGGCAGGACGTGGCCAAGCAAAGCCTGCCGCCGGCCAACCTGGTGTTCCTGGTGGACGTGTCGGGCTCCATGCACAGCGCGGACAAGCTGCCGCTGTTGCAGTCGTCGCTGAAGCTGCTGGTGGACCAGATGCGGCCGGTGGACCGCATCTCGCTGGTGACCTACGCGGGCAGCACGCAGGTGGTGCTGCCGCCCACCTCGGGCGCGGACAAGGGGACGATCAAGACCGCCATCGACGGGCTGCGCGCGGGCGGCGGCACGGCGGGGGCGTCGGGCATTGAACTGGCCTACCGCGCCGCGCAGCAGAGCTTCATCGACGGCGGGATCAACCGCATCCTGCTGGCCACGGACGGTGACTTCAACGTGGGCGTGAGCGACACCGGGCAGCTCAAGAAGATGGTGGAGGCCCAGCGCCGTACGGGCATTTCGCTCTCGACCCTGGGCTTTGGCACGGGCAACTACAACGAGGCGCTCATGGAGCAGATCGCGGACGTGGGCGACGGCGCCTATTCGTATGTGGACAACCTGATGGAAGGCCAGAAGGTGCTGGTCAGCGAGATGAGTTCCACGCTGGCGACGATTGCCCGGGACGTGAAGGTGCAGATCGAGTTCGACCCGGCGCTGGTGCAGGAGTACCGCCAGATCGGCTACGAGAACCGGCAACTGCGGCGCGAGGACTTCCACAACGACCAGGTGGACGCGGGCGACATCGGCGCCGGCCACACGGTGACGGCGCTGTACGAGCTGACACTCACCGGCGCGCGCGGCGCCATCGACCCGCTGCGCTACGGCGCGGCGGGCAACGCAGGCGCAGCGAACACCACCGAGTTGGCCCATCTTCGGCTGCGCTACAAGCGGCCGGGCCAGAGCAGCAGCGAGCTGATCGAGACGCCGATTCGCCGCGAAGCGATG
This sequence comes from Hydrogenophaga intermedia, assembly GCA_943372305.1. Lineage (GTDB taxonomy): Bacteria > Pseudomonadota > Gammaproteobacteria > Burkholderiales > Burkholderiaceae_C > Hydrogenophaga > Hydrogenophaga intermedia_D. Next base: position 57,857 of record CALRYD010000011.1, on the reverse strand, counting down.
CGCCCGCTGGACCAGGCGGATGCGGACTTCCGCTTTGCCACCGCTGTGGCCGGTTTTGGCCAGGTGCTGCGCGGCGGGCGCCACACGGGCGGGTGGACGGTGGCCGATGCCCGCGCACTGGCGGCGGGCAGCGTAGGGGGCGACCGCTTCGGTTACCGCGGAGAGTTTCTGCGCCTGGCGGGGCTGGCGCAGGCGCTGGCAAAGTGAGCGGACCCGGCGCACGGGTGGCGTGGGTGGACCGGCGGTTCAAGCCGACGGTCTGCCCGGCCGATACAGAGGCATCAACCGATTTGTGAAGGAAGCGCCATGGATGCCCTGAATGTCTCGCCCGCCGCGCTGGTGGACGCGGTGGTCCAGACGCGCTCGGACCAGGTCGACCAGCAGGTGCAGATCCGCGTGATGAAAAAGGCCATGGACGCGCAGGCGTCCAACGCGGCAGCGCTGCTCAATTCGGTGGTGGGCAGCCTGCCGCTGGCGACCGAAGGCGCGCTGGGAACGAAGGTCAACGCCCTGGTCTGACTGGGGCGGCGGCCCCGGGCCGCGCGCTGCCGGTGGCCCCTGCCAGCGGCAAGGGCCAGGGGTAGAGTCCCCGGCATGAAGACCGCTTACCTGTACCTCGGCGCGGCCATCGTGGCCGAGGTGATCGCCACCAGCCTGCTCAAGACCTCACAGGGCTTCACCCGCCTGTGGCCCAGCGTGGCCACGGTCATCGGGTACGCCATTTCCTTTTACTGTCTGGCGCAGACGCTGGGCAGCGTGCCGACCGGCGTGGCTTACGCCATCTGGTCGGGTGTGGGCATCGTGTTGATCTCGCTGATCGGATGGTGGGTGTTCGGCCAGACGCTGGACGCGCCCGCGCTGGCCGGCATGGGGCTGATCGTCGCGGGCGTGGTGGTGATCAACCTGTTCTCGCGCTCGGTCGCGCACTGAGCGCGGTTACGTCCATCCTGTCCCGGATGGGCTGGTGTCGAGGCTGGGTTCGGTGGGCTCATGATCCGGCGTGTAGTCGCGTTCGAGCAGCGCACAAACGGCTTGTCCCAGGCCGATGCCCAGCAGTTGCCGGGCTGCATAGGCGCCCGCGTCAAGCCGATGGGCCGATCGCGCAAATGCCGTGAACCTTGGCCAATCGCTGGCGAGTTGGGCCGTGAGAATGCGGGCCAGGTCGTAGGCGAGTTCTTGGCCCTGTCCCGGTCGGTGGAAGGCTTCGCCAGACCAGAACTGCTGGAGGTGGTCGGGGGTCCAGAACGCTTGATGTCGGGCGTGTTGCTCCATGGAGTCTGCGCCTCCTAGGTGCGCACCTGTGAGTGGCGGATGAAAGCGGTGTTCGGTATTGACCGCCAGACCTTCGTTGATCCACGTGGGCAGTGGCAGGTGGTTCAGCAGCGCATGCGTGAGTTCGTGGACGATGACCGGCTCGATGTGGTGCAGATGGTTCCTGACGGTGATGAAGTGTCCACAACCAACGCCCAGATACATGCCGCTGCTCCGTGCAAAGTGACCTCCGTCCGGGTAGTGGTGCGACACATATCGGTAGTAGGTTTCTTCGTCCTCCAGAACCATCACGATGTCGTAGCCAGACTTGGGCACTTCTGCCAAGCCTTCGAGCGCTCGGGCAATGCGCGCCCTGGACTTGGCAACAAAGGCCGTGGTGGCTTGAGCAGTGGCGGTATCCAGTGTGGACAGCAATGCCTCACGGTCTGTCACGTGAAGCCGGTAGTCGGGGCCGAGGGAAAACCTGAGATGTTGCAACCAGCCGAGCTCACAACGTGCCCACGCCGCAGCCTGATCCTGGGCGGCGGGAATGTTGTCGACCCAGGCGTCAATGGTCGCCCAGTCGGGGTGCGGCAAGCCCTCGGTCATTCGCATCAAGGGCCGCAGCTGCAAGGGTGGGGCACCCGCCGCTTCGATGTGATCCGGTGGATCACCCACGCTATCGAGACGAACCTGCGAAGAGACGGGCCGGGCGTTGCTTTCTATGCTGCCGAACAGCCGTTTCCACCACGATGTGCTCATGTTGACTGCCTCAAGTGAAGAAGGCTGCCGACTGACTGCTCCAGCAGCTCGACCAGTTCAGGTTCCATGTACTTGTACTCATCGGGGATGTCGAGCACGTGAACCGGCTTGTTGTCCAACAGACGGGAGAAGTCGGCGACGAGGCGTGACTTGTGCTTCTGCTCCATCACGATCACGACATCGGCCCACTCAAGGTCGGCGTCCGAGACCGTGTGGCGTGCATTGGGGCTGGTGCCGCCGGAGCGCACGTTGAGCTGTGGATGCCGCCGCCAGACCTGCTCGGCGGTGTGGCTGCGCCACTGGTTGCGACTGCAGACGAAGAGGACGTTTTGTTTTTCCCTGTGCATCGCCCCGAGTGTCGCCAAAAGGCATCAGCCGCGCCCGATCCGCTTGCGCGCTTCGTCGCGGGGCCGCTACAGTTCGTCCCTCGCTTCGCGCAGCCATCGTCCCCGATGCACCGTGCGCGCAAGCGCCCACCCCCTCAACCACTCACCAGGAGAAACACATGCAAAACCACATGACCTCCCTGTGGGCTGGGTCAGCGGTGGCGGGGCTGTCGGTCTAAGACGCTCCCCCTCTCTCTGTTCCGCGCCCATGGCTGGCCGGCAACGCTTTGACGTTGCGCGGTGGCTGTGGTGCGCGCGTCTGTCCCGGTCCGGTTTCAACGTTTCTTGAATCTGGATTTTTCATGGGCAACTTTGTCAGAACCCTGTCGGACCGCGCCTGCGTGGTCGCGTCCGACGCGACGTGGATGGAAGACGCTGCCATTGCGCAGCTGCTCACCACGTCACAACTCGAAGGCATGCGGCGCGTCGCCGGCATGCCCGATCTGCACCCCGGTCGCGGCTACCCGGTCGGCGCGGCGTTTTTCTCGGTGGGGCGCTTCTATCCCGCCCTGGTCGGCAACGACATCGGCTGCGGCATGGCGCTGTGGCAGACCGACCTGAAGGCCGCGGCGGTCCGGCTGGACAAGCTTGAGCAGCGCGTGGGCAACATCGACGGCGCGATGGACGACGCGGCGCTGCGCGAGCAGGCCATGCAGGCCGCTGGCCTGGCGCCCGACGGGCACGAGGCGTCGCTGGGCACCATCGGCGGCGGTAACCATTTCGCGGAGTTCCAGCGGGTGGACACCGTGTTCGACGCGGACGCACTGTCCGCGCTGGGCATCGACGCGAAACGGCTGCAGCTGCTGGTGCACACCGGTTCGCGCGGCTTGGGCGAGCGCATCCTGCGTCAGCACGTCGATGCGCTCGGGCACGGCGGCCTGCCGGCGGGAACGCCCGAAGCAGCGGCCTACCTGTCGCAGCACGACGGCGCGTTGCGCTACGCACGCTGCAACCGCGCTCTGGTGGCGCAGCGGCTGCTGGGCAACGTGCGCGCCGAAGCGCGTTGCGTGCTGGACGTGCACCACAACTTCGTGGCCTCCGCGGTCATCAACGGGCATGACGGCTGGCTGCACCGCAAGGGCGCGACGCCGTCGGACGCCGGGCCGGTGCTGATTCCCGGTTCGCGCGGAGACCACAGCTACCTGGTGCGCCCTGTGCGCCAGTGCCACGACACCCTGCTGTCGCTGGCGCACGGCGCGGGCCGCAAGTGGGTCCGCTCGGCCTGCAAGGACCGGCTCTTCAAGCTGATGACCCCCACGCAGATGGGGCGCACGGCGCTGGGCAGCCACGTGATCTGCAACGACCGCCAGCTGATCTACGAAGAAGCGCCACAGGCCTACAAGGGCATCGGCAGCGTCGTGCAGGCGCTGGTGGGGGCCGGGCTGGTCGAGCTGCTGGCGCGGACCACACCGGTGCTGACCTACAAGACGCGTGGGGAGTGCTGCGCATGATTTTGCTGCAACTGACGGCCAACACCGGCCCAGAAGAGTGCTGTCTGGCGGTGCGCAAGGCGCTGGCGCAACTGGTGAGCGAATGCGAAACCATGGGCGTCACCACCGAGCTGCTGGAGCAGGTGCCCGCAGAGCGACCGGGCAACTTCCGTTCCGTTCTGCTGGCCCTGGAGGGGGCGCAAGCCCTGGCCATGGCCCGGCGCTGGTGCGGCAGCGTGCTGTGGATCTGCCCCAGCCCCTACCGGCCAGGGCACCGGCGCAAGAACTGGTTCATCGGTGCGGAGGTGTTCGAACCCGACGAGCCGGGATGGGGCCCTGACCTGCGGGACCAGGACATCTGCTACGAGGCCATCCGCGCCAGCGGCCCCGGCGGACAGCACGTCAACAAGACCGATTCGGCCGTGCGCGCCACGCATGTGCCGAGCGGGCTGAGCGTGAAGGTCCAGACCGAGCGCAGCCAGCACGCCAACAAGCGCCTGGCACGTGCATGGCTGGCCCAGCGGCTGCTGGCGCTGCGGGAGGACGGTGCCCTTGAAGCCCGATCCGAGCGCTGGCGCCAGCATCGGGGCGTGGAACGCGGCAACGCGGTGCGCACGTTCAAGGGGGAGCGGTTCGTGGCAGCCTGAGGCGGCTTGAGGCGGATGCTCACCAGCTGACTTCGCGGTCCGGTGTGGCGCTGATCTTGTGGATGGTCAGGTCGGCGCCGTCGTACTCTTCTTCGGCGTCCAGCCGCAGGCCCATGGTGGCCTTGAGCACGCCGTAGACCACCACGCCGCCCAGCAACGCCCAGGCCACACCCAGCGCGGTGCCGATCAGCTGGGCCGTGAAGCTCACGTTGCCCAGGCCGCCCAGCGCCTGCTGGCCGAAGATGCCGGCCGCGATGCCGCCCCAGGTGCCGCACAGGCCGTGCAGCGGCCAGACGCCCAGCACGTCGTCGATCTTCCAGCGGTTCTGCGTGGCGGTGAACATGACCACGAACAGCACACCGGCCACCGCGCCCACGACCAGCGCCCCCAGCGGGTGCATGATGTCCGACCCCGCGCACACGGCCACCAGGCCGGCCAGCGGGCCGTTGTGCACGAAGCCGGGGTCGTTCTTGCCGGCCAGCAGCGCGGCGATGGTGCCACCCACCATGGCCATGAGCGAGTTCACGGCGACCAGGCCGGAGATGTTCTCCACCCGTTGCGCGCTCATGACGTTGAAGCCGAACCAGCCGACGATGAGGATCCACGCGCCCAGCGCGAGGAAGGGGATGTTCGACGGCGGGTGTGCCGAGACGCCGCCGTCCTTGCGGTAGCGGTTGGCGCGGGCGCCCAGCAGCACCACGGCGGGCAGCGCGATCCAGCCGCCGACGGCGTGCACCACGATCGAGCCGGCAAAGTCGCGGAAGGCGAAGCCGGTGGTTTCGGTGATCCAGGCCTGCACGCCGAAATGGCCGTTCCAGACGATGCCCTCAAAGAACGGGTAGACGAAGCCGACGATGACGGCGGTGGCGATGAGCTGCGGCCAGAACTTGGCGCGCTCGGCGATGCCGCCGGAGATGATGGCCGGGATCGCGGCCGCGAAGGTCAGCAGGAAGAAGAACTTGACCAGGTCGTAGCCGTTCTTCTGCGCCAGCGTTTCGGCGCCCACGAAGAACGAGGTGCCGTAGGCGACGCCGTAGCCGACGACGAAGTAGGCGACGGTGGAGACCGAGAAGTCCACCAGGATCTTGACCAGGGCGTTGACCTGGTTCTTTTTGCGGACCGTGCCGAGTTCGAGGAAGGCGAACCCGGCGTGCATGGCCAGGACCATGATGCCGCCGAGCAGGATGAACAGGGCGTCTGTGCCCTGTTTGAGTGCGTCCATGAGCTATCTCCGTGCAGAAAAAACGTGTTTTGGTGCGTGATGGGCGCCAAAACAGGATCTGCCTGGCGAATCGCACCAGACAAAAGCAAAAAACGCACCAGCCTGGATGGGTTGCTCGCCAATGGGGCGTGCCGGTCTCAACGCTGCGCACAGGTGGTGCATGGGGCGGATTTGTCGCCAGGGTGACGATTTGGGGCGGGGTGGCCGGGTGCCACATCAAGTGCATACAAGCGCCGGCCGAACGGGCTTCCTAGCATGGCCAGGCCACGTCAAGCCAACCGTCGAAGGCGCCGCGTGGTCTGTCCGCACACAAGCACTTCCAACCCTTCCCAGGAGACAAGACACATGAAGCATTTCCACCGTTTCGGGGCAACGCTGTTTCGAGGCGCCGCCATCGCAGGGCCGCTGGCCCTGATGGGTGTGGCCGCCCATGCCCAGACCACTGCGCCCACCTCGGCGTCGCTGAATGCCACGTCAGGGCCATTGAGCATCGCCAGCTCGACGGTTTCCAGCCTGGCGGCCAATGGCTTTGGCGGCGGCACCATTTACTACCCCACGGCCAGCGGCCGCTTCGGGGTGGTGGCCATCAGCCCGGGCTTCACGGCCTCGCAGAGCACCATCGAATGGCTGGGCCGGCGCATGGCTTCCCACGGCTTTGTGGTCATCACCATCGACACAATCACCACGCTGGACTACCCGGACAGCCGGGCCACGCAGCTGCGCGCCGCGCTGGACCATGTGATCAACCGCGCCAGCACCACGGTTCGCAACAAGGTGGATCCGGCCCGCCGTGCGGTGGCCGGGCATTCCATGGGTGGTGGTGGTTCGCTGATCGCGGCCCAGGCCGACTCGACGCTCAAGGCCGCTTACCCGATGACGCCCTGGAATATCACCGAGAACTTCAGCCGCGTTCGGGTGCCGACGATGATCATCGGCGCCGATGGCGACACCATTGCACCCGTGATCTCGCACGCGCGCCCGTTCTACGCCAGCATCCCCAACACCACGTTCAAGGCCTATGGCGAACTGAACAACGCCACCCACTTCGCCCCCAACGTCACCAACACGCCGATCGGCCGCTACGGTGTGGCGTGGATGAAGCGCTTTGTGGACGGCGATACCCGCTACTCCACCTTCCTGTGCGGGGCTGAGCAGAACCGGTACAACACCAGCCTGGTGTTCGACCAGTACCGCAGCAACTGCCCGTACTGAGACCATGCGCACATACGACCTGAAGGCAAGCGCTGCGGTCCGCCCGCAGGGACTTCGTCAGACGGCCGAGCGCCGGGGTGCGGTCAAAGGCCGCACTCTCGCCTGGTCGGCGATCCTTGGCTTGGCCGCCATTGGCCTCTGGTGGTGGCTGGACGAAGACCCGGAGATCGTCACCCCCGTCGTGGTGACGACCATGCCGGCGCCTTCAACGGCCCCTTCAACGGCCCCTTGGGGCTCGGAGGCTGGAACCGGAGCCTCCGTGGTGCGGCAGCACTCGCCGGTGGCCGACGCACTGGACCAAAGCCGCGTGCCGGAGGCCGATCGGACGTTTGTGGCCGACAGCCAGGGGCAGCTGCTTCTGGACCAGCGCACCCGGCTGAAAGTGGAGGCGCTGGTCGCCCTGAACCATGGGGACGACCTGGCCGCATCGCTGGACGAGGTCGTGGCTGGCCTGCCGCGACCGGCCGTCCTGCGCGCGCGCGAGCTGGTCCAGCAATACCAGGCTTACGCGCAAGCCCTGCGACAAGCCATCGAGCCCGGGGTGGTGCCCGACAGCCCGGCCGCCGCGTTGGCGCAGCTCGACATCCTCAAACGCCTGCGGGAACAACACTTCGGGCGTGATGAGGCGCAGCGGTTGTACGGTGAAGAAGAAGCTTCGTCGCGCCGCTTGCTGGAGATGATGCTGGCCGATCCTGACCCGAACGGCTCCCTGGGTGAAAAAGCCGAGCGGGCGCAGGCCCGCTACGATGCGCAGCGGCGCGGTGATGTGTCGGCAGACACGCCGCCTTGAGCCACCCTTCACATCCGGTCCGAGAAAGGCCACTGTCCATGCCCACTGTGGTGCGGCCTCCTCTGCCGCCGGCGGCGCCTCCCTCTGCGCGGGGGCGGCTGCATGGCGACAGCTTCAGCTATGCCTGTCCAGGCCTCAACAGCCATGCTTGTCGCCACTCAGTGACACTGGTGCAATCCCTGGATGCGTCGCTGTTGACTGTCGAAGCCGGGTCCGTCAAGGTGCAGGGTCGGCTGGTGATGATCGGACCTTTGGTGGAGCGAACCCTGCGCGGCGACCAGGTCCCGCTGCTGCTGGTCGATGTGGAGCCCACCCACCCAAACTTCCGTGCCTTGTTGGGGGGCGTGGTGGCCCAGCGCGCCCGGGTGCTTGACCACCTGGCATTCGACGACCTGCGCCGTACTGGGTTGGCGTTCCTGTCGGGTGCCCTCGGGGGGCGGGCACTGGACAGTGCCGTGCGTTCGGCCTTGGGTGAACTTGCAGCCAGGTTTGAGGCTCCGTCCTCCATGGACGCCCGTGTGCGCTGGATGATGGACCAGATACAGGAAGACCCCTCGCGCAGCCTGTGCTCGCTGGCCGAAGGGCTGGGCCTGTCGGTCGAACATGCATCGCGCTTGTTTTCCAGCCAGCTGGGGCTGTCTCTGCGGGTCTACACGCTGTCGGCCAAGATCCGGCTGGCCGCTCGCTACATGGGGCGCGGGGTGTCTCTGACCGAAGTCGCGCAAATGGCGGGTTTTGTGGATTCCGCGCACTTCACCAAGGTCTGGGTCAAGTGTTACGGGGCGCCGCCTTCGACGTTCTTTCCAGCCAGCCGCACCTTCATGGACGACTCCGCTTTGCCGGACTGGATCCGTCCGCCCGAGTGCTGAGACGCCAGCGCCTCAGAACGAGGCCCTTCAGCTGCAGCTGACGCTGCCGCAGCCGCTCATGGTGGCGGGGCGCACCGCGCTGGGGTCGGCCAGGGTTTCGGTCTTCGAATCGAAACCTACGGCCTTCATGTGCAGGGCCAGGCCGGCATCCATGCTGGCAGCGTGCTGCGGGAACCATTCCACCAGCGCTTCGGCCAGGCGATTGATGATTTCTTTGTCGTCGGTTTCGTAGTGCTCCACCACGGCGTGCAACGTTTCCATGATGGTGGCGTGGTGGCTGGCGTGGCAGTTGTCCGGCGCGAAGCCGGTGGCCACCATCCAGCGCTCTTCCTGCGCGAAGTGCTCCTGGGTGTGCTCGACGAACTGGCGGTACAAGGGCAGTTGCTGGTCGATCGGGGTGGCCAGCAGCTGGTTGAGCATGTCCACGAACTCTTCGTGGGTCTCGTCCATGCGGGCGTCGCCGGTTTCCAGGCGGGGCGTCCAGTCCAGGCCGGTGGCGGGGCTGGCGGCGGTGGGGGCTTCGGGCGTAGCGGTGGTGTTCATGGTGCGCAACTGTAGAGGGGCGGTGCGGGGCAGGGCTTGACTGGGGTCAATCCCTGCATGGCCCGTGGCTCGGCCCGCTATTGTGCGCTGTGGGTTGCCAGGCCCGGCGGGCTGCCCTCAGGCGGCGGACGCGTGCCCCAGCATCTGCCGCACGGCGGCTTGCAGTTCGGGCGCCTGCAGTGCGGCGTCCAGTTGGCTGGCCAGGGCCGGGTGGGTCAGGGCGGCGCGCAGGTGGTGGGTGTCCACGGTGGCGTCGTCCTGGGGGAAGTAGTCTTCCAGCGTGGTGAGCTGGCCCAGCGCCAGGCGCTCGCCGAGACGGGCACACAGGTAGGCCAGGGCCAGGCGGGGCAGTCGGGCAGGGTCGATGTGTTGCGGTTCGTTCACCAGCAGGCGGCCGCTGTCGGCCACGTCGGCCACCAGCGAATCGGGCAGCTCCCACGACTTCATGAGCACCGAACCGACTTCGCTGGCGCTCAGTCCCAGCAGTTCCTGTTCAAGGCGGGCGCGTTCGAGCCGGTCGCGGCTGAGCCACTGGGCCAGTCCGGCCGCCGGGATGAGCGAGGCGGTGGCCAGCTGACCGACAAAACCCAGCACCACCTGTGTGGCCAGAGAAGACTGGTCGGGCAGTTGCAGCGCCTTTCCCACGCGCACGGCCATCTCGCTGGCGATGGCGCTGGCTTTCCAGATGCGGTCAAAGGCCTGCTGCGCTTCGGCCAGCTTGGGCTTGAAGGCTTCGGCCAGCATGTACTGCAGGCAGATGCTGCGCACCGTGTTGATGCCCAGGAAGGTCACGGCCTGGCCGATGCTGGTGACCGGCTTTTGCAGGCCATAGAACGTGCCGTTGACGGTGGCCAGTACCTTGGCAGCGATCAGCGGTTCGCCCATCACCAGTTCGCTCAAAGCGGCCGAGCTGGCGCTGGCCAGGAACTCGGGCGAGAGCAGCTGCTGCATGGAACGCGGCGGGCGCGGGATGCCGCGGACGGCGGCCAGCAGAGTGTCGCGGCGGGCAGGCTCCAGATCGGCTTCGCGTTTCCAGACAAAGCTGGCCAGTTCGGCGGGCATCGGCGCCGATGCCACCGGTATGAAGGGGGCAGCGTTGGCCGGCGATGCGGCCGAAGGCGCGGCGCTGCGGCGTTGCACGGCCTCCGGTGCCTTGTCCATCGGCACCGGCAAGGGGCGTGCTGCGGCCGGCGCCTGCCTGCGGAACATCCACCAGACAAAAGCGATCGCCACCACAGCGGCGATCAACATCATGAAATACGGCACGGCAGGGTCTCCCGATGGGTGAGGCACCGTCCACGACAACACAGACGGTATGCCATTCACATCGGCGCGCTGGGGCGCTTCTTGAGCGCGTTCAGCCCCCGAAACAGGCCGACAGACGGGGGCTTTTCCGGCCTTAAGCCAGCCGCGCGCGGTGCCGAGCGATCTGCAACTTCACCTGTGCCGGTGCGGTGCCACCCAGGGTGTTGCGGGCGTTCAGGCTGCCGCGCAGGCTCAGGCATTCGTACACGTCTTTCTCGATCGACGTATTGAAGCCCTGCAGCACGGTCAGCGGCAGTTCGGACAGGTCACAGGCGTGGCTGGTGGCGGCCTTGACGGCGTGGGCCACGGTTTCGTGCGCGTCGCGGAAGGGCAGGCCCTTCTTGACCAGGTAGTCGGCCAGGTCGGTGGCGGTCGCGTAGCCCTTGTTGGCGGCGGCTTCCATGGCGGCGGCGTTGACGGTGATGCCGCCTTCCTTGGCGCCGGTGGCCGGGTTCAGCTGGCCGCCCACCATTTCGCAGAAGATGCGCAGCGTGTCCTTGAGCGTGTCGACGGTGTCGAACAGCGGCTCCTTGTCTTCCTGGTTGTCCTTGTTATAGGCCAGGGGCTGGCCCTTCATCAGGGTGATCAGGCCCATCAGGTGGCCGACCACGCGGCCGGTCTTGCCGCGGGCGAGTTCGGGCACGTCGGGGTTTTTCTTCTGCGGCATGATGGACGAGCCGGTGGTGAAGCGGTCGGCGATCTTCACGAAGCCGAAGTTCTGGCTCATCCACAAAATCAGCTCTTCCGAAAAGCGGCTGATGTGCACCATGCACAGCGATGCGGCGGCGGTGAATTCGATCGCGAAGTCGCGGTCGCTCACGCCGTCCAGGCTGTTCTGGCACACGCCTTCCATGCCCAGTGTCTTGGCGACGCGCTCGCGGTCCAGCGGGTAGGTGGTGCCGGCGAGGGCCGCCGAGCCCAGCGGCAGGCGGTTGGTGCGGCGGCGCACGTCGGCCATGCGCTCGGCGTCGCGGCTGAACATTTCCACATAGGCCAGCAGGTGGTGGGCAAAGCTCACCGGCTGGGCCACCTGCAGGTGGGTGAAGCCGGGCAGGATCACCTCGACGTTCTGCTCGGCCACGTCGACCAATGCGATCTGCAGTTCTTTCAACAGGTCGCTGATCAGGTCGATCTCGTCGCGCAGCCACAGGCGCACGTCGGTGGCGACCTGGTCGTTGCGGCTGCGGCCGGTGTGCAGGCGCTTGCCGGCATCGCCCACCAGCTGGGTCAGGCGCGCTTCAATGTTCAGGTGCACGTCTTCCAGGTCCAGCTTCCATTCGAACGAGCCGGCCTCGATCTCACTGCGGATCTGCGCCATGCCGCGCTGGATGTCGGCCAGGTCGCTGGCACCGATGATGTTCTGCGCGGCCAGCATCTCGGCATGGGCCAGGCTGCCGGTGATGTCGGCCAGCCAGAGGCGCTTGTCGAAGAACACGCTGGCGGTGTAGCGCTTGACCAGCTCGCTCATGGGTTCCGAGAACAGGGCGGACCAGGCTTGCGATTTCTTGTCGAATTGGTTGGTGGACATGGTGGGGCCGGCGGCTGGAGATGAGTGGGGGCGGCAGCGCGTGCCGCGCAATGGCATGGGAGGCTCGGGGTTGGGGGCTTCAGATACCCTGGCTGGCGGCGCTGACGCGGCCTATAGTGCGACCCATGAAAGACTCGCGAATTTTATCCAGCTTCCAGGAGCTGCCCCATGCGCAGGGCGCGCTGCCGCTGTCGCAGATGCCCGAGCTCAACCGCACCAAGGAGTACGTGTTCGACACCTGCCAGGTGGGCGTGGTGCTGCGGGCGGTGCTGTTCGTGCAGGCCATCGTGCTGGTGGCCTCGCTGTTCGAGACCAGTGGCTGGATGCCCTGGGTGTGGCTGGCCATGCTGCTGACCGGTGCGGCGCAGCCGGCGGTGGTGGTGTGGCTGCTGGTGGTGTGCCTGCTCAAGCGGCCGCTGGACCGGCTGCCCGAGCGGGCGCAGTGGGCCGTGGCGATAGGCCTGGGCGCGCTGGCGGGCGCCTACGGCTGCGCCATGCTGTGGTGGCTGGGGCTGTTGCAGCCGGCGCCCTGGCTGGCCAGTGCCGCGTCGGGCGCGCTGGTCTCGGGCGTGCTGGTGGCGGCGCTGGTGTGGCGCGTACGGGCGCGCATGCCGGCCGGCACCACGGCGCGGCTGACCGAGCTGCAGGCGCGGATCCGCCCGCACTTTTTGTTCAACACGCTCAACAGCGCCATCGCGCTGGTGCGCGAAGAGCCGGCCAAGGCCGAAAACCTGCTGGAAGATCTGAGCGAACTCTTCCGCCACGCGCTGGCCGATTCGAAAGAAGCGCGGCCGCTGTGGCAGGAGCTGGAGCTGGCCGAGCACTACCTGGCGATCGAGCAGGTGCGGTTTGGCGAGCGGCTGAAGGTGGAGTGGAACCTGGACGAGGCGGCCGCCAAGGCGAAGTTGCCCCCGCTGATCCTGCAGCCGCTGGTGGAGAATGCGGTCAAGCATGGCGTGGAGCCCAGCCCGACCGGCGCCACGGTGCGCATCACCACACAGCGCCGGGGCAGCGTGGTGGTGATCAAGGTGACCAACACGGTCCCGGCCGGCAGCGGTGCCCGCGGCAACGGGTTGGCGCTGGACAACGTGCGCCAGCGTCTGGACCTCTTGCACGACGTGCAGTGCCGCTTCCAGAGCGCGCTGGTCAACGGGGTGTTCCAGGTGCGGCTGGAAATCCCGGTATAAACGTAGACATTGGACTTATCCAACGGGACGGAGCGCGACATGGCACTGAAGGTTCTGATCGTCGACGATGAGCCGCTGGCGCGCTCGCGCCTGCGCACGCTGCTGGGCGACTGCACCGAGCCGCGCGCCGAGGTGGTGGGCGAGGCTGGCAACGCGGTGCAGGCGATGGAAAACATCCAGCGCAGCGGCTGCGAGCTGGTGCTGCTGGACATCCACATGCCGGGCGTGGACGGCATCGCCCTGGCCGCTGCGCTGCGCGAACTCAACGCGCCTCCGGCCATCGTGTTCGTGACGGCGCATGCCGAACACGCGGTGCAGGCCTTTGAACTCGAAGCGGTCGACTACCTGACCAAGCCGGTGCGGCTGGAGCGGCTGCAGCAGGCGCTCCAGAAGGTGCAGCGCGCGCTCAGCACCGCCGAGGGCGGCACGCCCGAGGTGCAGGGCCTGGGCGAGGCGCTGATCATCCAGGAGCGCGGGCGCAGTGAGCGCGTGGCGCTGGCGGACATCATCTACCTCAAGGCCGAGCTCAAGTACATCACCGTGCGCACGGCCGAGAAGGAACACATCTACGACGGCGCGCTCAGCGACCTGGAACAGAAATACGCCCACCTGTTTGTGCGCGTGCACCGCAACGCGCTGGTGGCCCGCCGCTGCGTGCGCGCGGTCGAAAAGCACAACGATCCGGTCGAGGGCGAAGGCTGGACGGTGCGGCTGGACGGGGTGGATGAGCGGCTGTCGGTATCCCGTCGCCAACTCGCTGCCGTACGCGAGGCTTTGATCGGTTAGCTTGTTGTTCCCCCCGCGCCGCCTGCGGCGTCACCCCCCAGGGGCGGCACTGGCGGCCCGGCAAAGCCGGTTCAGCGGTGCCCTGGACAAACCTCCCCTCCGGCGTGACGTGTCTGCTTCGAGGATACGGTGGAACCGGCTCTGCCGGGCCACTCGCATCGCCCCCTGGGGGGGTGACGCCGCAGGCGGCGCGGGGGGATCAAACTTCCGCTGCTTCGATGAGGAAGCGGACGCGGCGCTGACCTTGCCATTCGTCCGCGTCCAGCCGGAAAGCGATCTTCACCGTCGGTGGCAATGGTTCCGTGTGGCCGAACCAGATGCCGTCCACCGGCTCGCCCTGGTGCTTGAGCTTCACCGACAGGTGCTTCTCGCCCACCAACCGTTGGCTCAGCACTTGCACCTCTTCGCAGAACACCGGCGGTGCAAAACCCTGGCCCCACACTTCGGCGTGCAGCGTGTCCACCAGGTCGGCGCGGCGGTACTGCTTGTCCAGTGCGCCGTCGGCTTCCAGCCGGCGCTGCAGCGTGGCGGCGTCCAGCCATTCGTGGGCCACCTGGGCAAAGGCCTGCTCGAAGGTGTCGATGTGTGCTTCGTCGATGGTGCAGCCGGCGGCCATGGCGTGACCGCCGAAGCGCAGCAGCACGCCCGGGTGGCGCTTGGCCACCAGGTCCAGCGCGTCGCGCAGGTGAAAGCCGGCAATGGAGCGGCCCGAGCCTTTGAGTTCGTGCTCCTTGCCTTCGGCGCCGCTGGCCGCGAACACGAAGGTCGGGCGGTGCAGCTTGTCTTTGAGTCGCGATGCGACGATGCCGACCACGCCCTCGTGGAAATCGGGGTCGAACACGGTGATGGCCGGCGGCGGTTCTTCGCTCTCGTCGAACAGCTCCTCCACGATCATCAGCGCCTGCTCGCGCATCTCGCCTTCGATGGTCTTGCGCTCGCGGTTGATGCCGTCGAGCGTGCGCGCCAGTTCGTCGGCGCGGCCCGCGTCCTCGGTCAGCAAGCATTCAATGCCCAGCGTCATGTCGGCCAGGCGGCCCGCCGCGTTCAGGCGCGGGCCGAGGGCAAAGCCGAAGTCGAAGGCGCTGGCCTTGGCGGGCTGCCGGGCCGCGACGGCGAACAGTGCGGTCATGCCGGGCGGCATGGCACCGGCGCGCACGCGCTTGAGGCCCTGTGCCACCAGACGGCGGTTGTTGGCGTCGAGCCGGACCACATCGGCCACGGTGCCCAGCGCCACCAGGGGCAGCAGCGTGTCGATCTTGGGTTGTGTCTTGGAGTCGAACACGCCGCGCTCGCGCAACTCCGCGCGCAGCGCGAGCAGCACGTAGAACATCACGCCCACACCGGCGATGCTCTTGCTCTCGAAGCCGCAGCCGGGCTGGTTGGGGTTGACGATGGTGCAGTCCTGCGGCAGCACCACCGCGCCGTCGACCACAGCGGGCAGGTGGTGGTCGGTCACCAGCACGTTCAGGCCGGCCTCGCGCGCTGCGCGCACGCCGGCCACACTGGCAATCCCGTTGTCCACCGTGACCAGCCAGTCGGCGCCGCGCTGCTTCACGCGCTGCGCGATGGCGGGCGTGAGGCCATAGCCGTCGGTCACCCGGTCGGGAACCAGGTACTCGACCTTGTCCCAGCCCATGGGCACGCCCAGCAGCTTGAGCCCGCGCACGCCCACCGCGCAGGCGGTGGCGCCGTCGCAGTCATAGTCGGCCACGATGCACAGGCGCTGGCCGGCGGCCATGGCGTCGGCCAGCAGCCGGGCGGCGTCTTGTGCGCCTTTCATCTGAGCCGGCGGGATCAGCAGGGCCAGCGCGTCGTCGAGCTGTTCTTTGGCGGTGATGCCGCGGGCGGCGAACAAGCGGGCCAGCAGCGGGTGCAGGCCGGCCTGCTCCAGCGCCCAGGCGGCGCGCGGCGGCACGTCGCGGGTGATGATCTTCATAGGTCTTTCAGGGTGTCGCCGATCGGCGCGGTGCCGAACAGCTGCTTTATCGAACGGCCCAAGCGGGCGAAGGCGCTGGCGGGGGCGGTGGTCCAGGTGCGGGCGTGGCGTTCGCCGCAGAGCGTGAGGGTGACGGGCTCGCCGCGCTGTGCGGTGACCAGCAGAGCGGCCACGTCGCCCGCGTCCAGCGCCTGCCAGGCCGTGGTCCACGCGGACCAGTCGCCGCGCAGGGCGGCCTGGCGCAGGCCGTCGGGCATGGTGGGTGGTTCCTGCAGGGTGGGCGCTGCTTCGAGCGCGCCCGCGCCGTGCACCCAGAAACCGTTGACCGCGAGCAGCCCCCGTGCGGCGCGCGCGTCGTGCACCGGGTGGCTGTAGAACAGCATTTGCGCGTCGCTCTGCAGGCGCTGCAGCAGGCGGGCGCCGGCGGGGTTGCCGGGGCTGGGGGGCATCCAGTCGCCCACCTGGCGGCCGCTCCCGCGGTCCAGGCTGGCGCAGGCGATGCCGCGCAGCGGCTCGCCGCTGGCGTGCCATTCGGTGGGGTTGTCCCAGCGCAGGGTGATGCCGTCTTCCGCGCACAGCGGCGCCAGAGCATTGAACAGCGCGCGCGAATCGGCGGCGTCCAGCGCCAGCTGGGCGCCGGGCAGCAGGTTCACCTGGCCGGTGGCGACCTGGAAGTGGCAGAGGCTGAACCAGGCCTGGGGCGTGGTCGGTGCTTCGCTCTGCGCCGCCGCCCATGGGATGGCGCCATCGAACACCGGCAGTCCCAGCGCGCGCGCCAGGGCACGCTCGTGCGGCGGGCTCAGGCTGTGGTCGTCGCCGCGGTCGGCGGGCTGTTCGGCCAGCCGTTGCAGCAGGGCCTGCAGGTTCGGCAGAGACAGGCTGGGCAGCACGGCCTGGCATTCGGGCGCGCTGGCGGCGGCAAAGGGGATCAGCAGGTGGTGGGGCACGGGGCGGGCAGGGGTGGGCGGGAAGCGGTGGGGGGATTGTCGGGGATGCCACAATCCCCGCTGAATGCAGACACCCTACGAACTCATCCTGGGCTGGCGCTACACCCGCGCCGGCCGTGCCACGCGGCGCAACGGCTTCATCTCCTTCATCTCGGGCGTGTCCATGCTGGGCATCGCGCTGGGCGTGGCCGCGCTGATCATCGTGCTGTCGGTCATGAACGGCTTCCAGAAAGAGGTGCGCGACCGCATGCTGGGCGTGCTCTCGCATATTGAGGTGTTCGAGCCCGGTGGCCAGGCCATCCCCAACCTGGAAGCGACGCTGGCGACCATCAAGCAAAACCCCGAGGTGCTGGGCGCCGCGCCTTTCGTGGGCGCGCAGGCGCTCATCGCCCGCGGCGAAGACATGAAAGGCACGCTCATCCGCGGCATCGACCCCGCGCTGGAACCGTCGGTCACCGACCTGGCGGCCGACCTGTCGCAGACCGTGCTGCCGCGCCTGGTGCCCGGTGCGTTTGGCGTCATCCTGGGCGGCGAGCTCGCCCGCAGCCTGGGCGTGGGCGTGGGCGATGTGGTGACGCTGATCGCCCCTAGTGGCCAGGTCACGCCCGCGGGTGTGGTGCCGCGCATCCGCCAGATGACGGTGGTGGGCACCTTCGATTCGGGCCACTTCGAATACGACTCGGCGCTTGCGCTGCTGCACCAGGACGACGCGGCGCGCATCTTCCGCGTGGAGGGGCCGACGGGCGTGCGCGTGAAAATCAAGGACCTGCACGAGGCGCGGGAAGTGGCCATCGCCCTGGCCGCGGAGCTGGACACCGGGCTGCTGGTGCGCGACTGGACGCGCCAGAACCGCACCTGGTTCGCGGCGGTGCAGCTGGAAAAACGCATGATGTTCATCATCCTCACGCTCATCGTGGCGGTGGCGGCGTTCAACCTCGTGTCCACGCTGGTGATGACGGTGACCGACAAACGCGCGGACATCGCCATCCTGCGCACGCTGGGCGCGAGCCCGCGCAGCATCATGGGCATTTTCATGGTGCAGGGCGCGATGGTCGGCATCATCGGCACCGGTGCCGGCCTGCTGCTGGGCTTGGGCGTGGCCTTCAACATCGACACCCTGGTGCCCGCGCTGGAACGTTTGCTGGGCGCGAGCTTCCTGCCGCAGGACGTTTACCTCATCAGCCGCATGCCCAGCGACCCGCAGCAGGGCGACATCCTGCCCGTTGGGCTGATCTCGCTGGTGCTGTCGTTCGTGGCGACCATTTACCCGAGCTGGCGTGCGAGCCGCGTCAATCCCGCCGAGGCGCTTCGCTATGAATAAGGCCCCCACGCTCCGCCGCTGCGCGGGTCGCTGCCCCCCGAGGGGGCGCGTTTCGCCTTGGGGCGGCCCGGCGGCGAAACAACCATGACCCAAAACATCGTTCTCCAGGCCACAGGCCTGACCAAACGCTTCACCGAAGGCCGGCTGGATGTGACCGTGCTGCAGGGCGTCGACTTGACGGTGCGCAAGGGCGAAACGGTGGCCATCGTCGGCGCTTCCGGCTCTGGCAAGAGCACCTTGCTGCACCTGTTGGGTGGGCTGGACGCTCCCACCTCAGGCAGCGTGCAGCTCATGGGCCAGCCATTGGCCGGGCTGAGCGCTGCGCAGCAGGGCGATCTGCGCAATCGGCACCTCGGTTTCGTCTACCAGTTCCACCACCTGCTGCCCGAGTTCAGTGCGCAGGACAACGTGGCCATGCCGCTGTGGATCCGCCGCATGCCGCGCGCCGAAGCGGGCGAGCAGGCGGCCCGGGTGCTGGCCAAGGTGGGCCTGTCCGAACGTCTGGCCCACCGGCCGGCCGAGCTCTCGGGCGGCGAGCGTCAGCGCGTGGCCATAGCGCGGGCGTTGGTCACCCAGCCGGCCTGCGTGCTGGCCGACGAACCCACCGGCAACCTCGACCGCGCCACCGCCGACGGTGTGTTCGAACTGATGATGCAACTGGCGCGCGATCAGGGCACGGCCTTCATCGTCGTCACGCACGACGAGGCGCTGGCCGCCCGCTGTGGCCGCGTGCTGCGCCTGACCACCGGCGTGTTGACATGAAGCACCCCCTGCGCCGCTGCGCGGCTTCCCCTTCTCTCGTCTGCGGCGGGAGGAGGACGTATCCTGTGGCCCGACGAAGCCGGTTCCACGGGTGCCCTGGTTTTGGGCACGCGCTGGCGTTGTAAACCACTGACCCGATACGGTCCGGCCATGTGGATCGACACCCACGCGCACCTGGACGCCCCGGAGTTCGGACCGGACCATGCGCTGGCGCTGAGCGCTCGGGCGCTGGCGCGCGAGCGAGGCGTGGGTATGTGCGTGATCCCGGCCGTGATGCGGCAGAACCTGGACACGGTGCGCCTGCTGGCGCACCGGCTGGGCGATGCTTACGCGCTGGGCATCCACCCGCTGTACGTGCCGCAGGCGCAGGACGACGACCTGCACGCACTCGACGCTGCGCTGACCGCGCACGCCGGCGACCCGCGCCTGGTGGCCGTGGGCGAGATCGGACTGGATTTTTTTGTGCCGGCGCTCTGCGAGCCGGCCATGCGCGCGCGGCAGGAGCATTTCTACCGCTCGCAGCTGAAGCTGGCACGGAAACACGGCCTGCCGGTGATCCTGCACGTGCGCAGGAGCGCCGACCTGTTGCTCAAACACCTGCGCGAGTTGCCCACGGGCGGTGGCATCGGCCACGCTTTCAATGGCAGCGCGGAGCAGGCGCGGGCGTTCATCGACCAGGGTTTCGCGCTCGGCTTCGGCGGAGCATCCACCTTCGAGCCGGCGAAGCGCCTGCGTGCGCTGGCGGCCGAACTGCCGCTGTCGGCCCTGGTGCTGGAGACCGACGCGCCCGACATCCCGCCGCAATGGCTGTACGCCACCGCCGCCGAACGCGCGGCCGGTCTGGCCCAGGGCCTGAACACGCCGGCCGAACTGCCGCGCATCGGCGATGTGATCGCCGGCTTGCGCGGCATGGCACCCGCAGCGCTGGCCGCCGCGACCACCGCCAACGCTCAACGTGTGCTGCCGCGGCTGGCGGCGCTGATGGGCGCGTGGAAGGGCGCATGACCCGGCTGGTCGGTCTGCCGCCGGTGATCGGCTCGGACACGCGGCTGCTGGTGCTGGGCAGTTTCCCTGGCGTGGCCTCACTGCGTGCGCAGCGGTACTACGGGCATCCGCAGAACCAGTTCTGGAAGATCCTGTCGGCGCTGTGGGCAGTGGACCTGGTGGGCATGGCCTATGACGACCGCCTGGTGGTGGTGCGCGCCCGGGGCCTTGGCATCTGGGACGTGTACGGCGCCTGCGAACGCGAGGGCAGCCTGGACAGCGCCATCCGCAACGCAGAACTCAACGACTTCGCCTGGCTGCAGCAGCAGTGCCCGCAGTTGTGTGCGGTGGCCCACAACGGGGGCGAGAGTTTTCGGCACGCAAAGCACACGCGGGCGCTGGGGCTGCCGGTGCACCAGCTGCCCTCCACCAGTCCGGCCAATGCCAGCTGGTCTTTCGAACGAAAGTTGGCGACCTGGCGAGAAGTCTTCGCCCTGTATTCGCTGGTGTAGACCTCGCGGGTTGACAGGCTCGGGGTGCGCTGCGTCGCGAATATCCCCCGGCGGCTGCGCCGCCTCAGGACTGTCGCCCCCACGCTCCGCCGCCGCGCGGGTCGCTGCCCCCCAAAGGGGGCTGATCCGGCTTGGGGCTGCCCGGCGCCGGATTTTTTATTTCGCTCTGCAGCGCACCCCGAGCCCGTCAGCCGGTGGTCGTGCAGCGAGCAATCAATGCCACTTCGGCGTGGGCGTCGTGTGGCTGACGCAGCGAAATAAAGGAGGAGGGCCGGAACGGCCCGGGGGACATTCGCGGAGTTGGCCGCGCGACGACCGCGTCCCCGCGGGGTATTGGCCTGCAACGGCCACGAAAAAAGAAAAGCCGCCCGGCGCGAACACCGGGCGGCTTTCAATCAACGGTCGAGAGTCAGCCTACCGTGCGATGGGCCATGGGGGTCTCGGGAACGGGGTAACCCGCCGCACCGAAGGTGGCCACGATGGCCTTGTGCGTGTCGAAGTAGACCTGCCAGTAGTGGTCGGTGTGGGTGTAGGGGCGCACGCACAGCAGCGGGCCTTCGGGCGTGAACTGCAGGATCTCGATGTCCGGAGCGGGCGAATCCTTCACGTTGGCGATGGCGGCGATGGCCGGGCGCAGGCGGGCGATGGCGTCCTGCACGTCCACGCTGTTGGCCACCTTGGCCACGCAGTCCACGCGGCGGAACGGCTCGGTGCTGAAGTTCTGGATGTTGTCGCCGAACACCTTGTTGTTGCCGACCACGGTCATCACGTTGTCGGGCGTGAGGATGGTGGTGGCGAACAGGCCCAGTTCCTTGACCGTGCCCAGCGTGCCGCCGGCGCTGATGAAGTCGCCCACCTTGTAGGGCCGCAGCACCTGCAGGAAGAGACCGGCGGCGAAGTTGCCCAGCATGCCGCTCCAGGCCGCGCCAACGGCCAAGCCTGCGCCAGCCAGCAGGGCCGCAAACGAGGTGGTCTTGATGCCGAAAATGTCCAGGATGGCCAGCACCAGGATCAGCGTCAGCATGACCGAGATGATGGACTTGAGGTACTGGATCAGCGTGGCGTCGAGCTTTTTGCCCTTTTCCAAGCCGGCGGCGATCAGGCGCACGGCCAGACCGATCAGCCAGCGGCCGATGATCCAGGCCGCGATGGCACCCAGGATCTTCAGACCGAACTCGGCGCCCTGCGTGGATAGAAAATTCCAGATCACTTCCATGTTCATAATGAATCCTTTCAAAGATCAAACAGTACAAGATGCAGTATTCCTCGGCTTTTTGGTCCAGGTGTGACAACCGGGGCAAGCCTCATTCGCTCGCCGTGTTGTTCTGCGTACGGGTGTTGTTTTGCAGCCTTTTCGGGGGGCGCGCATGAAAACCGGTGCCAACGCCACCGCGCGCCGCCGCACCGGGGTGCAGACCTTGCCCGAGGTGACGATTTCCGAAGACAGCGAGGTGCGCTTTCTGCACCTGGGCACCGAATGGATCCAGGGTTCCATGCTGCTGGACGCGCCGTTCGACATCGAGCTGGACTACGTCCAGCGCATGGTGGCCTGGCTGCTGTTTGTCGAGGCGGATTCGGTGCCCAAGCGCCGTGCGCTGCAGCTCGGGCTGGGTTCGGCCGCGCTGACGAAGTTCCACTTCAAGAAGCTGCGCATGGACACCACGGCGATCGAGATCAACCCGCAGGTGCTTGCCGTGTGCCGACAGTGGTTCAAGCTGCCGGCCGACAGTGCCCGTCTGCGCGTGGTGCTGGCCGATGCGGGCGAAGAAATCCGCAACCCCGCCTACACCGGCCGTTTCGATGCGCTGCAAGTGGACCTGTACGACCACGAGGCCGCCGCGCCCGTGCTCGACAGCCCCGACTTTTACGCCGACTGCCGTTCGGTGCTGACCGACGAGGGCGTGATGACCGTGAACCTGTTCGGTCGCGACGCCAGCTACGAGCGTTCGCTGCAGAGCATCTGCGCCGCGTTCGGTGACGACGCGGTCTGGGCCTTCAAGCCCACGCGCGAGGGCAACACCATCGTGCTGGCCCAGCGCTCGGCCGACCGGCCCACGCGCATGCAGATGCTGGCGCGCGCCGAAGAGATCCAGTCGCGCTGGGGCCTGCCTGCGGTGAAGTGGCTCAAGATCTTCAAACCCGCCCATTGAGCGCGCGACGTCCATGAAAACGCCTGTGAAACCCTCCGCACCCGCCGCCCAGCAAGGTCCGATCGACTGGCGCGTGCTGGTCGACTGGCTGCATGAGGACGGCGTCATCAGCGCCGACGAGGCCGCGCGCACCGTGGCGCGCTGCGCCAGCGCGCAGAGTACCTTGCACCCGCTGGACCGTCTGGCCGTGGTGGGCGTGGCCCGCGCCGACGGCACGCTGCTGGACGTGGAGGCTCTTACGCAATGGCTGGCGCCACGCTGCGGGCTGGACTATGTGCGCATCGACCCGCTGAAGGTGGACGTGGCCAAGGTCGCCGACGTGATGAGCGCGGCCTATGCCGAGCGCCACCATGTGCTGCCGGTGCAGGTGGGGCCGGCCGAGGTGGTGGTGGCCACGGCCGAGCCCTTCATCCGCGACTGGGTGCCCGAGGTGGAGCGCCAGGCCCGCCGCAATGTGCGCCTGGCGCTGGCCAGCCCGGGCGAGATCAAGCGCTACACGGCCGAGTTTTTCGCGCTGGCCAAATCGGTGCGCGCGGCCAGCAAAAGCGGCGGCCAGAACGCCATGGCCAGCTTCGAGCAGCTGGTGGAGCTGGGCAAGGCCAACAAGCAGCTCGACGCCAACGACCAGGGCGTGGTGCAGGTGGTGGACTGGCTGTGGCAATACGCCTTCGACCAGCGCGCCAGCGACATCCACCTGGAGCCGCGGCGCGAGCAGGGTGTGATCCGTTTCCGCATCGACGGCGTGCTGCACCCGGTCTACCAGATGCCCATGGGTGTGATGAGCGCCATGACCGCGCGCATCAAGCTGCTGGGCCGCATGGACGTGGTGGAAAAGCGCCGCCCGCAGGACGGGCGCATCAAGACCTTGCGACCGGGTCGCGGCGCCGAGCGTGGCGAAGAGGTGGAAATGCGCCTCTCGACCCTGCCCACCGCTTTCGGCGAAAAGCTGGTCATGCGCATCTTCGACCCGGACTCGACGGTCAAAGACCTGACCGCGCTGGGCTTTGCGCCGCACGACGCGCAGCGCTGGGAAGACCTGACCCGGCGTCCGCACGGCATCATCCTGGTGACCGGCCCCACCGGTTCGGGCAAGACCACCACGCTCTACGCCACGCTCAAGCGCCTGGCCACCGAAGAGGTGAACGTCAGCACGGTGGAAGACCCGATCGAAATGATCGAGCCCGCCTTCAACCAGACCCAGGTGCAGCCCCACCTGGACCTGGACTTTGCCCAGGGCCTGCGGGCCCTGATGCGGCAGGATCCGGACATCATCATGGTCGGCGAGGTGCGCGACCTGGCCACCGCCGAAATGGCGGTCCAGGCCGCGCTGACCGGCCACCTGGTCTTCACCACCCTGCACACCAACGACGCACCCAGCGCTGTCATGCGGCTGATGGAACTGGGCATCCCGCCCTACCTCATCAACGCCACCGTGCTGGGCGTGCTCGCGCAGCGCCTGGTGCGCACCCTGTGCCCGGCTTGCCGCGTGCGCGAGGACGAAGCCGCCACCGCTGCGTCCAGCCTGGCGCTGGCCGAACTGGTCAAGCCCTGGAAGGTGACCGGTGGCTACCGGCCCTACAAGCCGGTGGGGTGTGTGGATTGCCGCATGACCGGTTTCCGCGGCCGCATGGGCCTGTACGAGCTGCTCACCGTGACCGAAGCCTTCAAGGACAAGGTCAGCCGCGAGCCGCAGATGGAGGCCCTGCGCCGCCAGGCCGTGGCCGACGGCATGCGGCCGCTGCGCCTGGCCGGGGCCGCACGCGTGGCCGAAGGGCAGACCACGCTCGACGAGGTGCTGGCCACCACCCCGCCGGTCACGGGCTAGGTTGCCTCCGCAGCAGGCCAGGCCGAAGCGGCAAAACTTCACCCGTGGCTTATATTTGAGCCCCGGACCTGCGCTGCAGGCCAACCCCCGGACCCGCTCACCATGATCCCCATCAAGACCGAATCGGCCTGGCGCGGCACCGCCGACTGCCGCAGTTGCGGCATTCGCGACATGGTGCTGTTCGCCGATCTGCACGAGGACGACTTCAACCTCATCCACGCCCCCATTGATGACCTGGAGTACGCGGTCGGTCAACCCGTGGTGCGCCTGGGCGAGACGGCCACCTCGCTCTACACCCTGCGCAGCGGCATGATCAAGCTGGTGCGCAACACGGTGGACGGGCGCCAGCGCATCGTGCGCGTGTTGCGCTCGGGCGACGTGGTGGGCCTGGAAGCGCTGATGGGGCCGACCTACGACTCCGACGCCGTGGCGCTGACCAGCATCAAGGTCTGCCGCCTGCCGCTGCAGGTGATCCAGCGACTGAACCGCGAGACGCCGCGCCTGCACCAGCGCCTGCTGGAGAAGTGGCACCGCAGCCTCAAAGAGGCCGACGACTGGCTGGCCGAACTCAACTTCGGCAACGCCCGTCAACGGGTGGCCGGGCTCATCCTCAAGATGCGTTCGACCTCCGACGCCACCCTCGTCACGCTGTTCTCGCGTGAAGACATGGGCGCCATGCTCGACCTCAAGCTCGAGACCGTCAGCCGCACGCTTTCGGCGTTCGAGCGCGAGGGACTGATCGAGCCCGTGGACAAACAGGGGCGCCTGTACCGCGTGGTGGATGCACAGCGGCTGGTGGCGCCCAAGCCTGGCGCCGAGTGAGCCCGCCAGCGAGGTGACAGCCGGTTGACGCACGGCTGCCGATAATGGGGCGGATGTCCAGCGCCTCTACCCCGTCCCATCCCCACCTCGCTTCCGGCCTGCTGCTCGCCAGCGCCGGCTCCATCGCTTTTTCGGGCAAGGCCATCATCGTCAAGCTGGCCTACCGCCACGGGGTGGACGCGGTCACGCTGATCATGTACCGCATGCTGTTCGCGCTGCCCCTGTTCCTGGCGCTGGCCTGGTGGGCCAGCCGTGGCAAACCGCCGCTCACGCGCAAAGACTGGCTGGGCATCCTGGGCCTGGGGTTCACCGGCTATTACCTGGCGAGTTTTCTGGACTTCTGGGGTCTGCAGTACATCAGCGCTAGCCTGGAGCGGCTGATCCTGTACCTCAACCCCACGCTGGTGCTGATCCTGGGCTGGGTGCTGTACCAGCGCCGCATCACGCCCCTGCAAGGCGTGGCCATGGCGGTCAGTTATGCGGGGGTGCTGCTGGTGTTCGGTCACGAGGCCGACTTTGCCGGGCCCAACGCCGCGCTGGGCGCGCTGCTGGTGTTCGGCAGTGCGATCAGCTACGCCATCTACCTTGTGTACAGCGGCGAACTCGTCAAGCGCCTGGGGTCTATGCGCCTGGTGGGGCTGGCCACCAGCGTGGCCTGTGCGCTGTGTCTGCTGCAGTTCGTGCTGCTGCGCCCGCTGGACGCGGCCACCGCGGTGGCGCCCGAGGTGGTCTGGCTGTCGGTGCTCAACGCCACGCTGTGCACCTTCGCGCCGGTCATCATGGTGATGATGGGCATCGAACGCATCGGCGCCGGGCTGGCGGCCCAGACCGGCATGATCGGTCCCATGTCCACCATCGCCATGGGTGTGCTGATCCTGGACGAGCCGTTCAACGGCTGGATCATCGCCGGCACGGTGCTGGTGGTGTCGGGGGTGTTTCTGGTGACGCGTTTCGGCTCGGCCGGCGCGGCGAAATGAAGTTCTGAACAGGAGACGTCGAGATGGATCTGGGTGTTAAGGGCAAATGGGCGCTGGTCTGCGGCGCGAGCAAGGGGCTGGGCCTGGGCTGCGCGCAGGCGCTGGCGGGCGAGGGCGTGCACGTGGTGATGGTGGCGCGCGGGCGCGAGGTGCTGGAGGCCTCGGCCACCGCGCTGCGCTTGGCTTCGCCCGGCGTGCAGGTGATCGCGGTCGCGGCCGACATCACCACGCCAGAGGGCCGTGCCGCGGCCTTCGCGGCACCGGGTGGACCGGGTAGGGCGTTCGACATCGTGGTCACCAACGCGGGTGGCCCGCCGCCGGGCGATTTCCGCAACTGGGACCGCGACGCCTGGATCAAGGCGGTGGACGCCAACATGCTCACCCCTATCGAACTCATCAAGGCCACGTTGGACGGCATGGCCGCGCGCGGCTTTGGCCGCATCGTCAACATCACCAGCAGCGCGGTGAAGGCGCCCATCGACATCCTGGGCCTGTCCAACGGTGCACGCAGCGGCCTGACCGGCTTCGTGGCCGGTGTGGCACGCAGCGGCATCGCGGCGCAGGGCGTGACCATCAACAACCTGCTGCCCGGCAAGTTCGACACCGACCGCATCGCCGCGACGCTCAAGGGCGCGTCGGAGAAAACAGGCCAGCCGGTGGAAGAACTGCGCCGCCAGCAGCAGGCACAGATCCCGGCCGGCCGCTACGGGAACCCGCAGGAATTCGGCGCCATCTGCGCCTTCCTGTGCAGCCAGCAGGCCGCTTACATGACAGGCCAGAACGTGCTGGCCGATGGCGGTGCGTACCCGGGCACATATTGATGGCGCCCCAATCCTCGAAGCCAGACGACGACACCGAAGCGGTGGACCTCACACGCATCTGCTGGACTCAATGGCTTCGGGCGCAAGAAGGCAGCGCGGAGGCAGTGGCCAGCGATCCACCGGTCCGTCGGAGGCCACCGCCGGACCTTGACGAGATCGAGCGTCTGTTCAAGGACTGTTGAGGCGTTGGATCAGCCGCTGCGCTTCGCACTGCTCACCAGGATGCCTCCGACGATCAGTACGAAACCGGCCAGGTGGTACAGCCGCGGCGGCTCGCCCAACAGCGTGGTCGACATGAGCGCCGCGAACAGCGGTGTGAGGTTGTTGAAGAAGCCGGCCACGGTGGGGCCGACGCGCGCCACGCCCATGCCCCAGCTGCGGTAGGCCAGCAGCGACGGGCCGATGGCCACATAAGCGAGGGCGGCGGCCAGCGGCCAGCCCCATTGCAGGTGACCGCTGGGCGAGGCGGGGAGTGCCATCCATTCCCCGGCCGTCATCAGGCCCGACCAGCCCAGCCCGAACGCGATCTGGCTGAGCAAAAACGCGGCCCAGTCGCCCTTGATGTTGGGCGGGTAGCCGCCTTCGGGCGGGCGCACCAGCAGCCAGCTGTACCAGGCCCAGGTGAGCGCGGCCAGCAGCATCCAGCCGTCGCCCGCCACCAGGCGCAGCGCACCCAGCTGCGCCCAGTCGCCGCGCGAAAGCACCACGGCCACACCGGCCAGCGAGAGCGCTGCACCCGCGGCAGCGCGACGCGACACGGACACACCGTAGAGCACCCGGCCCAGCAGCAGCATCCAGATGGGGATGCTGGAGGCCACCAGCGTCACGTTGATCGGCGTAGAGGTCTTGAGCGCCAGGTACTGCAGCGCGTTATACAGGCCCACGCCGAGCAGGCCCAGCAGCGCGAAGCGGCGCCGCTGCGCCCACAGCCCACTGCCCGGGCGCAGCACCCACGCCGCCAGCGGCAGCAGCAGGGCGCCGGCGATCATCCAGCGCACGAAGTTGAAGGTGATGGGCGGTATGCTGCCCTGCATCAGGCGGCCGACCACGGCGTTGCCTGCCCACATCAGGGGCGGGATCAGCAACAGGACGACAGTGGACGGCGTGAGACGGACGGCTGCAGACGACATGCGGGGACTGTACCCACTGGGGCATGCCCCGTGCTGGCCGCGGGCTGACGCGCAGGCGCGCGGGCGACATCGGTGTTTCGTGGCAGCATCACCGGTTCGTTCCCACAACAAGGAGACCTTCATGACCCAGAACAGCAGCCGCGCCGTGCGCATCCACGCCCATGGTGGCCCCGAGCAGATGGTGATCGACACCGTGCCCGTGGGCGAACCCGGGCCGGGTGAGGTGCGCATCCGCCACCACGCCATCGGCCTGAACTTCATCGACGTGTACCAGCGCACCGGTCTGTACCCCAACGCCATGCCGCTGGCGCTGGGCATGGAGGGGGCGGGCGTGATCGAGGCGGTGGGCGAAGGCGTGACGCACCTCAAGGCCGGCGACCGCGCAGCCTACGCGGCGGGCAAGCCCGGCAGCTACTGCGACGTGCGGGTGATGCCGGCGATGAACGTGTGCCGGCTGCCCGACGCGATCGACTTCGAGACCGGCGCGGCCATGATGCTCAAGGGCCTGACCGCGCAGTACCTGCTCAAGCGCTGCAAGCCGGTGGAAGGCCTGGAGCCGGGCGACTTCGTGCTGTTCCACGCCGCCGCGGGCGGTGTGGGCCTGATCGCCTGCCAGTGGGCCAAGGCCCTGGGCCTGCGCCTGATCGGCACCGCGGGCAGCGACGAGAAGTGTGCCCTGGCGCGCGAGCACTGCGCCGAGTTCACCATCAACTACCGCACCGAGGACTTTGTCGCGCGGGTCAAGGAGATCACCGGCGGCCAGGGCGTGAAGGTGGTCTACGACTCGGTGGGCAAAGACACCTTCGACAAGTCGCTGGACTGCCTGCGCCCCTTCGGCCTGATGGTCAGCTTCGGCAACGCCAGCGGTCCGGTGGCGCCGTTCGCGCCCGGCATCCTGGGGCCCAAGGGGTCGATCTATGTGACGCGCCAGACCCTGTTCACCCACATCAGCAGCCGAGAGCGCACGCAGGCGATGGCGGACGACCTGTTCGCCGTGGTGCAGAGCGGCGCGGTGAAGATCCGCATCGACCAGCGTTTTGCGCTGACCGATGTGCAGGAGGCCCACCGCAGCCTGGAAGCCCGAGCCACCACCGGCTGCACCGTGCTGCTGCCCTGATCGCTCAGGCCGTGTGGCGCAAGCAAAAAAGGCACCCGAGGGTGCCTTTTTTGCTTGGTCTGTGGGCTGTGTCGTCAGAAGCGGAAGCCCACGCCCACGGTGAAGCCCTCGAGTTTCTGGTCGTCGCGGTCGTAGTACTTGGTGTAGTCGGCGTTCAGGTAAGTGGTCTTGCTCAGGTCGTAGGTGACGCCTGCGCCATAGGCCAGACCGGTGTCGCTGTCGGACACACCGTTGGCCTTGAGGCTGGTGCGCGCCACACCCAGGCGGCCGTAGACCTTGAGCGCGTCCGTCACCGGCGCCTGGACCTTGCCGAACACACCCACCGTGTTGCTTAGCTTGAGCGTGGTACCCGAGGCAGTGTCGGACCCCGCGCCCAGCCCCACCATGCCTTCCACGGCCAGGTTGGGGGTGAACTCGTAGCCCACCACACCGCGAACCATGTCAGGGCTGACCTTCAGGCCCGGTGCCTTGTAGTCCAGGCCGGTGTAGCCCACCTCGCCATACAGGCTTTGTGCCTGCGCGCCAACGGCGAGGGCCGCCAGGCCCAGTGTGGTGGTGATTTTTGCGATGCGAGTCATGAAGACCTCCAGAAGAATTGCGAAATGCGCTGGGATTCAGCACACCGCCATGGTGGAGGTCGGATTTCGCTGCTCGGTATCGCCCGTGTGTCGAGAGAGTGAAGCTGTGTGAGCGCGTGTTGCAGCGCTCACAAAGGGTCTGCCGGCGGGAACTTCAGGCGGCCACGGCGGGTTGGGGCGCCACTGCCGCCAGGGCGGTGCGCAGGTGGGCCACCGTGCTGTCGACGTCGTGCCATTTGTCCAGACCGAACAGGCCGATGCGGAAGGTCTTGAAGTCGGCACCTTCGTCGCATTGCAGCGGCACACCGGCGGCGGTCTGCAGGCCCGCGGCGAGGAATTTTTTGCTGTTCTGGATGTCGGGATCGGTGGTGTAGCTGACCACCACACCCGGTGCCTGGAAGCCCGCTGCCGCCACGCTCGGGAAACCGTGGGCGGTGGTCAGTTCGCGCACCGCGTGGCCCAGCGCGACCTGCTCGTCGCGCACGCGCTGGAACCCATAGGCCTCGGTCTCGCGCATGGTGTCGCGCAGGCGCTGCAGCGCGTCGGTGGGCAGGGTGGTGTGGTAAGCGTGTCCACCGCCTTCATAGGTTTCCATGATTTGCAGCCACTTCTTCAGGTCGGCCGCGAAGCTGCTGCTTTGCGTGGCGTCGATGGCCTGTCGCGCACGTTCGCTGAGCATGACCATGGCGCAGCAGGGCGAGCTGCTCCAGCCCTTTTGCGGGGCCGAGATGAGGATGTCCACGCCGGTGGCCTGCATGTCCACCCACATGGCGCCGGAGGCGATGCAGTCCAGCACGAACAGGCCGCCCACGGCGTGCACCGCGTCGGCCACGGCGCTCAGGTAGTCGTCGGGCAGGATCATGCCGGCCGCGGTCTCGACGTGCGGGGCGAACACCAGGGCGGGCTTTTCTTTTGCGATCGCGGCCTTCACCTCGTCGATGGGGCAGGGCGCCCAGGGCGCCTGCGCGCCGACGGCCACCTGGCGGGCCTTCAGCACGGTGTGGCTGGCGGGGATGGCGCCCATGTCGAAGATCTGCGTCCAGCGGTAGCTGAACCAGCCGTTGCGGATGACCATGACGTGTTTGCCGTGAGCGAACTGCCGTGCCACCGCTTCCATGCCGAAGGTGCCGCTGCCCGGTACCAGCACCGCCGAGTGCGCGCCGTAGACGCGCTTGAGCATGGCGCTGATGTCCGTCATCACGCCCTGGAAGCGCCGTGACATGTGGTTGAGCGCGCGGTCGGTGTAGACCACCGAAAACTCGAGCAGACCCTCGGGGTCGATCTGGGGCAGCAGTCCGGGCATGTGTGTCTCCTGTCGGTTCGCCTGTGCCAGGCGGGCCGGTCAGATTAGCACAGCAGCTTCCGAAAGCAGCGACCTGCGCAGCGGAGCAGCGTGGGGCTGCGCTCTCAGTGGCGGCTGGGGGCCAGGGCACCAGCCGAGTCCAGGATGGGATAGACGATGGAACAGATGTGCGAGTTGATGCGCTTGAGGTCGCTGATCAGGTCGATGTGCAGCGAGTTGCTTTCCACGCTGGGCGTGGTGCGGTCGGGCAGGCGCTCCAGGTGACTGCTGGCGTGTTCGCGCTCCATCTCGCGAAAGTGCACCTTTTCTTTCAGCAGCCGCTGCGCGTCGCGCACGTTGCCGTCCAGGAACATGCTCATGCCTATGCGCAGGTTGTCCAGTAGGCGCGCGTGCCGGCGCCATGACCACGCCCATGGCCTTGAACAGCAGATTGCCCAGCGGTACCTGCCGTGTGGCCCGGTTGGCCTTGGCGGTGTTCAGCACCGCCAGCAGCCCGCTGCCCAGGTTGGCGCCCAGCACCAGCCCCAGCGCCACGTCGATGCCCACCGCGTTGATGGACAGGGTCGCGGTCAGCAGCACCACCGCCAGGCTCGAATACGACAGCACGGCCAGCGTGGCGCCGACCAGGATCTCCAGCATGCGGTCGCTGGTCAGCGACTCCAGCATCAGCTGCACCGCCGGGTTGGCGGTGAGCACATGGGTGGCCTGGCTGACCAGTTGCAGGGCCAGCAGCATCAGCCCCAGGCCGATGAGCACGCGCCCCACATCGCCCACCGGCGTGCCCTGGCGCAGGATGAAGAGCGTCACGCCGATGAAGATGCACAGCGGCGAGAGCCAGGACAGGTCGAAGGAGAACACCACTGCCATGACCGCGGTGCCAATGTCGGCGCCCAGCATCACGGCCAGCGCGGCCAGCACTGCAATGAGAACGCGCCCGACGAAGGAAGCGGCGATGAGTGCGGTGGCGGTGCTGGACTGCACCGGTGCCGTGACACCCAGACCCTAGAGGGCGGCCCTGAAACGGTTGCTCATGCTCGCCGCCAGCACTTGCCGCAGGCGGCTGCCCAGCACCCGCAGCACGCCGGTGCGCACCAGGTGGGTTCCCCAGGCCAGCAGCGCAATGGCGGCCAGCAGATTCAGCAGGTGTGTCATGGCTGGGGAAAACTGTACGCCGCGGACACGACCCCGGCACCTGCCAGGGCTGTGCGCGCCGATGGCGGTGCCGGTGGGCCGACTCAACGGCTGCGCCGCACGCGCAGGATCTCGTCGAGAATCAGCGCCATGGCACCGATGGTGATGCCCGTGTCGGCGATGTTGAAGGCCGGGAAATGACCGCCATGGAAGATGCCCGACAGGAAGGACCAGTGGAAGTCCAGCATGTCCACCACATAGCCGTGCAGCAACCGGTCGATCACATTGCCCAGCGCCCCGCCCAGGATGCAGGACAGTGCAAACGCAAACAGCTTCTGGCCCGGGTGCGAGCGCAGCATCCAGACGATGAACACCGCCGCTGCTATGCCGATGCCGGTGAAGAACCAGCGCTGCCAGCCACCGGCCGAGGCCAGGAAGGAGAAGGCCGCACCGGTGTTGTGCACACGCACGATGTTGAAGAAGCTGGTCACCGGCGTGCTGTCGCCGAGCTGGTAGTAGCCCAGGATCAGGGTCTTGGTGAACTGGTCCAGCAGCAGGATGGCGGCCGCCAGTCCCAGCCAGGGCCAGAGGTTGGTGTTGCTCTTGGCCATCAGGCGATCGTCCTTTTTTCGCCAGCGCCGGTGCCAGCGGCCTCGGCCAGGTTGCCCACGCAGCGACCGCACAGGGTCGGGTGCTCGGCGTGCGCACCCACGTCGTCCGCGTAGTGCCAGCAACGCTCGCACTTGGTCGCGGTGCAGGGCGTCACGGTCACGGCCAGTTCGGCGCCGTCGACCACGGCCACGGCCGAGGTGATGGTCACGAACTTCAGGTCCGCGCCCAGCGAACGCAGCAGGGCGGCGTCGTCGGCCCCGGCGGTGATGGTCAGCGTGGCCTGCAGCGAAGCGCCCACCTGGCCTGCGGTGCGCAGGTCTTCGATCGCCTTGTTGGCGGTGTCGCGGATGGCCCGGATGCGGTTCCACTTGGCCAGCAGCGCCTCGTTGGCCGAAGGCAGGGGCGAGAAGGTCTCGAAGAAGATCGAGCCCTTGGTCGAGTCCTTGGCGAACACCGCCCAGGCTTCTTCGGCCGTGAAGCTGAGGATGGGCGCCATCCAGCGCAGCATGGCGTGGGTGATCTGGTGCAGCGCGGTCTGGGCGCTGCGGCGGGCCAGGCTCTTGGGGGCGGTGGTGTAGAGGCGGTCCTTGAGAACGTCCAGGTAGAACGCGCCCAGGTCTTCGGAGCAGTACACCTGCAGCTTGCTCACCACCGGGTGGAATTCGTAGATGTCGAAGTGCGCCAGGATCTCGGCCTGCAGTTCGCTGGCGCGGGCCAGGGCGTAGCGGTCGATCTCCAGCATCTGGTCCAGCGGCACCGCGTCCTTCGCGGGGTCGAAATCGGCCGTGTTGGCCATCAGGAAGCGCAGCGTGTTGCGGATGCGGCGGTAGGCGTCGACCACGCGGGCCAGGATCTTGTCGTCGATGTTCAGGTCGCCCGAGTAGTCGGTCGCACCCACCCACAGGCGCACGATCTCGGCGCCGAGCTTGCTGGTCACCGATTGCGGCTCCACCGTATTGCCCAGGCTCTTGCTCATCTTGCGGCCCTGGCCGTCGGTGGCGAAGCCGTGGGTCAGCAGGCCTTTGTAGGGGGCGCGGCCTTCGATGGCGCAGCCGAGCAGCAGCGAGCTGTGGAACCAGCCGCGGTGCTGGTCGTGGCCTTCGAGGTACAGGTCGGCTTCGGGGCCTTGCGCGTGGCTGGCGCCGTTGGGGTAGGCCTTGGCGTGGCTGCCGCGCAGCACATGCCAGAAGGTCGAGCCGGAGTCGAACCAGACTTCTAGGATGTCGGTGCTCTTGGTGTACTGCGGGGCATCGGCGCCCAGGATGTCCTCGGCCGTCACGCGGCTCCAGGCCTCGATGCCGCCTTTCTCGACGATGTCGGCCGCCTCGTCGAGGATGGCCATGGTGTTGGGGTGCAGCTCGCCCGAATCCTTGTGCAGGAAGAAAGGCACGGGCACGCCCCAGCTGCGCTGGCGCGAGATGCACCAGTCGGGCCGGTTGGCGATCATGTCCCGCAGGCGAGCCTTGCCGTTCTCGGGGTAGAAGCTCGTGTGGTCGATGGCGTCCAGGGCCAGCTGGCGCAGAGTCTTGGGCGCCTTGTCCTTGGTGAAGACGCCTTCGCCCTCGTCCATGCGCACGAACCACTGCGCGGCGGCGCGGTAGATCACCGGCGTCTTGTGGCGCCAGCAGTGCGGGTAGCTGTGCGTGATGCCGACCGTGGCCATCAGGCGGCCGTGTTCGCGCAGCGTCTCGATGATGACCGGGCAGGCCTTCCAAATGTGCTGGCCGCCGAACAGCGGCAG
Organism: Hydrogenophaga intermedia; assembly: GCA_943372305.1. Taxonomy (GTDB): domain Bacteria; phylum Pseudomonadota; class Gammaproteobacteria; order Burkholderiales; family Burkholderiaceae_C; genus Hydrogenophaga; species Hydrogenophaga intermedia_D. Next base: position 23,270 of record CALRYD010000011.1, on the reverse strand, counting down.
TTCTTCGGTGTAGACGCCGTTGCCCAGCACCGGGTTGAGGATCTGGTCGTACTTCAGGCCGTGGGCCACGCAGCTGTTGAAGTCGTCCACGCCGTACGCGGGGGCGGAGTGCACGATGCCGGTGCCGTCGCCGTCACTGACGTAGTCGGCCAGGTACATCGGCGAGAGGCGTTTGTAGCTGTACTCACCGGTGCCGCTGTCCACGTCGTACAGCGGATGGCGGAACACCTGGCCGCGCAGGGCCTCGCCCTTGGCGGTGGCCAGCACGTTGCCGGTCAGGCCAAAGCGCTCCAGGCACTTCTCGACCAGGCTGGCGCCCAGCAGCAGCACGCCTTTGGGCGTGTCGACCAGGGCGTATTCCAGCTCGGGGTGCGCGTTGAGCGCCTGGTTGGCCGGGATGGTCCAGGCGGTGGTGGTCCAGATGACAGCGAAGGCCTTTTGGCCGGCGGGCAGGGCGGCCAGACCAAAGGCTTTGGCCAGGCCAGCCGCATCGTTGGACTCGAAGGCCACATCCAGCGTGTCGCTCTTCTTGTCGGCGTATTCGATTTCGAATTCGGCCAGCGAGCTGCCGCAGTCAAAACACCAGTACACCGGCTTGAGGCCGCGGTAGACAAAGCCACGCTCGATCACGCGCTTGAAGGCGCGGATCTGCCCGGCCTCGTTGGCCGGGTCCATGGTGCGGTAGGGGCGCTCCCAGTCGCCCAGCACACCCAGGCGCTTGAAGTCTTCGCGCTGCTGGTCGATCTGCTCGGTGGCGTAGGCGCGGCTCTTGGCCTGCATGTCGTCGCGGCCGAGGTTGCGGCCGTGCAGCTTCTCGATCGCGTTCTCGATCGGCAGGCCGTGACAATCCCAGCCCGGGATGTACTGCGCGTCGAAACCGGCCAGCTGTTTGGACTTCACGATCATGTCCTTGAGCACCTTGTTCAGCGCATGGCCGATGTGCAGCTTGCCGTTGGCGTACGGCGGGCCGTCGTGCAACACGAACAGCGGTGCGCCCTGGCGGGCTTCGCGCAGGCGCTTGTACAGGCCGCCTTCGTTCCACTCCGTGACCCACGCCGGCTCGCGCTTGGGCAGGTCGCCGCGCATCGGGAACGCGGTGTCGGGCATGTTCAGCGTGGCACGGTAGGCGCCGCCGCTGGTTTCGGGCTTGGTCTCGCCGGACTGGGTCTGGGCGGGCGGGGCTGCGGATTTGTCAGACATGGTGACTCGACTTTCGAAAGCGGGATCGGCAGGGGCGGGCTCGGTGGTGCGGTGGCGCGCACGGGTAGGGGGCGGGTCGCCCCGAGCCTGTCAGAGGGCGCGCAGCCCGGGGCTGGGCGCCCCGGCAGCGGCTTTAAATTCGGTCGCGGGTGGTCTGGCGGTGCGTCTGGGTGTGCAGCGACGCAAAAAACGCGCGAGCGTCGTCGCAGTCCTTGGCTATGCCCCGCGTGAGGGCGTCCAGACCGTCGTACTTCAGTTCGTCGTGCAGTTTGTGCAGCAGTTCCACGCGCACGATTTTACCGTAGGCCTCCCCTCCGGGCAGGCTGGCGGCCAGCGCGTCGGGCCAGTCCAGGCAATGGGTTTCCAGCAGCACCCGTCCGCCGTTGACATCGGTGGGGTCCAGCGAGGGACGCACGCCCAGGTTGGCCACGCCCGCGATCGGCGGGCTGCCGGCGGGCAGCAGGCCGTGCACGTGCACGGCGAAGATGCCGCTGGCGGCAGGCTTCCAGTGCGAGAACCGCAGGTTCAGGGTGCGAAAGCCGTCGCCTTTTCCGGGCGCCGACTCGGCCAGCTGGCGGCCCAGCTTGCGACCGTGCACCACGTGGCCGCTGATGGCGTACGGTCGACCCAGCAGGGCGGCCACGCGCTCCATGTTGCCGGCGCCCAGGGCCTCGCGCACGGCGGAACTGCTGACGCGGATGCCGTGCACCTCGTAGCTTTGCATGCGCGCGACGTCGAATCCGAAGCGCTCTCCCGCGGCGTCCAGCATCGCGTAGTCGCCCGCCCGCTGGGCGCCAAAGCGGAAATCGTCGCCCACCAGCACGTACCGCACCCCCAGCGCTTTGACCAGGATGTCCTCGATGAAGGCCTGCGGTGGCAGCGAAGCCAGCCGCTGATTGAACGGCAGCACCACGCACTGGTCCACGCCGCAGCGCTCCAGCTCTTCGAGCTTGTCGCGCAGGGTGGCGATGCGGGCCGGGGCCAGTTCGGGCTTGCGGTGCACAGCAGCAAAGAAGTCGCGTGGGTGCGGCTCGAAGGTCATGGCACAGGTGGGAACGCCGCGGTGGCGCGCTTCGCTCTTGAGCAGCGCCAGCATCGCCTGGTGGCCCCTGTGCACGCCGTCGAAATTGCCAATGGTCAGGGCGCAGCCGGTCGTGGCGACGCGGTTGCCAAGCCCTCGGAGGATCTTCATGGGTGGTTCTGCCCGGGTGTTCGGCCCGAAGGCGGGTGTCTGTCACACAAGCGCGTTATATTGACACACGCGCAGATGCCCGCCTCTGGCAGGCGGGCACGGCAAAGACAGATGTTCCGGTTGTTGTTCAACATGGAGGTGGTCTTGAAGGTCTTGAAGCTCTCTGCCCAGGGGCTGCCGCAGTCGTGGATCAGCCTCGAAGAAGCCGTGCTGCACTACGCCGCTGATGAGGTGCGCTGGGAGATGGGTGCGGAGGTCGCGGTGTTCCACGGCGGGCACAACGCGGTGACGGGCCGTCAGTCCATCATCACCGTCAACTCCATCATTGGCACCAAAGGCGTGCCCAGCATCAACCCGTTTGATCTGCGACCGACGCTGACCAACGCCAAGCTGTTCTCGCGCGACCGTTGCCTGTGCGGGTATTGCGGACAGCGTTTCCACGAAGACGAACTGACCCGCGAACACATCCAGCCACTGGGGCAGAACGGACGCGATGTGTGGATGAACGTGGTCACCGCGTGCAAGGCCTGCAACCACCGCAAGGGCAACCGAACGCCCGAGCAGGCGCACATGCCGCTGCTGTACGCGCCCTATGTGCCCAGCCTGTGGGAAGACTTCATTTTGCGCAACCGCCGCATCCTGGCGGACCAGATGGAATTCCTCATGTCACACCTGCCCAAGAGTTCGCGGCTGCACGCCTGATCACCGCCGACAGATGGAAAAAAACCCGCCGAGGCGGGTTTTTTCTTGTTGGGACGATCAGGCCGCGCAACTATGGTGTGCCGGTCGCTGTCACCGTGCACTGCACCTGGAAGTTCAGGCTGGAGTTGGCCGGGAAGGTGGCGATGGGCACGCCGCTGACCTGCAGGTTGGCAATGCTCAACGCTGGGGCCACCGGGCAGACCGCGGCACCGCTGCCCACACTGCAGGTCACGCTGGTACAACTCAGTCCGCTGACAGCCGGATCGGTCACCACGGTGTTGGTGGCATTGCCAGGGCCACTGTTGGCCACCGTGATGGTGTAGCTGGTGGTCTGGCCGGCGGTCAACGTGCCGACGGCGTTCGTCTTGGCAATGGTGATGGTGGCCGCCGGGCCGACGGTGCTGGTCACCGTCACGGTGTTGTTGCTGGGGGTCACGTCCACGGTGGTGCCGGTCAGGGTGATGGCCACGGTGTTGGTGGCGGTGCCGGTGAAGGTGCTGAGCAAGGGCGCCGTGATGGTGTAGCTGACCGATCCGTTGATGGACAGGTTGGCGTAGCTGTTGATGTTGCCGGTGCCCGACGTGGCTCCGCAGGCGGTGGTGACCGCCGTGGTGGCGCCTGCGCTGGTCACCGCGCAGGTCCAGGTCGATGCTGCCACGTTGAACACCGCAGGGTTGAGCGTGTCGGCGATGGTGACCGAGCCGGCCACGGCAGGACCGGAGTTGGCCGCACGGACGGTGTAGGTGAGGGTGCGGCCCTGCAACGCCACGGTGGGGGTGGCGGTTTTGGAGCCCGAAACATCGCGCGCGAATTCGCGCGACAGGTCGACCAGGCCGGCTCCGGAGGCGGTGGTCAGGGTCGTGGCTGCGCCGGTGGATGAGTTGACGGTGTAAATCACCTGGCCGTTGGGCGTACCCGAGGACAGCAAGCAAGGTGAGGCACAGCCGGCTGGCGCGGCCGAGACTTCCACCAGCCCGTTGGGCGCGTTGTTTGCATCGACGTTGAGGGCGCCGATCACGGTGGAGGCCAAGGTGCCACCGGTGTTCATCTGGGCGGCGGTCAGGCGGTACAGGCGGTAGATGGCGGTGGTGGTGTTGTCCGAGGCCGCCAGAATGTACATGTCGCCGTTGCTGACACAGGAAATGTCACCCGAGCCGAAGGTGGGTACGTTGCTGACCACGATCGTTCGCTGCAGCGCACGGGTGTTCGGATCGATCTGGTACATCTCGAAGCCCGCGCCACCGGCACTGCCATTGCCAGCGATGTACCAGCGGCCGTCGGGGCAGAAGGTAGAGCGAAGGATGTCAGCAGTGATCACCGATGCGGTGACTCCCAGGTTGGTTGCCGTGCCCGTGGTGGGGTCCCATGTGGCAATGCGTGGGGACGTGCCAGCCGTCCGCTCAATCATGTAGAGCAAGCCGTTGATCGGGCTCACCGCCATGGCCGACGACTCGTAACCCACCTGGGCCGCGTAGTTGTTGGCCACAGCCGGCGCGGTGGCGGCACCGGTGGTCGGATTGATGATGAAGGTTTGGGTGCGGGAGATCCCGTACGCCACCTGCGCCTGTGCCACGCCCGCCATCAACAGCAGAGCGGCACACGACAAGCGCTTCACGAGGGACAGCCATGGGCTGCGTTGGGTGTTCTGGAACATAGCTGGGGACGCCGACAATGGAGAGCGGACGGCTCACCGGGGTGGGTGCGCCCGCCTGTTAACAAAAGTACTCCAATGGTAACCCGGGATCCCCGGCCGCTTCAGCCTTGGAATGGCGCTTCCGGCACACGGGTGTGCCAAATTCACCATATCTTGCCGGTCGCTGGTCAGGCGAACACGCCAGCACTGTCCTGCATGCGGGCCGACACCTCACCCAGATGGTGCAACGTGTCGCCGAAGCTCATTTCCAGCTGGGTCAGCTTCTTGAAATAGTGGCTGACGATGTACTCGTCGGTCACGCCGATGCCGCCGTGCAGCTGCACCGCCTGCTGGCCCACGTAGCGCATCGACTGGCCCAGCTGCACCTTGGCACGCGCGATCGCCTGGCGGCGCTCGGCGGCCGGGGCGTTGAGCCGGAGGCTGGCGCAGTAACTCATCGAGCGGGCCAGTTCCAGCTGCATTTTCATGTCGGCCATGCGGTGGCGCAGGGCCTGGAAGCTGCTGATGGCCACGCCGAACTGCTTGCGCGTGTTCAGGTACTCGGCCGTCACCGCTACCGTCTTGTCCATCACGCCCACGGCTTCGGCGCACACGCAGGCGATACCGATGTCGACTGCGTGCTCCAGCGCCGTGAGGCCGTCCAGCGTGACCAGCGTCGCGGGGGCGTTCTGTAGCGTCACCTCGGCCGCGCGGCCGCCGTCCTGCGTGCCGTAACCCTGGGTGCCCACACCACTGGCGCCGCGTTCGACGACGAACAGCGCGATCTGGCCGTTGGCAGTGGCGGGCACGAGGAACGCGTCGGCCTGGTCGCCGGCCGGCACCACGCTCTTGGTGCCACTGAGCGTCCAGCCGCCGCCGGTCTGGGTGGCGGTGGTCTTGCAGACGTCGAGCCGGTAGCGCGCACCGCGTTCCTGCTGGGCCAGCACCAACAGTGCCTCGCCTGCCGCCATCTTCGGCAGCCAGGCGGTCTTCGCATCGGCACCGCCGTAGGCGCCGATCACGCCGCTGGTGATCAGCGTCTGCGCCAGCGGCTCCAGCACGATGCCGCGGCCCAGCTCTTCCATCACCACCATGCCTTCGACCGGGCCCATGCCCAGGCCGCCATCGGCTTCGCTGGTGTACAGGCCCGTCAGGCCGAGTTCGGCCAGCTCGTTGTAGGCCGTGCGGTCAAAGCCGCCGGCCTTGACGATGCCGCGGCGGCGCTCAAAGTCGTAGCCCTTGTCGACCCACTTGCGCACCGCGTCGCGCAACTGTTCCTGGTCGTCGGAAAAATCAAAATCCATGTTGTGTCTCCTTAGCCGAGGACCGTCTGCGCGACGATGTTGCGCTGCACTTCGTTGGAACCACCATAGATTGTGGTCTTGCGCATGTTGAAGTAGGTCGAGGCCAGCGGCGCATTGGCCACCACGCCGCCGGGGAAGTTGCCTTGCCAGCCGGCTTCCATGGCCTCCTCAACGAAGGGCGTGGCGAACGGGCCGGCGGCCAGCATCATCAGCTCGGCGTAGCGCTGCTGGATCTCGCTGCCCCGGATCTTGAGCAGGCCGGCGATGTCCAGCGACTGCTTGCCCGATTTCTCGGCGCTCAGCACGCGCAGCACCAACATCTCCAGCGCCACGATATCGACCTCCAGCAAGGCGATCTGGTCGCGGAAGCGGATGTCGTCCCACATCCCCTCGGCCTTGGCGATGCGCTTGAGGCGTTCGAGTTCGCGCTTGGCGCGGTTGACGTCGGCGATATTGGTGCGCTCATGGCTGAGCAGGTGCTTGGCGTAGGTCCAGCCCTTGTTCTCTTCGCCGATCAGGTTCTCCACCGGCACCTTGACGTTGTCGAACCAGACCTCGTTGACTTCGCACTCGCCGTCCAGCAGCTTGATGGGGCGCACCGTCACGCCGGGCGACTTCATGTCGACCAGCAGGAAGCTGATACCGGTCTGCGGCTTGCCTTCGGTGCTGGTGCGCACCAGGCAGAAAATCCATTCGCCGTACTGGCCCAGCGTGGTCCAGGTCTTCTGGCCGTTGACGATGTAGTGGTCGCCGTGGCGTTCGGCGCGGGTCTTGACCGAGGCCAGGTCAGAACCGGAGCCCGGTTCGCTGTAGCCCTGGCTCCACCAGACCTCGCCGCTGGCAATACCGGGCAGGAAGCGCTCCTGCTGCTCCCTGTTGCCGAAGGCCATGATCACCGGCGCCACCATCACCGGGCCGAACGGCACCACACGCGGCGCGCCGGCCAGGGCGCATTCCTCTTCGAACAGGTGTTTCTGCACGGCGGTCCAGCCCGGGCCACCGAACTGCTGGGGCCAGCCGTAGCCCAGCCAGCCCTTTTTGCCCAGGATCTTGGCCCAGCGCTGCATGTCCTCGCGGGAGAGGCGCAGGGCGTTGTGGACCTTGTGGGCGATGTCGGCGGGCAGGTGGTCCTTGACCCAGCTGCGAATCTCGTCGCGAAACGCCAGCTCCTGCGGCGTGAATGCCAAATCCATGGGTGTCTCCGTGTGGGTGGAATCACCGCAGAGTCTGGCACGACCGTTCGTTTTTTCCGTGTCCGGGCCGTGACATGACCCCCACGCTCCGCCGGGTTTCAGGCGCCCAGTTGCTGGCGCAGGTCGTTGAGCTGGTTCTGGAGCTGTTCCACGGTGTCCTCCAGCGCGGCCACGCGGCGCGTGAGCGCGATCAGCTCCTCCTCGCTGGCGCGGCTGCCTGAGTTGGCCCCTGCCACGGGCAGAGACAGATCCACGGGCCCGCACAGCAGGTGGGCCCAGCGCTGCTCGCGGGCGCCGGCCGCGCGGGGCAGCTTCACCACCAGCGGGCCGCCCTTCTCGTCGCTGCGGTCCTGCAGTTCTTCCAGGAAAGCGTCCACCGAAGCGATGTCCAGAAACTTGTACCAGCGCTCGGTGTTGATGCGCAATTCACCCGCGGTCTGCGGGCCGCGCAGCATCAGCAGGCCCAGCAGCACGGCCGACTGCTCCGGCACGCTGACCACGCGCAGGAAGTTGTGTTCGTAGCGGGTGGCGCGACCCCCGCTGGTTTCGAACACCAGGCTGAGCTGGCGCAGCTCGTCCAGCGCCTCGCTGATCTCGGCTTCGGTCAGGTTCATCACCGGATCGCGCGCGGTTTTCTGGTTGCAGCCGCTTTGCAGGCTGTTGAGCGTGAGCGGGTAGCTGTCGGGCACCGTGCGGGCCTTTTCCATCAGCGTGGCCAGCACGCGGGCTTCGGTGGCAGACAGGGGGCGGGTTCGGAAATCGTGGGTCATTACACTTGGCGGCCCAATGGGGCTGTGGACTCGGTTGTGAACAAGAACATCGTCATTCTCATCTCTGGCAGCGGCTCCAACATGGCCGCCATCGTCAACGCATCGATCAAAGGGCGCTGGCGTGAACGTTTCGGTGCCCGGGTGGCCGCCGTGATCAGCAACAAAGCCGAGGCAGGCGGCCTGGCTGTGGCCCGCGAACACCACATTGCCACCGCTGCGCTCGACCACAAGGCCTACGCCTCCCGCGAGGAGTTTGACGCGGCCTTGATGGCCGAGATCGGCCGCCACGATCCGGCGCTGGTGGTGCTGGCCGGCTTCATGCGCATCCTCACCCCCGGCTTTGTGACGCATTACGACGGCCGGCTGGTGAACATCCACCCCAGCCTGTTGCCGGCCTTCCCGGGTCTGCACACCCACCAGCGCGCCATCGACGCCGGCTGCAAGTTTGCCGGCTGCACCGTCCACCGCGTGACCGCCGAACTCGACCACGGCGAGTACCTGGACCAGGCGGTGGTGCCGGTCTTGCCCGGCGACACCGCCCAGACTTTGGCGACGCGCGTGCTCACGCAGGAGCACCTGATCTATCCGCGGGTGGTCGAGCGCCTGATCGCAGCGCAAGACTGAAGCGAAGTACCCATCCAGAACGCGGAGGAACCGGCTTTGCCGGGCCGCTCGCGTTGCCCCCTTTGAGGGGGTGACGCGCCGCAGGCGCGGGGGTGGGCGTTGTCCTGCGGCGCGGGGGGTTACATACTCTTGTGGAAGACCAGCCCCGCGTGCTCGCGCATCGCGTGGAACTTGATCTTGGGCCAGTTGGCCTCGACCGCGCGCAGCGTGGCCATGTGGTCCAGCAGCACGGTGGGTGCGTCCACGGCGTCCAGCGCCACGCGGTGGGCGTTGGCGTCCATGAAGCGCTTGAGCTCCTGTTCGCCACCGTCTTCCGGTGCGCAGGTCACCCAGCGCGCCACGTTGTACGAGCTGCCCGTGATGCGGGCCTTGACCCCGTATTCATGCTCCAGCCGGTGGGCGACCACTTCAAATTGCAGCTGGCCGACCGCACCCAGCAGCAGCACCGTGCCGGCGATGGGGCGGAACACCTGGATGGCACCTTCTTCACCCAGCTGGGTCAGGCCGGCGCGCAGCTGTTTGGTCTTGAGCGGGTCGGCCACTTCCACGCTGCGGATGATTTCCGGCGCGAAGAAGGGCAGGCCGGTGAACTGGAGGGCCTCGCCCTCGGTCAGGGTGTCGCCCAGCTGCAGCACGCCGTGGTTCGGGATGCCGATGATGTCGCCGGCAAAGGCCTCGTCCAGCAGCTCGCGGCGTTGTGACAGGAAGCTCACCACGGTGTTCGGCCGCAGTTCCTTGCCGCTGCGCACCACCTTCAAGCGCATGCCGCGCTCGAAATGGCCGCTGGCCACGCGGACAAAGGCGATGCGGTCGCGGTGGGCCGGGTCCATGTTGGCCTGGATCTTGAACACCACGCCGCTGAACTTGGGTTCCACCGGTTCGACCACGCGCTGGATGGCCGCCTTGGCGCCGGGTTGCGGTGCCAGGTCGACCAGTGCGTCCAGCACCTCGCGCACGCCGAAGTTGTTGACGGCCGAGCCGAACAGCATGGGCGTCTGGTGGCCTTCCAGAAACGCCTGCTTATCGAATGCAGGCGAAGCGCCTTCCACCAGTTCCAGCTCGTCCTTGGCCTGGGTCCATTCCATGCCGAAGCGTTGCGCGCTTTCGGCGTTGTCCAGGCCAGCCAGCACCTCTTCGTCGCCACCGCGGCGGTCTTCGCCGGCGGCGAACACGCGCATCTGGTCTTCGCGTCGGTCGTACACGCCGCGGAACATCTTGCCCATGCCCACCGGCCAGGTGAAAGGCACCACGGTCATGCCCAGTTCGCGCTCGATCTCGTCCATCAGGTCCAGCGGGGACTTCACCTCTCGGTCCATCTTGTTGACGAAGGTCAGGATGGGCGTGTTGCGCGCGCGGCAAACCTGCAGCAGGCGCCGCGTCTGCGGCTCCACGCCGTTGCCGGCGTCGATCACCATCAGCGCCGCGTCCACGGCGGTGAGCACGCGGTAGGTGTCTTCCGAGAAGTCCTGGTGGCCCGGGGTGTCCAGCAGGTTGATGACGCAGTCGCGGTATTCCATCTGCATCACCGAGGATGCGACGGAAATGCCGCGCTGCTTTTCGATCTCCATCCAGTCGGAAGTGGCGTGGCGCGCGGCCTTGCGCGCCTTGACCGAACCGGCGATGTTGATGGCGCCCGAGAACAGCAGCAGTTTCTCGGTCAGGGTGGTCTTACCCGCGTCGGGGTGCGAAATGATGGCGAAGGTGCGGCGGCGCTGCACCTGTTGGGCGATGTCGGACATAACCCTCGATTATCCCCGGTGGGACAATAGCGGCATGCACCCCAAAGCCCTGCTGGACGAAATCGCCAGTCTCATTGAAAAAGTCTTCAAGTTCGACCACCCGGCCGACGCCGTGGTGGCCCGCCATTTCCGCGAGAACAAATCGCTCGGCCCGCGCGAGCGCGCCACCCTGTCCGACACGGTATTCGCCGTGCTGCGCGAGCGTCTGCGCTTCGAGTCGCTGGCCCGTTCGGGCAGTGGTTCCAAGTGGCGCCGCCTGGCCATCCTGGGCTTTCCGGGTGACCGTGACTTCCTCAAAAGCGCCCTGACCGAGCCCGAGAAGACCTGGCTGGACGCCTGCGACAAGGTCACCGACGCCGACCTGATGGCGCCGCACCGCCACAACCTGCCCGAGTGGCTGGCCACGGCCCTGCGCGAGCAGGTGGGCGGCGAATTCGACGCCCTGGCCGCTAGCCTGAACCTGCACGCCCCGCTGGACCTGCGCGTCAACGCCATGAAGAAAAAGCGCGAGGCGGTGCTGGCCGAGTTGCAGGCCGCCGGGCTGCCCGCGCAGGCCACGCCGTATTCGCCTTTGGGCATTCGCCTGCAGGGCAAACCCAACCTGTCCAAACTGCCTGCTTTCGTCAACGGCGAGGTGGAGGTGCAGGACGAAGGTTCGCAACTGCTGGCCCTGCTGCTGGCGCCCAAACGGGGTGAGATGGTGGCGGACTTCTGCGCCGGCGCCGGGGGCAAGACCCTGGCCCTGGGCGCGGCCATGAAGAACACCGGTCGGCTCTACGCCTTCGACACCTCGGGCCACCGGCTCGAAGCCATCAAGCCCCGGCTGGCGCGTAGCGGCCTGTCCAACGTGCATCCGGTGGCCATCGCGCACGAGCGCGACGACCGCATCAAGCGGCTCGCTGGCAAACTCGACCGCGTCCTCGTCGACGCGCCCTGCTCGGGCCTGGGCACGCTGCGCCGCAGCCCCGACCTGAAGTGGCGCCAGACGCCTGAGACCGTGGCCGCGCAGGCCGAACTGCAGCAGCGCATCCTGGCCAGCGCAGCGCGCCTGCTCAAGCCCGGCGGGCGCCTGGTCTACGCCACCTGCAGCCCCTTGCCACAGGAAGACGAAGCGGTGGCAGCAGCGTTTTCAGTGGCGCACACCGATTTCCAGCCGCTGTCCGTGGCCCAGTTGCTGACGGACTCGCATGTGGAACAGGCCGCGGCGTTGTGCAGCGGCGAGGACGGCCGATTCCTGCGCCTGTGGCCACACCGGCACGGCACCGACGGTTTCTTTGCCGCCGTGTGGCAGAAAAAGGCTTGAACTTCAGCCTCTCTTCAGGGTCTTTACGGAGGCGTGGGATCCGTCGGTCCCATTGGTGAAAACCGGGCCCGCCGGTAAAATCAGTGCTTTACGCCCCGTCCGCCGGGCCTTGAGGCGCGACTCTATCGCCGTCGTTGGGCGATCTTGCTAGGAACCGAATGAATTCCTCCGATACCGTTGTGTCCGACCTGCTGGACGGCCTGGTCGCCTTTCTGGCCCAGGGTCTTACCGGCGCCAGCTGGTGGCAGGTCCTGATCGCCGCCCTGGTGATGACCCACATCACCATTGCCAGCGTCACCATTTATCTGCACCGTCATTCAGCGCACCGTTCGCTGGACCTGCACCCGATTGCTTCGCACTTTTTCCGCTTCTGGCTCTGGATGACCACCGGTCAGGTCACCAAGGAGTGGACTGCGGTGCACCGCAAGCACCACGCCAAATGCGAGCGTGAAGGCGATCCCCACAGCCCGGTGGTGTTCGGTATCAAGAAGGTGTTCTGGCAGGGCGCCGAGCTGTACCGTGCCGAATCCAAGAACCAGGAAACCCTGGAGCGCTATGGTCACAACACCCCCGACGACTGGATGGAGCGCAACGTTTACACCGGCCATTCGGTGCTGGGCGTGGCGCTGATGCTGATCATCGACGTGGCGCTGTTCGGCGCGCTGGGTCTGGCGGTCTGGGCGCTGCAGATGGCGTGGATTCCGATCACCGCGGCCGGCATCATCAATGGCATCGGTCACTGGTGGGGTTACCGCAACTTCGAAGCCACCGACGCCAGCACCAACATTTCGCCCTGGGGCATCATCATCGGCGGCGAAGAGCTGCACAACAACCACCACACCTACCCGACATCGGCCAAACTGTCGGTCAAGCCTTACGAGTTCGACATCGGCTGGCTGTACATCAGCATCCTCAAGAGCCTGGGACTGGCCACCGTCAAGAAGCTGCCGCCCAAAATGGCGTTTGGCGAGGTGAAGCCTGTGGCCGACGAAAAGACGCTGGAAGCGATCATCGCCAACCGCTACGAGGTCATGGCTGGCTATGCCCGCGAAATGCGCGCCGCCTGCCAGCGCGAGCTGGACGGTGTGAAGGCCCGCAGCGCGGATACCTCGGTGCTGCAGACGGCCCGCCGCTGGCTGCACCGCGACAACGACAAGGTCCCCGCAGAAGTCAAGCCCCAGCTGGCCCAGGCGCTGGCCGAGCACCCGGTGCTCGAAAAGATGGTGACCATGCGCGAAGAACTGCGCGCCCTGTGGACCGGGACCAACGCCACGCGCGAGCAGCTGGCCGCAGACCTGCAGGCCTGGTGCCGTCGGGCCGAAGAGAGTGGCATTGCTGCCCTGCGTGACTTCTCGATCCAGCTGCGCTCCGCACGCGCCTGATCGCGAACAGCTTCAACCCGTGCCGCGCGAGCGGTGTGGGCAACAAAAAAGCCGCTGTGGTCACAGCGGCTTTTTTGTTGGGATAACCCGGAATCAGGGCCGAATCACTTCAGCTTGATTTCCTTGTAGTCCACGTGCTTGCGAGCTTTCGGATCAAATTTCTTGATCAGCATCTTCTCGGGCGTGGTCTTCTTGTTCTTGGTGGTGGTGTAGAAGTGGCCGGTACCCGCAGTGGATTCCAGCTTGATCTTTTCGCGTCCGCCTTTGGTTGCCATGTTGTGTGCTCCTTAAGCCTGGCCACGTGCGCGCAGGTCGGCGAGCACAGCGTCAATACCGTTCTTGTCGATCAGGCGCAGGGCAGCACCCGAAACGCGCAGGCGAACCCAGCGGTTTTCGCTCTCGACCCAGAAACGGCGGTATTGCAGGTTCGGCAGGAACCGGCGCTTGGTTTTGTTGTTGGCGTGGGAAACATTGTTCCCGACCATGGGCTTCTTGCCCGTGACGTCGCAGACGCGTGCCATGAGGACACTCCGATTTCATCAAACGGCCGCTACCCGTGCGGTAGGGGCCTCACCTCGCCAGAAGAAAGGGTGGCGGTAACCCTGAATTTGCAACGCGCAACCAGAAGGCTGTTTGCAGCAAAGCCGACGATTATATGCAATCCCGAAGGTTGCAGCCAGAAACGCCGACCGGCGGCGCGAGGCGCCTTCTTTCCCAGGTGTGGGCGGCGCGAAGTGCCTTCGTTCCAGAGGTGCCGCGGAACGGGCTTTGCCCGGCCGCAGGTGCCGCCCCCTTCCCAAGCCGAAGGCGCCAGAGGAGGGGGGGCGCGCGCAGCGCGGCGGGGGGAGGTTACGAATTCTCCAGGAAGCGCTGTGCGTCGAGCGCCGCCATGCAGCCGGTACCGGCGCTGGTGATGGCCTGGCGGTAGATGTGGTCCTGCACGTCGCCGGCGGCGAAGATGCCGGGCACGCTGGTCATGGTGGCCATGCCGTTGTTGCCGGACTGGGTGACGATGTAGCCGTCCTTCATGTCCAGCTGGCCTTTGAAGATCTCGGTGTTGGGGCTGTGGCCGATGGCGATGAAGCAACCCTTGACCGCCAGCTCTTCGGTGGCGCCGTTCTGCACGTTCTTCACGCGCACGCCGGTGACTCCCATGGGGTCGCCCAGCACTTCGTCCAGCACGCTGTGCAGCTTGAGTTCGATCTTGCCTTCTTTGACCTTGTCCATCAGCTTGTCGATCATGATGGCTTCGGCCTTGAAGCTGTCACGGCGGTGGATCAGGGTGACCTTGCGCGCGATGTTGGACAGATACAGCGCCTCTTCCACCGCGGTGTTGCCGCCGCCGACAACGCCCACGTCCTGGCCGCGATAGAAGAAACCGTCGCAGGTGGCGCAGGCCGAAATGCCCTTGCCCATGAAGGCTTCCTCAGAGGGCAGGCCCAGGTACTTGGCCGATGCGCCGGTGGCGATGATCAGCGCGTCGCAGCTGTACTCGCCGCTGTCGCCCTTGAGCACGAAGGGGCGCTTGGAGAAATCGACCGTGTGGATGTGGTCGAACACGATCTCGGTGTTGAAGCGCTCGGCGTGCTGCTGGAAGCGCTGCATCAGGTCGGGGCCTTGCACGCCGTGCACGTCGGCAGGCCAGTTGTCCACTTCGGTGGTGGTCATCAATTGGCCGCCCTGGGCGATCCCGGTGATCAGCAGCGGGTTGAGGTTGGCTCGTGCGGCGTAGACGGCAGCTGTGTAGCCAGCTGGGCCGGAACCCAGGATCAGTACTTTTGTGTGCTTCATGGTGCAAGACCCCATGGCAATCCGGGGTCAGTGGTTTAGAGTTCGGTGGTCGGCATCACCGCTGGCTGCGGCGTCTGCGCTACAGGCGCAGGTGCGGCCGGAGTGAAGTCATTGTAAGAAAGTGCGCTGCAGCAGCAGTCTGATCTGAGGAATAGCCGCATGTCCATCCTGTCCAATCTGGATCTGATTCGCCGGGTCCCGCTGTTTTCC
This sequence comes from Hydrogenophaga intermedia, assembly GCA_943372305.1. Classification (GTDB taxonomy): domain Bacteria; phylum Pseudomonadota; class Gammaproteobacteria; order Burkholderiales; family Burkholderiaceae_C; genus Hydrogenophaga; species Hydrogenophaga intermedia_D. The sequence continues at coordinate 8,227 of CALRYD010000011.1, read as the reverse complement.
ACTCTGACCCATGCGCAGGCAGAGTCGGTGGCCGACGCGGTGGTCAAGCGCCGTTACAAGCGTGGCGAATTCATCGTGGAGCAGGGCAAGAAGTCCAATTTTCTGGCCATCGTGCTCACCGGGCGTGCCCGCGTCATCACTACCGACACGCGTGGTCGCGAAGTGATCCTGGCGACCATGAACCCCGGAGACTATGTGGGCGAGATGAGCCTCATCGACAACCAGCCGCATTCGGCCACGGTCCGTGCCGAGGTGCAAACCGATGTGCTGATCCTGGGGCGACCCGAATTCGCGCGCTGCCTGCCCGAGAACACGTCGATGGCATACGCGGTGATGAAGGGCCTGGTGCAACGCCTGCGCCATGCGGACCGCAAGATCGAGTCCCTGGCGCTGATGGACGTCTACGGCCGTGTGGCCCGTGCGCTGCTGGAGTTTGCGCAGCCCGACAAGGATGGCCAGCTGGTGATCCGTGATCGGGTGTCGCGTCAGGATGTGGCCAAGATGATCGGCGCCTCGCGCGAAATGGTCAGCCGGGTGATGAAGGACCTGGAGGACCGCGGGTTCATCGAAGTGGCCGAAGACGGCAGCACCATCATCAAAGACCGCCTCAGTTCGCTGGGTTGAGGCGTACGCGCCCGGCGCCGGTCTACCGCCGGTTACACGAGCGGCGTCCTGTCGTGGTCTGCCCTTCGGGTAAGCTTGCCCGAGGACGTTCTCGAGGCCCATGACCTACTCTCTCAACACCCTCAACGCCGACCGCGCGCACCAGGCGCCGACCGGGGTTTCGCGCTTCGCGCAGGAAATCGGCCTGCTGCTGGGCGCGGCCGCCTTGGCTTTCTGGTTGCTGTCCCTGCTGAGCCATTCCCTGGCCGATCCCGCCTGGAGCACGACCGGCACGCAGGTGGTTGTCGGCAACTGGGGCGGGCGGCTGGGGGCTTTGTTGGCCGATGGCGGCTATTTTCTTCTGGGGTTCTCTGTCTGGTGGCTGCTGCTGGCGGGTCTGCGTACCTGGTTGTCTGCTCTGGCGCGCTGGATCCGGGGGCAACAGGGGCTGCAGGACGATGTTGCACCAGACGAGGGTGCTGCGACGCCGGCGTGGGTTCACTTTGTCCAGTCGCGAGCTGGCTTCTGGGTGGGATTGCTGCTGTTGACCGTGGCGAGCACTGCGCTGGAGTGGAGCCGCCTGTACCGGCTGGAAACGCTGCTGCCTGGACATGCCGGCGGGGTGCTGGGGTATGCGTTGGGCCCGGTGGCCACGCGCTGGCTGGGGTTCACTGGTTCGGCGCTGGTGCTGCTGGCCCTCTTGCTGGTGAGCCTTCCGCTGGTGTTCCGGTTCTCATGGGCGCACTGGGCCGAGCGGCTGGGCGCGGGCCTGAATGAATGGTTCGAGGCGCGACGCGAAAAGCGCGAGGCGGTGGAGGACCTGCGCATCGGCGAGCAGGCGGCCCGCGAACGCGAGGTGGTGGTGGCCGAAGAGCGTGAGGAGATCGAAGAGCAGCACCCGACACCGGTGGTGATCGAGCCGACCGTGGTGGACGTGCCCCGCAGCGAGCGCGTGGCCAAGGAACGGCAGAAGCCGCTGTTTGTGGAAATGCCCGACAGCAAGCTGCCGCAGGTCGACCTGCTGGACAGCGCGCCGGTGCACCAGCAGGGCGTGGACGCGCAGACGCTGGAGATGACCAGCCGCCTGATCGAGAAGAAGCTCAAGGACTTTGGCGTCGAGGTGCGTGTCGTGGCCGCTGCGCCCGGCCCGGTGATCACGCGCTACGAGATCGAGCCCGCCACGGGCGTCAAGGGCTCGCAGATTGTGAACCTGGGGCGCGATCTGGCGCGTTCGCTGTCGCTGGTGTCGATCCGCGTGATCGAGACCATCCCCGGCAAGAACCTGATGGCGCTGGAGTTGCCCAACGCCAAACGCCAGACCATCAAGCTCAGCGAAATTTTGGGCTCGCAGGTCTACAACGATGCCAAAAGCCTGCTGACCATGGGCCTGGGCAAGGACATCGCCGGTCAGCCGGTGGTGGCCGATCTGGCCAAGATGCCGCACTGCCTGGTGGCCGGCACCACCGGCTCGGGCAAGTCGGTGGGCATCAACGCCATGATCCTGTCGCTGCTGTACAAGGCCGACGCCAAGGACGTGCGCCTGCTGCTGATCGACCCGAAGATGCTGGAGCTGAGCGTCTACGAAGGCATTCCGCACCTGCTGTGCCCGGTGGTGACCGACATGAAGCAGGCGGCCAACGGCCTGAACTGGTGTGTGGCCGAGATGGAGAAGCGCTACAAGCTCATGAGCAAGATGGGCGTGCGCAACCTGGCCGGTTTCAACACCAAGATCGACGACGCCCGGGCGCGTGGCGAGATCATCGGCAACCCGTTCAGCCTCACGCCCGAACAGCCCGAGCCACTGGAGCGCCTGCCGCACATCGTGGTGGTGATCGACGAGCTGGCCGACCTGATGATGGTGGTGGGCAAAAAGATCGAGGAGCTGATCGCCCGTCTGGCGCAGAAGGCGCGTGCGGCCGGCATCCACCTGATCCTGGCGACCCAGCGGCCCAGCGTGGACGTGATCACCGGCCTGATCAAGGCCAACATCCCGACCCGCCTGTCGTTCCAGGTCAGCAGCAAGATCGACAGCCGCACCATCCTCGACCAGATGGGCGCCGAGAGCCTTCTGGGCATGGGCGACATGCTCTACATGCCGTCGGGCACGGGATTCCCGATTCGCGTGCACGGCGCCTTCGTCAGCGACGACGAGGTGCACCGCGTGGCGGCCTATCTGAAAGACCAGTACGGCGAACCCAATTACATCGAAGGCGTGCTGGAGTCGGCAGCGGGCGATGGCGAGGGCGGGGACTTGTTCGGCGAAGGCGGAGGCGAGGGGGGCGAGAAGGATGCGCTGTACGACCAGGCGGTGGCCATCGTGCTGCAGGACCGCAAGGCCAGCATCTCGTATGTGCAGCGCAAGCTCAAGATCGGCTACAACCGCGCGGCGCGTCTGCTGGAGGACATGGAAAAAGCCGGGCTGGTGAGCGCGCTCACGTCCAGTGGTCAGCGCGACATCCTGGTGGCGCCGCGAGGCGATTGAGGCGCTGCTGAACCTTCGGACCCTGCAACGGTCCTACTCACATGAAGAACACCTTGATTGCCCTGGTCGCCGCTGGCGCACTGGGAACCGCCTGGGCCGACGGCCTGCAGGACCTCGAAGCCTTTCTGCGCGATGTGAAAAGCGCGCAGGCCAGCTTCACGCAGGTGGTCACCTCGCCCAAGCGCACCGGCGAGGCGGTGGCGCGCAGCAAGACGTCCAGTGGGCGTTTCGAATTCCTCCGGCCGGGGCGTTTTCGCTTCGAATACACCAAGCCGTTCCCGCAGACCATCGTGGCCGACGGGCAGACGCTGTGGCTGTACGACGCCGACCTCAACCAGGTGACGGCGCGCGCGCAGAAAGACGCGCTGGGCAGCACGCCCGCCGCGCTGATCGCCTCGGGCACAGACCTCAAGGCGCTGGGCGATGTGTTTGAGCTCAAGGCCGCGCCCGCTGCCGATGGCCTGGAGTGGGTCGAGGCCCGGCCCAAGGCCAAAGATGGCCAGCTGCAGAGCGTGCGCGTGGGCTTCAAGGGCGGGCAACTGGCCGCGCTGGAAATCGCCGACAGCCTGGGCCAGCGTTCGGTGCTCAGTTTCAGCCAGTGGCAAGGCAACGCTCCGCTCAAGGCCGAGCAGTTCGCGTTCAAGCCGCCCGCCGGTGCGGACGTGATCCGGCCGTGAGCGCTTGAAACCGGTGGTCACCGCAACCCCTCACCAGCCCCTGGCCGAACGCCTGCGCCCTCGTACGCTGGGCGAGGTGATCGGCCAGCCGCACCTGCTGGGCGAAGGCATGGCATTGCGGCTGGCCTTCGAGTCCGGCCAGCCGCACAGCTGCATCCTCTGGGGCCCGCCGGGTGTGGGCAAGACCACCATCGCGCGCCTCATGGCCGATGCGTTCGACGCCCAGTTCATCACTATCAGCGCGGTGCTCGGCGGGGTGAAGGACATCCGCGAGGCGGTGGAGCAGGCGCAGGCCGCGCGCGACGGGCTGGAGCAGCGCCGCACCATCGTCTTTGTGGACGAGGTGCACCGCTTCAACAAAAGCCAGCAAGACGCGTTTTTGCCGCACGTCGAGAGTGGCCTGTTCACCTTCATCGGCGCCACCACCGAAAACCCGTCGTTCGAGGTCAATTCCGCGCTGCTCTCGCGTGCCGCGGTCTATGTGCTGCAGCCGCTGGGCGAGGACGATCTGCGCCAATTGGTGACACGGGCGCAGGGCATCGGTGCCGTGCCGGCGATCGAAACAGCGGCCGAAGACCGGCTGATCGCCTATGCAGACGGTGACGCGCGGCGGTTGCTCAACACGCTGGAGACGCTGTCGGTAGCGGCCGGGCGTGAAAAGCTGGAACGGGTGAGCGACGCCTGGCTGCTGCGCGTGCTGGGTGAACGCATGCGCCGGTACGACAAGGGCGGCGAACAGTTCTACGACACCATCAGCGCGCTGCACAAAAGCGTGCGTGGTTCCGACCCCGATGCCGCGTTGTACTGGTTTGTGCGCATGCTCGACGGCGGGGCGGACCCGCGCTACATGGCGCGCCGCTTCATCCGCATGGCGGCAGAGGACATTGGCCTGGCCGACCCGCGCGCGCTGCGGCTGGCGCTGGACGCGGCCGAGGTGTACGAACGCCTGGGCAGCCCCGAGGGCGAACTGGCGCTGGCCGAGTGCGTGGTCTTCCTGGCGGTGGCGCCCAAATCCAACGCGGTCTACAAGGCCTTCAACGAGGCCAAGGCCTTTGTCAAAAAAGACGGCAGCCGCCCGGTGCCCATGCACCTTCGCAATGCACCGACGAAGCTGATGAAGGACCTGGACTACGGAAAGGGCTACCGGTATGCCCACGACGAAGCGGGCGGCTTCGCCGCGGGCGAAAACTACCTGCCCGAGGGGATGGAAGGGGCACAGTTTTACCGCCCGGTGGAGCGCGGTCTGGAGATTCGCATCGCAGATAAGCTGCGCGAACTCAAGAAACTCAACAATCAGAATAACTAATGAAATCCCAATGCCGCTGATGAAACGGTGCGTGGATACTCAAAACCTAGGGTAAACCCGCGTCAGCTAAGGGCTTACACGCATCTTGCGCCGAAAATCCCTTCGATACAATCCGCCACCAACCCGCCCAACGCCCCATTCCGGGGGTGCTCTTGGCGGGTTTTTTGCTAAGTTGAAGCGGGTCTGAACACGGGGCCCCGGTCCACACAACGGGCCGGGTGCTGACTTCCCGGTCATGTGTCCCGGCCTGTCAAAAACACGGAGAAAACTTCATGGACGTTTTGCTGCAGCAGATCATCAACGGTCTGGTCCTAGGCAGTATGTATGCGCTGGTGGCGTTGGGGTACACGATGGTGTACGGCATCATCGGTCTCATCAACTTCGCGCACGGTGACGTGCTCATGGTGGGCGCGCTCACCAGCTGGACCATCATCCGCATGATGACCGGCGATTCGGAAGCCCTGCCGGGCTGGATGGTGTTGCTGCTGGCCACGCTGATCGCGATGGTGGTCTGCGGTGCGCTGAACTACACGATCGAGAAACTGGCTTACCGGCCGCTGCGCAATTCGCCGCGGCTGGCGCCACTGATCACGGCCATCGGTATGTCGCTGTTGCTGCAGACTTTTGCCATGATCATCTGGGAGCCCAACCCCAAGGCCTACCCGGCGCAACTGTCCACCGAACCCATCGAACTCGGTGGGGCGGTGATCTCGGTGACGCAGATCGTCATTCTGGGTGTGACGGCCATGACCCTGGCCGGCCTGATGTACCTGGTCAACAAGACCAACCTGGGGCGCGCCATGCGCGCCACGGCCGAGAACCCTCGCGTCGCCGCGTTGATGGGCATCAAGCCCGATGTGGTGATCTCCGCGACCTTCATCATCGGCGCCATGCTGGCCGCGATTGCGGGGGTGATGTGGGCATCGAACTACGGCACGGTGCAGCACGCCATGGGCTTCATGCCTGGTCTCAAGGCCTTTGTGGCGGCGGTCATGGGCGGCATCGGCAACCTGGCCGGTGCGGTGGTGGGTGGTATCGCGCTGGGCCTCATCGAGTCCCTGGGTGCGGGCTACCTGGGCCAGTTGACCGGCGGTGTGCTGGGCAGCCAGTACGTGGACATCTTCGCTTTCATCGTGCTGGCCCTGGTGCTGACGCTGCGTCCGTCGGGCCTGCTGGGTGAACGCGTGGCCGATCGCGCCTGACCGGAGACACACAAGATGACGAACACCAAAAACGGCAAGATCCTTGCCTTTGTGCTGGCCGGCATTGCGCTGCTGGTCCTTCCCCTGCTGCTGCAGGCCACGGGCAGCAACTCGTGGGCGCGCATCGTCGACATCGCGCTGCTGTACGTGCTGCTGGCCCTGGGCCTGAACATCGTGGTCGGTTACGCCGGCCTGCTGGACTTGGGCTACATCGCCTTCTTTGCCGTGGGCGCCTATCTGTACGGCCTGCTGGCCTCGCCGCACCTGGCCGACACCTTCCCGGCCATCAAGGCGATGTTCCCTGACGGGGTGCACATCAACATCTGGGTGGTCATGATCGTGGCCGCCGTGGTGGCGGGGATATTCGGCATGATCCTCGGCGCGCCCACCCTCAAACTGCGCGGCGATTACCTGGCGATCATCACGCTGGGTTTCGGCGAGATCATCCGCATCTTCCTGCTCAACCTGGACCGCCCGGTGAACATCACCAACGGGCCCAAGGGTCTGAGCCAGATCGATGCGCTGACGGTGTTCGGCATCAACCTGGGGCAGCGACAGACACTGACCATCGGCGACTGGAGTTACACCTTCCAGCCGGTCACGATGTACTACTACCTGTTCCTGTTCTTCGTGCTGCTGGCGGTGGTCCTGTCTTACCGCCTCCAGGACTCGCGCATCGGCCGCGCCTGGATGGCCATTCGTGAAGACGAGATCGCGGCCAAGGCCATGGGTCTGAACACCCGCAACCTCAAGTTGCTGGCCTTCGGTATGGGCGCCACCTTTGGCGGCATGTCGGGCGTGCTGTTTGCGTCGTTCCAGCGCTTCGTCTCGCCCGAGTCGTTCTCGCTGATGGAGTCCGTCATGGTCGTGGCCATGGTGGTGCTGGGTGGCCTGGGTCACATTCCGGGCGTGATCCTGGGTGCCCTGGTGCTCGCGGGCCTGCCTGAGGTGCTGCGTCACGTGGCCGGTCCGCTGACCGAAGCCACCGGTGGCCGCCTTGGCCCCGAGATCCTGCGCCAGCTGCTGATCGCGCTGGCCATGGTGGTGGTGATGTTGCTGCGTCCCAAGGGCCTGTGGCCGTCGCCGGAACACGGCAAGTCCCTGGCGAAGTGAGTGGAGAACAAGAACATGTCTGAAACCATTCTCAAAGTCGCCAACGTCTCCAAGCGCTTTGGCGGCCTGCAGGCCCTCAGCGATGTGGGCATTGAAATCAAGCGCGGTCAGGTCTACGGACTGATCGGTCCGAACGGTGCCGGCAAGACCACGTTCTTCAACGTGCTGACCGGCCTGTACACGCCCGACAGCGGTTCGTTCGAACTCGCGGGCAAGTCCTACACACCGACCGCGGTGCACGAAGTGGCCAAGGCTGGCATCGCCCGCACGTTCCAGAACATCCGCCTGTTCCCTGAAATGACGGCGCTGGAAAACGTGATGGTGGGTCGCCACGTGCGCACCAACTCGGGGCTGATCGGCGCCGTGCTGCGCACGCCGTCCTTCAAGCGCGAAGAGGCCGAGATCACGGCGCGTGCCAAGGAGTTGCTGGAGTACGTGGGCATCGCCAAGTTCGCCGACTACAAGTCGCGCACGCTGTCCTACGGCGACCAGCGCCGCCTGGAGATCGCCCGCGCCCTGGCCACCGACCCGCAACTCATCGCACTGGACGAACCTGCCGCCGGCATGAACGCGACCGAGAAGGTGCAGCTGCGCGAACTGATCGATCGCATCCGCAACGACAACCGCACCATCCTGCTGATCGAGCACGACGTGAAGCTGGTGATGGGCCTGTGCGACCGCGTGACGGTGCTGGACTACGGCAAACAGCTGTCGTCGGGCACGCCGGCGGAAGTGCAGAGCGACCCGAAGGTGATCGAGGCTTACCTCGGCACCGGTGGCCACTGATCGAGGAACAGAACAACATGGCAAACACACTCCTGAAAGTCAGCGGCCTGAAGGTGTC
>CALRYD010000010.1:0-98939 GCA_943372305.1 Hydrogenophaga intermedia | reverse complement strand
GGTCTTCCGCAACTACTACACCGCCGTGCCGCGCGAACTGGTGAATGCCGCGCGCATCGACGGCGCGGGCTTCTGGCGCATCTTCTGGCGCATCGTGCTGCCCATGTCCACGCCCATCCTGATGGTCACGCTGATCTGGCAGTTCACCAATATCTGGAACGACTTCCTGTTCGGCGTGGCCTTCAGCGGCGCCGACAGCAAGCCGGTGACCGTGGGCCTGAACAACATGGCCAACACCACCAGCAGCGTCAAGAACTACAACGTGGACATGGCCGCGGCGATCATCGCCGGCCTCCCCACCATGCTGGTCTACGTCCTCGCGGGCCAGTACTTCGTCAAGGGTCTGACGGCCGGTGCCGTCAAAGGTTGAAACACATGGCTTCTCCACTCCACATCAAGGGCATCCGCAAGGCTTTCGGCAAGGGCGACAAGGCGGTCGAGGTGCTCAAACGCATCGACATCGACGTCGCGCCGGGCGAGTTCCTCATCCTGGTCGGGCCCTCGGGCTGCGGCAAGTCCACGCTGCTGAACATCATCGCCGGCCTGGAAGAACCGACCGAAGGCGAGCTGCACATCGGTGGCAAGAACGTGATCGGCATGCCGCCGGCGCAGCGCGACATCGCCATGGTGTTCCAGAGCTACGCGCTCTACCCGACCATGACGGTGGCCGACAACATCGGCTTCGCGCTGGAAATGCGCAAGGTGCCGGCCGACGTGCGCAAGAAGCGCATCGACGAAGTCGCCGCCATGCTGCAGATCGCCCACCTGCTGGACCGCCGCCCGGCCCAGCTCTCGGGCGGCCAGCGCCAGCGCGTGGCCATGGGCCGTGCCCTGGCGCGCGATCCGCAGCTGTTCCTGTTCGACGAGCCGCTGTCCAACCTGGACGCCAAGCTGCGCGTGGAAATGCGCGCCGAAATCAAGCGCCTGCACCACGTCAGCGGCATCACCACGGTGTACGTGACACACGACCAGATCGAGGCCATGACCCTCGGCAGCCGCATCGCGGTCATGAAGGACGGCATCCTGCAACAGATCGGCACGCCCGACGAGATCTACCGCCGTCCGGTGAACACCTATGTGGGCGGCTTCATCGGTTCGCCCACCATGAATTTCATCAACGGTCGCGTCGAGTGCGCCGGCGAAGGCGGTCGATTCGTGTTCGAAGGCGGTGCGCTGGACCTGCCGTGCCCGGACGGCCCGGAGGCGACGCTGGGTCAGCGGCCCGAGCACATCCACCTGGGCGATGGCGCCGACTGGCGTGGCGAGGTGGTGCTGGTGGAACCGACCGGTGCCGACACCTATGTGGTGGTCAAGACCGCGGTGGGCCTGATCACGGTGCGTGAGGCGGCCAACACGCGGGTGAAGGTGGGAGACCAGGTGGGCATGACGGTGAGCGGGCGGCACAACAACTGGTTCGACCGCTCTTCCGGTGTTCGGTTGACTGCGATGGACTCGTCTTCTTTGTTCGTTGGCTGAGGTGGCTTGGCCGGGTCTCGGCCCGGCAGCCGACTCACTTTCTTTTGCTTCGCCAAAAGAAGGTAAGCAAAGAAAAGGCGAGCCGAAGTCCGGGGCCCTGCGGGCTTCCTTGCGCTGCTCGGTTCGCGGGGGACATTCGCAAACTTGTCCGCTGCGCGGCCTTCGGACATGCGAATGTCTGATCCCCGTGCCCCGGCGCTGCTCAGCCCGGCCTGGACGGCATGGGGAGCGGGAGCGGGTACCCCTCCGGAGTGAAATGCCTGCGTCCAGTGCACCCGTGGAACCGGCTTCGCCGGGCCACAGGGTGCGTCCCCCTCCAAGCGCCGAAGGCGCGCCAGAGAGGGGGAAGCCGCGTCAGTGGCGCAGGGGGTGCTTCACCTCACACCAGCCGCAATTCGATCCGCAGCCCCTGCGGCCGCAGGCTCTGCACTGTGGCCTCGCCGCCGTGCCGGTGGGCGATCTCCTGCACGATGGCCAGGCCCAGGCCGCAGCCGCCGGGGCTCTCATTGGCGCGCCAGAAGCGCTGGAACACATGGTTCAGGTCGTCGGCCGACAGGCCGGGGCCGTTGTCTTCCACCGCCAGCCGTGCACCGTCGCTGCCGCGGTGCACGCGCAGGGTGATGCTGCTGCCGCGCGGGGTGTAGCGCAGCGCGTTGTCGATCAGGTTGCTCAGCGCCTCGCGCAGCTGCAGCGCGTCGCCCTCGATCTGCAGGTGTTCGTCGCCTTCGTACCCCAGGTCCATGCCGGCGGCCAGGGCGCGCGGGGTCCATTCGCGCGCCACGTCGCGTGCCAGCGCGGCCAGGTCCAGCGGCTCGCGCCGCACCTGGCTTTCGGTGCGGGCCAGTGTCAGCAGCTGGTGCACCAGGTGGGCACTGCGTTCGGCGCCGGTGTGCACCTTGGCCAGGCGTTCGGCCAGCGCGGGGTCGGCCGTCTGGCGCTGGGCCAGCTCCACCTGGCTGATCAGGCCCGCCAGCGGCGTGCGCAGCTGGTGGGCCGCATCGTTGATGAAGCGCTTTTCCTGCTGCACGCTGCGGGCCACCTCGCCCAGCAGGCCGTTGATGGCCTGCACCAGTGCCTGCACTTCGCCCGGTGCCTGTGTGGCGGCAATGGGCGAAAGCGCGTTGACCGAGCGGTTTTCCAGCTGCGCGGTCAGCCGCGTGAGCGGTGTCAGGCCGCGCTGGATGCCGCCGTACACCGCCAGGCTCAGCAGCACGCCCAGTGCCAGCAGCGGGGCCAGCATGTCGGCCACCAGTTCACCGGCGATGCGCTGCTGCACCGCCAGCCCCTTGGCCACCTGCACGCGCAGCGTCTGCGGGGCTCCGGTTTCGCCGTAGCTCACGTCCAGGGCCACAAAGCGCATCGGCTTGCCGTCGATGTCGGCGGTGTAGAGCAGGGGCTCACCGGGCGCGCTGCTCATGCCATCGGGCTGCGGCAGCCGCTGGTTGCCCAGCAGGAATTCGCCGGGTGGCGACGACACCATGTAGCTCACGCGGTCGGTCGGGTCTGCTTCCAGCACGTCCTGCGCGGCGCGCGGGAAGTCCACCAGCAGCCCCGAGCCGATGGGCTTGACCTGGCGCGCGAGCGAGCGCACCGACTGCGTGAGCGACTGGTCGATCCCTTTTTCGGCATAGGTCAGCGCGATCCGGTAAGCCAGCAGGCCGCCCCCGGCCCACAGCACCAGCTGCGGCAGCAGCAGCCACAGCAGCAGCTGGCGCCGCAGCGAGGGGCGCGCGGGCTCGCTCATCCGGCGTTTTCCAGCATGTAGCCCAGGCCGCGGATGTTGCGGATGTTCAGCGTCGAGCCCGCCAGCTTGCGTCGCAGTCGGTGCACGTACACCTCCAGCGCGTTGGAGGCCACGCCACCGGCTTCGCCGGGTTCGGCCTGCCAGACGCCGATCACGTCTTCGCGGCTGACCACCTGGCCGGCGTGGCGCACAAGCAAGTCCAGCAGGGCCCATTCGCGCTGTGTCAGATCGATCGCTTCTTCACCCAGCCAGGCGCGCGGCAGGCTGGGGTCCACCCGCAGGGTGTTGGCCGTGGCGGGGGCTCGCGCAGGCGCGGCGCCGAAAGCGGGCAGGCTGGCGCGCCGCAGCATGGACTGCAAACGGGCCAGCAGTTCGTCGCGGTTGAAGGGCTTGGTCAGGTAGTCGTCCGCCCCGGCGTTCAGGCCTTCGACGCGGTCCTCGATGCCGTCGCGCGCGGTGAGGATGAGCACCGGCAACGCCGGCATGGTCTGGCGCAACTGGCGCAGCACGGACAGGCCATCGACCTTGGGCAGCCCCAGGTCCAGCACCACGCCGTCGAAGGGCTCGGCACCCAGGCGGGTGAGGGCGGCTGCGCCGTCTTCGGCGGTGGTGACGCGGTGGCCGGCTTGTGCAAGTTGCGCGCTCAGGCCGTCGCGCAGGAGTTCGTCGTCTTCAACAATCAGCAGGTGGGCCATGGTGCGATTATCCGGGGCCTTTCGGCCCGCTGTCCGACGCAAAAAGGCCCCGGCGCCGTTGCCGGCGGCCGAGGCCTGGGATCCGAAGTCTGCGGCTCAGGGTCAGAAGGCGTAGTTGTAGTTCACGCGCAGGGTGGTCTGGCTGTGGGAGACGGTCATGCCCGTAGTGCCGATCGGACGGGTGACCTTGGGCGCGATGGCCACGGATCCCGCGACCGAGTGGCCGTTGCCAACGTTCCAGCCCAGGCCGAGCGTGTAGTGCGTTTTGACGATCGCCGGGAACAGCGGGTTGAGGGTCTCGTCGGGAATCGGGTTGTCGGCGTAGTTGATGCCAAAACGCAGCGCGAGACCGGGTTTGATCATGTACTGCGCGCCGAGCATGTACACCGTCTGGCTCTTCCAGTTCTGAGGCAATGCCATCTCCATGCCGTTCACGGCAAGTCGGAAGTCCTTCATGCTGTCTTTCCAGCCGAGGTGTTTGATGTCAGCGGCGAGCATCCAGGCCGGTGTCGCTTGCCACGCAACACCGACACCGTAGGTTTCAGGCCATTGGAAATCGATCACCTTGAAGGTTGCCGGCGTGAAGTTGAACGTGCCACTGCCTTCGAGGTCGCTGATGTCGGTCTTGCTGTGATAGGTCGCACCCACCGCAAAGGTATCGGATACCTTGTAATGGGCGCCCAGCTTGAAAGCCCAGCCATTGCCCGTGGCTTCGCCGGTGAAGTCGTTGTTGTCGCTGAAGCTCACGTAGTTGACACCGTCGGGTGACATCTTCACGTCCATGCTGGCCCAGACGTAGTCCACCTGCCCTGCCAGGGTCAAGTTGCTGTTCACGTTGTAGGCCAGAGGGAACATCAAGCGCCCAAAGCCCACCTCAGATCGCATGGGCAGCCCGCTGCCGAATGCGTTGTCGCCGTATTCCGTACCCATGCCGCCTTGCGCCAGCATGCCGACGCCATAGGTGTAGCTACCGGACTTGCGGATATACGAAATCGAGGGCATCCAATACTTGTCCCCGTCTGACGCGAAGGTCATCGGTCCCGCCATGGTTTTCACATCGGGCATCAGCAATGTCAGACCGACACCGATGTTCTGGCCGTCCTGGCGCAGACCCAGCGTCGCGGGGTTGTTCATCAGGGCCGAGTTGCCGTCTTCATAGGCAAACGAGGCGCCACCCATGCCCCCGGCTTTCGCGCCGTAGGCTTCCAGGTTCATGCCGTTGGTGGCGGCAGCGGGCAGGGAGACCAGTGCCAGCATGGCGGCCGCGATGGCGGTGCGTTGGGGATGGCGAGCGAAATGCGGGGCAGCGTTCATGTGTTTTGTCTCCTCGGGGCACTGGGTTGATGAAGTTCATCAGACTACCCGTACCGGTATCTTTTGACGAGGCGGGATGCTGCGGGTTGACTGCATGACCCAAACAGGATACTGGTACGGGTTGGGGCATTTATCCGGGAATGACCATCGGGTTGCGAAGGAAGTCAGCAGGGCGGGGCGCGCGGGATCCCGCGGCAGCGCCGCATGGTTGGGTGTGAGGGCTTGCCCGCGCGGGGCTTGTTGCATCCCCAGCGCGAGCCCGGCGCACGCCGAGAGGTCTACCTGCCCGCCCTCGGCTCAGAGTGCCGCAGCAACGGCTTCGGCGCGTGCGGTGTGCACGGCATGGGCAATGCGCGGCCCCAGCTGGGCGCGGGCCTGTGCCGTGGCGTCGATCGGCAGGCTGGCTGTGATGTGCGCAGCCAGTGGCGCCGGGTCCACAGCATTGGCGGCAGCCAGTGCGCGCAGCAGCCGCTCGCGCTGCGGGTAGGCGCTGTTTTCAAAGCCCAGCCGGCCGCGCGCGTCGCATTCGCAGGCCAGCAGCACCTCGGTGAAACGTTCGGGGCGCCGCAGGGCGTCGCACCGCTCCAGCAGGCGCAGCAAGGCGCTCGGACTGAAGTCGCTGCTCCGGTGGATGTTGCCGTGTTCGCGCGCCACCACGTCGGCCAGCTCGCGGCATTCGCGCGGCACGCGCCAGCGTTCGCACACGCCCTTGAGCAGCCGGACGCTGCGTTCTTCGTGCCCGATGTGTCGCGGCAACACATCGGCGGGTGTGGTGCCCTTGCCCAGGTCGTGCCCCAGGCAGGCAAAACGCACCGGCAGGCTGGCACCCAGGTGTGCGCTCATGTCCAGCACCATCATCAGGTGCACGCCGGTGTCCACCTCGGGGTGGTAATCGGCGCGCTGGGGCACACCCCAGAGGCGATCCACCTCGGGCAGCAGGCGCACCAGCGCGCCGCAACTGCGCAGCACCTCGAACATCCGGCTCGGGCGCTGCTCCATCAGACCTCGGGCGAGTTCCTGCCAGACGCGTTCGGGCACCAGGTGGTCCACTTCGCCGTCCTCGACCATCTGCCGCATCAGGGCTTGTGTTTCCGGGGCCACCGCGAAATCCGGGAACCGGGCGGCGAAGCGCGCCAGCCGCAGGATGCGCACCGGGTCTTCGGCGAAGGCGCCAGTGACGTGCCGCAGCGTGCGTGCCTGCAAATCGCGCTGGCCGCCATAGGGGTCGATGAGTGTGGCCGTCGTGGGATCGTCTGCTTCGGCTTGTGGCACCGCCATGGCGTTGATGGTCAGGTCGCGGCGCGCCAGGTCGTCCTCGAGCGTGACGCCAGGGTCGGTGTGGAAATGGAAGCCGTGGTACCCGGGCGCGGTCTTGCGCTCGGTGCGCGCCAGGGCGTATTCCTCGCAGGTCTGCGGGTGCAGGAAAACCGGGAAGTCCTTGCCCACCGGCAGGTAGCCTTGGGTGGCCATCGCCTCGGGCGTGGCGCCCACCACCACCCAGTCGCGGTCGAAGTGCGCGGCGGTGCCGGTGTCCCGAGCAAGCAGGGCATCGCGCACCGCGCCACCCACGAGATAAACATCCATCCGGCGAGTGTAGGTCGCTGGAGCGGTGGCGTGTGGGCTCAAGGTGTCGCCGCCGGGCCGCCCCCAGGGGAGATGCGCCCCCGAACCGGGAGGGGAAACTATTCCAAGCGGCGCAGCCTGAAGGCTATCGGGCTCTGTACGGTTCGTCGAAGTCCACGAAGTCGTGTTCGGCCAGCGCTTGCTGCACCCAGGCTTGCACACCGGGCAGGGCATGGACCCGGTCCACATAGGCCTGCACGGTGGGGCTGACGGGCAGCGCGTAGGTACGGATGCGCGAACAGACCGGGGCGAAGTAGGCGTCGGCAATGGTGAAAGTGCCAAAGAGCATCGGCCCACCGTGCGCGGCCAGCAATTCCGTCCAGATGGCTTCGATGCGCGCCAGGTCGGTGCGCACGCCCGCCTGGTCGCGCCAGACGATGCGGCCGATCTCCGGCAAAGAGGCTTCGATGTTCATGCCGCAATGGCTGCGCAACGACGAGAAGCCGCTGTGCATTTCGGCGCACACGCTGCGGGCCCGTGCGCGCGCTTTCGGGTCGGCCGGCCAGAGCCCGTGCTCGGGGAAGCGTTCGGCCAGGTATTCAGCGATCGCCAGCGTGTCCCAGACGGCAAAGCCATCGTCCACCAGCACCGGCACCTTGCCGACCGGGCTGACCCGGCCCACCGTGTCTTTGAACGCCGATCCCGCTGCCAGCGAGTCGAAGCGGACCATGACCTCGTCGAATGGGATGCCGGCCTGCCTGAGCAGCACCCAGGGGCGCATGGACCAGGACGAGTAGTTCTTGTTGCCGATGTAGAGCTGCAATGCCATGAAAACCTCCTCAGGCGGTTGGGGTCTCCATGCTAAGGGCCTGGCACGCAGCCATTGATGCGAAATCGGCGCCGAATTGATTCGCAGCAGCCGAATCAGGGCCGCCGTGTCAGGCGTACTTTTCCAGGATGCGGGTGGAGCGTTCCACCTCGCGCATCGGGTCGCCTTCGCTGTCGCACACGGCCTCCATGACCGAACAGGCCATCATGCGGTAGAAGGCCTTGTCCATGGCTTTGCGCGCCGCGGACATCTGCTGGGCCACGTCTTCGCAGGGACGGCCGGTTTCCACCATGTCGATCAGGCCGCGCACCTGGCCTTCGATGCGCTTGAGCCGGTTGATTACGTCGCGCTGGTGCTCGGACCGGTACGAGGAGGCGGCTGCGGTGGCGGCGGTCTCGGCTGGGGCAGCCGGGGTAGCTTTTCTGGCGGGCATGGCGGGTTCCATTGAGGCGTTGATGTCGTCAGTTTGCCAAAAATTGAGGCGGGCCACGCCATGGTGTTCCCTGATGGCTGCTTTCAAATGAAAAGTACCCTACCCCCTAGGGTAGTCACCAATGACGGCTGAGGGCCTGGGCGGCTATGGTTGCCGATGTAGCGAACGGATTGGACTTTCATCAAGCCGTTGCCACCCCGCCCACGCCCGCACATCAAGAGGACCTCATGCACATCTGGAAACGTTTCTCCCTGGGCCTGGCCATGGCCGCCACGCTGCTCGCCACCACCGGTTGCGGCACCATCTCGACCATGGGCAAGCTCGAAAGCGGCGCCGGTGGCGAAGCTTCCCGCATGTGGGACCGCTGGATCGAGGGCAACGGCGACATCGCCATCGCCACGACGTGGGAAGCCAAGGTCAAACCTGGCCTGAAACCCAGCGATGTCGAGGAGATCTTCAAACTCGTTGCCGTGGAACGCAACATGCGCGACGTGGGCACCTTGCCGCTGTCCAAGGAACTGGAAGCCCGCTCCGGCAAGAAGGAAAAAGTGCTGACGGTGTATTCGTTCTGCAGCCCGGGAACGGCCCGCAAGATGGTGGACTTCAGCCCTCACATGGCCGCCTACCTGCCCTGCCGCATCAGCATGGTGGAGCACGACGACGGCAGCCTGTGGCTCTACACGCTGAACATGGACATGATGGTCAAGATGGGCCGCAAGCTGCCCTCTCCGCTCAAGGAAGAAGCACAGGCCGTGCGCGACACCATCTGGGAAATGATGCAGCGCGGCTCCAAGGGCGAGTTCTGATGTTTTGACGGGGCGTGGGCTCTGCCCCGCCTCACTGTTTCATCTGAGACGGGGTCTCTTGCCGCCACCGGGTCTTTGCGATCCGGTGGCATTTTTTTCGTCCGACGGCTGGACGCTAGCACCACGGAGTCGACCGCTGCATCAGCGGCGCGGTTGCGCCCGCGCCTGCAGCAGGCCACTGCGCACACCGCGCTGGCCCAGGTAGCCGGGCGCGATGGCGTGCACCGACGCGGGAGTGATGCCCAGCGCCGCCAGGCCCGCGTGCTGGCCGGTGGCGACGTTGTCCACCCGCATCGCGTCCAGGTTGTCGCGGCTCATCAG
The DNA here is from genome assembly GCA_943372305.1 of Hydrogenophaga intermedia. Classification (GTDB taxonomy): domain Bacteria; phylum Pseudomonadota; class Gammaproteobacteria; order Burkholderiales; family Burkholderiaceae_C; genus Hydrogenophaga; species Hydrogenophaga intermedia_D. Next base: position 89,758 of record CALRYD010000010.1, on the reverse strand, counting down.
CGGCTCGCCGGGCGCCAGTTCCATCATCAGCGCCTGCAGCCGGCCCACGGCCATGGGCAGGGGCAGCACCGGGCGAATACGGCTGCCGTGGCGGCCGGCCAGGCGGACCAGGTCGGCCAAGGTGAGCACCTCGGGACCGGCGCAGTCGTAGGTCTGTCCCGCGGTGGCCGCGTCCCGCAGGCAGGCCACCACGGCGCTCGCCACATCTTCCACCCACACCGGCTGGAAGCGCGCGGACGCACCGGCCAGTGGCATGAGGGGGAAGACGGCCTGCAACTGGGCGAACAGGTTGAGAAAGCGGTCGCCAGCGCCAAAAATGACACTGGGTCGCAGCACTGTGAGGTCCAGCCCCGCAGCGCGCAGCAGCGCCTCGCCCCGCGCCTTGCTGCGCTGGTACATCGACGGGCCATCTTCGGCCACCCCCAGCGCGCTCACGTGCACCAGGCGGCGCACACCGCTGGCCAGGCAGGCGGCCGAGATCTTGCGTGGCAGCTCGACATGGGTGCGCTCGAAAGCTGCCTCGCTGCCGTGCAGGATGGCCACCAGGTTGACCACCGCGTCGTGGCCGGGCAGCAGGCGTGCAAGCGCGGCCGGGTCGTGCACGTCCGCCTCGATGACGGTCAGGCGCGGCAGGTGTTGCACGCTGGCGGCGTTGACCGCCCGCCGCGTGGGCACGGTGACGGACCAGCCGGCGCGCTGCAGTTTCTCGCACACATGGCGACCGACGAAACCGGTGCCACCGAGGACCAGGACTTTGGGCATGTGTGGGGCTTTCAGGGCAGTTCGTTGTTGATCGGGGTGGGCGTGGAGCGGGGTCCCACCATGCCCAGCCGAGCGCGCAGCGACTGCGGCTGGCCGGTGATGATGGCGGCGTAGGTGGTGGTGTTGGCCAGCACCTTCTTGACGTAGTCGCGCGTCTCTTCGAACGGGATGTTCTCCGCCCAGATCTCGCCGGCCAGCACCGGCCCGTTGCGCCAGGCGCGGGGCCGGTTGGGGCCGGCGTTGTAGGCGGCGGCGGCCATGGGCAGCGAGCCTTCGAAGTCGTCCAGCGCGAGCTTGAGGTAGGCGGTGCCGATGGCGATGTTGGTGTCGCGCTCGTTGATGCGGTGTGGTTCGAAGTCGGTCATGCCGATCTTGCGCGCCGTCCAGCGCGCGGTGGCGGGCATGACCTGCATCAGGCCCGAGGCGCCCACGTGCGAGCGGGCGTCTGTGATGAAGCGGCTTTCCTGCCGGATCAGGCCGTACACGTAGGCCGGGTCCAGGCCGATGGCATTGGCGCGTTGCACCACCGAACTCTGATGCGGCATGGGAAAGCGCTGGGCATGGTCCTGCACCAGCCGGGTGCGCTCGCTGCTGTTGATGCAGCGGTCCCACACCGCCTGTTCGCAGGCCAGTGCGGCTGCGGCGAGCAGTTCGCGGTCGCCCATCCCGCCCGGGGTGTGCAGGTTGGTGGTGTAGTTCCACTCCCGCACGCCTTCGCTGCGCAGGCCCAGGGCCACGGCGGCCAATGCGCGTTGCAGGCCGGGGTTGTTGCGCGCGGCGTCCACCTCCGCCGCCGTCAGCGGGGGCGGGGCCGGCGGCACGGTGATGGAGCGTCCCGTTTCCTCCAGCGCCAGCTGTTCGTAGAAGCCACGCGGCGAAGCGATGGATTCGTACAGCGCGCGCGCCTGCGCCGCGGCGGTCGCTGCGTCGGGTTGCTTGAGCGCCAGCAGCGCCCGCGCATGCCAGTAGACCCAGACCGGTTCCGCGCGCTGCGCCTCGCCCATGGCGCCGATGGCTTCGCGCACATGGCCCCAGGCGCCTGCGCGCAGGCCGGCGCGCACCTTCCAGGCCAGATGGTCGCTGTGCATGAAGCGGTCCTGCCCGTTGGCGAAGTACACCAGCGCGTTGTCCTGCAGCTTCTGCGCGGCGCGCTTGCCGATCACCCCCCACAGCCAGCTGCGCTCTTCCTGCGTGAGCTGTGCTTTCCAGCGCGTGCGGTCCAGCTCTTGGGCCGCCGCATCGGGGTTGCCGTCGGCCAGCTTGATGATGGCCAGCGTCACCAGTTCCTTGGTGCGCGGGCGGATGGCGGTGATCTTCTCGTCCAGGTAGCGCGCCGGGTTGGCCGCGATGGCGTTGACCGTGGGCAGTGTGTCGGCATCGATCATGGCCACCGCCTGGGTCACCGCGCGGGTGCGGCCGGACTCCATGGCCAGGCGGGCGCGGCGCCACACCCACTCGTTGCCCAGGTGACCGCTGTCGACGAAGGCTTTGGCCGCGGTGGCGCAGCCTTCGTCGGCTTCGCGCTGGGCGAGCCAGAGGTCGGCCACCTGCCGGCCCAGCGCATCGGCCGGCTGGCGTTTGGCCACCGCGTCGAGCATGAGGGCGTAGCACTGCACCTGCCGGTCGTCGTTCATCCGGTAGCGCGGCAGTTCGGCGGCAAACGTGGTCCAGTCGCGCTGCTGGCCCAGGCGCAAAAGCCAGTCGTTGCGCAGCCGGTCCTCCCAGTAGGTGCCGACCATGCGGTCCATGGCCTCGCGCAGTTCGGCCGGGCTGGCGGTCTCCAGCCGCGCCCGTGCCTCCCAATACCGGGCCATGGGTTCGAGCTGGTGGCCGCGCACGCGCGGCAGCAAGGCGGTGAGGGCGGGGGCGTTGTTGCGGCGGAAGGCTTCGCGCATGTCCAGCAGCGCAGCGTCGGCGGCTGGCTGCGCCCAGGCAACGCTCTGCATCAGCAGCACGGCCATAATGGACAAGAGGCCTTGTTTGGCGATCACAGGATTCATGGTTTGATTATGGACAGCAAAGACGGCCAGAGTTCCCATAAACCCGCACCGGAACCCGGCTCCAAGGCCGCGTGGCGCCAGCAACTGATCGCCAAACGCCAGGGCTTGGCCGACCGCGCCTGGCGCAACGACCTGCTGCAGCGCGTGATGCGGGTCTGGCTGATCCACCGGCCCGACACCGTGATCGGCGCCTACTGGCCCATCAAGGGCGAATTCGACCCGCTGCCCGCCCTGTTCCGCTGGCAGGAGGCCGGTCTGGAAGAGGACGCACAGGGTGCGCAGAAGCACCGCCGCATTGGCCTGCCGGTGGTCAACAAGGTGGACAAGACCCTGACCTTCTACACCTGGTACCCCGGCTGCCCGATGGAAGAAGACGCCTACGGCATCCCCAAGCCCAAAGACACCGAGATCGTGCAGCCGACGCTGATCTTCGTGCCCTGTGTGGGCTATGGCCCTGGGGGTTACCGGCTGGGCTACGGCGGCGGCTTCTACGACCGCACGCTCGCCAGCCTGCAGCCCAAGCCCTTCACCGTCGGGCTGGGTTACGACTTTGCCTATGTGCCCGACCTGCAGCCCGAGCCGCACGACGTGCCGCTGGATGCCATCCTCTGCGACACGGGCGTGGCGCACCCGGTGAAATGAAGCACCCCCTGCGCGGCTGACGCCGCTTCCCCCTCTCTCGCCTGCGGCGGGAGGGGGACGCACCCTGTGGACCGGCGGAGCCGGTTCCACGGGTGCCCTGGATGGGGGCACTTTCTCCGGAGACTTTCTGGTTCGATGTGGCCTGGGCCCCAGGACAGGCTTCGCTACGGATGCTCTGCGTTGGCGTGCACTGCGCTGATGCGTTTTTCGCGCCGCACCAGGTAGAGGCCGCTGCCGACGATGATGGCGGCGCCCAGCCAGGTGTGGGCTTCGGGGAGGGTCTGCCAGACCAGCCAGTCCAGCCCCACGCCCCAGGCCAGGGCGGTGTATTCGAAGGGTGCCACGGCGCTGGCCTGGCCGTGGCGGAAGGCTTCGTTGATGGTCAGCTGGCCCAGGAAGCCGGTGACCGCCAACGCCAGCAGCAGCCCCGCATGGTCGATGGACACCGGCACCCAACCAGGCGCCGCCAGCAGGCCGCCCCCCACCGTCATGAACACCATCATGGTCAGGATCAGCGACTCGATGCTGTCGGTGCGGCTGAGCAGGCGCCCGGCCACCGCCGCGATGGCGTAGCACAGCGCCGCCGCCAGCACGGCCAGCCCGCCGACCGTCGCGAAGCCGGCTTGCAGGTCGCCCGTGCTCGGCCGGATGGCCACCAGCACGCCGGTGAAGCCGACACCGATGGCCCACCAGTGCGCCTTGGGCACGCGTTCTTTGAGCACCGGCACCGAGAGCATGGTGATCAGCAGCGGCGCGATGAAGAACAGCGTGTAGGTGGCCGACAGCGGGAGTTCTCTCACGCCCAGGGTGAACAGGGACAGCATGGTGATGCCCAGGCAGCCGCGCAAGATGTGCAGCGACCAGCGCAGCTGGCGCAGCCGCGCCCAGCCGCCGCGCCACTGGATCCAGGCCAGCACCAGAGGCAAGGCCGTGGCCCCGCGCAGGCACGCCAGCTGCAAGGGCGGGTAGTGCGCCGACAGGGTCTTGAGCACCGCGTCCATGAACGAAAAAAACATCACTGCCAGCAGCATGTTGACGATGCTGCGCAGGTTGCTGCTGGCGTGGTGGACGGAGTGGCTCATGGATGCAAAAGCAAAGCGGCGCAGTGTGCCTGAGTGAGAAGACGCAGAGGGCGCCAAAAACATTGATGGCGGAAGTGCCTGTTCAAGCACACGCCGTGGAACGGGCTTCGCCCGGCCACAGGCGTGGTCCCGCTGGGGGGCCGAGGGCCGCGGCTCCAAGCCTGCCTGCGCAGGCTTGGACAGCCCGAGGAAGCATCGTCTCTGACGATGCTGCGGCCTGCAAGGCGCGCGCAGCGGCGCAGGGGGACATCCGTCCTTTCAATCCATGTGATCCACTGTGTCCGGGTCGGGCACTTCGCCGATCGCCTGGCGGGTGCGTTCGGCCTCGCGCAGCAGCCAGTCGCAGAAGGCCTTGACTTCGGGGCGCACCACGCTGCGCGGCGCCACCACCAGCCAGTACACCAGCGGCGAGTCCAGCCGCATCTGAGGCAAGGGTTCGATCAGGTCGCCGTTCGCCAGACTCTCGGCCACCAGCGGCAGGCGCGCCAGCGCCACGCCCTGGCCGGTCAGCGCCGCCTGCACGATCTGGCTGGCGTAGTTGAAATACAGCCAGCGCTGCGGTGTGAGCCGGGCCTTGGCCTTGGTTTTGCCGCGGGCCGTGCCGCCGCCGACCGGCGCGAAGTGGTCCAGCCAGCGCTGCCAGGTCAGCCATTCCAGGTGGCGCGTGCGGTGCGCATCGCCCGCTTCGATGAGCGTGACCTGGGCCAGGTCGTCCAGTTGGGCGATGCGGTGCTCCTTGAGCAGCCAGCGGCTGGCCACCGGTGTGAGCTGCTCTCCGAACAGGCGGATCGCGCCCGGCGCCATGGCCTGCGGCACGGCGTAGCGCAAGGCCAGGTCCACGTCGGCGGTGGCGAGGTCCACCGCAGCGTCGGTGGCGTCGATGCGGATGTCGATGTCCGGGTGCTCGCGCTGGAAGGCTTCGAGCCGCGGTATCAGCCACATGGACGCGAACGAGGCCCAGGTCGTGATGGCGACGCTTTTGCGACCCGCACTCTGGCGGATCTGCCGCACCGCCGCATCAATGCGTTCGAGCGACAGGCCCGCCGCGCGCAGCAGCAGGGTGCCCGCGCTGGTCAGCTCCACCGCCCGCGTGTGGCGCAGGAAGAGGGCGGTGCCGACTTCGTCCTCCAGCGCCTGGATCTGCCGGCTGACCGCGCTCTGCGTGAGCGACAGCTCCTCGGCCGCGGCGCGAAAGTTGAGGTGGCGCGCCACGGCGTCGAACGCGCGCAGGTGGCCCATGCCAATCGGACGGGTGCGGGGGTGGCTGGCGGGCAGTGACATGGTTCAGGGTCTCCTGCATTGATGCGAAAACGGAATCAAAAGCTTAACCCCATTTCATTGGACCCAAGGCCCGTCCGGCGGGAAGATGCCACCCGTACCGCTGTCACAGGAGAACACCATGTCGCGCACCGCACTTGCCCTTTCCCATCGCCAGGCCATCGGCAGCTGGCGCCTGCACCCGGGCCATGCCATGGGCCTGCGGCCGCGCCGCGATGCGGTGTTGCGCATCTACTGCGGGCGTGTGTGGGTGACGCAGGGCGGCCCTCACGCCGTGGTGGGCCGCGAGTCGGGCGATCACTTCCTCTCCCCCGGCGACACGCTGCGGGTACCGGCCGGTGCGCACCTGGTCATGGAATCGCTGGTTGAGGCCTCCGACGAACGCCCGGTGCACTTCGACTGGACCGAAACGGTGCGCAGCGCGCCCACCCGGTTCCACCAGCAGGTGGCGGTGCCGACCCGCGATCTGAGCCTGGCCCTGGGGCACACGGGACGGGCCTTTGTGCGGCTGCTGGCTGGCCTGCTGGGCTACGCCGAAGGGCTGTTCGCCGGGTCCAGGTGAGCGGTCGGACAGGGCCGCCCTCGGGCAGGCCGGCGCGGCTTCAGGCAACAAGGTTTATATTGTTGTCATACAGCTTTACCGGCCACGTCCCGCCATGCCTTCTCTCGACGATCCGAAAACCCCCTTTGGCAACATGCCCGCCCTGCGGGTGGGCGCCAGGCTTTCGGAGCAGCTGGCCGATGCGCTGGCGGTGAGCATCCGCGACGGGCAGCTGGCGGCCGGGCAGAAACTGCCGACCGAGCAGGCGTTGGTCGAGCGCTTCGGCGTCAGCCGCACGGTGGTCCGCGAGGCCTTGTCCCGCCTCAAGACGCTGGGCCTGATCGAGTCGCGCCAGGGCTCCGGTGCCTTCGTGCAGGTGGCGCCGCAGCAGGCACTGGCGCAGCTGTCCCTGGAGCCCGACGGTTCGGTGGACGCGGTGATCCAGATGGTCGAGGTGCGCCGCGCGCTGGAGGCCGAGTCCGCCGCGCTGGCGGCGGCTCGCCGGACGCCCCAGTCGGTCAAGCAGATCAAGCAGGCCCTGCAGGCGCTGGGCAAGGCCGTGAAGGCCGGTGGTGACGGGGTGCAGGAGGACGTGGCTTTCCACACCGCCATCGCCCAGGCCTCGCGCAATCCCTTCCTGCTGGCCACGCTGGCCTATCTCAACCGCTTCCTGCTGGACGCCACCCGCGTGACGCGGGCCAACGAAGCGACCCGCGCCGACCTGGAGGCCGAGGTGCACCACGAGCACAGCGCCATCGTGGCAGCCATCGAAGAAGGTGATGTCTTCGCCGCGCGCCAGGCCGGTGCCACCCACATGGTCAACGCCGCGCGCCGCATCGGCCAGGCCGACCCGGCTTTCTGGGCGCAGCACGGTCAGCAACTGGCCGACCACCTGCGCGCCGAACTGGGCCAGCAGCAGGGCGCACCCGCCCCGGTGCGCCGCCGCTGATCCCGTTCGCCGGATCCGGGGCGGCCCGGGAAAACCCGTAATCGAAAAGCTCGCAGGCCCTTCTAGAATTTGTATGACAACCTGACGACATGACAGATCAAGGGTTGCGCATCCATCCATTCCAGAAGGAGACACCCATGTCCAAGCATTCCCTCAAGCTGCTCGCCACCGCCCTGGGCAGCGCCCTGCTGTTCGCCGCGGCGCCGGCGCAGGCCCAGACCGTCCTGAAGATCGGCCACGTGCTGGCCAAGGGTTCGCACTACGACGTGGGCACCACGGTGTTCTGCGACGAAGTGGAGAAGGGCACGGCCGGCCGCTACAAATGCCAGATGTTCCCGGCCGGCGCCCTGGGCGGTGAACGCGAGCAGATCGAAGCGGTGCAGCTGGGCACGCAGGACGCAGTGGTCACCTCCACCGGCCCGGTGGGCAACTTCGTGCCAGACATCAAGATCCTGGACATCCCTTTCCTGTTCCGCGACTACGACCACGCCCGCAAGGTGCTCGACGGCAAGATCGGCCAGGACCTGCTGGCCAAGTTCCCTGCCAAGGGCCTGATCGCGCTGGCCTGGAGCGAGAACGGCTTCCGCCACATGACCAACAGCAAGCGGCCCATCACCAGCGCTGCGGACGCGGGCGGCTTGAAGATGCGCACCATGGAAAACAAGGTGCACATGGCCGGTTACAAGACCTTCGGCATCCTGCCCACGCCAATGGCTTTCACCGAGCTGTTCACCGCGCTGCAGCAGGGCACGGTGGATGGGCAGGAGAACCCGGTGGGCGTGATCCTGGCCTCCAAGTTCTCGCAGGTGCAGAAACACATGTCGCTGACCGGCCACGTCTACTCGCCGGCCATGACGCTGATCTCGCCTACGGTGTGGGGCAAGCTCAGCGAGGCGGACAAGAAGGTCTTCCTGGCCGCGGGTGTCAAGAGCGCCGCCGCCACCCGCAAGAAAGTGAACGAAGACGAGGCCAACGGCATCGCGATCCTGAAGAAGGACGGCATGCAGATCGTCGAGAAGGTCGATGGCGAGAGCTTCCGCAAGGCCGTGGCGCCCGCCTATGCCGAGTTCGCCAAGGAGTTTGGCGCCGCCAACATCGCCGCCATCCAGGCGGTGAAGTAAGGCTCCCCCCGCGCCGGGCCCGATGGGCCCGTCACACACCCGCCAGGGGCGGCCCTGGGTCCGGCGGCGCTGGACCCTCGCTGCCCTTGGGTGGGCTCCCCCTGCGCTGGGTGGGGCTCTGTCTATCCCGTATTTGTCTCGGCCTCTGTGGCTGACCGGATCTCCCATGAAATCCTCCTTCCTCGTCTTCGACCGCTGGTTGACCGGTCTGGCCATGTGGCTGGCCTGTGGCCTGCTGGCCCTCATCAGTGTGCTCGGCATGTGGCAGGTGCTGGCGCGTTTCGTGTTCTCCGAGCCCTCCATTTGGACCGAAGAACTCATGCGCCGTCTGCTGGTGTGGTGCGTGATGCTGGGTATCGCGGTGGCGTTCCGCCGGGGTGCGCTGGTGTCGGTGGACCTGATGCTGCGCACCGCACGGGGCCGCTGGCGCACCGTGCTGCGCTGGATCATCACCAGCACCGCGGTGGCCTACCTGGCGGTGCTGCTGTGGCAGGGCGTCGACCTCACCACCCGCGTGCGGTTCCAGAGCTTTGCCTCGATGGACCTGTCCATGGCCTGGGCCTATGCCGCCCTACCTGTCGGTGCGTTCTTCTGCATCGTGGCGGTGATCGCCAACCACCTCGATCCGGTGAACGAAGAACTGGAAAACGCGCAGTAAGAGCGCTGGCCCCCATCCCCACTGCGGACTTCAACCATGTCGCTCACCCTTCTCATCACCATGATGCTGGGCTTTGCCCTGAGCATCTCGATCGCCGTGTCCATCGGGGGTGCCGGCATGCTGGGCATCGCCCTGTTCGATCCCGAGCGCCTCGTGCTCGCACCCAAGGAAATGTTCACCGCCATCGACAAGTTCCCGCTGGCGGCCATTCCCTTCTTCATCCTTGCCGGCAACCTGATGGAAACCGGCGGCATCAGCCGCCGCCTGGTGGACTTCGCCAAGAGCCTGGTGGGCGGCGTGCAGGGCGGCCTGCCCATGACCTGCGTGCTCACCTGCATGATCTTCGCGGCGGTCTCGGGCTCGTCGGTGGCCACCACCTTTGCCATCGGTGCGGTGCTGATCCCGGCGCTCATCAAGCACGGCTATCCACGGCCGTATGCGGCGGCCCTGCAGGCCTCGTCGGCCGAGCTGGGCGTGATCATCCCGCCATCCATTCCCATGATCCTCTACGGTGTGTCGGCCGAGGTGTCGATCGGCGAGCTGTTCATCGCCGGCATCGGCCCGGGCCTGCTGATCGGCGGCGCCCTGATGCTGTTCGTTCACCTGTATTGCCGCTACAAGGGCTGGGGGCACAACGACGGCGACGGCCGCCTGGGCGTGGGCAAGGCCAGCCTGAACGCGGCCTGGGCGCTGCTCATGCCGGTGATCATCCTGGGCGGCATTTACGGCGGCGTCTTCACACCCACCGAAGCCTCGGTGGTGGCGGTGTTTTACGCGCTGATCGTCGGCATGCTGATCCACCGAGAGCTGTCGTTCAAGGACCTGCTGCCGGTGCTGCGCAAGTCGGTCATTTCCAGCGCGGTGATCATGTTCATCATCGCCAACGCCGGTCTGTTCGCCTTCATCATCACCCGCGCCGGCGTGCCCGAAGCGATCGGTGAATGGCTGAGCGAGGTCTTGCAGTCGCCGATGTGGTTCCTGCTGGGGGTGAACGCGGCGCTGTTCGTGATCGGCATGTTCATCGAGACCTCTGCCGCCATCATCGTGCTGGCGCCCATCCTGGTGCCAGTGGCCATCCACTTCGGTATCGACCCGGTGCACTTCGGCACCATCATGGTCGTCAACCTCGCACTGGGCATGATCACGCCACCCTTTGGTGTGAACCTGTTTGCCGCGTGCACCGTGGCACGGATCTCACTCGACCAGATCATCCGGCACCTGCTGCCCTTCGTGCTGGTGATCATTGCCTGCCTGATGCTGATCACCTACTTCCCCGCCATCAGCCTGGCGCTGCGCGACCTGGTGTTTGCTGCGCCCGAAGCGGTCATCGGGCCGATGCCGGCACCCGCCATCGGCCCTCAATAAATCACTGCAGGAGCGTATTCATGAATCAGAACATTGGAGTGGTGGGCCTGGGCGCCATGGGGCGCGGCATGGCCGCTTCGCTGCGCCGCGCCGGCTGGAACGTGCATGTGTGCGATGTGCGCCTGGAGGCCGCACAGGCCTTCGCAGCCGACGGTGGCGTGGCCTGCGCCAGCCCGGCCGAACTGGCTGCGCACTGCGAGGTGATCGTGAGCGTGGTGGTGAACGCCGCGCAGACCGAAGCCGTGCTGTTCGGCGACGGCGGCGCTGCGGCGGCCATGAAACCGGGCAGCCTGTTCGTCATGTGTTCCACGGTGGACCCGAACGTCTCGGTGCAGTTCGAGCAGCGTCTGGCCGCGCTGGGCCTGCTGTACCTGGACGCGCCCATCTCGGGTGGCGCCGCCAAGGCGGCGTCGGGCGAGATGACCATGATGACCGCCGGCACCCCCGCTGCGTACGCCAAGGCGGGGGGTGCGCTTGAAGCCATGGCCGCCAAGGTCTACCGGCTGGGCGACCAGGCTGGCAACGGCAGCAAGGTCAAGATCATCAACCAGCTGCTGGCGGGTGTGCACATCGCCGCCGCCGCCGAGGCCATGGCCCTGGGCCTGCGCGAAGGCGTGAAGGCCGAAGATATCTACGAGGTCATCACCCACAGCGCCGGCAACAGCTGGATGTTCGAGAACCGCATGGCCCACGTGCTGGCGGCCGACTACACACCGCTGTCGGCGGTGGACATCTTCGTCAAGGACCTGGGCCTGGTGCTCGACACCGCGCGCGCTTCCAAGTTTCCGCTGCCGCTGTCGGCCACAGCGCACCAGATGTTCATGCAGGCTTCGACCGCCGGCTACGCCAAGGAAGACGACTCGGCCGTGATCAAGATCTTCCCGGGCATCACCCTGCCTTCGCCCGCCGGAGCCTGAGATGCGCATCCTCATCACCGGCGGCAGTGGCTTCCTGGGCGCGCGGCTGGCACGTGAACTGCTGGCTCAGGGCAGCCTGGCGCTGGGCGGCAGCGCGTCGCAGGCCATCGACCAGATCTGGCTTACCGACCTGGTGCCGCCGCCGGCCGACCTGGCGGCCGACGCGCGCGTGCACGCCCTCACCGGCGACCTGCTCAGGCTGCTCGACAGCGACACGCTGGCCCTGGGCGGCATCGACGCGGTGGTGCACCTGGCCGCGGCCGTGAGCGGCGACTGCGAGCGCGACCTCGACCTGGGCCTGCGCAGCAACATCGACAGCACGCGCGCCCTGCTGCAGGCCGCACGCTCCTCAGGCCACGCACCGCTGTTCGTATACGCCAGCTCGGTGGCGGTGTTCGGCGGCATGCCGGGCCTGCCCATGCCCGAGGTGATCCGCGACGACACCTTGCCAGCGCCGCAAGGCAGTTACGGCATCCAGAAGTTCGTGGGCGAGCAGCTGGTGGCCGACTTCGGCCGCCGCGGCCTGGTGCAGGCGCGCAATGTGCGACTGATGACCGTGGCCATCCGCCCCGGCCGACCCAACGGCGCGGCTTCGGGGTTCTTGAGCGGCATGGTGCGCGAGCCGCTGGCCGGCCAGCGCGCCACCGTGGCGGTGTCGGCCGACACGGCGGTGGCGCTCGCCTCGCCCGCCAACACCGTGGCCGGCCTCGTGGCCGCGCTGACCACCGGCACCGAGGCCTGGGGCCCGCGCACGGCGCTCAACCTGCCCGCGCTCAGCACCACCGTGGGTGACATCGCTGCCGCGCTGGGCCGCGTGGCCGGCCCGGCCGCGCTGGACCTGCTGGACTGGCAACCCGACGAGCGCATCGCCGCCATCGTGGGCGCCTGGCCCAGCCGTTTCGACGCCACCCGTGCCCGCGGCCTGGGTCTGTTGCCCGACGCTTCGGTGGACGCGCTGGTGGCCCAATATGTGAATGAGCACCGCGCCGCCATCACCCTGCCCCTGAACTGAGAGACACCCCATGAACCGCCCCCTGATCGGCTGCATCGCCGACGACTTCACCGGCGCCACCGACCTGGCCAACAACCTGGTGCGCGCCGGCATGCGCTGCGTGCAGACCATCGGCGTGCCGAGCGACGGCGCGGCCGTGCAGGCCGACGCCATAGTGGTCGCGCTCAAGTCGCGCACCGTGCCCGCGGCTGAGGCCGTCGAACAGTCGCTCGCCGCGCTGCGCTGGCTGCAGGCCCAAGGCGTGCAGCAGGTCTACTTCAAGTACTGCTCCACCTTCGACTCCACCCCCGAAGGCAACATCGGCCCGGTCACCGAAGCGCTGCTCGATGCGCTGCACGGTCCCGGCCAGGGCTTCACCATCGCCTGCCCGGCCTTCCCGGTGAACCAGCGCACGGTGTTCAAGGGGCACCTGTTCGTCGGCGACGTGCTGCTGTCCGACAGCGGCATGCGACACCACCCGCTCACCCCCATGACCGACGCCAACCTGGTGCGCGTACTGCAGGCGCAGACGCGCCGCAAGGTGGGCCTGGTGGCGCAGGACGTGGTGGCCGCCGGCCCGCAGGCGATCCGCGAGCGCTTCACCGCGCTGCAGGCCGAGGGCGTGGGTGTGGCGGTGGTGGACGCCGTGAGCAATGAAGACCTGATGTCGATCGGCGAGGCGCTGGCGGGCATGCTGCTGGTGACCGCCGGCTCTGGCATCGCCATCGGCCTGCCGCAGAACTGGCCGCAACTGCAGACCCGCGGAGCCGAGGTGCGCGCCGACGCGCTGCCGCCTGCGCGTGGTCTGCAGGCCGTGGTGTCGGGCAGTTGCTCGGTGGCCACCAATGCGCAAGTGCTGCACTTCAAGCAGAGCGGCCGGCCCAGCCTGGCCATCGACCCGCTGGCCATCGCCGCCGGTGAAGACATGGCCGCCCAGGCCCTGGCCTGGGCCGAACCGCTGCTGGCCGGCGGCCCGGTGCTGCTTTACGCCACCGCCGAACCTTCTGCCGTGCGCGCGGTGCAGGAGCAGCTGGGTGTGGCCCAGGCGGGCGAGATGGTGGAACACACGCTCTCGCGCATCGCCGCCGGTCTGGTGCAGCGCGGCGTGCGCCAGCTGCTGGTGGCCGGGGGTGAGACCTCGGGCGCGGTGGTGCAGGCCCTGGGCGTGCAGCGCATGGCGATCGGGCCGCAGATCGACCCCGGCGTGCCCTGGACAGCAGTGGACACACCGCTGTGCCCCGGCGAGCAGGTGCACGTGGCGCTGAAATCGGGCAACTTTGGCAGCACCGACTTTTTCACCAAAGCGTTTGCGCAGTTATCGTCGCAGCCATGACCGAACTCGATCTGCGCGATGAGATCTGCCGCGTCGGCGCCTCGCTGTTCGCCCGGGGCTATGTGCACGCCACGGCCGGCAACATCAGCGTGCGCCTACCGGACGGCGGCTATCTCATCACGCCCACCGACGCCTGCCTGGGTACGCTGGACCCGGCGCGCCTGGCCAAGGTGGACGAAGATGGCGCGCAGACCAGTGGTGACCGCGCCTCCAAGACGCTCACCCTGCACCGGCGCATCTACGGCGCCGATGCGCAGGCGCGCTGCGTGATCCACACCCATTCCACGCACCTGGTGGCGGTGTCGCTGGGTCAGGGCTTGGGCTCTGAGGATCCGGCCTGTGACGACTTGCTGCCGCCCATCACGCCATACTTCGTGATGAAGGTCGGGCATGTGCCGCTCATTCCCTACCACCGCCCCGGCGACCCGGCGGTGGGCGAGCGCGTGGCCCGGCGCATCGCGCAGATGCAGGCGGCCGGCACACCGATCCGCGCTGTGATGCTGGACCGCCTGGGCCCCAATGTGTGGCACCGTTCGCCGGCCGAGGCCAGTGCCGTGCTCGAAGAGCTGGAAGAAACCGCGCGCCTGTGGCTGCTGACCCGCGCCTCACCCCTAGACCCCGACCAGATCGACGAGCTGCGCCAGCAGTTCGGTGCCGCCTGGTGACCCTTTTTCCGAATGACAAAACCATGCCCCGCTTCGCCGCCAACCTCACCATGCTCTACAACGAGCACGCCTTCCTCGACCGTTTTGCCGCTGCCGCTGCCGACGGCTTTCAGGGGGTCGAATACCTGTTTCCCTACGCCTTCGCCGCCAGCGACATCGCGCAGCGCCTGAAGGACAACGGCTTGCAGCAGGTGCTGTTCAACGCGCCACCGGGCGACTGGGATGCGGGCGAACGCGGCCTGGCCTGCCTGCCGGGGCGCGAGGCCGAGTTCCGCGCCGGCTTTGCGCAGGCGCTGGACTATGCGCAGGCGCTGGACTGCCCGCGCATCCACGTCATGGCCGGCCTGGCGCCCGCCGGGGCCGAGCACGCCGCGCTGCAGGCCACCTACGAAGCCAACCTCGCCTGGGCGGCCGAAATGGCGCAGGGCGCCGGGCGCGATGTGCTGATCGAACCCATCAACATCCGCGACATCCCGGGCTTTTTCCTGAACCGCCAGGACGAGGCGCACCGCACCGTGCAGGCCATCGGCGCGCCCAACCTCAAGGTCCAGTTCGACCTGTACCACTGCCAGATCGTCGAAGGCGATGTGGCGATGAAGATCCGCCAGTACCTGCCCACCGGTCGCGTCGGCCATTTCCAGATCGCGGGCGTGCCCATGCGCCACGAGCCCGACCTGGGCGAGCTGCACCACCCCTACCTGTTCGGCGTGATCGACGAGGTGTCGCAGGCCTGTGGCTGGCAGGGCTGGGTGGGCTGTGAATACCGGCCAGCGCGCGGCGCGGTGGCGGGCGGTACCTCGGCCGGCCTGGGCTGGATGCGGGCCTGAGCGTTTCAGCGCGGCGCGCGGCCGGGACGCCTGGTCGGCTGTCGCGCCGCCACCGCCGCGGCCAGCGACAGCCGCGCCCAAGGCGCCATCAGCGCGGGCGACTCCAGCGCCTCGTCCGGTGGCGTGTGGTATTGCAGGCGCTGGGTCTTGCCGCGGGCCTCGTATTCGAAAGGTCGCGCACCCTCGGCCAGAAAACGCGGCGCGGTTTCGGCGTTGGTCTTGAGGAACAGGGTGTCCCACGCGATGATGGCCACGTTCATGCCGTCCACCGACAAGCCGTACCCGCCGAACATGCGCGTGGCCTTCACCGGGCCCAGGCACGACAGCAGCTCGCAGGCGTGCAGCACAAACGGATCGGTGATGGGTTTGGTGGCCATGGCAGCATCGTAAACACGGGAGGCTTAACCAGCGAGCCAGCCAGCCCACCGGCGCGAAGTGCCTGCGTCCAGTGGCGCGGTGGAACCGGCTCCGCCGGGCCACTCGCGCCGCCCCCTTGAGGGGGTCGCGCGCAGCGCGGCGGGGGTGGGAGAATCCAGCATGGCCCGACCCAAATCTGCCTCCCACGACCTCAAGCGCGAAGAGATCCTCGACGTTGCCGCCCAGTGCTTCGCGCAGCTGAGTTTTCCCGCAGCGAGCATGAACCACATCGCCACCGCCTGCGGCACCAGCAAGGCGCGGCTCTACCACTATTACGAGAGCAAGGAAGCCATCCTGTTCGACCTGCTGGACCGCTACACCCAGCGCCTGCTGGCGCTGATCGGCGAGTCCGAGGCCCATGCCCAGCGCCAGAACCTCAGCGAGCGCGAGGCCTTGCACGCGCTGGTGCGCGCCTTTCTGGCGGAGTACGAAACCTCGGCCACGCGCCACGTGGCCCTGGTGTCGGACACCAAGTTCCTGGGCGAGACGCAGCGCGAACTCATCCTCAACCGCCAGCGCGACGTTGTGGCCGCGTTCACCCGCTTCCTCAAGCGCGCCTACCCCGGCCGCGTGACCCCTGGGAACCAGACCGCGCTGACCATGATGCTGTTCGGCATGATCAACTGGACCTTCACCTGGCTGCGCCCCGGCGGCCCCATGAGCTACGCCGGCTTTGCCGACGAGGTGGTGACCATGCTGGAAAAAGGCCTGGGTGCCTGATGGTCCAATGGTTTACTTATGTGAAATGGATTTCGTTTAGGTAAAATCCGGCGAGTTGGCCGATCCGCGCCGCCGCCCCCCACAGGAGACCCCATGAGCAAAGCCTTCGCCTCCCAGGCCGATCTGGAAGACAAAAAGATCACGTTCGAGCAACTGAGCCCGCACTGCTGGGCCTACACCGCCGAAGGCGACCCGAACTCGGGCGTGATCATTGGCGACGACTTCATCATGGTCAGCGATGCCACCGCCACCCCGGCCATGGCCCGCGACCTGATCGCCAAGATCCGCACCGTCAGCGACAAGCCCATCAAGTACGTGTTGCTCACGCATTACCATGCGGTGCGCGTGCTGGGCGCCAGCGCCTACTTCGCTGAAGGCGCGACCGAAATCATCGCCAGCCAGGGCACGCTGGAGCTGATCCAGGAGCGCGGTGCGCAGGACATGAAGAGCGAGATGGAGCGCTTTCCGCGCCTGTTCCGCGGCGCCGACTCCATCCCCGGCCTGACCTGGCCGAGCATGGTCATCGGTGGCGGCGACCCCACGAAAGGCGAGAAGCCCGGCAAGCTGTCGATCAACCTCGGCGGTGTCGTGGTGCAGATCTGGAGCCCGGGCCATGGCCACACCCGCGGTGACACCATCGCCTGGGTGGAAGAAGAGAAAGTGCTGTTCAGCGGCGATCTGGTCGAGTACGAGGCCGGCGTCTACACCGGCGACGCCCAACTCGAAGAATGGCCCGCCACACTCGAAGCCCTGCGCGCGCTCAAGGCCGAATTCATCGTGCCCGGCCGCGGCGAAGCCATGAAGGGCAACGACAACGTCAACAAGGCGCTGGACTACACGAAACGTTGGGTGACCACGCTGTTCCAGGCCGGCAAGGAAGCCGCCGCCGCCGGCATGGACCTCAAGGCCGCCATGGCCCACACCCGCAAGAGCATGGACCCGGTGTTCGGCCACGTGTTCATCTACGAACACTGCCTGCCGTTCGACGTGACCCGCGCCTACGACGAGGCCAGCGGCATCAAGAACCCGCGCATCTGGACCGCCGAACGCGACATGGAGATGTGGAAAGCCCTGCAAGGCTGATCGCCCGCCGAGCTCGTGCCAAGGCCGCCTTCGGGCGGCTTTTTTGTTGCCCGACGCTACGATCACCGTTCTTCAGCCGATCCCTTGCCCATGCCCTTCTTCTTACCGCACGCCACCGCCGACTGGGCCGTGGTCGCCGTCTTCGCCACGGTCTACCTGGGCATGTTCCTGGGCGGCCTGCCGCGCCTGAAGCTGGACCGCTCCGGCGTGGCGCTGCTGGGCGCGATCGCGGTGATCGCGCTCACCGGCATGCCGCTGGAAGAAGCGGCCCGTTCGGTGGACCTGCCCACCATCGTGCTGCTGTTCGCTTTCATGGTGGTGTCGGCGCAGATGCGGCTGGGCGGCTTCTACACCGAGGTGACGCGCCGAGTGGGCGCGCTGCCACTCTCGCGCGCCGGCCTGCTGGCGGCGCTGATCGCCATGGCCGGCGGGCTCTCGGCAATCTTCTCCAACGACATCATCTGTCTGGCCATGACACCGGTGGTGGCGCGGCTGTGCCTGCAGCGCGGGCTCAACCCGATCCCGTTCCTGATCGGCTTGGCCTGTGCGGCCAACATCGGTTCGGCCGCCACGCTGATCGGCAACCCGCAGAACATGCTGATCGGCTCGGTGCTGCAGCTGCCCTTCGGGGCTTACCTGCGCGCAGCGGTGGTGCCGGTGGCCATCAGCCTGGCGCTGCTCTGGACCTGGCTGGCATTCGGGCCCGGCGCCCGTGCCGGCGCGCCCGAGCTGCGGCGCCCGGTGGGCGTGCAGCTGCCGCTGGCGGGTGAGCCGTTCGACCGCTGGCAGACCGCCAAAGGCCTGACCGTGGCCACCGCGCTGATGGGGGTCTTCCTGTTCACCGACTGGAATCGCGACGTGGCCGCCCTGGTGGGGGCCGCGGTGCTGCTGCTCTCGCGCCGCTTCCATTCGGCCGACGTGATGGGCTTTGTCGACTGGCAACTCTTGTTGCTGTTCATCGGCCTGTTTGTCGTCAACCACGCGTTCGGTCAGACCGGGCTTGCGGGCGAGGCCGTGGCCTGGCTGGCTGCGCAGGGCGTGCACCTGACCGACCCGGGCGCCCTGCTGGTGTTGGGCACGGTGCTGAGCAACCTGGTGTCCAACGTGCCGGCGGTCATGCTGCTGCTGCCGCACCTGGGGGCCGACCCCCAGCAGGCCGGCGTGCTGCTGGCGCTGGTGAGCACCTTCGCCGGCAACCTGCTGCTGGTCGGCTCGATCGCCAATCTCATCGTGGCCGACCTCGCAGCCAAAGAGGGCATCGAGCTCGACTGGAAGCGCCACGCGCTCACCGGTGTGCCGGTGACGCTGGCTTCGCTGGCGGTGGTGTGGGCGCTGTTCAGTCTGTGATTGACGACAGGAACTGGCGCAGTTCCGCCGTCTGCGGGCTGCTAAACAGCTGATCGGGCGGGCCCATCTCGTGCACCCGGCCCTGGTGCATGAAGATCACGCGGTCGCTCACCTTGCGGGCGAAGCTCATTTCGTGCGTGACCATCAGCAGCGTCATGCCCTCGTCGGCCAGCGACTCCACCACCCGCAGCACCTCGCCCACCAGCTCGGGGTCCAGCGCGGAGGTGATCTCGTCGCACAGCAGAACGGCCGGGTCCATGGCCAGGGCGCGGGCGATGGCCACGCGCTGCTGCTGACCGCCCGAGAGCTGGTCGGGCCAGGCGTCGAACTTCTCGCCCAGGCCCACGCGGGCCAGCAGCTGGCGCGCCCGCTGTTCACCGGTCGTCTTGTCGGTCTTCTTCACCAGGCCGGGCGCCAGCATCACGTTGCGGCCCACGCTCAGGTGCGGGAACAGGTTGAACTGCTGGAAGATCATGCCCACGTGCTGGCGCAGCTCGCGCATCGCGGCGGCGTTGTCGTGCAGCAGGGGCTGGCCGTCCACGCTCAGGCTGCCGGACTGGAACACCTCCAGCCCGTTGATGCAGCGCAGCAGCGTGCTCTTGCCCGAGCCGCTCTTGCCGATGATGGCGATGACTTCGCCCTTTTTCACCTGCAGGTCGATGCCCTTGAGCACCTCGTTGCTGCCGAAGGACTTGCGCAGCTGCCGGATGTCGACGATGGGGCCGTTGGTGTTGGGCGTGGCCATCGCCGGGGCGGCCAGTGTGTCAGCGGACATGGTTCATTTTCCTTTCGAGGTGGCGCGCCGTCAGGCTCACCGGGAAGCACAGCGCAAAGTACATCAGGGCCACGCAGCTGTAGACCAGGAAGGGCTGGAAGGTGGCGTTGGTGATCATCGTGCCGGCTTTGGTGAGCTCGACGAAACCGATGACCGAAGCCAGCGCCGTGCCTTTGATGACCTGCACCAGAAAGCCCACGGTGGGCGCGATGGCGATGCGCGTGGCCTGCGGCAGCACCACGTGGCGCAGCTGCTCGGTAAAGCTCAGCGCCAGGCTCTGCGCCGCTTCCCACTGCCCCTTGGGCACCGAGGCCACGCAGCCGCGCCAGATCTCGCACAGGAAGGCGCTGGTGTAGAGCGTCAGAGCCAATGCCGCCGAAACCCAGGCCGAGGTGTCCACGCCGAATAGTGCCAGGCCGAAGTAGGCCAGGAATAGCTGCATCAGCAGCGGCGTGCCCTGGAAGAGCTGCACGTAGCCGGCCACGAAGGTCTCGGCGCCCGGCCAGCGCGCGGTGCGCGCGACCAGCAGCAGCATGCCCACCAGCCCGCCGCCGATGAAGGCGACCAGCGACAGCGCCACAGTCCAGCGCGCGGCCAGGAGCAGGTTGCGCAGGATGTCCCAGAGGGTGAAGTCAACCACGGGCACCTCTGCGACCAAAGATGAAACGGGGGCCAGCCCAGTTGAGCAGCGCGCGAACGCCGATGGACAGCAGCAGGTAGAGACCGGTCGCGACGATGAAGGCTTCGAACGCGCGGAAGTTGCGGCTCTGGATCAGGTTGGCCGCGTAGCTCAGCTCCTCGGTCGCGATCTGGCCGCAGACCGCCGAGCCGAGCATGACGATGATGATCTGGCTGGTCAGCGCCGGCCACACCTTGCGCAAGGCCGGCGGCAGCACGACGTGGATGAAAGTCTGCGCCTTGCTGAGCGCCAGGCTGGCCGCTGCTTCGAACTGGCCCTTGGGTGTGGCCTCGATACCCGCTCGCACGATCTCGGCCGCATACGCACCGAGGTTGATCACCATCGCGATCACTGAAGCGGTCTCGGGCGTGAGCTTCACGCCTGCCGCCGGTAGCCCGAAGAACACGAAGAACAGCTGCACGATGAAGGGCGTGTTGCGGATGATCTCCACATACGTGCCCGCCAGCCAGCGCAGCCACACCGGGCCGTGGCTGCGCGCCCAGGCGCAGGCCACGCCGAGGCCGACACCCAGCACGGCCGAGACAGCCGTGAGGCCCAGCGTCCAGGCCACGCCGTGCAGCAGCAGCGGCCACTCTGCCAGCACGGCCAGGAAGTCGAATTCGATGCGCATGTCGCCGCTCTTTCGTGTGCGTCAGCTGTGCCTATTCGGGCAAGGTGCCAGCGGGGCGGCCGAGCCACTTTTTCGCCATCGCATCGATGTCGCCGCTCTTCTTGGCCGCGAGGATGATCTCGTTGACCTTCGTGCGCAGCGCGTCCTCGCCCTTGGCCACACCAATGAAGTTCGGGCTGTCCTTGAGCAGCAGCTTGTATTCGGTGTTCAGCTGCGGGTTGCGCGCCATCAGGTTGCCGGCCACCGAAGCGCCGGTGGCGATGGCCTGCACCTGGCCCGAGACGAAGGCCGAAACGGTGGCGTTGTTGTCTTCGAAGCGCTTGATGTCGGCCGTGGCCGGTGCGACCTTGCTCAGCTCCTGGTCTTCAATGGCGCCGCGCGTGACGCCGACCGACTTGCCCGCCAGTTCGGCGAACGAGGTGACCGGCAGCGACTTGGCCGCGAACACCGCCTGGAAGAAGGGCGAATAGGCGATGGTGAAGTCGATCACCTTCTCGCGCTCGGGGTTCTTGCCCAGGGTGGAAATGACCAGGTCGGCCTTCTGCGTCTGCAGGTAGGGGATGCGGTTGGCGCTGGTCACCGGCACCAGCTCGACCTTGGCGCCCAGCTTGGCGGCGATGTACCTGGCCATGTCCACGTCCAGGCCCTGCGGCTGCAGGTCGGTGCCGACGAAGCCGTAGGGCGGGAAATCGGTCGGGATGGCGATCTTGATGGCCTTGGACTTCATCACGTTGTCCAGCGCGGACTGGGCCTGGGCAGTGCCGGTGGCGGCCAGGGTGGCAATGGCGAGGGTGGTGGCGATGAAGGCGCGTTTGTTCAGGTTCACAGCAGGGCTCCTAGGTAGGTTTCAGCGGGTGGGGTGGGGGAGGGGGAAACAGGGGCGGGCGGTTTGACCGGTGCCAGCGCCTGCCGCAGGTCGGCCAGCGGGTCGTCCACCGGCGCCAGGCGCAGGGCGGCCTGCACCTGGCCGATGTGGTCTTCCATCAGACGTTCGGCCTGGGCCACGTCGCCGCGTTCGAGCGCCTCGACGATCGCCACATGGTCCTGGCAGGACTGCACCGCGTCGTGCGTGCTCTGGTAGAGCATGGCGATCAGCGTGGTGCGGGCGGTGTAGTCGCGCAGCGTGTCGGCCAGCAGCTGGTTGCCCAGGCATTCGGCCAGGCACACGTGGAAGTCGCCCAGCAGGTAGCTGCGCTGGCCCACGTCGCTGCCCTTGAGGGCGGCCTGCTCCTGCTTGACGTGCTGGCGCAGGCGCTTGATGGCGGCCTTGTCCACCGCACCGTGGCGGCGGATCAGCCCGGTCTCGATGACGCGGCGGGCTTCGAAGGCTTCACGAGCCTCGTCGTGCGAGGGCTGCACCACATACCAGCCGCGGCGCGAGCTGACAGTGACGATGCCGCGCGCGGCCAGCCGCACCAGCGCTTCGCGCACCAGGGTGCGGCTGCAGTCGAACAGCATTGAGAGGTTCTGTTCACCCAGCCGCGTGCCCGGCGCCAGGCGCTGCGCCAGGATGGCTTCGATGATGCGTTGGGCGATGTCGGTGGAGCTGACCATGCCGACCCGGATTGCGAGAACCGTGCCAACGCCATGCAGGTCTTGTATGCAAGATTGGTGCGCCAGATGTGTGCGCACAGCCAGTCGCGCCACGGTCTGCGCACCACCCGCGTGCCCATGGGCGGCTGGATCGTGTCCGAAACGGGGCGCCCGGCCCGCGCTGGTCAGTCCTGCGCGGCGAGCGCGCGCAGGTCGTCCTCGTAGCGCCGGATCTCCTGCTGCGCGTGCTGGCGCTGGGCGGCGCTGGTGCTGTTGTGCAGCGCCGCGAAGGCCTGGCAGCCGTGGCGCACCCAGCTCGCCGATTCGCTGCTGGCGGTGGGTGATGTGATCAGCCCGCGCTGCGGCCAGGCCTGCAGGGCCTGGGCCGCGGCCCGGGGGGCGGGGCCGTCGCTGGTGGTACGGCCGCCTTGTGCACTCTGCAGTTGGCGGATCAGGCCCAGCAGCTCGGCCTGGCGGGTCTTCCGGTCGGCCAGCGTGCGTGCCGGATCGAAAGGGGAGCTCATCAGGCTCTGGCGCACCAGAGCAACCTGGGCCGTGCTCAGGCTGCCGTAGAGAGTTTCGTAGCGGTCCACTGCGCGTTCCAGGCGGCGTTCCAGGCGCTGTTCGGCACTGCCGCGCAGAAAGTCCTTGTCGAAGCCGTCGTTGCTCTTGGCCTGGTGGCGTTCCATGTGCTGGAGCTGTGCGGGCGACAGTGAGAGCGCGAGCCGCGTCAGCGGTTCATGTCCGCGCTCGATCAGGCGACCCGCGGCGCTGCGCAGGGCATCGGTCTGGGCGCAGACCTGTTCGGCCGACAGGTCGCCAGCGGCCAGGGCGCGCCACTGGCGCAGCCGCTCGGCATAGGCGGGCAGCTCGGTCGATCGGTTCCAGGCCAGGAAGCGCTCGATGTCCTGTCGCACGCGTGCGCTTTGGGCATCGTCCAGGTCGGCGTAGCCGTCCACCCACCAGTAGATCAGCGACGGTGCCTGGTTGTAGCCCAGCTGCAGCGCGCTGCAGCCCGCGAGCACCAGCACGGTGGCGGCCAGTGCCAGGGCGCGCCAGAAACGGGCGGCGATAATTTGCGCCATTCGAAACACGGGGTGCATGGGTGCCCCCAGAGAGGTGTGCATGTCGTTCCCTGTGGATGTGGTGGTGATGGCGGCCGGCAAAGGCACGCGCATGAAAAGCAGCAAACCCAAAGTGTTGCACCGTCTGGGCGGCCGTGCGCTGGCCCAGCATGTGATCGACACGGCAGCCCGGTTATCGGCGCGTTCGGTGGTGGTCATCACCGGTCATGGGGCTGACCAGGTCGAGGCCGGCCTGAGTGCGCCCGCGGGCGGCGCGACCGCTTTGCAGTACGTGCGCCAGATGCCGCAGCTGGGCACCGGTCACGCGGTTCAGCAGGCGGTGCCGGTGTTGCCGGACGACGGCGTGACCCTGGTGCTCTCGGGCGACGTGCCGCTGACCCGTGCCGACACGCTGCAGGCACTCCTTGACCTGTGCGGCGGCCAGCACCTGGCGCTGCTGACGCTGCAGATGGCCGATCCCACCGGTTACGGGCGCATCGTGCGCGGGCCTGACGGCGCGGTGCAGGCCATCGTCGAGCAGAAGGACGCCAGCGACGCGCAGAAGGCCATCACCGAGATCTACAGCGGCATCATGGCCGTGCCCACGCGGCTGTTGCGCGGCTGGCTGGCGCGACTGGACAACCAGAACGCCCAGAACGAGTACTACCTGACCGACGTGGTGAAGTTCGCCGTGGCCGACGGCCAGACCGTCAAGGCCCACCGCATCACCGACGCGGTGCAGGTGGCGGGCGTCAACAGCCCGGTGCAGCTGGCCGAGCTGGAGCGGGCCCACCAGCGCCGCCTGGCCGACGCCTTCATGGAGCAGGGCGTGCGCCTGGCCGACCCGGCACGGTTCGATGTGCGTGGCGAACTGGTCTGCGGCCAGGACGTGGAGATCGACGTCAACTGCGTGTTCGAAGGGCAGGTGCGGCTGGGCGCTGGCGTTCGCATCGGCGCGAACTGTGTGATCGCCAACGCGCAGATCGCCGACGGCGCGGTGATCCACCCCTTCACCCACATCGACGGCGAAAAGCTGGGCGTGAGCGTGGGCCCGGGCGCCCTGATCGGCCCGTTCGCCCGCCTGCGCCCCGGTGCGCAGCTGGGCGCGGAGGTGCACATCGGCAACTTTGTGGAGGTGAAGAACTCGACGCTGGCCGCGGGTGCCAAGGCCAACCACCTGGCCTACCTGGGCGATGCCACCGTGGGCGAGCGGGTCAACTACGGCGCGGGCAGCATCACCGCCAACTACGACGGCGCCAACAAGCACCGCACCGTGATCGAGGCGGACGTCCATGTGGGCAGCAACTGCGTGCTGGTGGCGCCGGTCACCATTGGCGCGGGGGGCACAGTGGGCGGCGGTTCGACCATCACCAAGAGCACCGAGCCCGGCGCCCTGAGCGTGGCGCGTGGCAAGCAGGTGAGCATGGCCAACTGGCAGCGCCCGGCCAAGAAAAAGCCCTGACCTGCGTCCGCGGCGCCCCGAGGGGCGCCAACAATGACCTTCAGTGCACGCGGGGTCGCGCCGACGGGGGCCGCTGGCGTGCGGCGCGCTCGGCCGCTTCGTCTTCCAGGCTCATCAGGCTGCTCATGCCCATGACGTCGGAATCGCGAAAACCCGTGGCGGGGTAGAGCGGGTCGAACTCGGAGAGCTTGGATTCGAGCTGCTGGCGCACGCTTTCGGTCTGGGCTTCCTTGACTTTGGGTTGCGGCAGCGCGGCCAGGTTCAGCTGCTGGCGAAAGTCCGCCGGCGAAGGCATGCGGTGGATGCCGTTCTTGAGAAACACGAAGCGCACGCCGGCGGTCTTGAGAATGCGGTTCTTCAGCTTGGCCTGGTGCGCCTTGGCCTTGGCATCGCTCAGGTGGTACTGCTCGATGTCGAAAGCGAACACCGGCCGGCCATCGACGCCGCAAACCACGAAATCCACGCGCTGTTGGCGCAGACGGTCCTTGGCGCGCTTGTGGTCGGACGAGCGACGCACCGACAGCATGTCCCTGAGCAGCATGTTGGGCAGCACCACCTGGTCGGGGAAGGTGTCGCGCAGGTAGTCGAGCATCTGAACCTGCTCGGGCGTGAGGATACGCTCGGGCGTGTAGCGGTCGTCGCGGCCCGACCCCTTGCTGCCGTAACGCTGGTAGGCCCAGACGCCGAGCCCAGCCAGGGCGAGCGCCACGCCCAACATGATCCACAAAGGCAACATCATTTCCTCCAGCCGGCTTGAATTTTTGTTAGCTCGATTCTAGGAAGATGTCACGTCTTTTGCGAATCTATAACGCGTTGTTACTACTGAGATCCCCAGTCTGGGGGAGAGGCAGGCGGGGGTCGAACTTGGCGCGCTTGATGCTGAAAAACGCTTTGACGTTGCGCACGTTGGCGTCGCTGGTGAACAGGCGCTGGGCCAGGTCGCGGTAGGCAGGCATGTCGGTCGTGTGCACCACCAGCATGAAGTCGGGCCCCGGGCTGACGCGGTAGCACTGCTGCACGGCCGCTTCGGCCACGGCGCGGGCCTCGAAGGCGTCCAGGTGTTCGGCCGCCTGCCGTTCCAGCGTGATTTCCAGCAGTGCCGTGAGGCCGTGGCCAGTCAGTTGCGCGAGCCGGTCGGGGTTGAGCAGGGCCACCTCGCGCTCGATCAGGCCCGACTCGCGCAGGCGCTTGACGCGCCGAAGGCTGGTGGGGGGCGACACATGGGCGCGCTCGGCCAGGCGCTGGTTGCTCTGTGAAGCGTCGTCCTGCAACAGGTGCAGCAGGCGAATGTCGGCTTCGTCGAGTTCAATTTGTTCCATTTCTTCTTTCATGAAGAAATATTAATTCATTGGCTGTGATGGATGATCAAAATGATCATGAAATCGTGAAATTTGAACATTCATTCCGTGGCGCTGTGGATAGCATCGTGGCCTTTCCCATCCAATGGAGTGACAAGACATGTGCGGCATCGTGGCAGGGGTTTCGGGGCGCGACATCGTGCCGGTGTTGGTGCAGGGTTTGTTGCGGCTGGAATACCGCGGCTACGACTCGTGCGGGGTGGCGGTGCACCAGGGCGGGCTCAAGCGTGCGCGCAGCACCGCCCGGGTGGCCGAACTGGCCGACCAGGTGAAGACGGACCAGATCGCCAGCGGCACCGGCATTGCCCACACCCGCTGGGCCACGCACGGCGCGCCGGCGGTGCACAACGCGCACCCGCACTTCAGCCACGGCCCGGCCAACAGCTCCACCAACGGCACGGCCGGGCGTGTGGCACTGGTGCACAACGGCATCATTGAAAACCACGACGAACTGCGCGCCGCCTTGCAGGCCAAGGGCTACGTGTTCGAGAGCCAGACCGACACCGAGGTCATCGCCCACCTGGTCGATTCGATGTACGAGGGTGACATCTTTGCCGCCCTGCAGGCGGCGGTGGCGCAGTTGCACGGCGCCTACGCGCTGGCGGTGTTCCACAAGGACGAGCCACACCGCGTGGTCGGCGCGCGCGCCGGTTCGCCGCTGGTGCTGGGCGTGGGCGACGGCGGGCAGGAACACTTCCTGGCCAGCGACGCCATGGCACTGGCGGGCGTGACCGACCAGATCGTGTACCTGGAAGAGGGCGACCTGGTGGACCTGCAACTGGGCCGCTACTGGGTGGCCGACGGCCAGGGCCGCGCCTACGAGCCCGCGCAGCGCCCGGTCAAGACGGTGCACGCCCACAGCGGCGCGGCCGAGCTGGGTCCCTACCGCCACTACATGCAGAAAGAAATCTTCGAGCAGCCGCGCGCCATTGGCGACACGCTCGAAGGCGTGGGCGGCATCACGCCCGAGCTGTTTGGTGACGGTGCCTACGGCATCTTCCAGCAGATCGACCGCGTGCTCATCCTGGCCTGCGGCACCAGCTACTACAGCGGCTGCGCGGCCAAGTACTGGCTGGAAGAGATCGCCCAGATCCCCACGCAGGTGGAAGTGGCCAGCGAATACCGCTACCGCACCAGCGTGCCCGACCCGCGCACGCTGATCGTCACCATCACCCAGAGCGGCGAAACCGCCGACACCCTGGCCGCCCTGCGCCATGCTCAGAGCCTGGGCATGCAACACACGCTGACCATCTGCAACGTGGCCACCAGCGCCATGGTGCGCGAGTGCAAGCTGGCCTACATCACCCGCGCTGGCGTTGAAATCGGCGTGGCCTCCACCAAGGCCTTCACCACCCAGCTGGCCGGCCTGTTCTTGCTGACCCTGGCTTTGGCGCAGGTGCGCGGCAAGCTCAGCGACGCGCAGGAAGCCGAGCACCTCAAGGCCATGCGCCACCTGCCGGTGGCGCTGCAGGCCGTGCTGGCGCTCGAACCGCAGGTCATCAGCTGGGCCGAAGACTTCGCTCGCATGGACAACGCCCTGTTCCTCGGCCGCGGGCTGCACTACCCGATCGCGCTCGAAGGCGCGCTCAAGCTCAAGGAAATCAGCTACATCCACGCCGAGGCCTACCCGGCCGGCGAGCTCAAGCACGG
This sequence comes from Hydrogenophaga intermedia, assembly GCA_943372305.1. Taxonomy (GTDB): domain Bacteria; phylum Pseudomonadota; class Gammaproteobacteria; order Burkholderiales; family Burkholderiaceae_C; genus Hydrogenophaga; species Hydrogenophaga intermedia_D. The sequence continues at coordinate 61,908 of CALRYD010000010.1, read as the reverse complement.
CCCGCTGGCCCTGGTGACCAGCGCCATGCCGGTGGTGACGGTGGCGCCCAACGACGCGCTGCTGGAAAAGCTCAAGAGCAACATGCAGGAAGTGCGCGCGCGCGGTGGCGTGCTCTACGTGCTGGCCGACGCCGACACCCGCATCAGCAGCGGCGAAGGCGTGAACGTGATCCGCATGCCCGAACACTACGGCGCGCTCTCGCCCATCCTGCACGTGGTGCCGCTGCAATTGCTGGCGTACCACACCGCATTGGCCAAGGGCACCGATGTGGACAAACCCCGCAACCTGGCGAAATCGGTGACCGTGGAGTGACGCGCACGGAATTCGCCTGCTCGTGTTCCGACTAAAAATAGTCGTAAACACGCCATTAAAGTCGTAAACGCGGCAATAAAGTCGAAAACGCACGGTGTGCCGCTGGTCTAGAAGTGACAGTAGAAATAAAGGGTGCCAAAAGTCTTGGGCTCCGGCCCAAGGCTCCGCGACAGGACACAGGTGACCCTCGACCTCAGCCCTGTCGGGCGAGTGGTGCGAGTTTGTGCAAGTTGGTCAAACGGGCAAATTGGTCGGTTTGACGGACTTTTGACAAGAGGTGGGCGACCCAGCGATGCGACCGACTTCGGACAGGCTCCGACGCTCTCATTAGTCCCAGTTCTCGTGCCTCACAGGCAACCCGTTGAGTCGCTTTCGCAGGTGCTGCCAGTGGGGCAGGCACTTATCCATCAGTGCCACGAATCGCTCGTTGTGCGTCGGCTCCAGCATGTGGACCAACTCGTGCACCAGGATGTACTCCAAGCACACGGGCGGTTCTTTGGCCAAGCCGGTGTTCAAGCGGATGTAGCCTGACTCGGGCGTGCAGCTACCCCACTTGGCCAGCAGCGCAGGGATCGCATCGCGGAACCACCATCGGATCATGAAAGTCGGCTGAGCAGCGACAGCCGCCGCTGGGCTCCGTCAAACAGGCTCATGCTGATTTCCACGAAGCAGCGGTCCAGTTTGGCGACGTTTATTGGCCTGAGTGGCGGCTATGCGGGGTACTGCGGACATGGAGTTTCCGCGACACAACTAGATGACTACTTGCTGGCGCTCATCGCTGAGCCGCCAACGACCTTGTTCGATGGGCAAAAACGCCTCGATCGCGGCGGTAGCGATGACATGGGTAGTGTCCATTTCTACGTCATGCACATTGAGCCCACCCAAGACCGCTGTGACCTCGGCGCTTCCCCGGGGGAGCTCTGCGCAGACCCGGGCGATGTCCACGAGATCAGGCTTCTGTACGCCAATGGTGACTTGAACCCGCATGTCGCGGTGGTCATAGCCCAGCGACTTGAACAGCACGATCGAAGAGTGGTGCAACGCGTCCTGCACGGCCCGGCAGGCCGCCTTGGTGTAGTCGCACCCGTACAGATCGTTTCCAGATCCCATTTCCAGGATGATGCGTTTCTCACTCATGGTTGGACTCCATATCGAACGAAACCACGATCGCGGCATTGGCGACTACGCTCCATCCCGGCTTCTCCCGCCGTGGAATGTCCAGCCCTCCCTTGACTACCGTGATCGACGGCCGTCCGTAGGGAAAGACGCCTTCCAACGAGGCGATGTCCACCTGATCAGGTTGTTGAACACCCAATTCGACGTCGATGAGCATGGCTTCCTTGGGGAAGCCAAATGCGTCAGCAACGTTCAGCGAGTTGTGCCACAGGGCGTCGCGGATGGCGCGCGCGCAAGCCTCGGTGTAATTGCCGCTGCGGATCGAAGTACCCATGCCGAACTGGGTGACAAGGCGCTTCTTGGGCATGAAGGTTCTCCGGTCGAAAAATCGTTGGCTGCGACTGCGTCAGTGGGCCGTGTGGTGCCTGACAACGAAGTGTTTGGTCGTGGTTTCAACCACCTCCCAACAGCCGCTGAATCCGTTGGGAATCATGAACGCGTCGCCAGCCTTGAAGGTTTGCACCGTGCCATCGTCGCCGATCAGGCGCACATGACCGATCACGATGTGGCAGAACTCGTCGCGGTGGGTGAAGGCGCGCCAGGTCCCGGGCGTGCTGGTCCAGGTGCCTGCAATCACCTCGCCCTTCGTGTCGGCGAAGAAGACCGTGCTTTCGTGGTGGGGGTCGCCCTGCAGCACGCGGTCGGGCAGGTCACGCAGGCGCCGGGACTCGTGGGTGCCCGGGTCCTGCTGGAAGTCGATCACTTGTGGTGGTGTGGTCATATTGGCTTCTGTCCCCTCAGGCCGTCAGATCTTCTCGTCGCGCAGCCAGTACCACTTGTAGAGGAAAAACTGACCGAAGCGCCTGAAAGGGGCGAAGGCTTCGGAGCGCACTGTGTTCAAGATATTGGGGTATTCGAGCGGCGAGCTGTAGATGGGCAGATCGAGCACCGCTTTCCCCGCGTCCTTTCCTGCTACCTGTTCAGCGATGCGCTTGCCGGCCCAGGTGGACGAGGCCACACCGTTGCCGCCATAGCCCAGTGCGTGCCAGACGGTCTCCTTGGGGTCCGGGCGGGTGATGCGGGGCATCATGTCGTGGCTCACGTCGACCCATCCCCACCAGGAGTGGTCGATCCTGATACCCGCCAGTGGCGGAAACTTGCGCGCGATGGCGTCGGTGAGGAGTTTCAGGTGTACCGGATCTTCGGCATCGGCGCCGGTGATCGAGCTGCGGCTGCCCAGCTGCAGGCGGTTACCTTCAAGCAACCGGTAGTAAAAGCGCAGGGTGCGCGTGTCCGTCATGAACGTCTTTGTCTTGAAGTTGCACGCGGCCATCTCGGCGTCAGTCAGCGGGCGCGTGACCACGGAATTGGACAGGATGGGCAATATCTTGTTCTTGAGCACCGGGGTGAGTTTCTGACCCGAATAGCCCCCGGTGCAGAGCACCACTCGCTTGGCCCGGACAACGCCACCGGGGGTTTGCAGATGGTGCACACCGTTGATGGTCGTCCAGCCTTGCACAGGGCTGGCCGGGTGTACCTTCACACCTAGGTCGCGCGCCTTGCGGATCAGACCAAAGGTGAACTTCAGTGGGTGGATGCCTACGCCTTCTTCCTCGAACATCGCGCCGACCTGCTCGCGTTCTTCGCAGTGCTGCTCCCGCACTTCCTCGGGGGTGAGCAGGCGCGAGCGGTAGCCGAACACTTCGTTGCGTACACGGGTCATCTCGCGCAGGTAGTCGAGCTTCTTGGGGCGGTGCGCCAGGTAGAGGTGCCCCCCGTCATATGCGTCGCACTCGATCTCCTTGGTGAGGACACGGAAGTTCTCGAAACCCATGCGAACCTCGGCATCCAGGCGCTTGGCGACATCCAGACCCCAGCGCTCGATCCACTGGGAACGGGTGAGACGGCCATTGGCGTTCTGACCCTGACCACCGCTGCGGCTCGAACAGCCCCAGGCGGTCTGCGCAGCTTCGAGCACTGTGGCGCAGATGCCGTGTTCGCGCGCCAGGTACAGCGCGGTGGACATGCCGGTGGAACCCGAGCCGATCACCACCACGTCGGTGTCGATGTCACCGCGGACCGGACCATCGTCTGGGGGCGGGCTGCCCGCCGAGGCGACCCAATAGGTGGGTGCGTAACCGGTGCCCTGGCCGGGCGTGGCCTGCACCAGAGGGTCGTAAGTCGGATCGTAGGGCCGCATCACGCGGCCACCGATGGTTGTCGAGGTCATCCATTGTCTCCAGAGTTTGTTGGGGGTGCGCCGGCCGTCTGGTGAGTACAGATCCGTGCCACACCTGCGCAGATTTCAGGGAACACAGGTCCCTTAAACCACGTCCGGTCGAAGCATAGGTAGTAGCGGCAGGCCCTGGTTAGAACCAGTTGCAGCCAATCCATGGGTCCAGAAAACCCCCGGATTCGTACTCGCCGCAGGCGGTCCGGGGTTTACCCGGATGTCTGGTCTTAACGATTCGCACCGGCTGGTTCTACAGCTGTGGGTGTTGCCGATTCAACAATGCAGCCCAAGCGCTGAACCCATCGGGACGGACACGATGTCCGCCCACCGAGATGGTTGGCGAGGCCTCTCGAAATAGCCAATGGAGACAACATGAACGAACCGCAGACAACCATCACCGAGCACACCCTTGCCGCGTTTGCCGAGGCATGGAACCGCCACGACCTGGAAGCCCTGATGGGCTTCATGCATGAGGATTGCGTGTTCCATGCGGTGGCGGGGCCTGACCTGTTGGGCCGCACCTTTACAGGCAGGGCTGAGGTGCGTGAAGGGTTCAAGGCCGCATGGACTACGTTGCCCGATGCCGCCTGGCTGGACGGTGTGCACTTCGTATCGGGCAATCGCGGTGTGTCGGAAAGTACCTTCAAGGGCACCCAGGCTGACGGCTCGCGCATCGAAGCTCGCATGGTGGATGTGTTCACCTTCAAGGACGGCAAGATTCTGATCAAGAACGCCTACCGCAAGAACCGGCCCGCACAGCCCGCGAGGTGAGTCCTGCCGCTGTATTCCGTGTGCGTTCAGCGAGACAGGCTGAAGGCCACGAAACCTCGCATCCCGCGAAAGACCGACCTGCAAGTCGGCGATTGTTTTCCCCCGTAAACCAACTCTGGAGACATAAATGAAATTCAAAACCACCACCCTGGTGTCCTTGCTCGCAGCTTCTTCCATCTTTGCCGGCAGCAGTGCGCTGGCCACCACGTTCAAGGTCGCAGTGGGCGATGCCCAGGGCAGCGCCCAGTGGGAAATGGCGTCCAAGTTCAAGTCGTCTTTTGAAGCCAAAGTCGCCGGCAAGCACAAGGTCGATTTGTTCCCAAACGGCCAGCTCGGTAGCGAAGAGACCACGATCAACAGCGCGTCGATGGGCACCCTGGATTTCTCGGTCCTGGCCGTCAACAACATCACGCCGTTTTCTCCCACGGTCGGTGTGCTCACGCTGCCGTACGTGATTCAGAGCACCGAAGAGGCCAGGAAGCTGGTGACGGGGCCCGTGGGCAAGGAACTGACGGCCAACACCGTGCGCGACGCCGGTGTGCGCATCGTAGGCTGGACCTTTTCCGGCTTTCGCGTGTTGACCAACTCCAAGAAGCCGATCAAGACCCTGGCCGATCTCAAGGGTCTGAAGATCCGTGTGCCGAAGAACGAAATCATGATCGCGTCCTACCAGGCTTGGGGCATCAACCCCACACCGATGGCATGGTCCGAAACGTTCACCGCGCTACAACAAGGTGTGGTGGACGGTCAGGACAACCCCTACATAACCGTGAGCTCGATGAAGTTCAGCGAGGTGCAGAAGTACATCACCAACATCCGATACGTGTTCTCGCTCGAACCCATCATCGTGGGCGAAGGCACGTTCAAGAAACAGCCCGCCGATGTGCAGAAGGCGATTCTGGACGCTGGTGCCGAGGCTACCGAGCACAGCTTCAAGTGGCTGAACGAGACCGAAGGCAAGATCAAGAAGGACCTGATCGCCAAGGGCATGCAGATCAACGATCCAGCCGATGGCGAAAAGGAGTGGATCGCCAAGGCAACGACAGCGGTGTGGCCGAAGTTCTACGACAGTATCGGTGGCAAGGCAAAGCTGGACGCGGTTCTGAAAGCTTTGGGCCGTTGATCGCCTAAGCGCGGGCGGCCACGCGATGTGGCCGCCTTTTTTGGAATCTGTGTTGACCTGCGCTTGTGAAGGCGCTGTTTCGGTGCGCCCTGCGCGCCTCCTGTTGAGGTAATTGCCATGACGCTTGCGCGCAAAACTCTGGCCTTTCTGAACGATATTGAGACCCTGGTGTGCGAATGGCTACTCGCGCTGTTCGTGATCCTGCTGTTTGCGCAGATCGTCTCGCGCCAGTTGTTCGGATACTCCATCGCCTGGTCCGAGGAGCTCTCGACCTACATGTTTGTTTGGTTCGCCTATCTCGGCGCCGTCGTGGCGGCCAAGATGTCGGCCCACAACCGCGTCACCTTCCACATGCAGTTCATGCCCAAGGCGCTGGCCAAGACGCTGATGACCGTGGCCGACCTGCTCTGGGTGGTCTTCAACCTGTACTTCGTCTGGCTCAGCTACGACTTCGTGTTCAACCGCATGAATCTGTTCTGGAAGTCCCAGACGTTGGGTGTGCCGATGAAGTACTTCTACATGGTGCTACCGATCGCGTTTGCCCTGATGTCGGTGCGCGTGCTGTGGAACACCTACCTGAGCGTGGTCAAGGGCGAAGAGTTGCTGGACCCCGAAACCGCCGAGATCAAGAAGATGCAAGAGAACAACGACGCGGCGGCGCTTCGCTAACCCCGCACTGGAGACCTCATCATGGACATGTACGTTGCAGAGATTCTGTTTGGTGGCTTCATGCTGCTGCTGTTGCTGGGCGCGCCGATCACGGTGGCGCTGGGCGGTGCGGCCATGGGCGCCTATGTGGTGCTCGACAAGGATCCGATCGCCTTGGTGCAGATCGCCTTCAACTCGGTGGGCAGCTTCCCACTGATGGCCCTGCCGGCCTTCGTGCTCGCCGGTGCACTGATGGAGGCCGCAGGCATTTCGCGGCGTCTGGTGGACATTGCCGAAACCATGGCCGGCCCCATCACCGGCGGCCTGGGCGTGGCCACCGTGCTGGCCTGCCTGTTCTTCGGTGCGATCTCGGGCTCGGGCCCGGCCACCACCGCCGCCGTGGGCATGCTGATGATTCCCGCCATGACCAAGCGCCACTACGAACGTGCCTACGCCTCGGCGGTGACTGCAGCTTCGGGTGGTCTGGGCATCATCATCCCACCCTCGATACCGATGGTGATCTTCGGCATCGCGGCGCTGGGCATGGAGCCGCCCCCCGAGGCAGTGGAGAAGTTCGGCACCTTCGCGTCCCTGTCCATCCCCAAGCTGTTCATCGCCGGTGTAATGCCCGGCCTGCTGATGGCAGCCAGCCTGCTGGTGATGAACTACTTCATCTCCAAGAAGAGCGGCTACCGTGGCTTGTCGGAGACCTGGTCGGGCCACGAACTGCGCGCCGCGCTCAAGAAGGGGACCTGGTCGATCCTGGCTCCCTTGATCATTCTGGGCGGGATCTACGCGGGCATTTTCACGCCCACGGAGTCAGCGATCGTGGCGATTTTTTACACCCTGTTTATCGGCTGGTTTGTCCACCGTGAGTTGCGCTGGCCAGCGATCAAGACGGCGCTTCGCACCACCACCTGGATCACCGGGCGCGTGTTGCTGATCCTGTTCACCGCCACCGCGTTTGGCCGCTTGCTGGTGGAGCAGCGCATCCCCAGCGACATCGCCGAGGCCATGCTAAACCTGACCTCCAACCCTTACATCATCTGGGCCCTGGTGATCGTGTTCCTGCTGTTTGTGGGCATGTTCATGGAAACTCTCGCGGCGATCCTGATCCTGGTTCCCGTGCTTCTGCCGGTGATGTACATGACAGGCGCCGACCCGACTCACGTGGGCATCGTGGTGATCTGCACCCTTTCGATCGGGTTCATGACGCCGCCACTGGGCGAGAACCTGTTCGTGGCATCGGGCATCGGTGGGGAGTCGGTGGAAAAGATCGTTGTCCGGGTGCTGCCCTTCGTCTTCGTCAGCACCATCGCCACCTTCCTGATCGCCTACTTCCCGCAGATATCGCTGTGGTTGCCGTCTATGCTGGGCTATTGACGGAGGTTGTCACCACCACACCACCGCCGTCAGCCGTTCGATATCGGCGGACGGCGGTTTTGCAACTCCGTGATCACTTCGGCCAGGATCGAGATGCCGTCTTCGATCACGCGTGCGGTGATGGATTGAAAGCCCAGCCGGACGAAATGGCGCTGGGGATCCTCTGCCTGGAAAAACACATCGCCCGGCTCGATCAGCACTCCCCGCGCCGCAGCCCGCTCGGAGAGTTCAAGTGGATGGATGTTTTCCGGTAGTTGCACCCAGCAGGACCCTCCTCCACTGAATGGCGTCACCCTGCACTGTGGGGCGTGGCGCGCCAGCGCATCGAGCATCAGGGTGCCGCGTTCCTTTTGAGCCTCGGCGAGCCGCTTGAGGTGGGCATCGTTGTACCCCAGCGAGATGAACAACGAGAGGCTGCGCTGGACGAAGGAAGAGGGGTGGCGGATCATGAGCCGTCGCAACGCCCGCAGTTCGGTGATCAGCTCGGGCGCGGCGACGATGTAGCCGATGCGAAGGCCCGGCGCCAGGCTCTTGGAGAGACTGCCAATGTAGATCACCCGGTGGTTGCGGTCCAGACTCTTGAGGGCCGGAATTGGATTGCCCGAGAAGTTGTTTTCGCTCTCGTAGTCGTCTTCAATCACCACCATGTCGCTGGCATCGGCCAAGCGTAACAGCTCTTCGCGGCGGTGCAGCGGCATCGTTACCCCGGTCGGGCACTGGTGGCTGGGAGTGGTGTAGAGATAGTCGTGTCCGCGAAGGCTGTCGTTGACGATCAGGCCGTTGTCGTCCACCGGCAGTGGCGTGATCTCGGCGTTGCGGCTTGTGAAGATGTTGCGTGCATCGGGGTAGCCGGGATTTTCGATGCCGACCCGGATGCCTTCGCGCACCAGCAGATCGGCCACCATGTAGAGCGCGTGTTGCGCGCCGACGGTGATCAACAGCTGGTCTGAGGTGGCCCAAACACCGCGTCTGGGCAGCACGCGGGTGCAGATCTGCTCCACCAGCGATTCGTCGTCACGGGTTATCTGGTCGGGTGCCCAGTCCCGGATGTCCATGACGCTCAGGGCCTTGAGACAGCACTCTCGCCAGGCGGCGGTGGGAAACAGCGATTCGTCGAACTGACCGTAGAGGAACGGGTACAGGCTCTTCTGCCAATTGAAGGGTTTGACGATGCTGCGCTGCAAGCTGGGGTGCTGGCAGAGCCGCTTCTTCCAGGCAATGGGAGGCTGGTCGGGCAGGTCCTCTGGCACCGTCCGCGTCTGCGCACGCTGACCCAGCAGGGCCGCGCTGACGAAATGGCCTTTGCGCTCACGGGATTCGAGGTAGCCCTCGTCGGCCAGCTGCTGGTAGGCCAGCACCACCGTGATGCGCCCCACACCGAGCTCATTGGCGAGTTCGCGGCTGGAAGGCACGGGAACACCGGGTTTGAGCTGGCCGTCCAGAATCGCCGAGACCAGCATTTCACGGATACGACCTTGCAGGGTCAGGTTTTCGCGGGCGCTGCGCTGCAGCAGTTGTTTCCACATCGCGCCTTGCAGGGGTTGGGCCATGGGCGTCTGTTCTGTGCGGGGGTGAATCGGTCTCGGTTCCGGATTGTGCGTCAAGGCCCCGTGACGGCCTGCGATGCCGGGCGCTGGGTGCCCACAGCCAGCAGGGCCACGATCTCGCGTAGCACCGCCTGGGTGACCGAATGCGACAGGTCCAGGGCGCGGTTGTTGCGGTAGTAGGGGCTGAGGTCTAGGCCTACGCCGATGCCGTAGACCTCTACCTCGCCCTGCGCCTGTAGACCGGCCACCACCTGGCACAGGTGGTGATCAAGGTAGTGGGCGTCGTTGGCCAGCGCCGTGGCGCCGTCGGTGGGGCTGCCGTCGGAGACCACTAGCAGCAGGCGCCGGCCGTCGTGGCGCTGCACCAAGCGCTGCGCGGCCCAGCTGACGGCCTCGCCGTCCACGCCTTCGCGGAACAGGTCGCTCTTGAGCAGCGCGCCCATGGCGGGGCGGGCGCGGCGCCATGGGGTGTCGCTGTCCTTGAACACAAGGTGTGCGACTTCGTTGAGGCGGCCCGGGTGGGCAGGCCGGCCGGCGCGCCGCCAAGCTTTCTGGGCCCGCCCGCCGTTCCAAGAGTTGGTGGTGAAGCCCAGTACCTCGGTGACGACACCGATCTGGTCCAGCGCCCGCGTCATCACGTCGACCAGGATCGCCACAGACTCGATGTGCTCGCGCATCGAACCCGAACAGTCGATTAGGAAGCCCACAGCGCTGTCGCACACCGGGGCGTGCTGCTCGATGCGGAATAGTCGGCGTTCGGACGGCGAGGTGATCAGTTGGCTCAGGTGGCGACCGTCGATGTGGCCTTCTTCCTGGCCGTGCAGCCAGCCGTCGCGCACCGGCGTGGCGAGCACCGCGTTGAGCTCGCGCGCCAGCCGGGCGACCGACAGGCCCTGGCGTTCGATCAGGCGGTCCAGCCGTTCCCGGTTCTCCCGCAGCATCGCAGCGCGCACCAAGGTGTCCGCGTGCGTCTCGGTGTCGAAGGCGTCGCTGAAGACCCGGTAGACACCGCCCGATTCGGCCAGGGTGCGGCTGGTGCCCGAGCTGACGGTGGTGAAGCCTTCGTCGCCGTCTTCGCCGTCGAAGTCCATCCAGAGGTTGAAGTCCAGTTGCTTGTCGTCGGGCTCAGTGTCGCTGTCGTCGGCGCCCGCCACCTGTTCCAGGTCGTACGCGGCCAGCATGCCCGCCACTAGGCGGGCGATGGACAGCGCGTGCTGCGCGTAGGCCGCCTGGTCAAAGCGCTGGCGGCGCAGCCCGGCCAGGTCGTGGCCCAGGCTGCGCACGATCAACATGCGGGTGGCTTCGATCGCGTCTTCCGTGGCCTCGACCACCGGCTGCGCGGTCACGCGCGAGCGGGTGATCTGCGCCACCGTATACAGCAGCATGCCCTTGGCGGTTTCGGTCAGGCCGCTGTTGTAGAAGGCCATCGACCAGGCCTCGAAGCGATGCCGCAGGTTGTGCCCCATGCCGGGCATGTCGGCTGGCGCCAGCGCCTCGACCCGGAACTGCTCCAGCATCTCGAACAGCATGCGTTCCATTGGCTCGGAGGGGCGCAGGCGCGCGTGCAGTTGCGGATCGGCGCAGCGCAAGCGCAGCGCCATGGCATCGGCGGCGCCCCGGAACGAGCTGAAATCGTCCAGCGCTGGCTTGGGGCTGAGGTGAGGCGCGAAAGGGGGCAAGGCCTTGTCGTTCCGGTACAGGCGCCGGCCGCGAAAGTGCAGCCCGGCCTGGCCGCTCAGGGCCCGGATCGAAGCCGCACAGAGATCGTCGATTCGCTGCTGGTGGCGCGTCGCGCCGGCCGCGGCCAGGGGATCGCCCATGGGGTCAGGCTTCGCTGTGGGCGAAGGAGGCTTCGAGCTCGCGGTGGAAGCAACGCTGGAAGTACTCGGCGACGACGGGCCGCTCGGACTCGTCGCACTTGTTGACGAACGAGAGCTGGAACGCCAGGCCGGGGTCGCGGAAGATTTCAACGTTCTCGGCCCAGGTGATCACGGTGCGCGGCGACATCAGCGTCGACAGGTCACCGACCCGGAAGCCCTGGCGCGTGAGCTCGGCCACCGCCACCATGGTGTTGATCATGTCCTGGCCCGCCGCGTCGGCGTAGGTGGGCACGCGGGCGGTGACAATGGCAACTTCTTCCTTGCGCTCCAGGTAGTTGAGCGCAACCACAATGTTCCAGCGGTCGATCTGGGCGTGGTTCAGGCGCTGGGCGCCGTGGTAGAGGCCGTTCATGTTGCCCTGGCCCACGGTGTTGGCGGTGGCGAACAGCCGGAAGAAGGGGTGGGGCCGCAGCACGCGGTTCTGGTCCATCAGCGTGAACTGGCCGTCGCGCTCTAGGATGCGCTGGATCACGAACATCACGTCGGGGCGGCCGGCGTCGTACTCGTCGAAGATCAGGGCCATCGGGCGCTGCAGCGACCAGGGCACGATTCCTTCTTGGAACTCGGTCACCTGCTGGCCCTCGCGCAGCACCACTGCGTCCTTGCCTACCAGGTCGAGCCGGCTTACGTGGCCGTCGAGGTTGACCCGCACGCAGGGCCAGTTCAGCCGCGCCGCAACCTGCTCGATGTGGGTCGATTTGCCGGTGCCGTGCAGCCCCTGCACCATGACGCGTCTGTCGCGGCTGAAGCCGGCCAGCAGCGCCAGCGTGACCGGCGGGTTGAAGCGGTAGCAGCTGTCGATCTCGGGCACGTGCTCGTCGCGCTCGGCGAAGGCCGGCACCCGCAGGTCGGTGTCGATCCCGAAAACGTCGCGAACCGAAATGGTCTGGGTCGGGCGCAGGGAGGTCAGTTCGGACATGGGATCGGGTCTTTCGGGGGGCGGCGGCGGGGCTCAGTCGAGCGTGCCGTCGTCAAGGCTGTCGCTGGCGTCGTGTTCGATCTGGCTGAGCGCGTCGGCGGCGCGTTGCAGCGCGGGCAGTAGCCCCAGCGCCTTGTCGGGGGTCAACCGCATGATGGGTGCCTGTACGGCCACACAGAGGTTGGAGCGGCCTTCGGGGCTTGGTACCAGCACGGCCACGCACATCAGGCCGGGCAGGAACTCTTCGTTGTCGAGCGCAAAGCCCTGGCGCTTGACCTGTTTGATCTCTTCTTCCAGTGCATCCAGGTGGGTCAGGGTCCTGGGCGTGAAGGCCTCCAGCGGGGCGTGACCCAGCAGGCGCTGGCGCTGGACCGGCGTCATGCCGGCCAGGAACAGCTTGCCGCGGGCCGAGCAGTGCACCGGCACCCGCGAACCCGAATGCAGATAGAAGCGTAGCGGCGCAGGCGTCTCTACCCTGTCGAGGTACATCACCTCGCTGCCGCTGAGCGCCGTGAGGTTGCAGCTCTCGCCGATCTCGTTGACCAGCGCGCGCAGCACGCTGTGGCGGGCGCCGTGGAAGGTGTCGTTGAGCAGCAGACTTTCTGCCAGCTTTCGCAGCCGCACCCCAGTGCCGTACCGGCGGCTGTCGCCGCTGCGTTCGAGCAGACCGGCGCTTTCGAGCTGCTGGAGCATGCGGTGCAGCGTGGGCTTGGGGATGCCGGTCTCTTCAGCCAGGCCTTGCAGCGAGAAGAACTGGTCCTTGGACGCGACCACTTCCAGCAGCGCGAACAGGCGCAGCGTGGGGGTGTCGCCGTTGATTTCGGTCGGAGCCTGGGCCGGAGCGGGGACGCTTTTCATGGGTTTGATCATATCTGAATTTCATTAAAAGACAAAATTAGTTCCGAAAAATGATATTCATGTTGACTTTGGCGGAAAGAGGTCATAAAGTCGCATTGCGTTTCAAAAAACGGAATGCAGCGTTTCATATTTAACCGTTTCATCACCGGCCAGCGCCGCAGGAGACTCTCGATGAGCAAGAACCCAACCGACACCCGCACCGTCGTCAGCGGTGTGCAGAAGATGACGCCTTCCGAGGCATTTGTGGAAACCCTGGTGGCCAACGGCGTGACCGACATGTTCGGCATCATGGGCTCGGCCTTCATGGATGCCATGGACATTTTCGCGCCCGCCGGCATCCGCCTGATCCCGGTGGTGCACGAGCAGGGCGCGGCCCACATGGCCGACGGCTATGCCCGCGTCTCGGGCCGCCACGGCGTGACCATCGGCCAAAACGGCCCCGGCATCAGCAACTGCGTGACCGCCATCGCGGCGGCATACTGGGCCCACAGCCCGGTGGTCATCATCACCCCCGAAACTGGCACCACCGGCATCGGCCTGGGGGGCTTCCAGGAAGCCAACCAGCTGCCCATGTTCCAGGAGTTCACCAAGTACCAGGGCCATGTGACCCACCCCAAGCGCATGGCCGAGTACACGGCGCGCTGTTTCGACCGCGCCATGAGCGACAACGGTCCGACCCAGCTCAACATCCCGCGCGACTACTTTTACGGCGAGATCGAGTGCGAGATTCCCAAGCCCCAGCGCGTGGAGCGCGGCGCTGGTGGTGAAGCCAGCCTGGCGGCGGCCGCGGAACTGCTGGCCACGGCCAGGTTCCCGGTCATCCTGGCCGGCGGTGGCGTGGTCATGGGCAACGCGGTGGAAGAGTGCAAGGCCCTGGCCGAGCGCCTAGGCGCGCCGGTGGTCACCGGCTACCTGCGCAACGACGCCTTCCCCGCCAGCCACCCGCTGTGGGCTGGCCCGCTGGGTTACCAGGGCTCCAAGGCAGGCATGAAGCTGATCGCCCAGGCCGATGTGGTGATCGCACTGGGTTCGCGCATGGGGCCGTTCGGCACCCTGCCGCAGCACGGCATGGACTACTGGCCCAAGACGGCCAAGATCATCCAGGTCGAGGCCGACCACACCAACCTGGGCCTGGTCAAAAAGATCTCGGTCGGCATCTGCGGCGACGCCAAGGCGACCGCGCTGGAACTGACCAAGCGTCTGAGCGGCAAAACCCTGGCCTGCGACGCCACCAAGGCCGAGCGCGCTCAGACCATCGCCAGCGAGAAGGCCGCCTGGGAAAAGGAACTCGACGAGTGGACCCACGAGAAGGACGCCTTCAGCCTCGACATGATCGAGGAGAACAAGAAGGAGAAGACCTTCAACGGCGGTGACTACCTGCACCCGCGCCAGGTGCTGCGCGAACTCGAAAAGGCCATGCCGCCGCGCGCCATGGTGTCGACCGACATCGGCAACATAAATTCGGTCGCCAACAGCTACCTGCGTTTCGAAGAGCCGCGCAGCTTCTTCGCCCCCATGAGCTTCGGCAACTGCGGCTACGCGCTGCCGACCATCATCGGCGCCAAGCTGGCCGCACCGGACCGCCCTGCTATCGCCTACGCCGGTGACGGCGCCTGGGCCATGAGCATGGTCGAGATCTTGACCGCCGTGCGCCATGACATCCCAGTCACCGCCGTGGTGTTCCACAACCGCCAGTGGGGCGCCGAGAAGAAGAATCAGGTCGACTTCTACAACCGCCGCTTCGTCGCTGCGGAGCTGGAAAACGAGAGCTGGTCCGAAATGGCCCGTGCCATGGGCGCCGAAGCCATCGTGGTGGACCGCCTGGAAGACGTGGGACCGGCCCTCAAGAAGGCGACAGACATGCAGATGAACGAAGGCAAGACCTGCGTGATCGAGATCATGTGCACCCGCGAACTCGGCGACCCGTTCCGCCGTGACGCGCTGGCCAAGCCGGTGCGCTTCCTCGAAAAGTACAAGGACTACGTCTGATCGACTGAGTCCCTGAGCTCCCCGGTGCCGCGCCGCCCGTGCGGCGAGGTACCGGTGTCCTTTTCCCCTTGAAAGCGGAGGCCACATGGCTGCTCCCGTGATGTCGCCGGTGCCCGAGACCGCACCGGCGCAGGCCGCGCACGCGCCGGCACATCCCCATCTGAAGTCGCTGGTCGACGCCGCTCGGGTCCTGGGCCCGATGCGCGTGGCCATCGCCTATCCCTGTGACGTCGCCTCGCTGGGCGCCGCCATCGAGGCCGCCCGCGTCGGCCTGGTCGTGCCGATCCTGGTCGGCCCGCGCGAACGCATGGACGCGGCCGCCCGGCAGGGCGGGCTCGACCTGTCCGGCTGCGAAGTGGCCGAGACGGCCGACGACCCGCGCGCCGCCGCCGCGCGCGCCGTGGCTCTGTGCCGCGACGGCACGGCCATGGCCCTGATGAAGGGCAGCCTGCACACCGACGAGCTGCTGGGTGCCGCCGTAGCGCGAGACGCCGGGCTGCGGGGTAGTTCCCGCGCCAGCCACGCCTTCGTGCTCGACGTGCCCGGTGTGGCGCGGCCGCTGGTGCTGACCGACTGTGTCGTCAACATCGAACCCGGCCTGATGGACAAGCGCGACATCGCGCAGAACGCGATCCACTTCGCGCACGCCATCGGCATCGACACCCCCCGTCTAGCGGTACTGTCGGCGGTGGAGAACATCAACCCCGCCATCGCCAGCACACTGGACGCAGCGGCCCTGTGCAAGATGGCCGACCGCGGTCAGATCACCGGCGCCGTGCTCGACGGCCCGCTGGCCTACGACAACGCGATCTCCAGCGTCTCGGCGCTCAACAAGGGCATCGTGTCCGAGGTCGCCGGCCGTCCCGACATCCTGCTGCTGCCCAACCTGGAGGCGGGCAACATGATCTACAAGCAGCTGGTCTACATGGCCGGCGCCGAGTGCGCGGGCCTGGTACTAGGCATGAAGGTGCCAGTCATTCTGACCAGCCGCTCCGACTCGATCACAGCACGCATCACCTCGTGTGCGCTCGCGGTGCTGGTGGCTCGCCAGGGAGTGACCGCATGAGCGTGATCGCCCTCGACCGCCTGCAGCCTGCGAAATTCGTCATGCACGTGCTGCCCGGCACGCTGCTGGCCGGTGTGGTGGCCATGGCCGCAACCCTGGTCTCCACCCTGCATGGGGGGCCGCAACTGCTCTACGCGCTGTTCTTCGGCGTGGCCTTCCACTACCTCAGCGCCGACCCCAAGGCGAAGCCGGGGATCGAGTTCTGCTCGCGCAACGTGTTGCGCCTGGGTGTCGGCCTGCTGGGCGCGCGCATCACCGCCTCGCAGATCGCGGGGCTGGGCTGGACGACCGCGGCGATCGTGGTCGCCGCCGTCGTCACGACCTTGCTGGTTGGCTACTTCCTGGGCAAACGGTTGGGGCTCAACCGAGCCCAGGGCACGCTGTCCGGCGGAGCGGTGGCGATCTGCGGCGCCTCGGCCGCGCTCGCGATCTCTTCGGTGCTGCCGCGCACCAAGGAGAGCGAACGCTTCACCCTGATGGTGGTGGTCACGGTCACGGTGCTGTCCACGGTGGCCATGGTGGCCTATCCGCTGATCGCACGCGCACTGCATCTGCCGCCGGAGCTGGCCGGCCTGTTCCTGGGCGGGACCATCCACGACGTAGCCCAGGTGGTCGGCGCGGGCTACATGATCGACCACCCGACCGGCGACTACGCGACCATCGTCAAGCTGTTCCGCGTCTCCATGCTTGCGGTGGTGGTAGTGACGGTCTCTGCCATGTTCAAGACCGAACGCGAGCAGGCCGAGCGCGAGATCGCCGCCAACGGCGGGAAGGGCGTCACCGCCAGGCAGCCTCTGGTGCCCTGGTTTCTCTGGGTCTTCGTGATCCTGGTGGCCGTCAACTCACTGGGTTTTGTGCCAGCCGAAGTGGGCAAGGTTCTGAGCGACGTCTCGCGACTGTGTCTGGTGGTGGCGATCGCGGCCCTGGGCATCAAGACCTCGTTTCAGCAGCTGGCCGAAGCTGGCTGGCGGCCCTTTACCTTGCTGCTAGTAGAAACGGTGTGGATGGCGGCCTTTGTGCTGATCGCCCTATTCGCGCGCCAGCACGGACTTTTCTGACCATCCGCCCGACCCTGGGTCGGGTGCTCCAATCCGAGGCTAGGCAAGGGCTTATTTGTTGAGGGTTTGGCTTCATCATGACTACCCTGCCTCTCTGGGGCACCCTCGGTGTGTTGCTGTGCATCACCCTGGCGTCCTACGTGCAGAGCCTGACCGGTTTTGCCTTTGGCCTGATTTTCCTTGCGCTGGTCGGTGTGTTCGATCTGGTCCCGGTTGGGGTCGCGGCCAACGCAGTGACTCTCATCACCCTGAGCCAGACCTTCATCCATTTCCGGGAGTACCCGCTCACCGACGACTGGCGGGTGATCCGACCCGCGATCTGGCCCAGCCTGGTGGGGGTGGCGGCTGGGCTGGCGCTGTTGTTCTGGCTCAGCGATAGCGCGCTGTACGTGCTCAAGATAGCGCTGGGCGTGTCGGTGATCGGGTCGGCCGCCTTACTGGTGGTGCGGTTAGTACCCAAGGCCGAGATCGATCCGCCCGCTTCGTTCGCGCTCACCGGGCTGCTCGCCGGCCTGATGGGAGGGATGTTTTCCACCGCGGGGCCGCCGCTGGTCTACAAGCTCTACCGCCAGCCCCTGAGCCTGCCAGTGATCCGCCAGGCGCTGCTAGTGATGTTTGGCCTGAGCCAGCTCGTGCGCCTAGGCATCGTGCTGGTCTCGGGGCAGTTCACACCGGCATCGCTCGTTTATGCCTTGATGGCCGTGCCGCTGGTGTTCCTGGTCACGCGCGGCAACCGGCGATATCCGCTCAAGCTCTCTCCTGTCGCGATTTCCCGTGTGGCCGCTGGCCTGCTGCTGATGGCAGGTGCCAGCCTGATCGCCACCGCCTGGTAGTTGGTTGGCTCCAAGAGGCCCGAAGACCAAACTCAAATTGTTCTTCGGTAGGTGTATCTTTATCGCAGTCTTGGGATAGTTCGGCGACAGGCCTCGACTGTAGCTGGGAAGTGTTGGAAGGCTGATGATGGAGGTGCTGCAGTCGTTCGACCCTGCCATCCTCGAACGACAGATGCCCTCAGCGGCCGAAATGCAGGCGAGCTAGGTCACCGGCCGCTCACAGCCTTGATCTGCCGCTCAGACGTCGGAGGGCTGCAGCGCAGCGGGAGCGGTCGAACGCCCTCATTCTTTCTGCTCACGCTGTTTGTCACAGACCGGTCCTTCGATGACGGGCAGCCAAGAGTACTTGTCGGGGGCGTTCGATCGATATCTGGAGAAGCAACGGTCTTTCGCCGTCGCACCTCAGCAAAGGTCAATCAACTTCTTCGTTGTCGACAATCAGGAACCAGGTGCTCATGCGTCAGGTGGCAAGAACTCGCCCTTTCAGCCGATCGGCCAATCAACACGCACGATGGTCCGTGCGCCATCGGCCGAGCGGTGGAATGCAACGCTGCCGCCCATTCGCAACGCCACCCGCTGCACAATCGACAGCCCCAAACCCAGACCCGGATGCCTGCGGCTTGCATCACCACGCGCGAAGGCTTGCAGCATGGTTCGCTGGCTATCGGGCGCGATGCCGTGGCCGTCGTCTTCAACCTCGATACATACTCGGTCTCCCGTGGTGCCCACAGTCAACCGCACGGGCGGTTGGCCGTGGATGAAGGCGTTGTCAAGCAGGTTGCCTATCACGCGTTCGATCAGCACCAAGCTGAGGTTAGGCACCAAGAGCGTCGCCGGGGCGTGTACCAACAGCTCGCTGGCGGCGCGCTGCTGCTGGGCTGCCATGCTGCGTGCCACGGCGGCCACATCCACGGTCTCGTTAAGAGGCAGTTCGCCACTTCGTACATGGTCGAGAAAACTGCCAACGAGCCGATCTGCTTGCAGCGCATTGCGTACGATCGCCTCGCGCCTGTGTGCAATACGGTCGCCATCCGGCAACAACTCGGCCGCCATCCGGATTCGTCCGAGCGGACTTCGAAGGTCGTGCGAAACGCCCGCGAGCAGCAACGCGCGCTCACGCTCTTGTTGATCAAGCGACTGGCGCAGCGCCCGCCAGGCTTCATCGATCGCTTGGACTTCACTGCTTGCGTTGGGCAGCGGACCGCCGGACGCGTCGTTGGCCGCAATGCGTGCGCGCAGCGCTTCGAGAGGCCGTGCAAGGCGATGCGCAATCAGCGCGCTAGCGCCGACTGCCAGACCGAAGAGCAGCAGCGTCGCAATCAAGAAGCGCTCGCGCAAATTCTCTTCGACGATATCGCTTTCAAAGCTTACCCAGCGAGTTGCGCCATCGTCGACCTTCAGCGCCAACCAAAGCATGGGTGTGGCTGCTGGCGCGTTGCGTTCGCGGCCAAAGACTACATCGGTCACCGGCAGTCCGGCTTCCTCCAAGGTCTCTTGCATGATTGCCCTACGGGGTGCCAACGATGCGATCCTGATCACAGCCTCAGGTCGCTGGTCCGAAGTGAGCAGCCCCCCGGGTGCAAGCTGACGCACTTGCTCGATCGGTGCGCCGCGAGCCAAGAGCAGCAATGACGGTGCCCAGCGCGAGGTGACAAGCTGCGCCACAGTGCGGTTTCTGTCAACGTAGAACACCATGGCGAGGATCGCGGTTAGCACAATCGCCAAAGCGACCTGCGCCACGAGCAGGCGTGCGAACAGGGTGCGGTTGCGGGCCATCCGGCGAATTTTCTATCTGGCTTCGGTGCCGCCGCCACGCGGTACGAAGACATAGCCTTCGCCTCGCACGGTGTCGATCCATTCGGCGCCGGGGCTGGCCTCGCGCAGCTTGCGCCTAAGCCGCGCAATCTGCACGTCCACCGTGCGCTCCTGCGGCTGGTAGCCGCCTGCTTGCACCTCCTCCGAGAGCGCCTCGCGTGTCAGCGGAGTACCAGGCTGTTTGGCCAGCGCAACGAGCAACTTGAATTCGACGCTGGTGAGCGCCAATACACCGCCGCTGGAAGAGACTTCGCGCTTGAACACATCGATGGATAGCCCTGCAAAACGCAACACTGCGCTGTTTCCTCGGTTCGGTGCTGCGCGCCGCAGCAGCGCGCGCACTCGGGCCACCAGTTCGCGCGGTTCAAACGGTTTGGCCAAGTAGTCGTCCGCGCCAATCTCCAGGCCGAGCACGCGATCCATCGGGTCGCCGCGCGCGGTGATCATCACCAGACCCAGGGCGGGATGTGCCGTCCGCCAGCGTCGAGCGAGGTCAAAGCCATTGCCGTCCGGCAGCATCGCGTCGAGAAGCACGACGTCCGGTTGGCGTGCCGTCACCGCACGTTCGCCGTCGCCTGCGGTCAGTACGGTGAAAGTGGACCAGCCCTCCCTCTCCAGCAACTCCACGAGCATGGCGGACAGCTCGGCATCGTCGTCCACGATCAGGATCAGGGGTTGCATCAGTGACATGGCCCTCAGTTTATGGGGATGACTCAGCCCAAGAACCCATGTGACAGCGCTGTAGCAATTCGTCGTGTTTTGTCAGCGCACGCTGCTGCCGGGCTTGGTTCAATATTCATACGCTTCGTCTGACATTCTGCGGTCTTAACTTGATCCGCCATGCTCGAATTTCGATCACCGGCGCCAACTCTTGGCCATAGAGCCACTACCTGAAAATGTCCCAAATCGTTTGGATTCAAATTATCGTAACCGTCGCCATCCTTTGCATTGCATTGGCGGAAGCGTTGGTGCTGCAGCATCGCAAACCGGGTTCGTTCGACTGGTCAGAAGCTTGGCTATCAATGGCGGATATGGCTGGGCGTCGATTGCTGGCCCTTTTGCCGATCGGCATCGCGACCCCAGTTTTTGCTTGGGTCTGGACACACAGACTATTCACCATCGAGCTGAGCAGCTTCGCCTCTTTCATGTTGCTGTTTCTGGGGCTTGAGTTTTTCTACTATTGGTATCACCGTGCCTCTCACCGTATTCGCTTCTTCTGGGCAACGCATGCGGTGCACCATTCTCCCAATCAACTGACACTGTCAACCTCTTTTCGACTGGGGTGGACGAACAAGCTCACAGGAACAACTTTGTTTTACACGCCGTTGGTGTACCTGGGTTTCGATCCAAAGGTGGTCCTTACGGCTCTCTCCCTCAATCTTCTCTACCAGTTCTGGTTGCACACGACATTGATCCCTAAGCTGGGCTGGCTGGAATGGGTACTAAACACACCTTCCGCGCATCGGGTTCACCATGCATCCAACCTTGATTACCTGGATGCCAACTACGGCGGTGTACTGATCATCTTTGACCGCTTTTTTGGGACCTATCGCCCCGAGCGGGTCGACGAACCCTGCGTTTATGGCCTGGTCAAACCCATGCGCACCCGTAACGTGCTGACCATGGAGTTCTCACAATGGGTTGACCTGTACCGAGACATGCGCAAAGCACCGAACCTCTTGTCTGCTTTGGCTTTTCTGGTCAGGCCGCCAGGATGGTCTCCGGACGGTAAGAGCCTCACTACTGAGGCATTGCGCGCCCAGCGGTCCATTGCGGGGTAAGCCAACAGCACGTTTGGCATCTAAGGGGTTCAAGTGAACAAGAAGATAGTCATCGCCGATGGCGATACAAGCGCAAGCAATATTTGGAGCGCATTGTTCGCGATACAGGGTGCAAACAAGAGTGCAGCGACGAGCGAAGGCTCAAGCTTGGAGCGGTCCAGCCCCCAACACCAGGCCACAAGAGCTCGATGACATTACCCCCCGACTCCAAGAGTCCTATCTGAAAGTGATTGGTTGCACATGCGAACGATATCCATGAACCTCACGCCCAGGGTCGCCACAACGGCGGCTCTTGTGGCGCTCACTCTGTACACATCGGTCCATGCCAACCCGCAACGCGCGCAGTTTCAGGCCAACTTTCAAGCGGCTGATGGCGACAAGAACGAGCAGTTAGACGTGGCCGAGTTCAAGGCGTTCATCAATCTCAATGCGGATCACAACCTTGGCCGGGCCGCCGCCATCCGCCGCTTTGGGATGTACACAAAGGCCTTTCAGGAGGCCGATGCGAATGGGGATGGCACCGTGACCAAAGAAGAAATCGCGGCACGAGCAAAACAGTAGTTGCCTGCCGTTCACTGGCAACTTGCATTCAAGAATGTCTGCAACTCCCGGGCCGCGAGATATCCCTCCCTGGAAAACCTGAAGCGGACGTTGGACGAAGCGTGGCTTCGGTGAATCGGCATGGCTAGCGACTTATCTGCGAGGATGACTGGTATGCGCACCACATCGGAAGTCCGGGCATCAAAGTCCAATGTCTGTTGTGAGCCTTCAGCCGACTTTGATCTTTCCGGAGCTGGCTCCAGCGTTGCCGAAGGCGTGAATTCGATGTGACGCTGGGTAGGCGAATTCAGACATGGCCCTCCCCCTGTGAGACACCCGATCTCGGCCACGGTTTCACCACGGCATGTGCCAAGATCAATCCGTATGTGCAACCTCTACGGCACCACCGACGCGCAGCACTTGCGAACCCTCGTGTTCGCAAAGACACTGCCCACCACCGGTTGGGATATGACTGTCGCGCCGCTCAAAACTGGGGTGTTCATCCGGCAGCATGGGGAGGCTTTGGCCGGTCAGTGGGGAATGATTCCGCCCGGAGCCACCGACCGCGTGCCACGCAGCAAGACCACAGGCCGACCCCTGAGCACCAACAACGCGCGCCGCGAGACGGTGGCCACCGCCTGGACGTTTCGGTTTCCGTGGGTGCGCGGGCAACGCTGCCTGATCCCCGCCTGGTGGTACCAGGAGCCTTACTGGGGCATCAGTCACACGGACCTGATGACCCCGACACCCAAAAGCATCCCCTGGCACTTCCGTCGCGCTGACGGTGAACCCTGGGCGCTTGCCGGGCTGTGGAGCGAGTGGACGGACCCGGCCACCGGCGAGGTGCTGCCCAACTACACGATGCTCACGCAAAACTGCGACGGCCACCCCGTTTTGGGACTCATGCACCGACCGGACAAGAACCAGACGGCGGAGCAGCAAGACAAACGCAGCGTGGTGCCCATCGAGCCTGCCGACTGGGATGCTTGGCTGCACGGATCCCGGGAGCAAGCCGAGGGACTGATTCGCGTGCCTCCGGTCGAACGTCTGGACCATGGGCCGGCAGATCGAGGCAATCCCGTGCGGTTGCCGCTGTAGTCCCAGGGTTGTGTTTCGCCAACACAGTAGGTCTTCGCCCGTTTTGACACTTTTTATCTTTCAGAGGCGAAGCCATCCAGCTGTTTTCGCCCGTTTTGACACTTTTTCAAAACTTTCGCCCCAGAGGGAAAATTTGACACTTTTTATTTATACGGTCATGCAAGAGTCCCCGCCGTGCGGGTTGTCCTGCCGTCGGGACACAACAAATACGCGACGACGGTCAGCCGGGCGGGTGGTGGTTGGTGACAGAATGAAACAACAACATCATCGCCAACAGGTGCATCTGAATGCGAAACCTCACCAGGCAGGGACGCGCGGAGCGGGGAGCGGTCTCGCCTGAATGCCTTGCGACGCCTTGCACGCGTCGCCATTGGCTCCACGCCGGTGGACGGTTCCTGCTGGGAGGCATGGCCGCGCCACTGCTGGTGGCCTGCCAGCCGGTGCCCGCCGCCCCTCTGACGCTGGGCCTGAACGCCTGGGTCGGCTACGACCCTCTGGTGCTGGCGCGCGAACGGGGCCTCATCGACACCCGCGCGGTCAAGGTGATCGAACTGTCTTCGAGTTCGGAGACCCTGCGCCATTTCCGCAACCGCCTGCTCGACGCCGCCGCACTGACGCTGGACGAGGCCTTGCGCCTGGCCGACGAGGGTTTTGACCCGCGTGTGGTGGCGGTGCTCAGCGCTTCCGCTGGCGCCGACGTGGTGATGGCGGTGCCCGAGGTGCGCGATCTGGCCGGGCTGCGCGGGCGCACGGTGGCGGTGGAAGCGACCACCGTGGGGGCCTTGATGCTGCAACGCCTGCTGCAGGCGGCGCGCCTGCAGCCCGGCGATGTGAAGGTCATCAACGTGGAGGCGACGCAGCACCTGGCGCTGCTGCGCGGCGGACGGGCCCAGGTGTCGGTGTCGTATGAGCCGCTGGCGGGCGCCCTGCGCGAGGCGGGAATGGTGTCCATTTTCGACAGCCGGCAGATGCCCGGCGACATCGTGGACGTGCTGCTGGTGCACGCCGATGTGCTGCAGTCGCGGCCCGAACAGGTGCAGGCCATGGTCGCGGGCTGGCAGCGTGGCCAGGCCGCGGTGGAGCAGGCCCCCGACGCCAGCGCTGCATTGCTGGCCCCCGGCGCCGACCTGACCCCCGCGCAGTACCTGGCCTCGTTCAAGGGTCTGGACTTTTTCAGTGCTGAACAGTCCCTGACCTGGCTGTCGGGTCAGCCCAGGACCCTGGGGCAGGCGTCCGAGGGGTTGGCCACCACGCTGCAGACGATGGGGCTGATCCGCGAGGCGCCCGACTGGACGCGCCTCTTGGCCCCCGAGCCGGCCGCGCGCCTGCTGCAGGCGCAGGGGGCGGGCGCATGAGGTCTCCCCCGTGGTTCCTGCGTCTGGCGGGGCGGCACCTGCTGCCCTTGCTTCTGAGCGTGTTCGCGCTGCTGACGATTTCGCTGCGCTACCAGCACCAGATGGGCACTATCGTCTCCGACGTGGTGGAGCAGGAGTCGGCGCGTCTGCGCGAGCGTCTGAGCATCGAGCAGAGTCAGCTGGACCTGCGCATGGGCATGGACGACACGCTGGTACTGCGCCGCCTGGTGGGCGCGCTGGCCCTGCACCAGGGCCTCGAGCGTGCCTACCTGGTCGACCCGACGGGCCAGGTGCGGGCCTCACTGTCGCGGCTGGACCTGGGCCATGCCATCACCGATGTGCTGTCGCGCCAGGGCGTGCCCACGGGGCTGGCGGGCGTGCAGATGGCGCCCGTGCCGCGCGCCATTGTGGTGAGCGCACAGGCCGGTGGCGTGGCCCTGACCGGGGACATGCCGCTGCAGGGCGGGCACCGCCTGCTGGTGTGGGTGGACAACACCCGTGCCGTGGCCGTGCGCCGCGCTGCGGTGCAAGAAGAACTGGTGCGTGAGTCCGTGCTGGTGCTGATGGCGGTGGCGGGGCTGGCGCTGCTGCTGCACCTGCTGTGGTTCCGCCGTGCGCAGCGCCTGTCGCTCGCGCTGGGGGCCATGGGTGCGGGCGACCTGAACACGCGCACCGGCCTGCAGGGGCGCGATGAACTGGCCGACATTGGCGCGGCGGCCGACCGCATGGCCGAGCGGCTGCGCCAGGAGCAGGAACGCCTGCGCCACATGAACGACCTGGTCAACCGTTCGCCGGCGGTGGTGATCGAATGGCTCAACCAGCCGGGCTGGCCGGTGGTGCAGGTCAGCGACTCGGTGCGCCAGTGGGGTTACGACCCCGAGCAGTTGTTCCAGGGGAGAGTGCACTACAGCGACCTGCTGCACCCGGAGGACAGCCAGCGCATCCACGACGAGGTGGCGCAGTACTTTGCGCACGGACCCGACGAGTACCGACAGATCTACCGCATCCGCTGCGCCGATGGCCGCTGGGCCTGGGTGGACGACCGCACCTCACTGGGGCGCGACGCCACCGGACAGGTGGCGAACATCAGCGGCGTGCTGCTGGACGTGAGCGCGCAGCGCGAGGCCGAGCAGGCCCAGCGCCAGCAGGCCGAGTTGCTCCACATGTTTTACGAGCTGCCGTTCCTGGGCATGGCGATCTCGTCGCCGACCGACAAGCGCTGGTTGCAGGTCAACGACCGCTTGTGCGAGATCCTGGGCTATTCGCGCGATGAGCTGCTGAGCATGAGCTGGGCCGAGATGACGCCGCCGGGTGATCTGGAACGTAACGTGGCGCTGTTCGATGAGCTCATCGGCGGTTTGCGCGATGGGTATTGCATGGCCAAGCGGTTCCTGCGCAAGGACGGACGCATGGTCCACACCGAGATCGACGTGCGTGCCGTGCGCGAAGCGAACGGGCAGGTCCGGCAGCTCTTTGCGACCATCCAGGACGTGACCGAGCGCAAGGCGGCCGAAGAGGCCCTGCGCCTGAGCCAGGCGCAGTTGCTGACAGCCCAGCGCATCGGGCGCATGGGCAGCTGGACGCTGGACCTGGGCACACGCGTGTTCACCGGATCGCAGGAGACTTACCGCATCCACGAACTCGATCCTGCTGCGTGTGACAGCCGCATCGAATTCTGGATGACGTTGGTCCATCCGCACGACCTTGAGCGGGTCGGGGAGGTGTTCTGGCGCTCGGTCAAAGAGCGGCAACCCTACGACATCCGTTACCGCGTCTGTGTGGCGAGCGGGCAGGTCAAACACCTGCACCTGCAAGGCGAGACGCATTACGAGGGCGACATGGCGGTGCGCACCGTGGGGACCGTCGTGGACGAGACCGATCTGGTGCTGGCCCAGATCGAGCGCGACCGGCTGGTGTCGGTGATGGAGAACACCACCGACATCGTGAGCATGGCCGACGCGCAAGGGCGGGTGTTCTATTTCAACCGGGCCGGGTACGACATGCTGGGCCTGAAGCCCGGCCAGCCGCTGGAGGGTGTGATCCGGGAGGTGCACCCGCCCTGGGCTGCGCGGCTGGTTCACGACGAAGGCATTCCCGCCGCCATGGCCGAGGGCCGCTGGCTGGGCGAGACCGCCATCCTCAATGCGCAGGGCGACGAGGTTCCCATGTCGCAGCTCATCATGTCGCACCGGGATCCTGACGGGCAGATCGACTACCTCTGGACCATCCTGCGCGATATCTCCGAGCGCAAGGCCTCCGAAGCGGCGCTGGAAATGGAACGCTCGCAGCTGGCGGAGGCGCAGGCGGTGGTGCATATGGGCAGCTGGACCATCATTCCGGCAGAGGGACGGCTGAGCTGGTCGGCCGAAAACTTCCAGGTGTTGGGGCTGGACCCGCAGCAAGTGTCGCCCAGCGTGCAGGCGTTTCTGTCGGTGGTTCATCCAGACGACCTGGCGGTGGTCCGCGCGCACTTGGAAAGCGACATGCAGCGGCGCACAACAGGCAGCAACCGTTTCGAGTACCGCATCGTTACTCCGCAAGGGGTGCGCCATGTGGAGCAGCGCGTCCGTGTCGAGGTGGACGCCGCGGGCCAGGTGGCGCGCGTCGCCGGCACCACCATGGACATCACCGACCGCGTGCTGGCCAACCAGGCCCTGCGCGAGGCCAAGGACACACTGGAACAGGGTGAGGCCGTCGGACGCCTGGGCAGCTTTGCGTACGACAACCACACCGGGGAACTCAAATGGTCGCGCCAGGCGTTTGCCGCCATCGGTTTGCCCTATTCGCCACAGCCACCCTCGATCGACGAGTACTGTGCCTGCATCCATCCCGACGATGCGCCGCACGTGCGTGCCTCCATCGGCCTGCTGGTGGCCGGTGCCGAAGTGCCGGAGGTGCGCTTCCGAACCCATCCCGACCGTGGCCCGGTGCGCTGGCTGCGCCGGCTGTTCCAGCGCATCGATCGTTCAGCTGAGGGCCTCAAGCCGCGCTACATCGGTACCCTGCAGGACATCACCGACGCGGTGCAGGCCGAAGAACAGCTGCGCCGGGTCAATCAGGAACTGGAGCAGCGCGTGACAGAACGCACGGCGCAGCTGAGCCAGGCCAACCAGGAGCTCGAAGCGTTCTCGTACACCGTCTCGCACGACCTCAAGGCGCCGCTGCGGGGGATCGACGGCTACAGCCAGTTGCTGGTCGAGGAATACGGAGACCGCCTGGACGAGGACGGCCGCCAGTTCGTCTGGCGCATCCGCCACGGCGTGCAGCTCATGGGCGAGCTGATCAACGACCTGCTGGAGTATTCGCGCATGGAGCGCCGCGACATGGCGGCCGAACCGGTGTCGTTGCTGCCGCTGGTGCAGCAGGTGCTGGACGGCTACGAGGCCGACATCGACCGGCAGGGTGCGCAGGTGCGGCTGACCATGGAGCCCTTCACGCTGGCGCTGGACCGCGAAGGCATGGCCGTGGTGCTGCGCAACCTGATCGGCAACGCGCTGAAGTTCAGCCGCGACCGCCAGCCCCCGCGGGTGGAGATCGGCAGCCGAAGCGAAGCCGGGCGGCGTATTCTCTGGGTACGCGACAACGGGGTGGGCTTCGACATGAAGTACCACGACCGCATGTTCGGCATCTTCCAGCGTCTGCACCGCGCCGAGGAGTTTCCGGGCACCGGCGTGGGTCTGGCCCTGGTTTTCAAAGCCGTCCAGCGCATGGGCGGCCGTGTCTGGGCCGAAAGCACCCTGGGTGCCGGCGCCACGTTTTTTCTGGAGTTTCCTGAATGAGCACTTCCGTGAGCCTGCCCCCGATCTTGCTGGTCGAGGACAACCCGATGGACCTGGACCTGACGCTGCGCGCGTTCAACAAGAAGAAGTTTTCCAACCAGGTCCACATCGCCCGCGATGGCGAAGAGGCGCTGGCCTTCATCCCGCGCTGGGAGGCGGGCGAGGCCTTGCCCGCGGTGATCCTGCTGGACATCAACCTGCCCAAGGTCAACGGTCTGGAGGTGTTGCGCCAGCTCAAGGCGCACGAGCGCTTCCGCCGGATCCCGGTGGTCGTGCTGACCTCATCCAGGGAAGACAAAGACCTCAAGACCGCCTACGATCTGGGCGTCAATTCGTACATCGAAAAACCGGTCAGCTTCAACAAGTTCATGGACGTGGCCGAGCAGATCGAACTTTACTGGTGCGTGCTCAACGAACGCCCGTTCTGAGCGCCACCCACCACCCAAAGGAGACGCCATGCCGATGCTCAAAATACTGCTCCCGGTCGATGGCTCCGAACGTTCGCTGGACGCGGTGCACCACGCGCTGACGCTCATCGGCCGTGGTTTGCGGGCGCGGTTTGTGGTGGCCAATGTCCAGTCGCCCGCCAACCTGTACGAGCTGGTGGTGGCCCACAACCCGCAGGTGCTGCAGGAGGTGAGCGAGGCCGCCGGCCGCGACCTGATGCGCCCGGCCGTCGAACTGCTGCAGGCCGCGGGCCAGCAGGTGGAGCAGGACGTGGCCACCGGTGACCCGGCCCACACCCTGGTCGAGATCCTGGAGCGGCACGCGTGCGACGCCGTCATCCTGAGCGCACACGGTGCCAGCGGTG
Organism: Hydrogenophaga intermedia; assembly: GCA_943372305.1. Lineage (GTDB taxonomy): Bacteria > Pseudomonadota > Gammaproteobacteria > Burkholderiales > Burkholderiaceae_C > Hydrogenophaga > Hydrogenophaga intermedia_D. The sequence continues at coordinate 32,992 of CALRYD010000010.1, read as the reverse complement.
TGCGCACCCAGCTGGGCACGGTGGCCCACGAGATGGTCCAGATCTCGCCAGTGCCGGTGACGGTGGTTCGGCCGGCCGAGCGCGACAGCGACTGACCCGCCCTCGGGGCCCGCGTGCAACGGCGGACACGCACAGGCGTGGGCCGCCGTTGTGCTTTGTGGGCCGGCGGACCCGCACCGCCTGATCGGTTTCGTGATTACGTTTAGGTGAATGTGTTTACGGATATGAAATCTTGCGCTACAGTACGCCCACAACAGGCCACCCGCGGAGACAGCGTTCCATGTCCACCTACACCTACCCCAAGTTCACCTACCGGGCGCCCACCGACCTGATGGCGGGCGCGCCGCAGCGCTGGCCGCTGGTGGTCATCGGCGCTGGTCCGGTGGGCCTGGCTGCGGCCATCGACGCGCGGCTGCAGGGGCTGGACGTGCTGCTGTTCGATGAGGAAGACAGCGTCTCTTTTGGCTCGCGCGCGGTCTGCTACGCCAAGCGTTCGCTCGAAATCCTGGACCGCCTGGGCGTGGGTGACACGGTGGTGGATAAAGGCGTGAGCTGGAACGTGGGCCGCACCTTCATGAGGGAGGAAGAGGTCTACCGCTTCAACCTGGTGCCCGACGCGGGCCACAAGCGCCCCGGCATGATCAACCTGCAGCAGTACCACCTCGAAGAAGCGCTGGTGCGGCGCGCCGAGGCACTGGGCGTGGACCTGCGCTGGAACCACAAGGTGACCGGTGTCCAGCCCCTGGCCGACGGTGCCCGTGTGAGCGTCGACACGCCGGATGGCGCCTTCGACATCGACGCCGACTGGCTGGTCGTGGCCGACGGCGCGCGTTCCCACGTGCGGCGCCAGCTGGGCCTGGACATCGAAGGCCATGTGTTCAAGGACCGCTTCCTGATCGCGGACGTGATCATGAAGGCCGACTTCCCGGCCGAACGCTGGTTCTGGTTCGACCCGCCCTTCCACCCCAACCAGAGCGTGCTGCTGCACAAGCAAAGCGACAACGTCTGGCGCATCGACTTCCAGCTCGGCTGGGACGCCGATCCGGAGGAGGAGAAGAAGCCTGAGAACATCATCCCGCGCGTGAAGGCCATGTTGGGCGACGAGCGCGAGTTCACCCTGGAGTGGGCCAGCATCTACACCTTCCAGTGCCGGCGCATGAAGCAGTTCCGGCATGGTCGCCTGCTGTTCGTGGGCGACGCGGCGCACCAGGTTTCGCCGTTCGGCGCGCGCGGTGCCAACTCCGGCTTCCAGGACACCGACGATCTGTTGTGGAAGCTGGCGCTGGTGATCAAGGGCCTGGCGCCCGAGGCGCTGCTCGATACCTACGACGCGGACCGCACCTACGCAGCCGACGAAAACATCCGCAACTCCACCCGATCCACCGACTTCATCACGCCAAAAAGCGCGGTCAGCAAGCTGTTCCGCAACGCGGCGCTGGAGCTGGCGCGCACGCAGCCCTTCGCACGCAAGCTGGTGAATTCCGGTCGCCTGTCGGTGCCGGCTTTCCTGGTGCAGTCGGCGCTGAACACGCCCGATGTGGATGCCTTCGAAGGGAACATGGTGCCGGGTGCGCCGCTGGACGACGCGCCGGTGCGTGTGCAAGGGCAGGACGGCTGGCTGCTGGACCAGCTGGGCAACCGCTTCGTGCTGCTCGCCGTGGCCGACCATGCCGAACAGGTGGACCCGGTGGTGCGCGCGCAGGCCGCAGCACTGGCCGACGCCGCGATACCGGTGCAGGTGGTGCTGGTGACCGCCCAAGCCGGTGATCTGGCAGGCCTGAACGTGCTGCACGACCGCGACGGCCTGCTGGCCCAGCGCCTGGACGCCCGCCCTGGGACCTGTTACCTGATCCGCCCCGATCAGCACGTGGTCGCGCGCTGGCGCCATTTCGACGTGAACGCGGTGCGTGCGGCACTGGCCCGTGCCACGGCCCAGACCACGACCGAACCCATCTGTGAAGCGGTGGCGGCCTGACCCCATCCCAGGAGAAATCAAGATGCCTCTGCAACTGCAGCCCAACCTGGCGGAGCCCGGCCAGCGCTATTTCCGCGACTTCACCCCTGGCGACGACTTCTACGAAGCCCTGATCGAGACCCACCGCGATCTGACGGACGAGCAAAGCCAGCTGCTCAACGCCAAACTGATCCTGCTACTGGCCAACCAGGTGGGCGACATTGCCGCCCTCAAGCAAGCGCTGGCGATCGCCCGCGACGGCGTCTGACCCCATCCACCCGAGGAGAACACCATGAACATCCGCAAGATCCACCACGTCGCTTACCGCTGCAAGGACGCCAAGCAGACCGTCGAGTGGTACGGCAAACACCTGGGCATGGACTTTGTGCTGGCCATCGCCGAAGACGCCGTGCCATCCACCAAGGCGCCCGACCCGTACATGCACGTCTTCCTGGACGCCGGTGCGGGCAATGTGCTGGCGTTCTTCGAGCTGCCCAATTCGCCCGAGATGGGCAAAGACCCCAACACCCCGGAATGGGTGCAGCACATTGCGCTGGAAGTGGACACCGTGGCCGAGCTGGAAGCCACCAAGGCCCGGCTGGAGGCCGCCGGCATCCCGGTGGTGGGGCTGACCGACCACACCCTGTTCAAGTCCATCTACTTCTTCGACCCCAATGGGCACCGCCTGGAACTGGCCGCCAACACCGCCACGCCCGAGATGCTCAAGAAGCTCGACGAAGTCAAGTGGGACATGATCAACGAGTGGGCCCAGACTCGTCGCGCACCCAAGCACGCGGCCTGGATGCACGAGAAAGCGTTCACGGCTTGACCCACCCCCGCCGCGCTGGCGCGCGACCCCCTCAAGGGGGCGGCACTGGCGGCCCGGCGAAGCCGGTTCCGCGGTGCCTGCTGGAAGAAGCACGCGCGCCGGAAGCGGGTTCTTGCTGACGCCGGCCCACCGCATTTCCTGCGCAGCCGTTCGTCGGAACAAGGTGGGAAAAGGGGCTCAAGTTCAACGATGGCCGGCCGAAAAGCTGGGGGAACACCAGGAATGTCTTTCACTGGTGTCCCTATCTTCAGGGGTTTGCCATGTTGAGCATCACATCCAGTCAGCCGGCGGTCTGGTCGCCGGCACCCGGCCCAGCGGTCACCGCGGTTCCGTCCACCTCGCCGGTGCCACCGGTGCAGGCCGCCTCGCGCGATGCGCAGACCGGCACGGGCACGCCGGGTCGCGACATGCCCGGCGCGGCCCAGGCTGCGCGCCCGGGCGCGGCCCAGCGCTCGCGTGAGACCGAGCGCGGCCAGAAGGGGTCTTCGCCGGACGCCGCCCCTTTGCTGCCTCGCGAGTCGCCCGACGCGCCAGACCAGCCCGATTCACCCGAAAAGGTCGAGGCCAAGGCCGAAGCCGAGCGCGAGCAGCAGGCCCGCCTGGCCGAGGACAAGGCGTTCAAGCAGAAGCTGCAGGACGTGATCTCCAATGTCTGGAAGGCCAGTGCCGCGGTGGTGGACGTGGCCCTCAGCACCAAGAGCGTCGGTCCCGACGAAGCCCCAGCGGTGGGCGCCGTCGATACCGCCGCCGGGACTGTGGCCGGCGCCATCCCTGCGGGGTCGGCGGCGGTGATCGGTCCGGTGCCCGGTGCACCGGCGCAACCAGCCGCCAACGACGAAGTGGCCGAACTCGCTGAACTGCGCGCCAGCCAGGAAGTGGTGGCCTACGACGCGGCCGGGTACAGCAGCCTGGCACCGCTGGAAGCGGGCACGCTGATCAGCCGCAGGGTCTGAGCAAGGCCCCGTCGAGGAGACACCACACAAACGCCGGGCATGCCCGGCGTTTTTCATGGGTGAGCGGTGCGCTGTGCTGGGGCGCTTGTCTCGGCGGGATGCCGCCCGGTGCAAGGTCGTGATCGGGCGCTCTTGCCGTGCCGCGTGCGGGCCCGGCAGGCTTGACCGCGGTTCACAGCGGGGCGCTGGGTTCGAGCTGGGACAGCGCCTTCTGGGTCAGTTCCAGGTCGCGCTGCAACTGGACACCGAGGCTGATGTGCAATGGTTGCTGAGGGTCCTGCGAGAGCGCTTCGAGCTGGGCCGAGCTGCGCACGATGGCGCGAAAGCCCATCAGCATGGACGTGCCCTTGAGCTTGTGGGCGTTGTAGTGCACGGCTTCACGGTCGCCCTCGCGCAAGGCTTCGAGCAGCACGTGGGCCGTGCCCTCGGGCGGTTCGAAGACAGTCTTGAGCAGTTCGTCCAGCGAGTCCTCGGGCATCATGGACATGACCTCGGCGTAGGCCTCGGCGTCGATCACGGCCGAGGGTGCTTCCTGCGGCTGGGGCAGGCGCACCGGCAATTCGTACGACGACATCGGGAATGGGCCGGAAAGCCGCTGCACGCTGTTGCTGGCCTGGGGGCGGTCCGGGTCGTCCAGCAGGCCGCAGTGGCCCAGGGCGCGCTGCAGGTCGGCGGCCTGCAAGGGCTTGCTGGTGAACTCGTTGACGCCCACTTCCATGGCGCGCTTGCGTGTGTCGTTGACGACGTCGGCCGTGACCAGGATGACCTTGATCTGCGAGGCAGGGCCGTCGAGCTGGCGGATCGCCTCGGTGGCGGCCAGGCCGTCGAGCACCGGCATGTGGTAGTCCAGCAGCACCACGTCGAAGGGCTGGGCCTTGAGAATGTCCAGCGCCTCCTGCCCGTTTTCGCAGAAGGTGGCGTCATGCCCCATCTTCTCCAGCAGGATGGCCATGTACTTGAGGTTGATCGGGTGGTCTTCGGCCACCAGCGCGCGCAGGCGCCGACCGCTGCCGATCTTGGCGATGGTGCTGTCTGCCACCTCTTCAGGGGCTTCGGTGGGGGGCAGGTGCAACGTCACGGTGAACACCGAGCCCACGCCGGGTTCGCTGCTGACCTGGATATCGCCGCCCATCATGCGCGCGAGGTTGCGCGAAATCTCCAGTCCCAGACCGGTGCCGCCGATGCGCCGGCGCAGCGAGTTGTCGGCCTGGTAGAAGCGGGTGAACAGGTTGGCCACGGTGTCGGCGTCCATGCCCACGCCGGTGTCGCGCACCGTGATGGTCAGCCCCGACGGCGTGCCGGTGGCGCAGGCCACCTCCACCATCACACTGCCCTTGGGCGTGAACTTGATGGCGTTGTTGATCAGGTTGAACAGGATCTGGCGCACCCGGGTGGCGTCGGCCATCACCCACTCGGGCAGGTCGGCGCCGGGGTAAATGTCCAGCGTCAGGCCCTTGTCGCGGGCGGCCACCTGCATCAGGCCGCCGACTTCCTGCACCACGGTGCGCAGGTGGATCGGGGCTTCCGACAGCTTGAGCGTGCCGGACTCCATGGTCGAGACGTCCAGGATGTCGTTGAGCACACCCAGCAGGTGCTGGGCCGAGTCCGATGCGGTCTGCAGGTAGTCGCGCTGCACGCTGGTGAGCTGCGCCTCGCCCAGCAGGTTGAGCATGCCCAACAGACCCTGGAACGGGGTGCGGATCTCGTGGCTCATGTTGGCCAGGAACACGCTCTTGCCGTGGTTGGCGGCCTCGGCCTGGTCGCGCGCTTCGGTCAGCTCGCGGCTGAGTTTTTGCAGGCGCTGGTACTGACGCTGCTGTTTGCGGATGTGGCGCACCAGCAGGCCCACGAACAGCAGCATCACCAGGGCCTGGGCGGCCGCCAAGCCACTGACCAGGCGGCTCTGGGCCTGGATCTGGGCGTTGCGCTCGTCCAGGAACTGGGCCACCGCCCGGTTGGCGTCGCGCGTGAGTTCGGCCAGCAGCGGGGTCAGGAGTTCGATCTGGCTGTCCAGCACCTGCAGCGACAACGGCTGTCGCACCAGCGCCTCGGGATCGGCAAACAGCGGATCGGCGGTGTGGGTGAACAGTTCCAGCTGGCTTTGCGCCGCGGCAAAGCTCGGGGAGTTCTGCAGCAGGTCGCGCCGCGGGATCTTGGTCAGCAGGTCGATGCGGCTGAGGAACACCTCGTACCGTTCGACCAGCGCCCAGGGGTCTGTCGTCTGCGGTTGCCGCTGGGCTTTGTGCAGCGCCTGGTCCAGCCTCGAAAGCTCGCGTTCGAGCTGGTAGGCTTGCCACATGATGGCGTCGACCTGGTTGTGCGACATGTCGTCCAGCACCCGTACCTGGCGCCACTGGATCCAGCCCAACGGGGTGAGCGTGAGGATCAACAGCAACGTGATGGCCACCGCCCACTGGGGGCGGCCCCACTTGGCCAGGTTCGGGGCAGACATCATCACTGAACTTCCAGGGCCTTGAGTTGCCAGATCGAGCGTTCGTAATAGGTCGAGGTGCGCAGCTGGGCACTGCTGTCGAACGGATACACCACGAACAGCGGGCCCTTCTCGCGCACCGGCATGGGTTTGTCGTCCAGCAGGCGCGCCACGATCGGCTTGTGCTGGGTGTCACCCACCGGGATGCTGATCTTGTAGTCGTTGATGGCGATCGCACTGATGGTGCTGCCATTGGCCTTGACCGCTGCGAGCACGTCGGCCAGCAGCGGGCCGGTGAACTTGACCGGTTTGTCGTACCACGGCGTGCGCGTGGTGAAGGTGTGCTGCGGCAGGGCTTCGAGCATCTTCATGTCGAAGCGGGTCACGTCTCCGGCATTCTTCACGCCGATCTTGCCGGACACGGTGAGGATGGGGCGTTCTTTGGGGGCGTCCAGTGCCAGGGCAGGCTGGGTACCAACGGCAAGGACGCCCAGCAGGGCGCCCAGCAACAGGCGGCGAGATTTCATGTCGATCAACTCCATGGTGTTGTGGTGGGGGGAAACGAAGCGGGCTTGCGCCTGCTCAGATGCGGTGGCGCACCAGCGCCGGGTTGGCGGCCAAGCGGCCGAGCAGAGCGCTGGTGATCTGCTTGAGTGGCAGCACCTCGTGCGCGGCGCCGGCCTGGATGGCCATGCGCGGCATGCCGAAGACCACACAGCTGGCCTCGTCCTGCACATAGTTGTAGCTGCCGGTGTCCTTCATCTCGCGCATGGCCTGGGCGCCGTCGGCCCCCATACCGGTGAGCATGACGCCGATCGCGTTGGGCCCCAGCACCCGCGAGGCCGACTTGAACAGAACCTCGACCGAGGGCTTGTGGCGGTTGACGGGCTCGGTGTCTTCCACCACGGCCACATAGTTGGAGCCGCTGCGGTCGATGCGGAACTGGCGCCCGCCCGGCGCGATGTAGGCGTGGCCGGGCAGGATGCGTTCACCGTGGCGTGCTTCGGCCACGTTGATGCGGCACAGGCTGTTCAGGCGCGCAGCAAAACTGCTGGTGAAGCCCGGCGGCATGTGCTGGGTGATCACGATGGCCGGTGCGTCGGCCGGCATCGGCACCAGCACCTCGCGGATGGCTTCGGTGCCGCCGGTGGAGGCGCCGATGCAGATGATCTTCTCGGTCGTCGCCAGGCGCGGCAGCGGCGCACGCGGCGGCTCGGTGGCGTTGCTGCTGCCTGTGGCGGCGGGGGTTCCCGCCGCGGGTGCCGGGGGCAGCCGCTTGACGTGGGCGCCCGCGGCAATGCGGATCTTGTCCACGATGTCGTGCGCCAGCTCGTTCAGGCCGCTGGTGATGCCGATGCGCGGCTTGGCCACGTAGTCCACCGCCCCCATCTCCAGCGCGCGCAGCGTGATGTCGGCACCCTGTTCGGTCAGCGTGGAGACCATCACCACCGGCATGGGGCGCAAGCGCATGAGGCGCGAGAGGAACTCCAGACCGTCCATGCGTGGCATTTCCACGTCCAGCGTGATGACGTCGGGATTGGTCTCGCGGATCATCTCGCGCGCCACCAGCGGGTCGGCGGCGGCGCCCACGCACTGCATGTCGCTCTGGCGGTTGATGATTTCGGTCAGCAGGCTGCGCACCAGCGCCGAATCGTCCACCACCACCACTCTGATCTTGGCCATTTCAATTCTCCTGTTGGCCTTGCGTGCCTGCTCCGGAAACACCACGCCACCGGCTTTGCCGGGGCGCAGGTGTTGCCCCCTTGAGGGGGGATGCGGCTACGCGCAGCGAGCAAGCGACGGGGATGTGTTTCATGTTTTTCAGAACAGGTCGATCGACCCGCCGGCGGTGGTCTTGGCCACCACCGCAGCACTGCCCTTGTGTTCCTGTGTTTCCAGCGTTTCGGGATGCGAATGCGCCAGCCGCTTGCACATGGCTTTGCCCGTGGCCGGGAAGTAGCAGACCTTGCGCGGGTAGATGTCCAGCACGTCCTTGGAGATCACCGCGATGCGTTCGGTCTGCAGGTAGTCCAGCACGAACTGGGTGTTGCGCTCGCCCACGTTCATGGTGGTGAAGGTGTGCATCACCTGGCCACCACCGAACACTTTGGCCTGCATGCGCTCACGGCGGGCGCCGAGCTTCATCATCTCGTTGATCAGCAGTTCCATGGCGTACGAGCCGTAGCGACCCGAGGTGTCGCCACCGCCATCGGGCAGCATGAAGTGGTTCATGCCGCCGACGCGCGCCTGGGGGTCCCAGATGCAGGCCGCGATGCACGAGCCCAGCACCGTCATGACCACCATGTCGTCGGATGTCACGTAGTACTCGCCCGGCAGCACCTTGACCGCGTCGTGCTTGAAATGGTGGTCGTGGTAGTAGAAAGACGCCTCACCCGGCTTGGGCGCGCGGGCCTTGAGCGTCTCCAGCCGCGAGGTCGTGCGCGTGGTGCCGGCCGGCCCGAAGGCTGGTGGCATCGGGCGCCGCAGTGCGCCCGGTTGGGTTTCAAACGCGTTCATAGACGGTCTTTCCCCGCAGAACGAACAGGCTGCGCGCGTCGCTGAAGTTCTCGGCGTGGCCCACGAACAGCATGCCGCCGGGTTTCATGACGCGGTGGATGCGTTCGAGCACCTGGCGCTGCGTGGGGCCGTCGAAATAGATCATCACGTTGCGGCAGAACACCACGTCAAAGGGTTCGCGCAGCGGCAGGTCCTGGATCAGGTTGATCGTCGTGAATTCCAGGTGCTTCTGCAGCTCGGGCTTGACGCGCATGAAGCCTGCGTTGGCACCCTTGCCGCGCATGAAAAAGCGCTGCAACCGTTCGGTGCTCAGGCCCTTGACCCCCTCGGCCTTGTAGACGCCGCGCGCGGCCGTGGCCAGCACCTTGGTGTCGATGTCGCTGTTGACGATGTGGAAGTTGCCATTGGCGCCCAGGGCTTCGGTGGCGGTCATGGCGATCGAGTAGGGCTCTTCACCGGTGGACGCGGCCGAGCACCAGATGCGCCAGTTGTGGCTGCGCTTGGCGGCCAGCAGTTCGTGCAGCACTTCAAAGTGGTGCTGCTCGCGGAAGAAGGCGGTCAGGTTGGTGGTCAGGGCGTTGATGAACTCCTGCCATTCCGGCCCGTCGTGCTGTTCCAGCCAGTCCAGGTAGGTCTTGAAGCTGCTGTGGCCGGTGTCGCGCAGCCGGCGCGACACGCGGCTGTACACCATGGCGTGTTTGCCGTCGTGCAGGCTGATGCCGGCTTTCTTGTAGATCAGCGCCTTGATGCGGGTGAAGTCGGCGTCGGACCAGAGGAACTCGCGGCCCTGCGTCAGCGGGCCGTCGTCGGCAACGGACAGGATCTGGCTGGTTTTGAGAGCGTTGCGCGGGGCGCTGGACTGCAGCATGGTGAGGTCCTAGCAGGTTGGGGATGCGCGGCCGCTGCAGCAGCGGCCGCGCGACAGACTCAGTGGCGCGAACGGCGCACCAGCACCGAGGTGTCCAGGATCAGCGCGACCTTGCCGTCGCCCAGGATGGTCGCCCCGGACACGTTGGGTACCTTGCGGTAGTTGGACTCCAGGTTCTTGATCACCACCTGTTGCTGGCCCAGCAGTTCGTCCACCATCAGGGCGACGCGGGAGCCATCGGACTCCACCACCACCATGATCGGGCTGCTGGCGTTGAACTCGAAGCGCGGCACCTGGAACACGCGTTCCAGCTCGATGACGGGCATGTACTCGTCTCGCACCTTCACCAGTTGCGCACCCTGCGCCACGGTGTTGATGTCGCTCGGGTTGATCTGGAACGACTCGATCACGCTGGCCAGCGGCAGGATGTAGACCTCGTCGCTCACGCGCACGCTCATGCCGTCCATGATGGCCAGGGTCAGCGGCAGGCGCACCTTGACGCTCATGCCATAGCCCTCGGCGGAGTCGATCTCCACCGTGCCACCCAGCGACGCGATGTTCTTCTTGACCACGTCCATGCCCACGCCGCGGCCCGACACATCGGTCACCTCTTCGGCGGTGGAGAAGCCGGGCGCGAAGATCAGTGCCCAGACCTCGCCATCGGTCAGCGAATCGGGGGCGTCGATGCCCTTTTCGCGCGCTTTCCTGAGCAGCTTCTCGCGCGAAAGACCCTTGCCGTCGTCGCGCACCTCGATGAGGATGCTGCCACCTTGGTGCGAGGCCGACAGCGTGATGTTGCCGTTCTCGGTCTTGCCCTTGGCGCGGCGCTCGTCGGGCATTTCAATGCCGTGGTCGCAGCTGTTGCGGATCAGGTGGGTCAGCGGGTCGGTGATCTTCTCGATCAGGCCCTTGTCCAGCTCGGTGGCTTCGCCGTGGGTGATCAGTTCCACCTTCTTGCCCAGCTTGGCCGCCAGGTCGCGCAGCATGCGCGGGAAGCGGTTGAACACCACCGACATCGGGATCATGCGGATCGACATCACCGCTTCCTGCAGGTCGCGGGTGTTGCGGTCCAGGTCGGCCAGTCCGGCCAGCAACGGCTGGTTGGCGGCGCTGTCGAGCTCGCGGCTCTTTTGCGCCAGCATGGCCTGGGTGATGACGAGCTCGCCCACCAGGTTGATCAGCTGGTCGACCTTGCTGACCGACACGCGCAGCGTGCTCGATTCGAGCGAACCCTGCGCACCGCCTGCCGCGGCCTTGGGGGCAGCGGGTGGCTTGGGCATGGCGGGGGCTTCGGCGGCGGCCACGGGTGCCGCCGGTGCGGCGGCCGCCACCACCGGTGCGGCAACGGCCGGCGCCGGCAGGCCGGGCGCGTCGTCGAAAAAGCCGAAATCCTTTCCCTCGCCGGCCAGGGGTTTGGCCACCGGGGTCTGGTCGATGATGTGGATCTGTTCCTTGCTCACGTGGAAGGTGAACAGGTCCAGCAGGTCGCCGTCGCTGGAGGTGGTCTGGACCTTGTAGACGCGCTTGTTGTCCAGATCGCAGGGCAGGGCTTCGATGCTGCCCAGGCCGCTGATGTCACGAAACAGTTCGGCGATGCTGTCGGCCTGCGACAGGTTGTCCAGGGGGCCGATGTGGACTTCCAGCTGGCGCGTGCCGGCCGGCACCGGCGCCGCAGCGGCCACTGGGGTGGGCGCCGGCGCGGGCGCTGCCGGTGCCACGGCCACGGGGGCGGCCACCGGTGCCGCCACGGGCGCGGGGGCGCCTCCGCCATTGGCCAGTGCGCTGATGCGTTCGACCAGCGCGTGGGTGGCGGGGGGCTCGACGTCCTTGCCCGAATGGCGGGCCAGCAGCAGCTTGAGCGCGTCCGACGATTCCAGCAGCACGTCCACCATGGGCGGCGTGGGCGTGAGTTCGTGACGGCGCAGCTTGTCCAGCAGCGACTCCATCTGGTGCGTCAGCTCGGCCACGTCGGCAAAGCCGAAGGTGGCAGCGCCGCCCTTGATGGAGTGGGCGCAGCGGAAGATGGCGTTGAGCTCTTCGTCGTCGGCGTGCTCGAGGTCCAGCGCGAGCAGCATCTGCTCCATCTGGTCCAGGTTTTCACCGGCTTCTTCAAAGAAGATCTGATAGAACTGGGTCAGGTCGAAATTGCCGCCGCCAGCGCTTTCTTGGGTCATTTCTGCCATGGGTCTCTCCTTGCGGTTCGGGGTGCCGCAGGCTCAGCGGATGACTTTCTGGATCACTTCGATCAGACGACCCGGATCAAACGGTTTGACCAGCCAGCCGGTGGCGCCCGCTGCGCGGCCGGCCTGCTTCATCTGGTCGCTGGACTCGGTGGTCAGGATCAGGATCGGCGTGGTCTTGAACTTGGCGCTGTCGCGCAGCTTCTTGGTCAGGCCCAGCCCGTCCAGGCGCGGCATGTTCTGGTCGGTCAGCACCAGATCGATGTGGTGGGTCTGGGCCTTTTCAAAGGCGTCCTGACCGTCCACAGCTTCCACAACGTGGAAACCGGCACCGGTCAGGGTGAAGGCGACCATCTTTCGCATGGAGGCCGAGTCGTCTACGGCAAGAATCGATTGCATGGAGTACTCCGTCTTTCGAACAGTTATCGGCACAAATGTCGGGTGCTTGAGTCGGGGCGGGCCGGATCAGAACAGGTCGATGGAACCGGCGTCCATCTCGTTTTGCGTCACCGGGCTGGGCCGGTCGGGTGTGGGGTCGATGGACAGTGGCATTTCGTCCTCTTCCGGCTCCATGGACTCGTCGGCCAGCTTCCAGGCGCAGCCCTGCAGCACCTTGCTGGTGTGCGCGATCAGCTGGGTCGCCATGTCGTGGAACTGCAGCTCGGTCACGGCCTGGTGCAGGGCCTGGCGGATGCGCAGCACGTCCTCGTTGTCGCTGCCAGCCAGGTGGGCCAGCGCGTGGTTGGCGGTGGAAAAGCGCTCCAGCAGGTTGCCGGTGGCGTGGTCCAGCAGGCCTTCGAGCCTTTTGAGATCGGTCATCGCCATGAGCAGGGAGTCCTGCACGTCGGCCACAAGGTTCACCGGCAGCGAGACCGACGGCTGGTGCGACGCCACCAGGGCGTGGTCCAGATGAGAGGTGGTGTTGGGGCTGTGCATGGGGTTTCTCAGGGCCTTCTTTGGGCGTTCGGGCAGTACAATTTTCAGGACTTGTAAGAACCCGTATCGGCAGATAACGGGCCAAATTCAGCGGCATTTCGCTCACTTGGCCACCGTCTGGCGGACACTTCCACCTCGCATCCGATCGGCATGTCTGACACCACCCCCCGAGCGCCGATCCGCATCCTCCACCTTGAAGATTCCCGGGTCGATCACGCCCTGGTGAAGTTCGCCCTGCAGCGCAGCCAGATGCCCTGCGAGCTGACCCTGGTGGACACGCTGGACGATTTCCAGCGCGAACTCGAAAGCCGCAGCCACGACATCGTGGTGGCCGACTACCACCTGCCCGGCTTCAACGGGCTGGACGCCTGGGAACGGGTGCGATCCAGCGGCATCGTCATCCCCTTCGTCATCCTCTCGGGGGCCATTGGCGAGGCCGCGGCGGTCGAAGCCATGCACCGCGGTGTGGACGACTACCTGCTCAAAGACAACATGCAGCGCCTGGCGCACGTCATCGAACGTGCGCTGGACGTGGCCCGGACCCGCCGTGCCAAGGAGCGTGCCGACGCCGAACTGGCCGAATCGCGCCAGCGACTGGCCGAACTGGCCGAGCACCTGCAGACCAGCATCGACCAGGAACGCGCGGACATCGCCCGAGAAATCCACGACGACATCGGCGGCTCGCTGGCCGCCGTCAAGCTGGATCTGTCCTGGATCTCGCGCCGCCCCGGCCTGGACGCCGACATGCGCCAGCACATCGACACCGCGCTGGACATGCTGCAGCACGCCCTGGGGGCCAGCCAGCGCATCATGATGAACCTGCGCCCTCCCATCCTGGACCAGGGCCTGGTGGCGGCGGTGCAGTGGCTGGGTGCCAGCTTTGAAAAGCGCACCGGCGTGCGCGTTGCCGTGCGCCGGTCGGCCGAGTTGATCGATGTGCCTCGCGATATCCAGCTCGTGGCCTACCGCACCGCCCAGGAAGCGCTGACCAATGTGCAGAAGCACGCCCATGCCAGCGCGGTCGACATCGACCTGAGCGACCGAGAGGGCGTGCTCACGCTCGAAGTCAGCGACAACGGCCACGGCATGGGGCCCGATGCCCTGCGCAAGGCCAAGTCCTTCGGCCTGCTGGGCCTGAAGGAACGCGCCGCCAAGGTCGAGGGCTGGCTGGACGTCAGTTCCTCACCGCGCGGCACCTCGGTCATCCTGTCGGTGCCGCTGGCAGACGCTGGCGGCGGTGGCACTGAACTCAACAGGGAAGCAGATAACAATGATCAAAGTGATTTTGTGTGACGACCACGCGGTCGTGCGCCGGGGCATCCGCGACACCATCGCCGAGGCGGTCGACATCCAGGTGGTGGGCGAAGCCGGCAGCTACCCCGAGTTGCGCGAACAGTTGCGCAAAACCCCGTGCGATGTGCTGGTGCTCGACCTGAACATGCCTGGTCGCGGTGGCCTGGAAGTGCTGGCCGCGTTGCGCGAAGAGGGCTCACCGATCAAGACCCTGGTGGTCTCCATGTACCCGGAAGACCAGTACGCCATCCGCTGCCTGCGTGCCGGCGCCCGCGGCTACCTCAACAAGGCCGGCGAGCCGGCCGAAATGATCGCCGCGGTGCGCACCGTGCACCAGGGCCGCAAGTACGTCACGCCCGAGGTGGCGCAGATGCTGGTGGACAACCTGGCCGCGCCCGAAAGCGAAGAGTTGCACGCCAGCCTGTCCGAACGCGAACTGCAGACCCTGACCCTGATCGCCTCGGGCAAGAAGCTCTCGGACATCGCCGAAGAACTCATGCTCAGCCCCAAGACCGTGAGCGTCTACCGCGCCCGGGTGCTGGAAAAACTGCACCTGGCGAACAATGCGGAGTTGACCGTTTATGCGATCCGCAACAGCCTGGTCTGACCCGGTGCTGGGCCCGTTGCCGGCTGTGGCCTGATGTCCCGTTCCTTCATCGACGCCAGTCTCTTCGATCCCATCGGCCCTTACAGCCATGCGGTGCGTGTTGGCCATCAGGTGTTCGTCTCCGGCACCCCGGGTGTGGACCCGGCCACTGGCCAGCTCGCCGGGCCGGGGGTTTACGAGCAGGCGGTGCAGGCCATCCGCAATGTGCTGTCATTGGTCCAGGCCGCGGGTGGCACCGAACGCGACATCGCGCACGTGCAGGTGAACCTGGTGGACGTGGCGGATTTCGCCGAGATGAACCGGGCCTACGCCGAGCACTTCACCCAGCCGTACCCGGCGCGCACGGTGATCGGCATCGCGGCCCTGCCCAAGCCGGGCGCCTTGCTGACGCTGAACGCTGTGGCGGTGACCGGGGTGTGAAGGGCGATGCTCGCCACCCGACGTGTACCCAGGATCCTTCTTCAAAGGGCTGAGCACCATGAGTGTCGACTTCTACGTGGCCACCAACCGCCGCGACCTGCCTTCTGCAGCAGCCTGGGCATCCACGTTGCGAGAGCTGGGTTTTGGTGTCGCGCTGGACACCACCCTGGACCCGGCCCATGCTGAGGGCTACTGGCCCTGTCCTGACGCGCGGCAGGGCTTTGAGTACGCCGTGGGTCCGATGGGTCGTGAAGACTTGACCCAGCTTGGTCTGTCACCGCCGCAGGCGCGGCAGGTGGCGACCTTCGACACCCTCGTGACCTTGAGCCTGCGCCGGGAGGCCGATATGGCAGCGGCACAGGGCGCCGCCGCCGTGCTCGCCCGACTGAGCAAGGGACTTTTGCTGGAGGGTGAGTCCGGGGCCTTGATGACGGCGGACCAGGCTGTGGCCTGGGCGCAAGGGCGCTACAACCCTCCCACTTCTGCGTCGGCGCGCCTGGTGCTTGCCAGGCCCAGAACCTCGACCATGACCTGGGTCCGGCTGGGTGTGCTGGCGCTGATCCTGTGCTTCTGGCTGGTCCGGTGGATGACCGGACGCTGATGCCCACTACCGTTGGAATCATGAACTCCGTATCCACCGTCGCAGTGCCAGAGGGATACCCCATGAACCGCAGAGCCTTGACCCGTTGGCTGCTCGCTTCGGCGTTGCCCTGGCTGGCTGCGTGCAACCGCCCCGACGATCCGCAAGCCGCGCTCGATGCCACGGTGCAGCGTCTGCAGGACGCGCTGGAGGCCAAAGACGCCGACGCCGTGCTCGCGTTGCTGGATCCGAAGTTCCGCGCCCAGAGCGGCGAGAGCGAAGGGCTGGACCGCGAATGGGCGCGCAAGACCATGGCGCTGATGTTCCTGCGCTACCAGCAGGTGAAGGTGATCGCCGTGACCCGCAGCAGTCAGGTCGACGTGGCGGGTGGCCAGACCGGCCGCACCGAAGCGCAGGTGTTGGTGACCGGCGCGCAGGATCTGATACCCGAGCGCGTCGCGCCGTACGCGGTGCAGCTGGAATGGTGGCGCGAGGGCGACGACTGGAAGCTGCGCGACCTGCGCTGGCAGTGACGCCACCGCTGGAACCGGGCGCCTGCCAAGGGCACCGCCGGGCCGGCTTTGCCGGACGGACAGTGCCGCCCCCTCGAGGGGGTAGCGCGCAGCGCTGCGGGGGTGTTTCCTGACTATCCACCGGTGAAGATGTCGGTCGCGATCTTCAGCAGGGCGACCACCGGCGTTTCCAGCATGGGCAGGGTGGCGGCGATGCCGACCAGACCGGCCGAGAGGGTGAGCGGGAAGCCGATGGCAAACGCGTTCATCTGCGGCGCGATGCGCGAGACAAAACCCAGCACGATGTTGATGAACAGCAGCATGCCGATCATGGGCAGGGCGATCCACAGGCCATAGCGGAACACCACGGTGCCCAGTTCGTGGATGCGCATGTGGGCGATGGCGTCGAACGCGCCACCGCCGACCGGGAAGGTCTCGAAGCTGGCGATGACGGCCTGCAGCAGCATGAGGTGGCCGTTGATGACCACAAACAGCAGCATGGTGGTGTTGCCGAAGAAGCGGCCGACCGCGCTGGTCTGGGTGTTGGTGCTGGGGTCGAAGAAGCCGGCGAAGTTCAGACCCATCTGCAGGCCGATGACTTCGCCAGCCAGCTCGACCGAGGCGAAGACGATGCGCACCGCCAGCCCGATGGCCACGCCCACCACCACCTGCTGCAGCACCACGCCGAAAGCGCGGGGGTCGGTGAGCGCGATGACCTCCTGCTCGGGCAGACCCGCCTGAGCGCAGACCGCGATGAGAAAGGCCAGCCCCACCTTGCTGCGCACCGGGACTGAGCGCGCCGAGAAGATGGGTGCGCTGCCGAACACCGCCAGGATGCGCAGGAACGGCCAGAACACCGGCGACACCCAGGCCATGAGCTGCGCTTCACTGAAGGTGATCATGGTCGGATGGGCAGCAAGTCGCTGATAGGGAGAGGGGGAGCCGTTCCAGGGGCACCGCGGAACTGGCTTCGCCAGGCCGCAGGTGCCGCCCCCTGGGGGGTGACGCGAAGCGGCGCGGGGGGTGCCTCATATCGCCTGGTTCGGAATCGCCAACAACGTGTTGCGGATGAACTCGACCAGGGTGGTCAGCATCCACGGCCCGGCGATGGCGAACACCGCGATGGCGGCCACCAGCTTGGGCACGAAGGACAGGGTGGCTTCGTGGATCTGGGTGATGGCCTGGAACACGCTGACCACCAGACCGACCACCAACACCGCGATGAGCACCGGTGCCGAGATCATGAGCAGCATGTAGAGGGCGTTCTGCCCCATGGTGAGGGCGGCTTGCGGGTCCATGGTGTGTCCTCGTTCAGCGGTGGAGCGTGGGGGTCTGTGTCATGTCGCGAAGCTGGCTGCGAGAGATCCCAGCAACAGGTTCCAGCCATCGGCCAGCACGAACAGCATCAGCTTGAACGGCAGCGCCACCAGCACGGGGGACAGCATCATCATGCCCAGCGACATCAGCACGCTGGCGACGACCATGTCGATCACCAGGAAGGGGATGAAGATCATGAAACCGATCTGGAACGCGGTCTTGAGTTCGCTGGTGACGAAGGCCGGCACGATGACGCGGAACGGTGCGTCTTGCGCCTTGACTTCGGCCGGCAGCTTGGCCAGCTTGGCGAACAGTTCGAAGTCGCTCTGGCGCGTCTGCTTGAGCATGAACTCGCGCATGGGCAGCTGGCCCCGGTCCAGCGCCTGCTCGAAGCTGATCTGGTTGGCGGTGTAGGGGGCGTAAGCGTCGTTGTAGACCTTGTCCAGCGTGGGGCCCATGACGAACAGCGTGAGGAACAGCGACAGGCCGACGATCACCTGGTTGGGCGGCGCCGACTGCGTGCCCAGCGCCTGGCGCAGCAGCGAGAGCACGATGACGATGCGGGTGAAGCCCGTCATGAGCAGCAGCACCGCGGGCAGGAAGCTCAGCGCAGTGAAGAACAGCAGGGTCTGGATGGGGACCGAGTAGCTGTTGCCGCCCGAGCCCTGGCCGATGACCAGCGGCAGGGCCGCACCGGGTGGTGGCGTCACAGCGGTGGGCGTGACCGGTGCGGGCGCGACCGGTGTGGCCACCTGGGCCAGCGCGGTGCCGGCCAGCAGCGCCAGGCCGGTGAACAGGGCCAGGCGCACGGCCGGGTGCGAAAGAAGGTCAGAGCGGCGCATGGGGAGCTTGTGCCGAAGTGGCGATTTTGTGGGCGGTGAGCTGCGCCAGCCGCGCGGCGAAGCCGCCCGCGGTGGCCATGGGGACGGGCGTGCCGGTGTCGGTCTCGGTCTCGGCCGGCAGGGGCAGGGTGTGCAGCGTCTGGATGGACCCGGGGGCCACACCCAGCACCAGGCACAGCGCGTCGGCGCCCTGGCCGACTTGCACCGTCACCAGCCGCTGTTGCGGGCCCAGCGACACCGTGTTCAGCACCTTGAGCGCCGGACCGCTGTGGTGGGCGATGCCGGGCAGGTGCTTCTTCCAGCGCTGCAGCGCCCAGGCCAGCAGCACCATCAGGGCCAGCAGACCCACAGCAGGGAGCGCGTTTTGCAACATGGATCAAGAAAAATGAAAGAGAACCGATAGAAGTGACGTGTCCGGAGAAAGGTGTCTTCATCCAGAGACACCGAGGAACCGGCTCCGCCGGGCCTCTGGTGTCGCCCCCCTTCTCAAGGGGGGGCGCCGAAGACGACGCGGGGGGATCCACTGTTTCCCGAATCAGCTCCGGGACACCCTTCGCATGCGCTCCGACGGTGTGACGATGTCGGTCAGACGGATGCCGAACTTGTCGTTGACCACCACCACCTCGCCCTGTGCGATGAGGTAGCCGTTGACCAGCACGTCCATGGGTTCACCGGCCAGGGCGTCGAGTTCGACCACCGAACCTTGCGCGAGCTGCAGGATGTACTTGATGGGCACCTTCACGCGGCCCAGTTCCACCGACAGGGTGACCGGGATGTCCAGCACCATCTGGATGTCGGGGATGCCGCCGTTGGCACCGGCAGGGGCGCCGGTGCCCCCACCGCCGCCACCCGCACCGCCCAGGCCGCTGGCGGCGGCGGGCGGGTGGGGTGTGTCGCTGTCGAACGCGGGGGCGCTGTCGGCCTGACCGGCTTCGCTCGCTGCCTGCTCTTCAAGGGCTTGCGCCCAGTCGTCGGCGATGCTGTCCTGGTTCATGGTGTCGGTGGTATCAGTTGACATAGGAATCTCCCAGCCAGGTCATTTCGGCGCCACGCAGCTTGCGGTCGATGCGCAGCGCGTACTTGCCTTTGTGTGTGCCGTACTGGCACTCGAACAGGGGAACGCCTTCGACCTTGGCCTGGATGTTGGGGGCGCGTTCCAGTTCGAGGAAGTCGCCCACCTGCATGGCCAGCAGTTGTTCGATGGTGGCGTCGGTCTTGGCGAGCTCGGCCACCAGCGTCAGCTCGGCGGCCTGGATCTCGTGGCTCAGCAGCCGCACCCAGCGGCGGTCCATTTCCATGGCGTCGCCCTGCACGGTGGAGTACAGAACGTCGCGGATGGGCTCGAGCGTTGAATACGGAATGCAGATGTGCATGGAGCCGGTGAGGTCACCGATCTCCAGCGAGAAACTAGTGCAGACCACGATCTCGCCGGGCGTGGCCACGGTGGCGAACTGGGGCTGCATCTCCGAGCGCTGGTAGACCAGTTCCAGCGGGTAGACGCTGGCCCAGGCTTTCTTGTACTCCTCGGCGATCACCTCCACCAGGCGCGTGATCACGCGTTGCTCGGTGGGCGAGAAGTCGCGCCCCTCGATGCGGGTCTTGAACTTGCCGTTGCCGCCGAAGAGGCTGTCGATCACGCCGAACAGCAGGGTGGGTTCGCACACCACCAGGCCGTTGCCGCGCAGCGGGCGCACGGCCATGATGTTGAAGTTGGTGGGCACCACCAGCTCGCGCAGGAAGGCGCTGTACTTCTGCGCCTTCACGGCGCCGACGGTGATTTCCGGGCTCTTGCGGATGAAGTTGAACAGCCCCATGCGCAGGTTGCGCGAGAAGCGTTCGTTGACGATCTCCATGGTGGGCATGCGCCCACGCACGATGCGTTCCTGGTTCGAGATGTCGTAGCCCCGCACGCCTTCCTTGGCGGGAGCCTCTTTCTCGACCTGCTGGCTTTCACCGGTGACGCCTTCGAGCAGGGCGTCCACCTCGGCCTGGGAGAGAAATGCCTCGGACATGGTCGTGGATCCGTGTGCTTACTGGACGATGAAGCTGGAGAAGAGCACGCCCCGGATGGGGTTGTAGACCGCACGCTTGCGCTTGGGTTTTTTGCCCTTGGGCGCGGCCGCGGCTTCGGTCTCGGTGGCGTCCTCGCGCGGGTCTTCGTAGTCGTAGCCCATCACGGCCGAGATCTCGCCGATGATGTCCTGCGTCAGGTCTTCCTTGCCTTCGACGACCAGCATCTGTTCGGCGGTGCGCTGCGAGATCAGCATCAGGATGCCGTTGCGGATGGCGGGCATGTAGACCTTCATGTCCTCGGCAACCTTGGGGTCGTCCAGCTGCAGGGTGATGGCCAGCTGCACGAAGCGGTTGCCGCCCTCGTCGGCCAGGTTCACCACCATGGCGTCCAGCGGCAGGAAGGTGGGCGGGGCTTTGGGGTCGTGTTTGGGCGGTGGGGGCGGTTCCGGGGCCTCCGCGGCAGCGGTCGCGCCTTCTTCGCCGCCTTCTTCGTCGTGCCCCTTTTTCATCAGGAAGAAAGCGGCACCGGCGCCCACCAGGGCGAGCACCACCACGCCGATGATGATGAACAGCAGTTTTTTGCTCTTCTTGGGTTTGGCATCGGCCGAGGCGTCGGCGGTGGCGGCAGCAGCGGACATGGTGTGGCTCCAGAAATTCGGACCGGCCCCGAAGACGGGGCGGGGGTCGTCCCCGTTGGCGGGGGCTTGAGAGAATTATTGGATTCACACCCCCGGCGCGGTCACCGGAAAAGAGCAGGAAAAGCCGCTTATTCGGCGCACTCTGGCGCCGCGCCCAGCTGCGGGGTTTGGCGTGGCGGGCCGCGCCGTCGGCGTGCCATCCGTCACCTGGGCAGCGACACGACCCGTGACAGCGCCCGGCCGGCGGAGCCGGGCGGCCGGTGTCGCGCCTGGCAGGAAGCGCAGCGCGGGGTTAGAACCGTCTTTAAACGAACAGGTCGAGCGGGCGGCTGCCGTCGGCTCTGGGGCGTGCCGGTGGGACCGCGCTGGCGGTGGTGGCCGCCTCGGCCTCGCGGTGGCGTTGCGCGGCCTGTGCGGTCGGGCCTTGCGGGGTGCGGGCTGGCTGGTCCTGGCCGTGCTGTTGTGCCTGTGCTCCCACCGAGACACCGCCCAGATCGATGCCGCTGCGCTGCAGCAGCTCGCCCAGTGCGGCGCCACCGTCCTGGGCCAGGCTGGCGCGCGTCTGGGCATCGTCGGTGCGGAACTCCACGCGTACTTCCTGTCCGGCCATCGAGAGCTGGATGTCGATGGCCTGTTCGCCCGGTTCGCCCAGGCGCACGCTGGCGTGGCGCAGGTGTTGGACACCCCAGCTGGCGCTGTCGTCCGCTTCGGCGGCGGCCTGTGCGGCGGCTTCGCTGGCGTCCGGGTTGTCGCTGGCTGTGCTGAACCCCTGCGACAGGTCGGACGGCGTGTCTTGACCCGTGTCGGCGCCGGTCCCGCCCGCACCCGTGGGGGCGGGCAACGCCTCGCTGCGTGCGCCAGCACCGCTGGTGCCGCCCAGGGCCAAGGGGCTGGCCGATTCGCTGTCGGCGCTGGCCTGGGCAAAGCGCTCGTCCAGCAGCACCGTGCTGCGCATCTGCGGCGCGAGCGCCGGGATCGCATCGGCCCCGCCGTTGCGGGTGAGCATGGCCTGGGCGAACGCGGCTTGGGACATCGAGACGTGGGGCGCAGCGCCATGGGACAAGGCCTGCGCCGCCGACAGGCCCGCGGCGTTGGGTGCCAGGCCGGTGGTGCTGCGCCAGGCGGTGATGCGCACGGCTGCCGCACCGCGCTGGGCGTCGGCGGGTGTGGCTTCGGCCGCGGTGTTCGCCCGCGCCAGGGCGGCCAGGGTGTCGGGATCCAGGGTCTCGGGCGATGTGGCGGGCGTCAGCCCGTCGGCCGGGCGGGCGGATGCGGAGGACAGGCTCGGGGCATCCACCGTCGGGGCGGTGCCGTTGCGGGCATGGAGGCCTGCGGCGTCGGCCTGCGGAGACAACTGCCCGGTGGTGGCCGGCTGCAGCGGCAGGGAGGCGCCAGGCCAGCCGAGCAGACCGGCCAGCGGGTTCTGTGCGCTGTCTGTGGCCAGGGCGGTGGCGCCGTCGGCAGGGGCGTTGGCGTCAGAGGGGGCTTCCAGTGCGGTCCCCAGCGTGTCGGTGGACAGCTCGCTGCCGGCGTTGAGCAGCAACAGCAGGTTGGCGAACAGGTCGGCGTTGCCCGGTGTGCCCGTGGCGGCGCGGCCGTGACCACGCGCGCTGGCGTTGCTGCCCTGCGTCTGGCTGGCCGGGGTGTTGCCGTGGGCGGCGGCGCTGGTGGACGATGTGGTGGTCATGTGCGCATTCCTTGTGCCTGGGCCAGCGCCAGGCTCTGGCGCAGGTGGATGGACAGGGCCATCTCGTCGGTGGCTTTCTGTTCTTGCCGCTGGGCGATCTGCTGCGCGGCCTGCAGCTTGCGTTCGGTGTATTTGCGCAAGCCCGCGACATCGCGCTCGGCCACCATCAGCTGGCCCTGGCTGCGCTCGATCAGCGCCTCGCGGTTGGCGATGACGCCGCGCTGGAACTCCAGCGCGTGGTCGATCTTGGCCATAAACTGGCGCTGGTGGAACAGCTGCTGCGCATCCACCCCGGCGCCGCTGCTGCGCGCCATCCAGCGCTGCTGGGCCTCGTTGGCGTAGGTCTGCAGCTGCTGCAACTGCTCGTGCGCGATCTGCAGTTCGCGCTGCTGCTGTGCCAGAGCGGCGCGGGCTTCATCTCGGCGCTTCTCGGCGATGTCCACCACTTTGTTGAGCGTCTGGATCGCGGTCATGCCTGTCCTTCATAGGGGTTGTGGTGGGGGCGCGCTTGGCGTTGTGCATGGCCTTGGCGCGGCTCTTCCTGCAGCGCCGCACCCAGTTGCTGCAGGCTGGTGGCCAGAGTGGCGGCTTCGCGCATGTCCTGCATCAGGAAACGCTGCAGTGCGGGGTAGAGCACGATGGCGCGGTCGGTTTCCGGGTCGCTGCCGGCCACGTAGGCGCCGAGCTGGACCAGGTCGCGGCTCTTCATGAAGCGCGAGTAGTTGTTGCGGAACTTGCGCGCCAGTTCCAGGTGCTGCGGGCTGGCGACGTTGTGCATCACGCGAGAGGCGGACGCCTCGACGTCGATGGCCGGGTAGTGGCCCGATTCGGCCAGCGCACGCGAGAGCACGATGTGTCCGTCCAGGATGGCGCGTGCGGCGTCGGCGATCGGGTCCTGCTGGTCGTCGCCTTCGGACAGCACGGTGTAGAAGGCGGTGATCGAACCCACGCCGTTGAGGCCGTTGCCGCTGCGTTCCACCAGCTGCGGCAGCTTGGCAAAGCAGCTCGGCGGGTAGCCCTTGGTGGCCGGCGGTTCGCCGATGGCCAGCGCGATCTCGCGCTGTGCCATGGCGTAACGGGTGAGCGAGTCCATGAGCAGCAGCACGTGCAGGCCGTCGTCGCGGAACCGCTCGGCAATGGCGGTGGCGTAGGCGGCGCCCTGCATGCGCACCAGCGGCGGCGCGTCGGCTGGCGCGGCGACCACGACCGCGCGCTCGCGGCCGTCTTCACCCAGGATGTCTTCGATGAATTCTTTGACCTCGCGGCCGCGTTCGCCGATGAGGCCGACCACGATCACGTCGGCCTTGGTGTAGCGGGCCATCATGCCCAGCAACACCGATTTGCCCACGCCGGAGCCGGCGAACAGGCCGATGCGCTGGCCGCGACCGACGGTGAGCAGGGCGTTGATGGCGCGCACGCCGGTGTCCAGTGGCTCGCGCACCGGGTCGCGGTCCATGGCGTTGAGCGGGGCGCGCTCCATGGGCGCCACGTCCACCTGCGTGATGGGGCCCTTGTGGTCCAGCGGGTGGCCGTGCGCGTCGACCACGCGGCCGAGCAAGCCGCGGCCCAGCGGCAGGCGCAGCAGGCCGCGGTCGGCCGGTGACGGCGGCGGGTTGACCTGGCCGACCTGCGGCACGGTGCGGTAGGGCGCCAGCGGTGTGACGGTGGCGCCACTGGACAGGCCGTGCGTGTCGCCGGCGGGCATGAGGTAGGCGCGGTCGCCGGCAAAGCCCACCACCTCGGCCAGCACCGGGTCCTTGGCGCCATTGCCGATCAGGCACTGCGAGCCCACGGGCACGCGCAGACCCACGGCTTCGAGCACCAGGCCTGCCAGGCGGGTGAGGGTGCCGCTGACTTCCAGGGGTGTGGGGGCGTTGGCGCTGACGCGCACGTCGTCCATGAAATGGCCCCAGCGGCTGACGGGCTCACTCATCGCGCGCCTCCTCGGGGTTCCATTCCACGCTCAGGCCCAGGTTGCCAATGGCACGCGCCCAGCGCTTTTCGATGGTGGCGTCCACCGCCGAGCTGGGCGACTGGATCAGGCAGCCGCCGGGCGAGATGTCGGGGTCGGCCACCAGTTCGGGGGCGGACTCGCCCAGGGTCTCGATCAGCGCGCCCTTCATGAGCGCGAGGTCTTGCGGGTGCATGCGCACGGTGGACGGCAAGCCGTCTTCGACCATCTGTTCGAGCGCCTCGCCGATGACGGCGCGCAGGTGCCGGGTGTTGATCTTGAGTTCCTGGCGCACCACCTGGCGAGCGATGTCGCACGAGAGTTCGAGGATCTGGCGGGCGATGTGCTGTTCGCTGGCGATGAGCTGGTCGCCCATGCTGTGCAGCAGCTGGCCCATGCGCACCGCGGTTTCTTCGGCACTGCGGCGCACGGTGGCTTCCAGTGCATCGCGGGTTTCCTGGCTCCCGGCGTCGTGTCCGTGGTTGAAACCTTCGGCGTAGGCCTGCTGGCGCGCTTCCTGCAGCAGCTGATCCAGGTCCACCGCAACAGGGGTGGGTTCGGGTTCTGCTTCGACCTTGGGCGGAGGGGGCGCGACGTGGCCCACGTCCATGGCCGAAAAGCTCCAGGCGGCAACGGCCGCGATTTCCTCGCGCGGGATAAAGCGCGAGTGCGGGCTGGTCTTCGCGGGTTGCTTAGACGAAGCCGTCATCGCCGCCTCCGCCCATCACGATCGAGCCTTCGTCGGACAGACGCCGCACGATCTTGAGGATTTCTTTCTGCTGCCCTTCGACTTCGGACAGCCGCACCGGACCGCGCGATTCGAGGTCCTCGCGCAGGCCTTCGGCCGCACGGCTGGACATGTTGCCCAGGATGAGTTCCTTGAGTTCGGGACTCGCACCCTTGAGCGCGATGACCAGGGTGTCGCTGGAAACTTCCTTGAGCACCATCTGGATGGACTTGTTGTCCAGCTTGAGCAGGTCCTCGAAGGTGAACATCTTGTCCATGATCTTCTGGGCCAGGTCGCCGTCGAGCAGACGGATCGACTCGACCACCGAGGTCTCGATGGCGGTGCCCATCATGTTGATGATGTCGGCCGCGGTCTGGATGCCGCCCAGCGAGGTCTTGCGCACCTTGTCACCGCCAGCCAGCACTTTGTAGAGCACCTCGTTGAGGTCCTTGAGCGCGGTCGGCTGGATGCCTTCGAGCGTGGCGATGCGCAGCATCACCTCGTTGCGCGAGCGCTCGGTCAGGTGCTTGAGCACGCCGGCGATGAGGTCGCTTTCCAGGTGCACCAGGATGGCGGCCATGATCTGCGGGTGTTCGTTGCGCAGCAGCTCGGCAATCGACTGCGGATCCATCCACTTGAGGCCTTCGATGCCTGAGACGTCGCTGCCCTGCATGATGCGGTCGATCAGCAGCGAGGCCTTGTCGTCGCCCAGTGCGCGACGCAACACCGCCTTGACATAGTCGTTGGTGTCGGAGACCAGCAGCTTCTGCGAGGCCGCTTCTTCGGTGAAGCGGGCCATGACTTGGTCCACCTTTTCGTGCGAGACGGCGCGCATGTTGGCGATGGTCTCGCCGAGTTTCTGCACTTCCTTGGGCGTGAGGTGCTTGAACACCTCGGCCGCCTCTTCCTCGCCCAGCGACATGAGAAAGATCGCCGCGTCGTGGGTGCCCTGGTCTTCCATGTTGGTCAGTCCTTCAATCTTTGAGGTTCAAAGAACCGGCCCGCGTGCCGCGATTCCGTCCAGAGGCGCCGCGGAACCGGCTTTGCCGGGCCGCAGGGGCCGCTCCCTTGAGGGGGTCGAGCGAAGCGAGGCGGGGGTGTTTCATGACGCCTCGCCGTTGACCCAGCCCTTGACGATGTTGGCGACCGCCACCGGGTTTTCCAGTGCCAGGCGTTTGGCCTGCTCCAGTCGCTTGTCCGGGGTGTCCACCGGCTCGGGTTCCGGCTCCGGCACGGGCAGGGCGGGGCGCTCGGGTTCTTCGTTGAGCATGGCACTGAGCTGTGGCACCACGGGCTCGGGCTTGGGCGGGGTGGCCGGCGTCTTCATCAGCTTCAGGCCGGGGCGCACCATGCCCATCAGCACCACCAGACCCAGCAGCACCATGCCGGCCGGGAAGGCCATCTCGCGCATCAGGTCCTGGTTGTCGGGCAGCATCCACCAGGCCGGCGGGGCTTCGTCGGCGGCCTTGTTGTCGCTGAACGGGGCGTTGACCAGGTTGACCGAGTCCCCGCGGTCCTTGTTGAAGCCGATGGTCTCGCGCACCAGGGCGGTCATCTGTTCGAGCTGTTCGGGCGGGATGGCGGTGCTGGTGGCCTTGCCGCTCTTGGGGTCGGTGCCACCGCGGTGGTTCACCACCACCGCCGCGGTCAGGCGCTTGACCGTGCCGGTGGCCTCGCGCACCACCTTCACGGTCTTGTCCACCTCGTAGTTGATGACCGATTCGCGGCGCTGGTTGCCGGCCTTGTCGGCGTTGCTGGCCACGCCCAGCGGGGCAGCGGCGCCGTTGATGGGGGCGGTGCCGGTGGCCGGCGGCTGGTTGGTGGTGGCGCCGGGTACACCGGCGGGCTGGGCCTGGGCGGCGGTGCCGTCTTCGACGATCTGCTGGCTGCGCACCGTGCCGGGTTCGCCGCCCTGGTTGGGGCGGTGCTGCTCGCTGGTGGACTCCACTTCGGAGAAGTCCATCTCGGCGCTGACCTGGGCCTTGACGTTGCCCACGCCGACCAGCGGTTCGATCATGTCCATGATGCGGCGGGTGTAGAGCTGCTCGATCTGCTGCGTGTACTGCAGGCGTTGCAGGTCCACGCCCTGGGCTTCGGGCGCGGCCGAGAGCAGCGAGCCGGCGTCGTCCACCACGCTCACCGCCTTGGGGTTCATTTCGGGAACGCTCGACGCCACCAGGTGCACGATGCCGGCGATCTGCGCCTTGTCCAGCGTGCGGCCGGGGTGCAGGGTCAGCAGCACCGAGGCGCTGGACTTTTGCTGTTCGCGAAAAAACCCGTTCTGGTTGGGCAGTGCCAGGTGCACGCGCGCCGCTTGCACCGACGACAGCGACTGGATGGACCGGGTGAGTTCGCCTTCGAGACCGCGCTGGAACGTCAGGCGTTCCTGGAACTGCGTCATGCCAAAGCGGTTGGCTTCCATCAGCTCGAAACCGCTGACCGAACCCTTGGGCAGGCCCTGCGAGGCCAGGCGCAGGCGCACATCGTGCACCTTGTCGGCGGGCACCATGATGGCACCGCCGCCCTCGGCGTACTGGTAGGGCACCTGCATCTGCGAGAGCTGGGCCACGATGGCGCCCCCGTCCTTGTCGTTCAGGTTGGCGTAGAGCACCCGCATCTCGGGCTGGCGGCCCATGAAGAAGAGGGCCAGGACGATCGCCAGCAGGGCCAGCGCACCCAGACCCAGCTTGATCTTCTGGGCGCTGTCCAGCCGCGCCAGGCCGGCGCTGAACGCGTTGCGGTGGACCGGCTGGAAATCGACGTCGGCGACGGTGGTGCTCATGGCAGGGGAGGTGGGTTCTGTCACAGGCAGGGGAAATGCCCCTGTTGCGAACGATTATTCGGGTCCGCCGCCCCCGGCATAACCATGAAAAGGCCCCGCTTTGTGCCCCTATTCCCGCCGCCGGTGCAGCGGGCCTTCACTAGCATCGGCTCTGACCCATTTCCTGTGGAAGGACACCGCCATGGACCTGCGAATTTCCCCCATGCCCAGCCAAGGTCTGGGTTCGATCGCCCAGACCAAACGCCCCGCTGCCGGCGGCGCCGTGGCCGATGTCGGTTTCGCCGACAGCTTCAAGACCGCGCTCAAGAGCGTGAGCGCTGCCCAGCAGGAATCCTCGCGGTTGCAGACCGAGGTGCAGCTGGGCAACCCCAAGGTCAGCCTGGAGGAAACCATGCTGGCAATGCAGAAGTCCCAGATCGGTTTCCAGGCCGCGCTGCATGTGCGCAACCGCATGGTGTCGGCTTACACCGACATCATGAATATGTCTGTGTAAGTACCCCCCGCGCCGCCTGCGGCGTCACCCCCCCAGGGGGCGATGCGTGTGGCCCGGCAAAGCCGGTTCCACCGCATCCTGGAACAACTTCCCATCGCTCGTTGCCTGTCCGTTTCCGGCGCACGTGCCTGTATCCAGGGCGCCGCGGAACTGGCTTTGCCAGGCCGCCAGTGCCGCCCCCTGGGGGGTGACGCCGCAGGCGGCGCGGGGGGCTGTCAATGCACATTTCCTTTTGTGTCCATCAGCTGCTCCAGGTCGTTCAGCCAGGGTTCGGCCAGGCAGCGGATCTCGGCGTCGGCCCGCAGGATGCGCTGCATGATGCGGGTCTTTTCCTTGCGCTCGTCGGGTGCTAGCTGGTCGGTGCGCGATTTGTGACGCAGCTGGGCGATGAGCACAGCGCAGGCGCCTTCGAGATGCACCACCTCGTCCCAGTTTTCCGATTGCGCGGCGGCCAGCATTTTCTGGCTGGCGTTGTCGATGGCCTTGTAGTAGTCGAGCAGGCTGTGTGCCATGGTCAGACCTCCCGGCCCGCGACGGGCTGCAGATAGGCCGGACCGTTGCCGTTGATGAGCTTCCAGGATTCGGCAATCGGTTCGATCAGGCGGGCGACTTCTTCCAGAGCGGCGCTGTCGTTGCGCAGATTGCCCTGGGTCAGGCGCAGCACGCTGTAGCTGTAGAGCTGGTGCAGGTTGGCTGCGATCTCGCCGCCTTCGTTCAGGTTCAAGCCGGCCTTGAGGCCTTCCTCGATGATGCGAACCGCCTTGCCCAGGGCTGCGCCTTTGGCCGCCACGTCCCCGCGTTGCATGGCGCCGCGGGCGGTGGCAATGGACTGCAGCAAAGCCGTGAACAGCAGGCCCACGAGCTGGTGGGGATTGGCGCCTTGCACGCTGGTTTCGGCGGCGACGCGGCGGTAGGCCGATGCGGCACGGGAGTTGACGGAAGTGAACATGGTGTCGTTTCCTGGTGTCTGATGCCTTTTTGTATCGGCATCGGCGCCTGGGACTGTAGCCAGTGGCGCGGACAATTGAGGCGGAAAGTACATGGTGTTCGTCGTGGGGTGATGGGTGTCTGCGGGTGACAGCACAACAGGCCTGGCACGGCGTTGTCGAGCGCGTGTTCAGGCCTGCTGTCGGGGGTCGGTCAGAGCCCTTTCAAACGCGCTAGCCGCTCTTGTTCCACAGCGTGATCTGCTGCGAGACGAAGGTGTTGAGGGCATTGAACTTCGCCACGTTGGCGTCCATGGCGTTGTACTGCGCCAGGTAACGCACTTCGGCGCGAGACGCCCGCTCTTCCACCCGGTCCTGCTCCAGACTGTTGCGGTCCAGTGACTTCTGCAGCGCGGCCGATCGGCTGCTGACCAACCCATCGACCGACAGCAGACCATCGGTGAAGGCCTTCATCTTCAGGCCAAAGCCTTGCGTGGCCGCGTCGCCGGTGTCCACCGTGAACAGACGCTTGACCGCTTCAGGATTCGCCAGTGCGGTGTCGAATTTTTCGCTGTCGAGTTTGAGCGTGCCGCCGGTCTGCATCTCGATGCCGATCTCCGACAGGCGTGTGAAGGGCGCGCTGGCGGTGACCGAGCGCATCATGCCGCGCAGTGCGGTCTGCAAGCCCACCGCACTGGAATCGCCTTGCAAGGTGCCCGCGGTCTTGGTGCCGGCGTCGTACTTGGTGACCATGGCCAGGTTGGTGGCCAGGGCGTTGTACGTGTCCACAAAGGTCTTGACGTTGGTGCGGATGGCCTCGAGATCGGTGTTGACATCGATCTCCACCGGTTGCGTGGTCACCTGGGACAACTGGATCGTCATGCCCGGCAACGTGTCGCTCAGGCGGTTGCTGGCCGATGTGATGGACACGCCGTTGACGGTGGCCAGGGCGTTCTGCCCGGCTTGCGTCTGGCTGGTGCCGGTGGCGCTCACGCCATCGAAGCTCAGTCGCGACAGGCCGGAGGCGTCGGTGTTGTTGCCATCGTCGTCGGTGGCGGTGATGCGAAATCCGTTCTCCAGGCCTGTGGCCTTGGAGCGCAGCAGCAGGCGTTCGCCCGAGGCGTCCTTGAGCACGGTGGCGCTCACGCCGGCATCGGTGTTGTTGATCTTGGCAGCGATCTCGGCCAGCGTGTCTTCGCCGTTGTTGATGGTCACGCTCACCGGCGCTGCGGCGCCGGCGGTGAAGCTGCCCGCTCCCCAGCTGCCCAGTTCGATGGTCAAGCTGCCGGCGCCCACGCCCGTTCCGCTGGCCACGGCGGTGGAGGCGGTGGACTGTGCCTTGGCCAGTTGTGTCACCTCCATGGTCAGCGAGGTGGCGGGTGCACCGGCCGCGGCAGTGACGCCGATGGCGGTGGGATTGGAAGAGCTGGCTGTCACGGCGTTCCAGCCGCTGCTGCCCGCCAGTTTGGCTGCAGCATCGCCCAGAGCCGACACCTGGGACTTGATGGATCCGTAGGTGGAGAGCTTGGTCTGGATCGACGAAGCCTGCTTCTCCAGCTGTGCCAGTGGCGCTTTCTCCAGTGCCACCAGTTGCGAGACGATGGTCTGGACATCGATGCCGCTGCCGATGCCCGGCGACGAGATGGTGGACATGGGAACTCCTGGTCAGGATGGACACACCGCACGACGGCCCGATGAGGACTCATGCGGTCTGTGCATCCCGCTGCTGTGGCAAACGGGACGGCGGCGGGGCACCGCAGTGCCGCCGCCGCCGGGAGTGCCTGGCCCTTTGAGGGCCTGGCGCGACCGGTGGACTGCTGGCCGATCAGCGCAGCAGGGACAGCACGCCCTGGGGCAGCTGGTTGGCCTGGGCGATCATGGCAGTGCCGGCCTGTTGCAGGATCTGGCCGCGCGAGAGGTTGGCCGTCTCCGTGGCGAAGTCCGCGTCCATGATGCGACCACGCGAAGAGGACTGGTTTTCCGCTGCGACTTGCAGGTTGGCGATGACGGTGTCGAAGCGGTTTTGAACAGCACCAAAGTCGGCGCGCGAAGTGGTTACCTGGTCGATCGCCAGATCCAGGGCGTCCATCGCGGCGCGGGCACCGGCGGCGTCCGTGCCCAGGGTGGCGACCGTGCCGTCTGCCGTGGCCGTGGTCAGTGCGGCGGCGGTGTCGGTCGTGGTGACGCTGATCTGGTTGTCGGCGGCGCTCTCGGCACCCACCTGGAAGCTGAACACGCCTGCGGTGCCGCCAGTGCCGGTCAGCAGCTTCTGGCCGTTGAATTCGGTGCTGGTGATCACGCGGCCGTTTTCAGAGGCCAGGGCCTTGTATTCCTTGTCCAGAGCGGCGCGGTCGGTGGCGCCGTTGGTGTCGTTCGCGGCCTGCACAGCCAGTTCGCGCATGCGCTGGAGGTTGTCGCCGATTTTGGCCAGTGCGCCTTCAGCGGTCTGCGCCAGGGAGATGCCGTCGTTGGCGTTGCGGATGGCCACCTTCATGCCCTTGACTTGGGCGTTCATGCGCTCGGCGATCGCAAGGCCGGCGGCGTCGTCCTTTGCGCTGTTGACACGCAGGCCTGAGGACAGACGCTGCATCGAAGTGGCCAACGAACCCGACGACTGTGCCAGGTTGCGTTGTGCGTTCAGGGACATCACGTTGGTGTTGATGG
Source organism: Hydrogenophaga intermedia (assembly GCA_943372305.1). Taxonomy (GTDB): domain Bacteria; phylum Pseudomonadota; class Gammaproteobacteria; order Burkholderiales; family Burkholderiaceae_C; genus Hydrogenophaga; species Hydrogenophaga intermedia_D. The sequence goes on along the minus strand of CALRYD010000010.1, from coordinate 872 downwards.
TGGTCATGTCTAACTCCTAAAAAATTGAACAAAGGTAATCCGGCATTCCTGCCGATCTCAACGTCCACCTTGCGGTGGACCGCCATGACCGGTTGCTGGTGGCGCGCCGGTTGGGCCCTGGGACCGCTGACCGCCTCGCCGCTTCGCTTTGCCGGACGACGAACCTTTTTAGAAGTTCGTTGAGTTCAATTTCGGTGGCCCCGACATATTCTTTAGCGGCTGTTTGTAACGTTTGGGCTCGATAAGCCGGGTTTGTCAAGTGCTGTTCTGCGCTTCTGTCTGATGCCGTTCAGATGAAGCGGCCGCCGTGATGCCTCGCATGCCGTGGCAAGCCTCAAGCCTTCAGGCCCACGCCGTTGCCGGCCCTGTGCCGCGTCCGAAGGGCAACGGATGGCATCACAGCCGGTCCTCCGCCGGGTCCTCTCGCAACCGTTGAGCGGTGCCCGTCCATGGCCCTCCTTTTTCGGGTGTATCGGATCGAGAGCGGTGGATGTGAAGTCGCATGGTGTGCCGCTGTCCTGTTGATCCGTCGTGCCGTGCTCGGCGTGCCAGGACAGGCACGCGGCTGGTCCGGCACCGTCGCGGTGTTCACCCCCTGCTGGTTCTGAGCTCGCAGAGGTGGGTTGGTTATGAGTACCAAGGTTGTAGGAAGAAAGCTGACGTGATGTGGGGGTGCTTCCGACAGCGTGAACAGCCGTTTACCGATTCAAGTTTTGTGACCGATCGACACAATTGAACACATCGGGAAAGCAAACGTAAGCAAGTCGCCAACGAAGCCAGACCCTACCGTCACCACAAGGAGAACCCCATGGACAGCGAACAACTCTTGGCCGAAATCCGCGAAGCCAACCTGACCTACCTGATGCTGGCCC